>NZ_JBIADZ010000004.1:0-384050 GCF_042868035.1 Streptomyces sp. NPDC007875 | reverse complement strand
TGTGTTCTTCTACCCCCGCGGGTCCCCCCCCACCCACACCCGGCCCGGGGGGCCGCGGCGCGCGTTTCCCCGGGCGGGCCCCCCCCCCCCCCCGGGGGGGCGGCCCCCCGCTCGTCTCACCGGCCGGGCGCCGGGCCGCGGCCCCGGTGGGCCCGCCGGTTCACCCCGCTGCCTCACTCCGCGCGCCGTCCACGGACGCCGTTCTTACGTTGAGTCCATGAGCCACACACCTCGATCACTCCGAAGCCGGGCGGTGCTGACCTGCGCCCTGCTGGTGGCGCCGCTGATAGCGGGTGTGAGCGGATGCGCGGGATCTCCCGACCCCCTGTCCGCCAAGCCGTACGACGCCGCCGACCAGATCTCGTTCAGCGGTGACGGCGACGGCCGCAAGGCCGATCCGGACAAGCCGCTCGAAGTGACCGCCAAGGGCGACGACAGCCGGATCACGGATGTCACGGCCACCGACGCCGCGGGCCGCTACGTCCGGGGCGAACTGGCCGAGGACGGTAGGCACTGGCGCAGTACCGTGCCGCTGGCCGCGGGCGCCCACTACACGCTGAAGGTGTCCACGGAGGACTCCAACGGCGCTCCTGGCCGCCGTACCGTCGACTTCACCACCAGCTCCGCCCGCCGGCTGCTGAAGGTCACCTTCGGCCCCAAGGCGGGGGAGTACGGAGTGGGGCAGCCCATCACGGCCAAGCTGAGCCGGCCCGTCAAGGACCCCTCGGCCCGCGCCGTGATCGAGCGCGCCCTGAAGGTGGACTCGCGGCCCGCGGTGGAGGGCGTCTGGCACTGGGTGGACAGCCGTAACCTGCACTACCGCCCGCAGGAGTACTGGCCCGCCCACGCCACCATCACGGCCCACTCCAACCTCAAGGGCATCAGGATCGGCGGCGGGCTCTACGGCGGCGATACCAAGTCGCTGCGGCTGACCACCGGCGACCGCCTGGAGGCCCTCACCGACTCCGGCACCCACCAGATGACGGTGAAGCGGAACGGCGTGCCCATCCGGACCATCCCGATCACCACCGGTATGCCCGGATTCGACACCCGGAACGGCATCAAGGTGGTGCTGGCCAAGGAATCCGCCGTACGGATGACGGGTGCCAGCATCGGGCTCGGCGCCGGCTCCTACGACCTGATGGTCTACTGGGCCGCCCGGGTGACCAAGAGCGGCGAATATGTCCACGCCGCGCCCTGGTCCACCGGTTCGCAGGGCTACGCCAACGTCAGCCATGGCTGTACGGGCATGAGCACGGCGAACGCCGAGTGGTTCTTCAACACCGTGCGGCTGGGTGACATCGTCCAGGTCGTGAACAGCAACGGAGACGACATGGCGGCGTTCGGCAACGGCTACGGCGACTGGAACATGGCCTGGGCGGACTGGCGCAAGGGCAGCGCCGTCTCCGGCGGCCAGTCCGACGCCACGCCCGCCGACTCCGCCCGGCTCCGTCCCCAGGTCTGAACAGGAGTGCGGACGGTGAGCTCAGGCGCCCACGGAGAGCCGCTGGCGGAGCAGCCCGGCCAGCGCGTCCGCCAGGGCCACCGGGTCCACCGGATGCGTGACCGCGGCCTCCGCGCGGCTCCAGGTGGCCAGCCAGGCGTCCTGCGGGCGGCCGATGAGCAGCAGCACCGGCGGGCACTGGAAGATCTCGTCCTTGATCTGCCGGCAGACGCCCATCCCGCCCGCGGGCGCCGTCTCACCGTCCAGCACACAGGCGTCGATGCCGCCCTCCTCCAGTGCCGAGAGAACGGCCGGGAGGGTGGCGCACTCCAGAAATTCCACCGGTGGCACATCGGCGGCGGGCCGCCGCCCGGCCGCGAGGCGCACCTGTTCGCGGGTGCTCGCGTCATCGCTGTAGACCAGCACCGTTGCGATCGGCCGCATCATGACCTCCGGGCGAAGTAAGTGATCTGCCGGGCTCCTGTGGCGGATGCTACTCCCGTACAGCCGTCCGGAGGAGGGGGTGTACGGATCTCTCCCTCCTTCGGGGGACTGTCCCGAACAACCCCGACGAGCAGGGTCGATGCCCCCGCCACGGTCCTTGACACTCCGAACGGGACCCCCGGGAGTGAGCGCTGGATAAGCGACCGACATAATGTCGGTCGTGGCGACAGCAACAGCAGTAGAAACCGGGCACGCGCACCCGTCGGTCAACCGGCCGAACCTCACCAGCGTCGGAACCATCATCTGGCTGAGTTCCGAGCTGATGTTCTTCGCGGCCCTCTTCGCGATGTACTTCACCCTGCGATCGGTGACCGGAGCCGAGCACTGGAAGGAAATGGCGTCCGCGCTGAACTTCCCGTTCTCCGCGACGAACACCACGATCCTGGTGCTCTCCTCCCTCACCTGCCAGCTCGGCGTCTTCGCCGCCGAGCGCGGCGACGTGAAGAAGCTGCGCACCTGGTTCGTGATCACCTTCATCATGGGCGCGATCTTCATCGGCGGTCAGATCTTCGAATACACCGAGCTGGTCAAGAAGGATGGGCTCTCGCTCTCCTCCGACCCGTACGGCTCGGTGTTCTACCTGACCACCGGCTTCCACGGCATGCATGTGACGGGCGGCCTGATCGCCTTCCTGTTTGTCCTGGGCAGGACGTACGCGGCCAAGAGGTTCACCCACCAGCAGGCGACGGCGGCCATCGTCGTGTCCTACTACTGGCACTTCGTCGATGTCGTCTGGATCGGCCTCTTCGCCACGATCTACATGATCAAGTAAGCCGGTCACCGCACCGGAACCACGTCCTTAACAGCATCGACGCAGAAGATCCTGACACCGGGGTAATCCGTGAAAAAGCTCTCCGCACGACGGCGCCATCCGCTGGCTGCGCTCGTCGTCCTACTCTTCGCGCTGGCGGTCACTGGGGGGCTGTACGCCGCGTTTTCGCCGAGCGAGGCGAAGGCCGACGACAGCTCCGCCCAGTCCCTCGCCATCGAGGAGGGCAAGAAGCTCTATGCCGTCGGCTGCGCCAGCTGCCATGGCACGGGCGGTCAGGGGACCTCTGACGGCCCGAGCCTGGTCGGCGTCGGCTCCGCCGCCGTGGACTTCCAGGTCGGCACCGGCCGTATGCCCGCGCAGCAGCCGGGCGCCCAGGTGCCGAAGAAGAAGAAGATCTATTCGGACGCCGATATCGAGCAGCTCGCCGCCTACATCTCCTCGCTCGGCGCGGGTCCGGTGACGCCCACCAAGAGCCAGTACAGCCCGGACGGCGCGGACGTGGCGAAGGGCGGGGAGCTCTTCCGTACGAACTGCGCGCAGTGCCACAACTTCGCCGGCAAGGGTGGTGCCCTCACCAACGGCAAGTTCGCGCCGGCTCTCGACGGGGTCAGCGCCAAGCATCTCTACGAGGCCATGCAGACCGGCCCGCAGAACATGCCCTCCTTCCCCGACACCGTGATGCCGGAGAAGAACAAGCAGGACATCATCGCGTACCTCGACACGGTCAACAGCGACAAGAGCAAGACCCCCGGTGGCCTCGAGCTCGGCGGGCTCGGCCCGGTGAGCGAGGGTCTGTTCGGCTGGGTCTTCGGTATGGGCGCGATGATCGTCCTCACCATCTGGGTCGCCGCCCGGACCGCAAAGGCCAAGAAGTCATGAGTAGCCACGAGATTTCAGAAGCAGAAGACAAGCTGCCGGAAGAGCGAGGGGCCGAGAGCGCCGTAAGGCTGGCCGAGGACCCGTTCGCCGACCCGGGGCTGCCCCCGCACGAGCACCGTGTGCAGGACATCGACGAGCGGGCCGCGCGGCGCTCCGAGCGCACCGTCGCCCTGCTCTTCACGGTCTCGATGGTGGCCACGATCGCGTTCATCGCCGCGTATGTGGCGCTCCCGGTCGACAAGTACATCTACGTCTTCCCGATCGGGCACATCAGCGCGCTCAACTTCGCGCTCGGTGTGACGCTCGGCATCGCGCTCTTCAGCATCGGCGCGGGCGCGGTCCACTGGGCCCGCACCCTGATGTCCGATGAGGAGATCGCCGACGAGCGGCACCCCATCGAGGCCAGCCCCGAGGTGAAGTCGAAGGTCCTCGACGACTTCCGGGCCGGTGCCAAGGAGTCCGGCTTCGGGCGGCGCAAGCTGGCCCGCAACACCCTCTTCGGCGCGCTCGCGCTGGTGCCGCTCTCCGGCGTCGTGCTGCTGCGGGACCTCGGTCCGCTGCCGGGCACCAAGCTGCGGCACACCAAGTGGGCCAAGGGCAAGCGGCTGATGAACTACAACACCATGCAGCCGCTGCGTCCCGAGGACATCTCCGTCGGTTCGCTCACCTTCGCCATGCCCGAGGGCATGAGCGAGGAGCAGCACGACTTCCAGACGGAGATCGCCAAGGCGGCCCTGATGCTGGTCCGGCTGCAGCCGGAGAACATCAAGGACAAGCGCGAGCTGGACTGGTCGCACGAGGGCATCGTCGCGTTCTCCAAGATCTGCACCCACGTCGGCTGCCCGATCAACCTCTATGAGCAGCAGACGCACCACGTCCTGTGCCCCTGCCACCAGTCGACCTTCGACCTCTCCGACGGTGGCCGAGTGATCTTCGGTCCGGCCGGTCACGCGCTGCCGCAGCTGCGGATCAGGGCCAACGACCAGGGGTACCTCGAAGCCATGGGCGACTTCCCGGAGCCCGTCGGTCCTGCTTACTGGGAGCGCGGATGAGTACTACAAGCGACAGCGGTGCGCAGCGCCGCGGCAAAGCGCCCGCGGGCGAGCGCGTCGCCGACTGGGCCGATGGCCGGCTGGGCGTCTACAGCCTGGCCAAGGCCAATATGCGCAAGATCTTCCCGGACCACTGGTCCTTCATGCTGGGCGAGGTCTGCCTCTACAGCTTCATCATCATCATCCTCACGGGTGTGTATCTGACGCTGTTCTTCCACCCCAGCATGGAAGAGGTCACGTACCACGGGCCGTACGTCCCGATGCAGGGCGTCAAGATGTCCGAGGCGTTCGCCTCGACGCTCGACATCAGCTTCGAGGTGCGGGGCGGTCTGCTGATCCGGCAGATCCACCACTGGGCCGCGCTGGTCTTCCTGTGCGGCATGTTCACGCACATGATGCGCGTGTTCTTCACCGGTGCGTTCCGCAAGCCGCGTGAGATCAACTGGCTGTTCGGCTTCCTGCTGTTCTTCCTCGGCATGCTGACCGGCTTCACCGGCTACTCGCTCCCCGACGACCTGCTCTCCGGCACCGGTCTGCGGTTCATCGAGGGCGTGTTCCTGTCGATCCCGGTGGTCGGCACCTACATCTCGATGTTCGTCTTCGGCGGCGAGTTCCCCGGGATGGACCTCATCCCGAGGCTCTATCCGGTCCACGTCCTGCTGCTGCCGGGCATCATGCTCGGCCTGCTGGTGGCGCACCTGATCCTGGTCTTCTACCACAAGCACACGCAGTACCCCGGGGCCGGAAAGACCGAGAAGAACGTCGTGGGCATGCCCCTGCTGCCGGTCTACATGGCCAAGGCGGGCGGCTTCTTCTTCCTGGTCTTCGGTGTGATCGCGGTCCTCTCCGCGGTCGCGACCATCAACCCGGTGTGGACCATCGGTCCCTACCGGCCCGACCAGGTGTCCACCGGCGCCCAGCCCGACTGGTACATGGGCTTCGCCGAGGGTCTGGTCCGCGTGATGCCCGGCTGGGAGATCACCGCCTGGGGCCACACGCTCGTCCTGGGCGTGTTCATCCCGATCGTGCTCTTCCCGCTGGTCCTCTTCGCGATCGGGCTCTACCCGTTCATCGAGTCCTGGATCACCGGCGACAAGCGTGAGCACCACATCCTGGACCGCCCGCGCAACGCCCCGACCCGTACGGCCTTCGGTGTCGCCTGGCTGACCGCGTACTTCGTGATGCTGATCGGTGGCGGTAACGACCTGTGGGCCACCCACTTCCACCTGTCGATCAACTCGATCACGTGGTTCGTGCGGATCGGCTTCTTCGTCGGCCCGGTCCTGGCGTTCATCGCCACCAAGCGGATCTGCCTCGGCCTCCAGCGGCGCGACCGCGACAAGGTGCTGCACGGCCGTGAGACCGGCATCATCAAGCGGCTGCCGCACGGTGAGTTCGTCGAGGTCCACGAGCCGCTCGCGCAGGAGCAGCTGCACATGCTGACCCAGCACGAGCAGCCCGAGCCCTACGAGATCGGCCCCGAGACCGACGAGAACGGGGTCAAGCGGAAGGTGACGCCCGCGCAGCGGATCCGTTCGAAGCTCTCCAAGGGCTACTACGGCGAGGACAACGTCATTCCGAAGCCGACCCGCGAGGAGTACCACGAGATCACCAGCGGCCACGGCCACCACTGATCTCCGCCGTACCGCTCTCGCACGTCAGCTGACGCCACAGACCAGGGCCCCGGCCCGGACCACACGGTCCGGCCGGGGCCCTGGTCGTGCTGCCGATAGGCTGGCGGCGGGCCGCTGACGTGCGCGGCCCCTTCCCTGCCCACCCCCACGGATCCAGGAGCGGACCATGGACGTTGTGACCCCCGCCGGAGGCGACAGCACCGCGACGGCCCGCACCTGGCCGGACGTACTGACCTCGCTGATCGCCGGCCGGGACCTCGATGCCGACGACACCGCCTGGGCCATGGACCGGATCATGCGGGGCGAGGCCACCGACGCCCAGATCGCCGGTTTCGCGATCGCGCTGCGCTCCAAGGGCGAGACGGTCTCCGAAGTGGCCGGTCTGGTGCGGGCCATGTACGAGCACGCCAAGGTGATCGAGGTGCCCGGGGAGACGGTGGACATCGTCGGCACCGGCGGCGACCGCGCCAAGACCGTCAATATCTCCACCATGTCCGCGCTGGTCGTCGCCGGTACCGGCGCGCGGGTCGTCAAGCACGGCAACCGCGCCTCGTCCTCCGCCAGCGGCGCCTCCGACGTGCTGGAGAAGCTCGGCGTCAACCTGGACATCACCCCGGAGCGGGTGGTGGAGGTCGCGGAGGAGGCGGGGATCACCTTCTGCTTCGCGGTGAAGTTCCACCCGTCGCTGCGGCATGTCGCCTCGGCCCGCCGCGAGCTGGGCGTCGCCACTCCGTTCAACCTGCTCGGCCCGCTGACCAACCCGGCGCGGGTGAAGTGCCAGGCGACCGGCGTCGCCGACGCCCGGATGGCGCCCATCATCGCCGGGGTGCTGGCCGAGCGGGGCTCCTCCGCGCTGGTCGTCCGCGGCGACGACGGGCTGGACGAGCTCACCGTGACCACGACCTCCCAGGTGTGGGAGGTCCGGGGCGGCGCCGTGCGCCAGGAGACCCTCGACCCCCGCGACGTGGGCATCGAGCGGGCCCCCGTGGAGGCCCTGCGCGGCGCGGACGCCTCGTACAACGCCGATGTGGCGCGGCGGCTGCTGGCGGGCGAGCAGGGCCCGGTCCGGGACGCGGTACTGCTGAACTCGGCGGCGGCGCTGGTGGCGCTCGAGCCGGAGCCGGGGGACAAGCCCCTGGCGGAGCGGATCGCGGCGGGTGTCGCGCGGGCCGCCGAGTCGATCGACTCGGGCGCGGCGCGCGACGTCCTGGAGCGGTGGGTACGGGCCACTCACGCATAGGCGTTGCCCTTACGGCGCCCATGTTCTGTCCGTGCCCTGTCCGGGATGCGGACAGGGCATGGGCGCCGCCGTCCGGCATGGCATACTCCTGACCAGGTCACGAGTGACAGCGACTACGGCCCCGGCCCGCTGTCCGGCAACCCTCCGTCCGTGGCGGGGTGCCCCGGGTGATGACCAGGCCGCCTGGCAGCGAGGCCGGCGGCAAGCGCGGACCCCTCGCACTAGGGGTCCTGGTGGTCGAGGGAGTTCTTCCGTGATGCAGCGAATGCGCTAGGGCCGAGCGGCCCGTTTCCCCTCTTGTGCTCCGCGCGGTATGGCCGTGCGTCGAGCGACTTTCCGCGCCCTGACGGTCGGCTCACCGCCGTCTTTGTGCGCGTCACGCATTCTCACGCCTTTGATCCTCCCGGGAGACTTCGCCATGTCCGCGCGCCCTTCTGCCGCCGCCTCCGTCTCTGCCGATTCCGCCGCCTCCGCCGATTCCTCCGTCGCCGCCCGTGGGCCGCTGCCCGTGCTGGGCAGCGATGTCCTGGTGCCCCTGGTCACCGGGGGCGAGGTGACCTACGCGGCGCTCGACTACGCCGCCAGCGCCCCCGCGCTGCGGCGGGTCTGGGACGACATCGCCGCGTACGCCCCGTACTACGGCAGCGTGCACCGCGGGGCGGGCTACCTCTCGCAGCTGTCCACCGACCTCTTCGAGAACAGCCGTAAGGACGTCGCCGCCTTCCTCGGCTGCCGCGAGGACGACCAGGTCGTCTTCACCCGCTCCACCACCGATTCGCTCAACCTCCTGGCCGCCGTGGCGCCGCGGGGCACCGAGGTCTTCGTCTTCGAGACCGAGCACCACGCCTCGCTGCTGCCCTGGGAGCAGCGGAAGGACGTCACCGTCCGCTACCTCAGCGCCCCGCGCTCCCCGCGGCAGGCAGTGGAGACGCTGGAGAAGGCGCTCGCCGGGCGCGCCGAGGGCCCGGCGCTGGTCTGTGTGACCGGCGCGTCCAATGTGACCGGTGAGCTGTGGCCGGTGCGGGAGCTGGCCGCGGCCGCGCACGCACACGGCGCCCGTATCGTCCTGGACGCCGCGCAGCTGGCCCCGCACCACCCGGTGGACATCGCGGAGGCCGACGTCGACTGGGTGGCCTTCTCCGGGCACAAGCTGTACGCGCCCTTCGGCGCCGGTGTGCTGGCCGGTCGGGCGGACTGGCTGCGGGAGGCCCGGCCGTATCTGGCGGGTGGTGGCGCCAGCCGTAAGGTGACGCGCAGGGACGACGGCGGTCTCGACGTCGAGTGGCACACCACCGCCGCCCGGCACGAGGCGGGCTCGCCGAACGTCATCGGCGTCTACGCGATCGCGTCGGCGTGCAGGGCGCTGTCCGAGGCCGGTTTCGAGGGCCTGGTCGCCCGTGAGCGGGAGCTGATCGAGAAGGTGCGGACGGGGCTGGCCGAGGTGCCCGAGGTGCGGGTGCTCTCGCTGTTCGGCGACGACGCCCCCCGGGTCGCAGTGCTGTCGTTCGTGGTGGAGGGCTGGAACAGCTCCCACTTCGCGGCGGCGCTCTCCGCGGAGTACGGCATCGGCGTACGCGACGGGCTCTTCTGCGCGCATCCGCTGGTCCGCACCCTGCTGGACAGCGAGCCCGACGAGCCGGGCGAATGCGGTGCGCCGGAGGCCGCGCCGGGGGAGCGCTCGCTGAACGCGATCCGGGTCAGCTTCGGGGCGGGCACCCCGGACGAGCATGTCGAGCGGTTCGTCGGCGCCGTGAAGGAGCTGGTGCGTGAGGGGGCCCGGTGGAGCTACCGCACCGAGGACGGCCGCTGCGTCCCGGACCGCGGCTGAGCCCCTGTGCCCCGGGGACGCCGGGGGCTGAGGGAGCGAGCCGCTGGGCTCCGGGGGTCGGAGGGCTGAGGGAGCCCTGGGCCCCGGGGGGTGCCGGGGCCGCGGGGCCGGGGGTGTGGCGCTAGCCGTCCAGACCGATCGCGAACGCCGCCTCGAGGTCGTGCTGCGAGTACGTCCGGAAGGCGATGTGCGTCTCGGTCGAGGCCACCCCCGGCAGCTTGCTGATCTGCCCCGTGATGATGTCCGCGAGGTCGTCGTGCCGGGCCACCCGCACCATCGCGATCAGATCGTGCGCGCCGGTGACCGAGTAGACCTCGCTCACGTTCTCCAGCGCGGCGATCTTCTCGGCGGTCTCCGGAATCCGGTCCACGCTGGTCTTGATGAGCACGATCGAAGTGATCACGGCTGGCTTTCTCCCTCACTGGCCCTGGCTGCGCCGCCCACTCTAGTCGTCCTCCCGAACCGCCCCCACGCGTAGAGAAAGCCGAGCGTGAAGCCCACGAGATGGGCGAGATAGGCGACACCGGGGCGGTCGTCGGCCTGCCGGGCGGCCAGCCACTGGAGGGCCACCCAGAAGATCAGCACCGCCCAGGCCGGAAAGCGCAGCGGCAGAAAGAACAGAAACGGAAAGAGACTGGTCACCCTGGCCCGGGGAAACAGCCACAAGAAGGCGCCGAGCACCCCGGAAATGGACCCGGAGGCGCCCACCAGGGTCTGGGCGGAGTCGGCGTGCGCGGCGGCGTAGCCGAGCAGCGCCAGATAGCCGGTGACGAGGTAGAAGACGGCGAACTGGACTCGTCCCATCCGCTCCTCGGTCATCGCCCCGAAGACGTAGAGAAACAGCATGTTGCCGAGCAGATGCAGCCAGTTTCCGTGCACGAACAGCGCGGTCAGCGGGGCGAGCGGCTGGTCGGGGGCGCCGCTCCACAGGGCGCTGGGCACCACTCCCCAGCGCTCGAAGTACGTGGACTGGGCCTCCACCAGCCGCCCGCCCGTGCCATAGCCGGGGTTGAGCCCCGAGGCCGGTCCGATGACGAAGAGCAGGCAGCAGCTCACGATCAGGCCGTATGTCACCCACGGGCGGCCGGGCCCCGCCATCCAGGGGCGGCCGCGCCCCGACGACGTCTCGATCATGGTCAGATCATTCCGTACCGGGCGCAACCTCCACAGAGTGCCTCGCCGCGCTCCCGTCGGGGCGCGGGCGGGACGGGCCCGGCGCGGGGCAAGGCTCAGGCCGTAGGGTTACAGGACGCCGCCGACGAGCCGAGAAGCGAGGACCCGCAATCATGGCCGTGCCCCTGCCGACCGACCGGACCCGCTGGCGTTGCACACTGTGCGGCAACCTCACCCGGTTCGATGTGACCCGCTCGACCAGAGCCGTGGAGTATGTGCATCTCGACTTGGCCGGGGAACCCAGTGTCGAGGAACGCGAGGTGCTCAGTGAGACCATTGAGTCAGTGCGCTGTCGCTGGTGCAACGCGGTCGACCAGGTAGAACTCGTGGACCGTCCGAGTACCGGCCTGAGCGCCTGAGAACGGAGCGATGACAGGTGGTGGAGCGGACCGGCGACCCCGGGGCGGCCGGTGACGCCGAGGGCGTCACCGAGGCGCTGGACCGCCCGCTGCCGGAAGGGGTGCGGCGGCGGGTGGTGGCGCTGGTCGCGGACGCCTTCGGCGGGCTGACGGTCACCGAGCTGCCCACCCAGCTGCGGCAGTACGCCCGTTTCACCCCGACCCGCCGCGCCAAGTTCGCGGGCAACGCGATGGCCGCCGCGGTGGAGAGCGACCCCGTCTTCCGGCAGCGGATCGCGGGACGGCTGCGGGAGACCCAGCGGGAGCTGGCCGAGGCCATCGAGGGCGGCTCGCCGCCCGCCGCGGCCGATCCGGTGGATGTGGCGGCGGTGGCGTATGTGCTGCGGCCGGTGGGCTGGGTCAAGCTGGTCGAGGCGGCGGGCGAGGAAGCCCAGCGGGCCTCCGCCGAGCGGGCCGGCGAGGAGGCGGCGCGCGAGCTGCAGCGGCTGCGCGACGAACTCGCCGAGGCCAAGGCGGCCACCCGGCATGAGACGGACCGGACGCGCACCGAGTTGGAGGCCGCCCGCAAGGAGAACGACGGGCTGCAGCGCAAGCTGCGCAGCGCGCAGAGCGATGTGCGGCGGGGCGCGGCCGCGCTGCGCAAGGCCGAGGCGGAGCTGGAGGCCGTACGGGCGGAGGCGGCGGCCCGTCAGGCCACCGCGGACAGCGAGGCGCGGCGGCTGCGGGGCCGGCTCGCGGAGGCGGAGTCGGCGCTGGAGGCCAGCCGTCGGGCGGTGCGCGAGGGGCGCAGCGTGGAGGACATGCGGCTGCGGCTGCTGCTGGACACGGTGCTGGACGCGGCGCAGGGGCTGCGGCGTGAACTGGCCCTGCCGCCCGCCTCGATGCGCCCGGCGGACACGGTGGACGCAGTGGAGCCGGGGAAGATGACGCCGAAGGACATAGCGACCAGGGCGCTGTCGGAGATGGACCCGGCCCTGCTGGACCAGCTGCTCGCGCTGCCGCAGGCGCATCTGGTGGTGGACGGCTACAACGTCACCAAGACCGGCTATCCCACGATGCCGTTGGAGAAGCAGCGGCTGCGGCTGCTGGGCGGTCTCGCGGTGCTCGCGGCCCAGACGGGCGCGGAGATGACCTGTGTCTTCGACGGGGCCGAACTGGCCGCGCCGGTGCTGCTCGCGCCGCCGCGCGGGGTGCGGGTGCTGTTCAGCAAGCCCGGGGTGACGGCGGATGAGTTGATCCGCCAGATCGTGCGGGCGGAGCCGCCCGGCCGGCCGGTGGTGGTGGTGTCCACTGACCGCGAGGTGGCCGACGGAGTGGCGCGCGCCGGAGCGCGCCCCGTGGCATCCGCGCTGCTGCTGAAGCGACTTGCCCGTACCTGAGGCGTCGTATCCCGTATCTCCGTTATTCCCGTCTCCCCGGTTCCTGTGTTTCTGGGTGTCTGTGACTCCGGGCCCGAACTCTCTTCAGAGGTCGACCTCGCACCACTTCTGATGTCAGCGGAGCGTCAATCGACCATCACTGCCCGTGTGACATTCGTAAAAGATGCCCTTCCGGAGCGACTTTTTTGCCGTTGGGATTTGAACGGATCACGGCGGGGTCACTAAGGTCGGCTCGAACCTTCGCGCGGTTGATCACTCATCCGGGGTGACAGCGGAGGTACCGCCGAGTCCGCGCCCTGTCGCGGAGCCGGGGCTTCACAACCCCACCAACTCCCGGTAGGCGGCTGGAGGAAGAAGGAGCTCGCCTTCGTGGCGTCCCACCGTCGACCCAAGCAGCCGAGCCGCACTCGGGTAACCGTCCTTACCGCGACCGCGGCCGCCGCCGTCGCTCTCACTTCCCAGGCCGCCCAGGCCGCTCCGAAGCAGGACAAGAAGGACGTCAAGGAGCAGGTCGACAAGCTCTACGAAGAGGCGGAGCAGGCGACCGAGAAGTACAACGGGGCCAAGGAAAAGCAGCAGAAGCTGGAGAAGCAGGTCGGCGATCTGCAGGACAAGGTGGCGCGCGGCCAGGAGGACCTGAACAAGCTGCGCAACGGCCTGGGTTCGATGGCCACCGCCCAGTACCGCTCCGGCGGCATCGACCCCTCGGTGCAGCTGCTCCTCTCCTCCGACCCGGACACCTACCTCGAGAAGGCGTCCACCCTCAGCCAGCTGAGCGGCAAGCAGGCCGAGTCCCTGCGGAAGATCGCCGACAAGCAGCGCACCCTCAAGCAGCAGCGCGAGGAGGCGTCCACCAAGCTGCAGGACCTGGCGGACACCCGTAAGGCGCTCGGCAAGAAGAAGGACGAGATCCAGGGCAAGCTGTCCAAGGCCCGGAACCTCCTCAACACCCTGACCGCCAAGGAGCGCGCCCAGATGGCGGCCCAGGACGCGGAGCGCGCCAACCGCTCCAGCAGCCGGGTCGACCTGGGCAACGAGGTGCCGGAGTCGGGGCGTGCCGCCGCCGCGCTCGCCGCCGCCAAGACGAAGATCGGCCTCCCGTACGTCTGGGGCGCGACCGGTCCGTCCTCCTTCGACTGCTCCGGACTCACCGGCTGGGCCTACCAGCAGGCCGGGGTGCAGCTGCCGCGCATCTCCCAGGACCAGGCGAACGCCGGCAGCCGCATCGGCCGCGGTGAGCTCAAGCCGGGCGACCTGGTGCTCTTCTACGGCGACCTGCACCACATAGGTCTCTACGCGGGCAACGGCCAGGTGCTGCACGCGCCCAAGCCCGGTGCCGGTGTGCGCTACGAGTCGATGGACAACATGCCGTTCCAGTTCGGCGTCCGGGTCTGATCCGGAAGGTCTGATCAGGAACTGGAAAAGGGGTCTCAAACCGCCCCAAGAGCCATCCTTTCGGGCGAACCTCCAGTGCACTCGCTGATCCCCCGCCCCGCCGGTGACCTGCGTCACTCGGCGGGGCGTCAGTTTCTCCGCACACCACGGCCGTTGGACCGTGGGTAGCCCCACGGCTACTGTCTGCCCGCAGTTCTCAGCCCGACACTGCGGAAGGGAGTGCGGCTACCCATGGCGTCCTGTCGTCGCGTCGCGAAACCCGGGTCCGGCCGGGTCGCCGTCTGGACCGCCGCCTCGGCGGCCGCGGTGGCCTCCGCCGCCGCGCTGTCCGCGGTGGCGGCCGGTGCCGAACCGTATGACCCGGCGGGCCGTCCGTCCGCCCGGTCCGCCGGCGACCGCATCGCCACGCTCTACGCCCAGGCGGAGCGGGCCACCGAGCGCTACAACGCGGCGCAGACGCGCACCCAGGCCCTGCGCCGCGAGGTCGACCGGATCCAGGACCGGGTCGCCCGGGGCCAGGGGCGGGTCAACCGGATGCGAGTGGCGCTCGGCGCCCTCGCGGGCGGGCAATACCGCTCCGGCGGGATCGACCCGGGCCTGGCCCTGCTCCTCTCCGGCGACCCGGCCCAGTACCTCGACAGGGCCGCCATCCTGGAGCGGATCACCAGTCGCCAGGCCGCACAGCTGCGGGTGGTGCAGAGCGCCCAGCGCACGCTGCGACAGGAGCGCGCGGAGGCCGCGGCCAAGCTGGTGAAGCTGGAGCACAGCCGCCGGGTCGTGGCCCGCCACAAGCGGGCGGTCCAGCACCGGTTGGCCACCGCGCGGCGGCTGGTGAACGCGCTGCCGCCCAGGGACCGGGAGAGCTACGCCCACCGCGCCTCGCGGGCGGGCGGACGGGAGCCCGGTGCCCTCGCAGGCCTGCCGCCGGGCACCCTCTCCTCCGGTACTGGAACCGGCCCCGGTGAGTTCCCCGGTGGCCGCATCGGCGGGCGGCATGCGGCGCCGTTCTCGGGGCGGGCCGCGGCGGCGTTCGGCGCGGCACGGGCGGCCCTCGGGCTGCCGTACGCATGGGGCCACGCCGGTCCCACCGCCTTCGACTGCTCCGGGCTGACCCAATGGGCCTACGCCCACGCCGGGGTGGCCATTCCGCGCACCTCGCAGGCCCAGGCGCAAGCCGGGCAGCCGGTGCCGCTGTCCCAGGCCCGCCCCGGCGATCTGGTGGTCTACCGCTCCGACGCCAGCCATGTCGCCATGTACGCGGGCAACGGACAGGTGATCCACGCCCCCTACCCCGGGGCGCGGGTCCGCTACGACCCCGTGGGCATGTTGCCGATCTCTTCCATCACTCGCGTCTGAAGCCGGCGCGCGGGCTCGTACGATCTAAGACGTGGCGGGTTGGTGGAGGTCGGGCGGATGGCGGGCGCTGCTGTGCCTGCCGCTGGTGGGCACGTTCACCCTGACCGCGCTGGGCGGCTGCGCCCCCGCCCCCGCGCCCGACGACCCCGAGGGGCGTGACGGCCGGGCCGTGCAGCGCCTGCTGGACCAGCGGGCCGCCGCGGTCCGGGAGCGGGACGCGGACGCCTTCCTCGCCACCGTGGACCGCGGCTCCGCCCACTATGTGGCCGAGCAGCGGCGGGTGTTCCGGCAGATGTCCGCCGTACCGCTGCGCTCCTGGACCTACCGGCTGGTGCGCACCGGCGGTTTCACTCCCGCCCCGGTCGGCGGCCGCAGCCTCGCCGCACAGGTCGAACTCCGGTACCGGCTGACGGGATACGACACCGCGCCGGTCGTCTCCGCCCAGTACCTGACCCTCGCCCGGCGCGACGGGCGGTGGTACGTCGCCTCCGACGACGGCGTGGTGGACGGCAAGCGCGGTACGGAACAGCTCTGGGACCAGGGCACGGTCGACGTCGTCCGCGGCGCTCACAGCCTCGTCCTGGGCGTCGGCCAGGACCGGCGGGTGCTGCGCGCGATCGCCGGTATCGCGGACCGGGCGGTGCCCGTCCTCGGCCGGGTCTGGCCCCATGAGTGGGCCGGACGCGTGGTGGTCGAGGTCCCCGACTCCCTGGACCGGATGGCCGCCCTCCTCGGTGCCTCCGCGGACGGCTACCGCGGGATCGCCGCCGTCACCACGGGCGAGGTCGGCGGGGCCGGTGACGAGGCGCCCGCGGACCGGGTGATCGTCAACCCCGAGGCGTACCAGGTCCTCGGCGACTTCGGCCGACGCGTCGTGATCACGCATGAGACGGCCCATGTCGCCACCCGCACCGCCACCAGCGCCGCCACCCCGCTCTGGCTCTCCGAGGGCTTCGCCGACTGGGTGGGCTACCGCACCCCCGGCCGGACCCCCCGCCAGGTCGCACCCGAACTCACCGACGCCGTCGTCGCCGGGCGTGTGCCCACCTCGCTGCCGCGCGACGACGACTTCCGCTTCGGCAGCGACCCCGACCGCCTCTCCCGCGCCTATGAACAGGGCTGGCTCGCCTGCCGCCTGATCGCGGACCGGTGGGGCGAGAGGAAGCTGGTCGACTTCTACCGCACGGTGGGCCGGGCGCCCGAGCGCTCGGGGGCGGTGGAGTCGGCGCTGCGGAAGGTGCTGGGGGTGAGCCTGACGGAGTTCACGGCGCTGTGGCAGAAGTACGTGGCGACCGAACTGGGCTGAGCGCCGCCCTGGTCCCCGGCCCGGGTGGGCCGGAGCGGGCGCGCCGCGGCACCCGGTACTGTCGGCCACGATGGACAAGACCCTGCTCGTGACCAACGACTTTCCGCCCCGCCCCGGCGGCATCCAGGCGTTCCTGCACAACATCGCGCTGCGCCTCGACCCGGACCGGATCGTCGTCTACGCCTCCACGTGGAAGCGTGGTCAGGAGGGCGCCGAGGCCACCGCCCGCTTCGACGCCGAGCAGCCGTACCAGGTCGTCCGGGACCGGACGACCATGCTGCTGCCCACCCCGCGGGTCACCCGCCGCGCGACCGCGCTGCTGCGGGAGCACGGCTGCACCTCGGTGTGGTTCGGCGCCGCCGCGCCGCTCGGGCTGATGGCCCCCGCGCTGCGCGCGGCGGGGGCGCGGCGGCTGGTGGCCACGACGCACGGCCACGAGGCGGCCTGGGCGCAGCTGCCCGCCGCACGGCGGCTGCTGCGGCGAATCGGCGGGTCCACGGACACCCTCACCTATCTCGGTGAGTACACCCGCTCCCGTATCGCCGCCGCGCTCGACCCCCGGGACGCAGCCCGGATGGTGCAACTCCCGCCCGGTGTGGACGAGAAGACCTTCCACCCCGGCTCGGGCGGTGACGAGATCCGGGCCCGGCTGGGCCTCGCCGAGCGGCCCGTCGTGGTGTGCGTCTCCCGGCTGGTGCCGCGCAAGGGGCAGGACACGCTGATCCGGGCCATGCCGCGGATCCTGAAGCGGGTGCCGGACGCGGTGCTGCTGATCGTCGGCGGCGGGCCGTACGCCAAGGACCTGAGCCGGCTCGCGGAGACCGTGGGGGTGGCCGACTCCGTACGGTTCACCGGCCCCGTGCCCTGGGAGGAGCTGCCCGCCCACTACGGCGCGGGCGACGTCTTCGCCATGCCCTGCCGCACCCGCCGCGGCGGGCTGGACGTCGAGGGCCTCGGCATCGTCTATCTGGAGGCGTCCGCGACCGGTCTGCCGGTCGTCGCCGGGGACTCGGGCGGGGCGCCGGACGCGGTGCTGGACGGGGAGACCGGGTGGGTCGTCCCGGGCGGCTCCGCCGAGCAGAGCGCCGAGCGCGTCGTGGCCCTGCTGGAGGATGCCGAGCTGCGCCGCCGCATGGGCGAGCGGGGCCGCGCCTGGGTGGAGGAGCGCTGGCGCTGGGATCTGCTGGCCGACCGCCTGAAGTCGCTGCTGTGACGGTCCCCGGCACCGCGCCGTGGCGGGTGCCTGACGTCGCTGCCGTGACGGTCCGGGCCCGGGGGCATCGCCCTGGGCCCCGCCGTCGTCAGCCGCGGTAGATGGCCTCGATCTCGGACGCGAAGTCCTTCGCCACCACGTTCCGCTTCAGCTTCAGCGAGGGCGTCACATGCCCGGAGTCCTCGGTGAACTGCGTCGCCAGGACGCGGAACTTGCGCACCGACTCCGCCTTGGACACCGCCGCGTTGCCGTCCTCCACCGCCTGCTGGATCTCGGCCAGCAGGTCCGGGTCCTCGCGCAGCTCGGCCACCGTCACACCCTCGGGCTTGCCGTGCTCGGCCGCCCAGCGGGGCAGGAACTCCTCGTCCACCGTGACCAGCGCGCCCACGAAGGGACGGCCGTCGCCGACGACCATGCACTCGGCGACCAGGGCATGGGCGCGGATCCGGTCCTCGATCACCGCCGGAGCCACGTTCTTGCCGCCCGCGGTGACGATGATCTCCTTCTTGCGGCCGGTGATCGTGAGATAGCCGTCCTCGTCGAGCGTGCCCACGTCCCCGGTGTGGAACCAGCCGTCCGACAGCGCGTCCGCGGTGGCCGTCTCGTTGTTCCAGTACTCGGTGAAGAGGTGCTCACCGTGCAGCAGCACCTCGCCGTCGTCGGCGATGCGCACCACCGTGCCCGGCATCGGCTGCCCGACCGAGCCGATCTTCTGCCGGTCCCAGGGGTTGAAGGTGGTCGCCGCGCAGGACTCCGTCAGGCCGTACCCCTCCAGGACCGTGAAGCCGATGCCCCGGTAGAAGTGGCCCAGCCGCGCGCCCAGCGGGGCCCCGCCGGAGATGGCGTGGGTGGCCCGGCCGCCCAGCACGGCCCGCAGCTTGCTGTAGACCAGCCGGTCGAAGACCTTGTGCTTGAACCGGAGCCCGAAGGACGGCCCGCCCGGGGCGTCCAGCGCCTGGCTGTACTCGATCGCGGTGTCGGCCGCCTTGTCGAAGATCTTGCCCTTGCCCTCGGACTGGGCCTTCGCCCGCGCCGAGTTGTAGACCTTCTCGAAGACGCGCGGCACACCCAGCACCAAGGTGGGCCGGAACGCGGCGAGTTCGTCGGTCAGGGACTTCACATCCGGCACATGGCCGAGCTTGATCGGCGCCAGCACCGCCGCGATCTCCACCAGCCGCCCGAAGACATGGGCTTCGGGGAGGAACAGCAGGACCGACGACTCACCGGTGGTGAAGATCGGCTTGAGCCGCGCCACCGCGTTACCGCATTCGGCGAAGAAGCTGCGGTGCGAGAGCACACAGCCCTTGGGGCGGCCCGTGGTGCCCGAGGTGTAGACGATGGTGGCGGGGGAGTCGGCGTTGGCGATCGAGGAGCGCTCGTCCACCTTCTCCTCGGGCACGTCCGCGCCCAGCTTCCGCAGCGTCTCGATGGCATCGCCCTCGATCCGCCAGACATGCTTCAGGGTGGGCAGGCTGTCCCGGATGGCCTCGACGGCGGCCTCGTGGACCCCGGTCTCGACCAGTGCGGCCACCGCGCCCGAATCGCTGAGGATCCACTGGACCTGCTCCGGTGAACTCGTCTCGTACACCGGCACGGTGACCCCGCCGGCGCTCCAGATGGCGAAGTCCAGCAGCGTCCATTCGTAGCGGGTCCGCGACATCAGGCCGACCCGGTCGCCCGGCTCGACCCCGGCCGCGATCAGGCCCTTGGCGGCGGCCCGCACTTCGGCCAGGAACGCGGTCGCGGTCACGTCCTCCCATCGGCCGTCGACCTTGCGACCGACGACGGCGACATCGGGATGCTGTGCGGCATTGCGGCGGATGAGATCCGTCAGATTGCCGTCGGCCGGAACCTCGTACAGGGCCGGAAGGCTGAACTCGCGCAAGACTGCTGCTCCTCATGGGGCGCCGGCGCCGCTACAGGGCATGGGGGGTGGTGGACGGCCCGGACGTTACCCATCGGTACGCTTCCGGGATAGGGGTTCCAGCCCAGATGTTTGATGCGTCACACACCGCCTTCATGCTGCCCGCAGACTAGTCGACGGACGCCGTGGCCGCTAAGGAACCGCAGGTGGACGCGGGTCGCTGCAGGCAGAACACCTTACGGGCACGGGCCCTTACGTCTTAGGGTGACACGCATGCGAGTCCACGTGGTGAGTGACGTGCATGGCAACAGTGAGGACCTCGAGAAGGCCGGTGACGGGGCGGACGCCCTGATCTGCCTCGGCGACCTCGTGCTCTTTCTCGACTACGCCGATCACTCCCGTGGCATCTTCCCCGATCTCTTCGGGGTCGAGAACGCCGACCGCCTCGTCGAGCTGCGCACCGCCCGCCGCTTCGAGGAGGCCCGGGTGTTCGGCGACCGGCTGTGGGCGGGGATCGACCGCCACACGGCCATAGAGTCCGCGATCCGCCGCCAGTACGCCGCGCTCTTCACCGCGTTCCCCACCCCGACGTACGCCACCTACGGAAATGTCGACATGCCGTCACTGTGGCCGGAGTACGCCCAGTCCGGTACCACCGTCCTCGACGGCGAGCGCGCCGAGATCGGCGGGCTCGTCTTCGGTTTCGTGGGCGGCGGGCTGCGCACCCCGATGCGCACCCCCTACGAGATCGACGACGAGACCTATGCCGCGAAGATCGCGGCGCTCGGCGAGGTGGACGTGCTCTGCACCCACATCCCGCCGGATGTGCCCGACCTCTGCTACGACACCGTCGCCCGCCGCTTCGAGCGCGGCAGCGCCGCACTGCTGGAGGCGATCCACACCGTCCGTCCCAAGTACTCCCTCTTCGGCCATGTCCATCAGCCGCTCGTCCGCCGTATGCGGATCGGCGCCACCGAGTGCGTCAATGTCGGACACTTCGCCTCTTCCGGCACCCCCTGGGCCCTGGAGTGGTGACGCGCGCGCGGTAGCCTTCAGCGGCAGAGAGCTCATGCGGCGGACCGGTACGGAGGAGCCACGGCGATGGCGGAACACACCAGCTCGAGCATCACGATCGAGGCGGCCCCGGCCGACGTGATGGAGGTGATCGCCGACTTCGACCGTTACCCGGAGTGGTCCGGTGAGGTGAAGGAGGCCGACATCCTCACCAAGGACGAGCGGGGGCGCGCCGAGCAGGTGCGGATGCTGCTCGACGCCGGGGCGATCAAGGACGACTACACCCTCCAGTACAGCTGGACCGGAGACGACCAGGTCAACTGGTCCCTGGTCAAGTCCCAGATGTTGCGCACCCTCGACGGCTCCTACCGGCTGTCGGCGCTGGACGGCGGCAAGAGCACCGAGGTGACGTACCAGCTCACGGTCGACGTCAAGATCCCCATGCTGGGCATGATCAAGCGCAAGGCCGAGAAGGTCATCATCGACCGCGCGCTCGCGGGCCTGAAGAAGCGCGTCGAGAGCGCCTGACCCGGGCGGACCACCCGGGCCCCGACGGTGCCCGGGGTGGTCCGCGGCGCGGGGTACGCTCCGGCCGGGCGGATCATCCAACCCGCGCCGCGCATCTGACGCACCACCCTGCCGGAGGCTCCCTTCATGCGTACGGTCCTCGTCACCGGTACCGGCGGCGCGGGCCGCACCACCGTGGCCGCCGCGACCGCCCTCGCCGCCGCCCGTGAGGGGCAGCGGACGCTGCTGCTCACCGCCGACCCGGACGGCACCCCCGAGGCGCTGCTCGGCATCCGGGCGCTGCGGTCCGCCCCCGGGCGGTCGGCGGACCGGCTGCCGTGGTCCGTACCCGTCGAACTCGCCCCGGGGGTGTGGGCCGCGCGGATCGTCACGGACGAGTGGTTCCGTAGTGAGCTCACCGCCTTGCAGGACCGCGGCCACGGCCTGCTCGACCTGCTCGGCGCGACCCCGCTGGACGGCGAGGAGCTGACCGCCCTCCCGGGGGTGGAGTCCCTCGCGCTGCTGCGCGCCCTGCGCGCCGCCCAGACCGCCCCGCCCGGCACCGGCTGGGACGTCCTCGTCGTGGACATGCCGCCCGCGCCGGACACCGTCGCGCTGCTCGCGCTGCCCGAGCAGCTACGGCGCTATCTGCGGCGGCTGCTGCCCGCCGAGCGGCAGGCGGCCCGTGCGCTGCGGCCGATGCTCGCCCAGCTCGCGGGGGTGCCGATGCCCGCGCAGAAGCTGTACGAGACGGCCGAGCGCTGGGAGCGGGAACTGGCCGCCGTCCAGGGGGTGATCGAGTCCGAGGCCACGACGGTACGGCTGGTCGTGGAGCCCGGGCCGCTCGCCGACCGGGCGCTGCGCACCGCCCGCGCGGGCCTCGCGCTGCATGGCCGCCGGGTGGAGGCGGTGATCGCGAACCGGCTGCTGCCCACCGGGACCTCCGACCCGTGGCTCGCCGCGCTCTCCGGCCAGCAGCAGGACGCGCTCAAGGAGCTGTACGAGCAGTGGGCGCCCGCCGTCCCGGTCCGTGAGCTGCCGCATCTGGGCCGCGATCCGCACGGCGTCGGCGACCCGCGGGGCGCGGAGCCGCGGACCGGTGTGGGCGGTGTGGACGCCCAGCGCGCCCCGACCGGGCTCGCCGCGCTCGCCGGGGCCGTTGGGGCCCCCGGGGCGCGGCCCGACCGGCCCGCCCCCGACCCCTGGACCGTCGAGGACCGGCTGGCCGACGACGGGGTGCTGCTGTGGCGGCTGCCGCTGCCCGGCGCCGACCGCGACGGGCTCGGGCTGGTGCGCCGGGGCGACGAACTGATCGTCACCGTCGGCCCGTTCCACCGGGTGCTGCCGCTGCCGTCCGCCCTGCGCCGCTGTACCGTCTCCGGCGCCGGGCTGCGCGACGGATGGCTCCAGGTCCGCTTCACCCCCGACCCCGACCTGTGGCCGAAGCGGCTCTGAACCCGGCCCCGGCTCCGGCCGGCCCCCGGCTCCGGTCCTGGCCGGTCCGGGCTCTGACCCCGCCCCCCTCCTTCGGGTAACGTCGGTCACAAGCCCGGATGAACAGACCGGGCAGCCAGCATCCCCGCCGCAGGAGTTCGCCATGAGCGATGCCACCGAGCGCCCCGCAGAGCCCCCGCTGACCGATGTACCGGTCACCGAGCTGGACCCCGACGCCTGGGAGCGGGCGTGTGCCGAGGACCTCGCCGCCGAGCGGGCCAGGCGGCGGGCCCGGCAGTCCGCCGAGGAGCCGGGGAGCGTCGCCGAGGAGTTCCTCAAGCTGGCCGACGCGCTCGCCGACAAGGTCGCGGGGCTCCAGGCGCCGCTCGCCGGGACGGCGGTTCAGGGGGCCGTACAACAATTGATCGAAGGGGCGAAGGCTGCCGCGGAACCGGTCATAGAGCGCAATCCAGATGTTTTCGAACACCTCGCCAGCGCCGGATCCGAGCTGCTCGCCGCCTATCGCGCCGCCGTGACCGGCCAGGAGCGGCGCTGGACCCAGGGCGCCGAGGGCAGCTCCAAGGATCGCGGCGAGGAATCGACGAGTTCGAGTAGTGAACACATCGACCTCGACTGAGCGCCACCTCCGGTACCGTTAGCCTCGGCGGGGTTCGACCAAATAACTGAGGGACTCATGGGACTCACCATCGGCGTCGACATCGGCGGTACGAAGATCGCGGCCGGCGTGGTCGACGAAGAGGGCTCGATTCTCGAGACGAGCCAGGTTTCGACCCCGCAGACTCCCGAGGGAGTCGTCGACGCCATCGCGGACGCGGTGCGCATCGTCAGCGAGGGACACGAGATCGAGGCCGTCGGCATCGGCGCGGCCGGATATGTGGACGACAAGCGCGCCACCGTGCTCTTCGCGCCCAACATCAACTGGCGGCACGAGGCGCTCAAGGACAAGGTCGAGCAGCGCGTCGGCCTGCCCGTCGTGGTGGAGAACGACGCCAACGCGGCCGCCTGGGGCGAATACCGCTTCGGCGCCGGGGTCGGCCATGACGACGTCGTGTGCATCACGCTCGGCACCGGCCTCGGCGGCGGCATCATCATCGGTGGCAAGCTGCACCGCGGCCGCTTCGGCGTCGCGGCCGAGTTCGGCCACATCAGGGTCGTCCCCGACGGTCTGCTGTGCGGCTGCGGCAGCCAGGGCTGCTGGGAGCAGTACGCCTCCGGCCGTGCGCTGGTCCGCTACGCCAGGCAGCGCGCCGCCGCCACCCCGGAGAACGCCACGATCCTCCTCGGCCTCGGCGACGGCACCGCCGAGGGCATCGAGGGCAAGCACATCAGCGACGCCGCCCGCCAGGGCGACCCGGTGGCCATCGACTCCTTCCGTGAGCTGGCCCGCTGGGCCGGAGCCGGGCTGGCCGACCTCGCCTCGCTCTTCGACCCCTCGGCGTTCATCGTCGGCGGCGGGGTCTCCGACGAGGGCGATCTGGTCCTGGAGCCGATCCGCAAGTCCTTCCGGCGCTGGCTGGTCGGCAATCAGTGGCGTCCGCACGCCCAGGTGCTCGCCGCCCAGCTCGGCGGCAAGGCCGGGCTCGTCGGCGCCGCCGACCTGGCCCGCCAGGGCTGAGAGGCGAGGGGGGAACCGTCATCGTGCCGCTCGCGGACCTGCCCGGATCCACCACCGACCCGGACGCGGCCGTGGTGCGGGTGCTCAGCTACAACATCCGCTCGATGCGTGACGACCGCGAGGCGCTGGCCCGGGTGATCCGGGCCTGCACCCCCGATGTCGTCTGCGTCCAGGAGGCGCCGCGCTTCTTCCGCTGGCGCAAGGCCGCCGCCTGGCTGGCCCGGGAGACCGGCCTCGTCTACACCACGGGCGGGGCCACCGCCGCCGGCCCGATGATCCTCACCTCGCTGCGGGCCCATGTGGAGCACGCCGAGGACACCCTGCTGCCCCGCGTCCCCGGGCTGCACCGGCGCGGGTTCGCGACCGCCGTGCTGCGCTTCGGCGGCGGCCACCGCGACACCGGCGCCCCGGAGAGCGCAGTCGGCGTCCGGCTCGGCGTGGTCAGCTGCCATCTGAGCCTCGCGGAGGCCGAGCGCTACGAGCAGGCCGGGCTGCTGCTGGACCACCTGGCCGCGCTGGACGTCCCGTACGCCATCGCGGCCGGAGACATCAACGACCGGCCGGAGGGCCTCGCCTTCCGCCGGATCGCGGGCAAGCTGCGGGACGGCTGGGCCACCGAGCCCTGGGGGAGCGAGGCCACCTCGAACCCCGAGGACCCGCATCAGCGCATCGACGCCGTCTTCGCCTCCGAGGGCGTCGAGATCATCGGCTGTGGGGTCCCGGCCGGGCTGCCCGGCGTCACCGACGCGGACCTCCTGGCGGCCACGGACCACCTTCCGGTCCTGGCCGCGCTCCGGCTGCCCCGCGTCGCCTCGGTCTGAGGCCGATCGCTCCCGGGCGGAGCCTGAGCCGCGACGCCCGGCCCCGGAGCCCCGGGGTCAGACGACGGCGCCGCGCCCGGGGTCCTCGTCCTCTTCCTCGTCGTCGTCCTTCATCCGCAGCACCAGCGTGACGAAGCCGCCCAGGAAACCCCCGACGCCCAGCGTCGCGATCCACCAGACCATCTCCACCTGGAACAGCACCACACCGAGCAGCAGCAGCGGCCCGCCCAGCACGCCCAGCCAGGCGAAGCGGGAGGTGGTGTCGGACTCGGGGAGCGGAGGCGGCTCGGGCGGGACGAAATGGCCCTCGTCGCTCTCGTCGAAGTCGTCCTCGGACGGCTCCTCGGGCTCCCAGTCGCGGGGGCCCACCCCCGGGGCATAGACGATGAAGCCGCCCACCGGCTTACCGGTCTTGTCGGTCTTGGTCAGCCCGGCCGTCGCCGCCCCGCCGATGGCCTCGCCGTCACCGGGTCCGTCGCGGTCGGAGTCGGTAACGGTGTCGCCGTCCGCCGCGGACGGGCGGTCCTGGTCCCGCTCCCGATCCTCGTCGAGGTTCTCGGCGGCGGGCCATCGCTCGGTGCCCGGAGGGTCGTGCGGCTCCTCCTCGTACGCGGCGACGATGGCGGCGAAGGCGGCGTCGTCATCGCGCCGCGCGTCCGCCTCGTTCTCATTCGAGTCGCGCTCAGCCACTGGCCGCCGCCCCCTCCTTCCCGCTTCCCTTCCCGAGGTCGGTCCGGGTGTCGGTGTCTTCACCCATACCCGCCGTCAGCCGGGTGATGAACGTGTCCGTCTCCTCGAAGATGAACTCGGCGTCATGATCCAGGGTCGCCACGTGGAAGCTGCGCTCCAGCAGCCGCTCGGTGACGTCCCGCGAGGACACCTGACTCAGGATGCGCTCGGAGTCGGCCGGCGGCACCACATGGTCCTGGGGGCTGTGCATGACCAGCAGCGGCTGGGTCACCTGGGGCAGTTCGGCGTCGACCACCCGGTAGAAGCGGCGCATCGAGTGCACGGCGTGCAGCGGCATCCGGTCGTAGCCCGACTCCCGCACCCCCGGCTTGGCGATATCGCTCACGATGCCCTTCACCGAGGGCACCAGATGACGCAGCACCGGAAGGGCCACGGCCAGCGGATCGTGGATGCGGTTGGCCGGATTCACGAGGGCGAGGCCGCTGATGGCCGCGCCGTGCTGGGCCGCCAGCCGCAGCGCGAGCGCCCCGCCCATCGACAGACCGCAGACGAACACCCGCTCGCATGCCCGGATCAGCGACCGCAGCTCGCGGTCCACCTCCGCGTACCAGTCCTGCCAGCCGGTGACGGCGAGGTCCTGCCAGCGGGTGCCGTGGCCGGGAAGCAGCGGCAGTGAGACGGTCAGACCACGGGCCGCGAGATGGTCGGCCCAGGGCCGCACGGACTGCGGGGAACCGGTGAAGCCGTGACAGACGAGGACGCCGATCTCTCCGCCGTCATGGCGGAACGGCTCGGCTCCGGGCAGGAGCGGCACCACGGATCTCCGTTCACTGGGGAAGCGGGTATCGAGGTCCTCAGCGTACGCGGCGCGCCGCACACGGGGTAGGCAGGTTAAGGTCTCCTCGTCGGATACAGGAGGTCCCGGTTGTTCTACGGCGCTATGAAGCTGTCGGTGGGTGGCGCGTTGAAGCTCACCTTCCGGCCCTGGGTCGAGGGGTTGGAGAACGTCCCCGCCGAGGGGCCGGCCATCCTCGCGAGCAACCACCTCTCCTTCTCCGATTCCTTCTTCCTGCCCGCGATGCTCGACCGGAAGGTCACCTTCATCGCCAAGCAGGAGTACTTCACCACCCCCGGGGTCAAGGGGCGGCTCACGGCGGCCTTCTTCAAGGGCGTCGGCCAACTCCCGGTGGACCGCTCGGGTTCGCGCGGCGCGGGCGAGGCGGCCATCAAGGCGGGCATCGAGGTGATCAAGCGGGGTGAGCTCTTCGGCATCTACCCCGAGGGCACCCGCTCGCCGGATGGACGGCTCTACCGGGGCAAGCCGGGCGGGCTGGCCCGGGTCGCGCTCGCGACCGGTGCGCCGGTGCTCCCCGTGGCGATGATCGACACCGAGAAGATCCAGCCCCCCGGCAAGGTCATGCCCAAGCTGATGCGGCCCGGCATCCGGATCGGCAAGCCGCTGGACTTCAGCCGCTACCACGGCATGGACGGCGACCGCTTCATCCTGCGCTCGGTGACCGACGAGGTCATGTACGAGATCATGAAGCTCTCCGGCCAGGAGTACGTGGACGTCTACGCGACCGCCGCCAAGCGGCAGATCGCGGATGCCGAGGCGGCCCGTAAGGCGGCCGAGAAGGAGAAGGACAAACACAAGTCCGGCGCCTAGCCGCGCCGCACCGGGGGTGGGGGACGTTGACGGAGCAGTCCAGAGGTGAGCGCGCCGGGGGCGAGCGCGTGGTGCGGATGTCCGTCGAGCAGCCGCTGTGGCAGGCGCTGACCGCCTACCGGGTGCTCACCCTGCTCTACGCGCTCGGCCTGTGCGTCTACTCCTTCGACGACTACGACCATCCGCTCGGCGCCGTCGTCTATCTGGCGGTGCTCACGCTGTGGACGGCGCTCACCTTCCGGATGGTCTCCTCGGCCGAGCGCTGCAGCCGGCAGTTCCTCGTCGGCGACCTCGGCATCGCGGTGACCGGCATTCTGCTCACTCCGCTCGTGGACACCCACGACCGGATCGTCGAGGGCACGCCCACCCTGCCCTCGATATGGACGATGGGTGCGGTCCTCGGCTTCGCGATCAAGGGCGGCTGGCGCTGGGGCGCCTCGGCCTCCACCGTGGTCTGCGCCGCCAATGTGATCGAGCGCGGCGGATTCGCCCAGGACACCGTCCATATGCTGATGCTGGTGTGGGTGGCGAGCGTGGCCATCGGCTACGTCGTCGAGGTGGCCCGCGCCAGTGAGCGCACCCTCGCGCGGGCGCTGCGCATCGAGGCCGCGACCCGGGAGCGGGAGCGGCTGGCCCGCGACATCCACGACAGCGTCCTCCAGGTGCTCGCCATGGTGCAGCGGCGCGGCGCCGCGATCGGCGGCGAGGCGGCCGAACTGGGCCGGATGGCGGGGGAGCAGGAGATCGCGCTGCGCACCCTGGTCTCCACCGGTCTGGTGACCCCGCCGCGCGGGGCGGACGCCGCCCCCGGCCCGGGCGACCCGACGGACGCGGCGGGCCCATCCGCCCCGCCCTGTCCGCCCGGCCCCGAGCGCTCCGACGGCGGACTCTGCGATCTGCGGGCCCTGCTGGCACCGCACGCCGGCTCCCGGGTCACCTTTTCCGAACCGGGCGCCCCGGTGCTTCTCCCGGCGGGCGTCGCCGGGGAGTTGGCCGCCGCCGTGGGCGCCGCGCTGGACAACGTACGGGTCCACGCCGGGGAGGACGCCCACGCCTGGATCCTGCTGGAGGACGAGCCGGACGCGGTGATGGTGACCGTACGGGACGACGGCCCCGGTATCCCCGAGGGGCGGCTGGCGGACGCGGAGGCGGAGGGCCGCCTGGGGGTGGCCCTGTCGATCCGGGGACGGCTGCGCGACCTCGGCGGCACCGCCGCGTGGATCTCGGCGCCGGGGCAGGGCACCGAGGTGGAGTTGACGGTTCCGAAGGCGCCTGCGAAGAAGGCGAAGGCAAGGGGGGAAGCGGCACGATGACCGCTCAGCACGACGGCCGCCCGATGGCGGTGATGGTGGTCGACGACCATCCGATGTGGCGCGACGCGGTGGCCCGGGACCTGGCCGAGGCCGGGTTCGACGTGGTGGCCACGGCCGGCGACGGTCCGCAGGCGGTCCGCCGGGCCAAGGCCGCCGGGCCCGACGTCCTGGTGCTCGACCTCAACCTGCCCGGGCTGCCCGGGGTCGAGGTGTGCAAGGAGGTCCTCGCCGACCGCCCCGAGCTGCGGGTGCTGGTGCTCTCCGCGAGCGGTGAGCACGGGGACGTCCTGGAGGCGGTCAAGTCCGGGGCCACCGGCTATCTGCTGAAGTCGGCCAGCACCGAGGAACTGCTGGACGCGGTGCGCCGTACGGCGGCCGGCGACCCGGTGTTCACGCCCGGCCTCGCGGGCCTGGTGCTCGGCGAGTACCGGCGGCTCGCGGGCGAGCCCGCCCCCACCGCCGCCGACCAGCCGGCCGTCCCCCAGCTCACCGAGCGTGAGACGGAGGTGCTGCGGCTGGTGGCCAAGGGGCTGTCGTACAAGCAGATCGCCGAGCGGCTGGTCATCTCGCATCGCACGGTGCAGAACCACGTCCAGAACACCCTCGGCAAACTCCAGCTGCACAACCGCGTGGAGCTGGTCCGTTACGCCATCGAGCGCGGTCTGGACGACGCCTGAGGCCGACCGGCTGAGGCCCTGACACGGCCTCACCCCTCGTACGGGTGAAGTTCAAAACCAACTCCCTTGATTCGCACGGGAATCGACTCACGCCCCATCCCGTGTGACCTGGATCACCGTTAGCGTGGCTCTCCGTACCGGGCCCAATCACGGGATTCCATGGGAGAAGGGAAGAAACGATGCGGGTCGGAGTGCTGACCGGCGGCGGTGACTGCCCCGGGCTCAACGCGGTCATCCGCGCCGTCGTGCGCAAGGGCGTACAGGAATACGGCTATGACTTCATCGGCTTCCGGGACGGCTGGCGAGGCCCTCTCGAGAACGACACCGTTCCCCTCGACATCCGCGCGGTGCGCGGCATCCTGCCGCGCGGCGGCACCATCCTCGGCTCCTCCCGCACCAACCCCCTCAAGAGCGAGGACGGCATCCGGCGGGTCAAGGAGACCCTGGTCAAGCAGGAGGTCGACGCGCTGATCGCGATCGGCGGCGAGGACACCCTCGGCGTCGCCGCCCGGCTCTCCGGCGACTACGGGATCCGCTGCGTCGGCGTCCCCAAGACCATCGACAACGACCTGTCCGCCACCGACTACACCTTCGGCTTCGACACCGCCGTCAACATCGCCACCGAGGCCATCGACCGGCTCCACACCACCGCCGAATCGCATATGCGCGTGCTCGTCGTCGAGGTGATGGGCCGTCACGCCGGATGGATCGCCCTGCACTCGGGGCTGGCCGGCGGCGCCAATGCCATCCTTCTCCCCGAGCAGCGCTTCGACGTCGACCAGGTCTGTGCCTGGGTCGATTCCCGTTTCAAGATCCGCTACGCCCCCATCGTGGTCATCGCCGAGGGCGCGATGCCCAGGGACGGCGACGCGGTCCTCAAGGACGACTCGATGGACTCCTTCGGCCATGTCCGGCTCTCCGGGGTCGGCGAGTGGCTGGCCAAGGAGATCGAGAAGCGCACCGGCAAGGAGGCCCGCACCACCGTCCTCGGCCATGTCCAGCGCGGGGGCACGCCCAGCGCCTTCGACCGCTGGCTGGCCACCCGCTTCGGGCTGCACGCCATCGACGCGGTGCGGGACGAGGACTTCGGGAAGATGGTGGCGCTGCGCGGCACCGACATCGTCCGGGTTCCGCTTGCCGAGGCGACCGCACGGCTCAAGACCGTCGATCCCTCGCTCTACGCCGAGGCCGAGGTCTTCTTCGGCTGAGGCCGTCTGGGTGCAGTACGGCGATGGGCCGGGCGCGTTCACCGCGCCCGGCCCATCGTCATGCCGCCCTGCGGGCCGGTGGGCCCTTCAGACCAGCACGGCCGCCAGCAGCTCCGCCACCAGCGCCGCCCCGTTGCGGGACAGCACCGACTCCGGGTGGAACTGCACACCGGCGAAGCCCGGTCCGCGCAGTGCGTGCACGTCGCCGGTCACCGGGTCCCGGCTCAGCTCCACGCGGTGCATCGCCAGCTCCGTCTCCGCCGCCTCGTCGCAGCGCGCCGTGAAGGTGTTGTAGAAGCCGACGGTCTCCTCGCGTCCGAAGAAGTCGATCCGCTCCTGCGCGCCCTGGAACGGCACGTCCTTGCGCACGATCTCCAGCCCCAGCTCGGTCGCGATCAGCTCGTTCCCCAGGCACACCCCCAGCAGCCCGTGCCGGTGCCCGGCCACCAGCTCGGCGGTCAGCGCCCGCAGGAACCGCATCTTGGGGTCGGCCGCATCGCCGGGGTCGCCCGGCCCCGGGCCGAGCACCACGGGACCCTGATGCGCCAGTGCCGCCTCCCGCACCCCTGGCTCGTCGTACCGCCGCACGGTCACGGTCAGCCCCGAGGTGCGCAGCAGATGCGCGAGCATCGCGGTGAACGTGTCCTCGGCGTCGATCACCAGGGCATGCCCGGACAGCCCCCCGGCCAGCGGCTCATCCGCCGACGACGGGGTCTGCTGCATCCGCAGCCAGAACGGCGCCAGATCCGCCCGCCGCGCGTCCAGCGCCGCCCGCACCCGCGGATCGTCCGCGAGCCGCGGTCGCGGGCCCTGCCCCTGTGGCCGTACGGGCGCCGGCCGCACGCCCAGAGCCGTCAGCACCCCGGCCGCCTTGGCGTGCGTCTCGGCGACTTCGCCGCGCGGGTCGGAGTGGCGGACGAGCGTCGCGCCGACCGCCACCTTCAGCGATCCCCCGCGGTCGATGTCGGCGGTGCGGATCAGGATCGGCGAGTCCAGGGTCTGCGCGCCGCCGCCGTCCCGTCCGATCAGCGCGAGTGCCCCGGCGTAGTAGCCGCGTCCGGCGCCGTCCGGCCCGAGGGGCTCGTAGCGCTCGATCACCCGGCAGGCGTTCTGTACCGGCGACCCGGTGACCGTCGCGGCGAACATCGTCTCGCGGAGCACCTCCCGGACGTCGAGCGAGGAGCGGCCGCGCAGCTCGTACTCGGTGTGCGCGAGATGCGCCATCTCCCTGAGCCGGGGCCCGATCACCGTCCCGCCCATGTCGCCGACGGTGCACATCATCTTCAGCTCCTCGTCCACGACCATGGACAGCTCCTCCACCTCCTTGCGGTCGTGCAGGAACTCCAGCAGCCCCTCCGCGCTCGCCCCGCTCTCGGGGTAGCGGTATGTCCCGCTGATCGGGTTCATCACGACCGTGCCCGCCCGTCGCCCACCACCACCCTCAAGCGAGAGCGCTTCGTCGCCCCTCCCTCCCGTCATCCGCACATGCACCTCGGGGCTGGCGCCCACCAGCGTCCGCCCGTCCGCCAGCCGCACCACATACGTCCAGTAGGCGCCCCGCTCACCGGCCAGCAGCCGCCGGAAGAGCGCGAGCGCGTCGCTGCTGCCGAAGCCCGGGATCTCGCCCCGGAACGTCCGCCGGATGACGAAGTTGGCGCCCTCGCCGGTGCCGATCTCGTCCTCGAGGACCCGGCTCACGATGGACGCGTACGCGTCGTCGTCCACGTCGAACGCCCCGTCCTCGACCCGCACCCGGTGCGCGGGCAGCGCCTCCAGCGCCTCGGCCAGCGGCAGCTCGTAGCTCTCCCGGGGGCGCAGCACGGCCAGCGGCGTCCCGTCGTCGCGCACCTCGAACCCCCGCTCGCGGATCTGCCGGAACGGCACCAGCGCGAGGGCGTCCGCCACCGGCGCGCCGTCCTTCGGCGCGCCGGTCGGCAGCGGGATGTCGGCCAGCCGCTCCACCTCGCCGACCGGGCCGAGCAGCACCTCGACGGTGTCGGGTGCCCGGCCCGGGGTGCGTCGGTGCAGCAGGGCGAAGGGCGGCGCGTCGTCGGCGAGCAGCCGGGCGACGACGGCCTCAGCGGTGTTCTGCATGGCGGATGGTTCCTTCCGGAATGAGGAACGACCCGCGGAAACGCCGAAGGCCGCCCCTCGGGCGGCCTTCGCGAGATCTTGGGAGTGCGCGATTCAGTGGGCCGCCGGATGAGCGGTCCACCACCAGGTCATGGTCAGTCGCGCGAACATGCAGTGGACTTTACCTCAGCGGCGGGACATGGGGTCAGCCGGAGCGCCTGCCGATGGTGGTGAGGTCGATGTCCACCGTGAAGGGCGCTGTGATCGCGAGCTTGTCGTGGTGGATTCCGGTCAGGGAGAAGGACTCCGTGGCCGGGTCGCGCTCGTAGGTGTAGACGACGGTGCGGCCCTCGTCGTTCTCCACCCGCCAGTAGTGGCGGATGCCGGCCTTCGCGTACTTCCGTGGCTTGGTGTCGCGGTCCCGCTCCTCCGAGTCCGGCGACACGGCTTCGACAGTCAGCACGACGTCTTCCGGCAGGTAGAACGTGGATGGCTCGTCGCGCTCGTACGCCTCACGGGTCACCACGATGACGTCCGGCTCGGGAGCCTGGCGCTTGGCGAGGCGCACGGTCATCTCACGATCGGCCCGCAGACCGTCCGGGGCCTGCTGGTCCAGCTCCCTGACCAGCAGATTGATCACCCGGCTGTGCCATTTTTGCTGCGGGCTCACGAAGACGAGGCTCCCGTCGATGAGCTCGGTGTGTGGCGGAAGTCCGGGCAGCCGCAGAAGATCCTCGGCGGTGAAGCCGCCAGGCGGCGGGATCAGCCAGTCGGGCAGCGGCTCGGCACTCATGGGGCAAGAGTACGCGGCGGGAGAGGTATCGCGGGGCCGGAGTTGGCCGATCCCGGCGGCCGAGCCGATGTTCTCGGATGTGGCGGGCGCGTCCATGGCGTGGTGGAAGATGTCTCACCCTGTGGGCAACGAGCTGGGCGGCCGTGGAGACCCCGTAACCTTGTGCGGGTGACCGTGAACGCTGAATCCCACGCCGGTGGCCACACCTGGCAGTCTCTTCCCGCGGCGCAGCAGCCCGACTGGCCGGACCGAGCGGCTCTGCGCGATGTGATCGCTGAGCTTGAGTCCTATCCGCCGCTCGTCTTCGCGGGCGAGTGCGACGCGCTGCGGCACCGCCTGGGGGCCGTGGCGCGGGGCGAGGCGTTTTTGCTGCAGGGCGGGGACTGCGCCGAGGCATTCGACGGCGTGGGCGCCGACCAGATCCGTAACAAGCTGAAGACGCTCCTGCAGATGGGCGCCGTGCTGACCTATGCCGGATCCGTCCCGGTGGTGAAGGTGGGCCGGATCGCCGGGCAGTACAGCAAGCCGCGCTCGAAGCCGACCGAGACCCGCGACGGGGTGACCCTGCCCACATACCGTGGCGACTCCGTCAATGGATTCGAGTTCACCCCCGAGGCGCGGATCCCGGATCCGCAGCGGCTGAAGCGGATGTACCAGGCGTCGGCCTCGACCCTGAACCTGGTGCGTGCCTTCACTACCGGTGGCTACGCCGACCTGCGCCAGGTGCACGCCTGGAACCAGGACTTCGTGAAGTCGTCGCCGTCGGGCCAGCGCTACGAGGCGCTGGCACGCGAGATCGACCGGGCCCTGGCCTTCATGAACGCCTGCGGGGTGGACCCGGAGGAGTTCAAGACCGTCGAGTTCTTCTCCTCGCACGAGGCGCTGATCCTGGACTACGAGACGGCGCTGACCCGTACCGACTCGCGCACCGGTGAACTGTACGACGTGTCCGGGCACATGGTCTGGATCGGTGAGCGCACCCGGCAGCTGGACGGGGCGCATATCGAGTTCGCCTCGAAGGTCCGCAACCCGGTGGGCGTGAAGCTGGGCCCGACGACCACGCCGGAAGAGGCGCTGTCGCTGATCGAGCGGATCGACCCGGACCGCGAGCCCGGCCGACTGACCTTCATCACCCGGATGGGCGCGGACAAGGTCCGCGACAAGCTGCCCAACCTGGTGGAGAAGGTGACCGCCTCCGGTGCGCAGGTCGTCTGGGTCTGCGACCCGATGCACGGCAACACCTTCGAGGCGGCCTCCGGGCACAAGACCCGCCGCTTCGACGATGTGCTGGACGAGGTCAAGGGCTTCTTCGAGGTCCACAAGGAGCTCGGCACCCATCCGGGCGGCATCCATGTGGAGCTGACCGGCGACGATGTCACCGAGTGCGTGGGCGGCGGCGACGAGATCTTCGTCGACGATCTGCACCAGCGCTACGAGACGGCGTGCGACCCGCGGCTCAACCGCAGCCAGTCGCTGGACCTGGCGTTCCTGGTGGCGGAGATGTACCGGGACCAGTGAGGGTCTTCCGGTAGAGATCATAAAGACGCAGGTGGGGCGCGGATCACAACGATCCGCGCCCCTTGTCCGTTGTGGGGCTCCGATGCGGCAGGTAAGGTAAGGGTTACCTCACTGATCAACGTCATCGCTGGAGAGAGCCCGTGTACGTCTGCTCATGCTTCGGCATCACCGAGCAGCAGGTGCGTCAGCACGCGGAAACGGGCGCGTGCACCCCGCGCCAGATCGCCGGTGCCTGCAAGGCGGGTACGGACTGCGGATCGTGCGTGCGGAAGATCCAGGCGCTGCTGGGTCGCGGTGCGTGCCCCCGGCGCGAGGCGCTGGATCCGGTCGTGCTGACGACGGCCGCGGCGACGACGACCGCGGCGACGGCTGTCGCTGCCACTTCCGTCCCGGCACCGACGGCGGCCGAGGCGGCCTGACCGGCGGCCCGGCCCGGTCGCTCCGGGCTCAGTGGCCCTTCCCGGAGTAGTTGCCCCCGCTGTGATCGTCGCTGGGCTGCTCGATCTGCTGGGCGATGTAGAGGGCCTCACCGAGCTTCTCGATCAGCTCGAGTTGGGTGTCGAGATAGTCGATGTGGAGTTCCTCGTCGGCGAGGATGTACTCGAAGAGATTGGCCGAGGTGATGTCGCCCTTGGACCGCATCAGCTCGATGCCCCGCTTGAGGCGGTCGATCGCCTCGACCTCCACCTGCCGGTCGGCCTGGAACATCTCGGTCGCCGTCTGGCCCACCCGGACATGGAAGAGCCGCTGGTAATTGGGCAGGCCATCCAGGAGGAGGATCCGGTCGGTGAGAAGCTCCGCATGCTTCATCTCATCGAAAGACTCCGACCGGGTGTATTTGGCAAGCCGAGTCCAGCCAAAGTGGTCCTGCATCTTGGAGTGCAGAAAGTACTGATTGATCGCGGTCAGCTCGCCGGTCAACTGCTCGTTGAGGAACTCGAGGACCTCGGGGTCACCCTGCATCGGAGGGGCTCCTTCCAATCCGATCGGGAACGGCAGGTTCCGCGCATCGTGTCACCGCGCCTGTTGGGGCGTCCAGTAAGTGCACGCTTAGTACGAGTTGTGCCCGTCCCTGATGCCCTGGTCACGACCACCCCCGGCGGTCTGAGACCATGGAGCCCATGGGTCAGTCGGAAAGCCGCGAGGGGGAGCTCGCGAAGCTGCCCCCTGGGCAGCGACTGCAGCGCGGTTGGCCGGTTACGCACTATGGGCCGGTCCCGAAGTTCAGGCCGGAGCGATGGGAGTTCCGGGTCTTCGGCGCCACGGCGGACGGCGATAAGCACTGCTGGACGCATGAAGAGTTTTCGGCGCTGCCGTACTCGACGGTCGTGGCCGATCTGCACTGCGTCACCAAATTCAGCATGCTCGGCGCCGAATGGGGCGGGGTTTCCGCCCTGGAGATCGTGGGGCTCGCGCCGCCGGCGCCCGATGTCACCCACGTGATGGTATGGGCGGAATACGGCTTCAGCTCGAATCTGCGCCTGACGGACTTCATGGCGGAGACCACGATTTTCGCGACGCACAAGGACGGGGAGCTGCTCACCGCCGAGCACGGTTTTCCGGTGCGGCTGGTGGTGCCCCATCTCTATGCCTGGAAGGGCCCGAAATGGGTGCGCGGCGTGGAGTACATGACCGCCGACCGTCGCGGCTTCTGGGAGGAGCGCGGCTACCACAACCTCGGCGACCCGTGGACGGAGCAGCGTTACTCCTACCAGGAGGGGCCGGGCGACGGCCCGGAGTTCTAGTTGACGGCGCCGCTGTGCTTCGCGGTCAGTGGTACTGGTGGACCACCGCATGCCCCTTGCCCCGCGCGATCATCCACTTGTTGACCGGCGTGGTGAGCAGGAACGCCACCACGAACGACAGGGCCAGGCTGAGCCAGAAGAGCGCGTCCGACAGCGTCGCGTCCATCGCGTCGGGGAAGAGGGCGATCGTTCCGTTGTCGGCCAGCTCCATGATCGTGATCGATACGGTGTCGGCCGCCAGGGCCACCCGCAGCGCGCTGCGCACATCGAGCCCCGCCCGCAGCACACCCCGCATGGTCAGGGAGTAGCCGAAGACGAAGGCGAGCGCGATCGCCAAGATCATGGTCGGGACGTTATGCCAGGCCAGGGCCGTGCCGATGACCATGCCCGCGATCTCGCCGATGGCACAGCCGGTGAGGCAGTGCAGGGTGGCCTGGGCGGCCATCGGCCAACTCGTCGCGCCCTTACGGTGCTCATGGCGTCCATGGCGCTCGTGAGGTCCGCTCCGCGTGTGCTCATGCTGCTGCATGTCCCTACCCCCAGCGGTGATCGGTGATCGGTGATCGGTCGATCCCGTCCAACGCTATACCCCCTAGGGGTATTCCTGGGGTCGGACTTTTCTTAGGCCGCCCCGGCGCGCAACTCCTTCAGCCGGGCCACATCCGCCGCATGCCCCTCCGTACCATCCGGTCCGCCCGGCGTCTCGATCACCAGCGGCACCCCGTCCGTCGCGGGGTGGCTGAACAGCTCGCGGAACGGCTCCGCCCCGATGTGCCCGGCGCCGATGTTCGCGTGCCGGTCCTTGTGGGCGCCGACCACGTCCTTCGAGTCATTGGCGTGGATCAGCTTGAGCCGCCCCTCGCCGGCGACGGCCACCAGCTCGTCCAGGGTCTGCTTCATACCGCCCGGGGCAGCGAGGTCATGGCCGGCCGCGAACACATGGCAGGTGTCCAGGCAGACACCGAGCCGGGGATGCCGGTCGAGCGCCTCGACGTACGGGCCCAGGTCCTCCACCAGCGCGCACAGCGAGGTGCCCTGCCCGGCGGTCGGCTCCAGCAGCAGCCAGGGGTCGTCGTCCCGGGTCAGCTCGTCCAGCAGCGGCAGCACTCGCTCCCGCACCTGCGCGATCGCGGTGGCCCGCGCGCGTCCCCCGGTCGCGGAGCCGGTGTGGACGACGACGCCGAGCGCACCGATCTCCCGGCCGCGCCGGAGCGAATGGCGCAGGGATTCCACGGAGCGGTCGGCCGTGGCCTCGGTGTGCGAACCGAAGTTGATCAAGTAGGGGGCGTGGACATACGCCGGTACGGACCGCTCAGCGCAGGCGGCGCGGAACGCCTCGTCCTGGGCGGGCGTACCGGCCGGGGTGGCCCAGCCACGCGGATTGGCGACGAAGACCTGCACGGTCTCGGCGCCGATGTCGGCGGCGTGCGCCAGACCGACGGTGGCGAGGCCACCGGCCACACGGACATGGCCACCGATGGGATTGCGGATCCGATGCGTACTCACAAGGTCAAGGTTCCCAGGTGAGGAGGGCCCGCGTGATCGGGCCTGTCCCAGCTGTCGGTGGGCGCCTCTACCGTGACGTACATGACTCTGCTGAGCTTTGACCGTCGCTGCTCCGAGATCGTCGCGCAGACCCAGCTGTTGCGGGGCTCGATCGAGGGCGCGGATCTGACGCGCCCCGTGCCCACCTGCCCCGGCTGGAACGTCGGGCAGCTGCTGCGTCATCTCGGCGGGACCCATCGGTGGGCCGAGGAGATGGTGCGGACCCGGGCCACGGGCGCGCTGCCCGACCAGCACTTCCGCGATCTGTCGCCATATGCGGAGGAGGACGCCGCCGAGGTCGCCCCCTGGCTGGTCGAGGGCGCCGAGCTGCTGGCCGAAACGCTGCGCGAGGCGGGGCCCGACGCGGAGCTGTGGACCCCGGCACCGGACTTCGGGCAGATCGCCGGAGGGCGCGCGGACTTCTACGCCCGCCGCTTCACCCATGAGACGGCGCTCCACCGGGCCGACGCGGTCCTGGCCCTCGGCGCGGAGTACACCGTTGACCAGGAGGTCGCCCTGGACGGGATCGACGAGTGGATGGCGCTCGGCTCGCTGCCGATGCACTTCGAGGTCCAGCCTTGGATGCGCGAGCTGCTCGGGCCCGGCCGCACCCTCCACTTCCACGCCACCGACACCGCACCGGAGGTGGCGGCGGAGTGGGTGGTCGACCTCACCGGCGACGCGATCATCTGGCGGCGGGCGCATGAGAAGGCCGCGGTCGCGGTGCGCGGGCCGCTGACCGACCTGCTGCTGATCATCTACAAGCGGCGCCCGGCCCGGAGCGCGGGCGTCGAGATCCTGGGCGATGAGAAGCTGCTCGATTTCTGGCTGGAGCGGGTCAGCTTCGGCTGACCGGCTGGAGCCAGGGGCCGCTGCCGGACGGATCGCGCTCACCGTCCGGCAGCCGCAAGGCCGCTGGGCAGGGCCTCAGAAGCAGGGGCCCTAGAACACCCCGCCCTTGATCTTGATGGTGATCGTGCTCCCCTTGGGTGCCTCGTCCCCGCCGTCCACCGACTGGTCCTGCACCTTGTCCCCGGGGAACAGCAGCGCCTTCTCCACGTCCACCTTGAAGCCGGCCTCCTCGAGCTGCGCCTTGGCGTCGTCGGCTGTCATACCCGTGACGTCCGGCACCTCGATCATCTGCACGCCCTTGGAGACGGTCAGCGTGACCGTGTCGCCCTTGGCGCCCTCTTCGTCTCCCTCTCCGGAGGGAGACTGCTCGGCGACCGAGCCCTTGTCCTCCTCCGAGAACACCTGCCGCTCGGCGATCTTCACCTTGAAGCCCTCGTCCTCCAGCTCGGACCGGGCCTCGTCGACCGAATCGCCCACCACGTCCGGGATGTCGACCGGCTGGCCCTTGCTGACCACGATCGACACCGGCGTCTCGGGGCGGCGCACGGAGCCGGAGACCGGGCTGGTGGAGAGGACCGAGTCCTGGGCCGTCTCACTGCTGAAGCGGCGGATGACCTTGCCGATCGTCAGCCCCTGGTCCGCGATCTTCCGCTTGGCCTCGGCCAGCGGCATGCCCACCACATTGGGCACCTCGGCCCGCGGCGGCCCCTGGGAGACCCGGATGGTCACGGTGCCGGTGTCGCGGACGCGCTCACCCGGGCCGGGCTTGGAGCCGATGACCTTGCCCTTGGGGATGACATCGCTGAACTCGTTGACGACCTTCACATCGAGCCCGGCGCCGTGCAGCTTCTTCTCCGCCTCCGCCTGGGTCTTCCGCAGCACCGGCGGGACCTCGGTGAACTGGCCGGCGCTGATGTACCAGACACCGGCGGCGAGGGCGATCGCGAGCAGCACCGCGGCGACGATCGTCACGATCCCGCGGCGCGACATCCCGCCCCGGCCGCGTCGGTCATGCCCCTGCTGCCGGGGCGGTTCCGGCGGCAGCTCCAGACGGCTGGTGTGGTTGAGCAACTCCTGCTCGTCGTCGACGGCGGCCGCCGGGCGCGGAATCACCGTCGTACGGTTCTCGGCGCCGGCCGAGGTGTCCTCCCTGGCCTGCGGGGGCACCGCGTCCAGCTGGTCGTCGGTCAGCGAGGCCCGCACCGCGCGGGTCGCGCTCAGCAGCGCGACGGCGTCGACGGGGCGCCCCTCGGCCGCGCGCGCGGTGGCCGTGGCGACCAGCGCGTCCAGCTCGGGGGCGACCCCGGGTGCGAGGGCGGACGGCGGCGGGACGTCCTCGTTCAGATGCTGGTAGAGGACCTGCGCGGGGGTGCTGCCGCCGTGCGGCTTGGAGCCGGTCAGCATCTCGTACAGCACCACACCGCAGGCGTAGACATCGGCGCGCGGGTCGGCCGTGCCGTGCTCGATCTGCTCGGGCGCGAGATAGGACACGGTGCCGAGGACGGTGCCGGTGGAGGCGCTGGTGTTGGTGTCCACCGCCCGGACCAGGCCGAAGTCAGCGACCTTGACCCTGCCGTCGTCCCCGATCAGCACGTTCTCGGGCTTCATGTCGCGGTGGACGAAACCGGCGCGGTGGGCCGCCCCGAGCGCGGCCAGCACCGGCTCCAGGATGTCCAGCGCGGCGCGCGGATGCAGCGCCCCCCGCCCGCGGAGCACATCGCGCAGGGTGCAGCCCGCGACGTATTCCATGGCCAGATAGACGTGGCCGCCGTCTGCTCCCTGGTCGTAGACGGCGACCACATTGGCGTGCGCGAGTCTCGCGACGGACTTCGCCTCACGGATGAAGCGGTCGACGAAGGCGGCGTCGGAGGCGAGGCTCTGGTGCATCACCTTCAGGGCGAGCACACGGTCCAGCCGGGTGTCGACGGCCCGGTAGACCGTCGCCATCCCGCCAACGGCGATCCGCGCCTCAACGCGGTAGCGGCCGTCGAGCTCCTGCCCGACGAGGGGGTCCTGGAGGGTCGTATCCACGGGGGAAGTCTACGAGGCATCGATATGAGCCATGACCGGCCGCCCCAGGTGAGGCGGGTACTGCAGCGGAACGGTGACACCGGCGGGTCAGTTGTGCGACGCGGCGGCGATCGCGGCCAGCTCCTCGAGCGCTGAGGTCCAGGACAGCGTGGCGTACTCGGCGTGCTTGGCCTTGGCGTCGTCGGGGACGGCCAGGGCGCGGATACCGCTCTCCGCCAGCCGCAGCCGGGTGCCCCGCCCCTCGGGGGAGAGCGCGAACTCCACCAGGGTCGCCTCCCCGGGGTCCGAGGGCGCGTGATCGGGTTCCAGGGCCAGCCGGAAGCGGAAGAGCGTGTCGGGGACCGCCCGCTCGACCTGACCGTGGAACTCTCCGTGTTCGTCCCACCGGAACCGGAGCCTCCCACCGGGGTGCGGATCGATCTCGCAGCCGCCGGGGGCGTACCAGACGCGGATGTGCTCGGGCGTCGTCAGCACCCGCCACACCCGGTCGATCGGCGCCGGTACGTACACCTCGCGCTCGATCCGGTCGTCCACGGTCACGGTCACGGCGACCACCTCCGCGCTGTGCGCTGCTCCCTCAATCCACGGTAGAGGCCCGCGCCGGGCCCGGACAGCGGTTGGCCGAGGGCGGGGCCTGGATGGGGGCTGAGCCTGGACGGGTCCGGCCGGACGCCGGGCTGGGACGCGGGTCCAGCCGGATGTCGTGCTCGGACGCGGGTCCAGCCGGATGTCGTGCCCGGACAGGGCCTGGCCGAACGCCGGGGTCCGGACAGCGCAGCTAGCCGAACGCCGGGCGCTCGGGGTCCAGGGCCGCCAGGCCCTCGGCCGGGCTCGACGCCTCGGCGAAGTGGCGGCGCGGGATCCGGCCCGCCCGGTGGGCCAGCCGGCCCGCCTCCACCGCGTGCCGCATCGCCCGCGCCATCAGCTCCGGCTCCTGGGCCCTGGTGACGGCCGAGGCGAGCATCACCGCCGCGCACCCCAGTTCCATGGCCAGCGCGGCGTCCGACGCCGTGCCCGCGCCCGCGTCCAGGATCACCGGCACGGTGGCGCGCTCGGTGATCAGCTGGAAGTTGTGCGGATTGCGGATGCCGAGACCGGAGCCGATCGGGGAGCCGAGCGGCATGATCGCGGCGCAGCCGACGTCCTCCAGCTTCCGGGCCAGGATCGGGTCGTCGTTGGTGTACGGGAGGACCGTGAACCCGTCGTCGACCAGCGTCTCGGCGGCGTCCAGCAGTTCGATCGGATCGGGGAGCAGGGTGCGCTCGTCGGCGACCACCTCCAGCTTGACCCAGTCCGTGCCCAGGGCCTCCCGGGCGAGGCGGGCGGTGAGCACGGCCTCGCCGGCGGTGAAACACCCGGCGGTGTTGGGGAGCGGGCGGATTCCGTGCCGGTTCAGAACGGAGAGCACCGACCCCTGCACCGTGGGGTCGAGCCGCCGCATCGCGACGGTCGTCAACTCGGTGCCGGAGGCCAGCAGCGAGCGCTCCAGGATGTCCAGGCTGGGAGCGCCGCCGGTGCCCATGATCAGACGGGAGCCGAAGTCGGTCCCGGCGATGGTGAGCGGGTCGGGGGCGGCGAGGGGCTCCCGGCCCGGGGCGTTCGGGGTGTTCGCGGCGGTGGTGACGGGCGTGGTGGTCGTGGTGGTCGGGGTGGGAGCCATGGGTGGATCAGCCTCCTTGGACCGCGGTGAGGACCTCGACGCGATCACCGTCGCCGAGCGGGGTCGCGGGCCATTGGGTGCGTGGGACGACCGTCTCGTTGACGGCGGCGGCGACGCCGGAGGGCGCCTGGGTGAGGGTCGCGACAAGCCGGTCGAGGGTGGTCCCGTCCGGGACCTCGCGGGGCTCGCCGTTGACGGAGACGGTCATGGGTGCTGCTCCTGTGCTGGGGTGGGCGCGGCTGCGGGGGCGGCGGCGGGGACGGTCGGGGCTGCCCCGCCGTCCGAGGGGGCCGCGAAGCGCCGTGGGGTGAACGGCCGGGCCTCCGGCGGGAGTTCTCCGCTCGTCAGTGCCTCGGCCATGACATCGCCGGTGATCGGGGTGAGCAGGACGCCGTTGCGGTGGTGGCCGGTGGCCAGCAGCAGCCCCGGCAGCGCGGTCGGGCCGAGCATCGGGGCGTTGTCGGGGGAGCCGGGGCGCAGCCCGGCGCAGGTCTCCACCAGCGGCAGTTCGGTGATGCCGGGCACCACCTCATGGGCGTCCCGCAGCAGTTCGTACACCCCGCCCGCGGTGACCGTGGTGTCCCAGCCCAGCTCCTCGCTGGTGGCGCCGATGACCAGCTCGCCGTTCTCGCGCGGTACCAGGTAGACCGGCCCGCCGCGCACCACGGCCCGTACGGTCCGGGAGAGGAACGGCGCGTACCGCTCGGGCACCGACAGCCGCAGCACCTGCCCCTTGACGGGTCGTACGGGCGGCAGGACGCCGTCGGGGACGCCCGCGAGCCGTCCGCTGAGGCTGCCGGCGGCCAGGACGGTCCGCTCGGCGGCCAGGTGCGTGCCCCCGGTCAGCTCGATCCCGGTGGCGCGGTCGCCGTCCAGCAGCAGCCGCTCCGCGCGGGCGCGGTGGAAGGCGACCCCGGCCCGCTCGCACGCGGTGAGCAGCGCCGCCGTCAGCCGCCGCGGGTCGACCTGGTTGTCGCCGGAGACGCGCAGCCCGCCGTGGACGCCCGGCGCGAGCATCGGTTCCAGGCGGCGGCATTCACGCCCCGTCAGCCATTCGGACTCCAGCCCGAGCCCCTGCTGGAACGTGTGGAGCTCGCGCAGATGGGCGCGGTCGTCGGCGTCGAACGCCACGGCGAGCGTGCCGCACGCACGGTGTCCCACGTCCTGTCCGCTCGCCTCCTCCAGCTCGGCCACGAAGTCCGGATAGCGGCGCGCGGAGGCCAAGTTGAGGCCGAGCAGGGTCTGCTCGCCGTAATGAAGCTCGGTGACGGCAGCCAGCATCCCCGCCGCCACCCAGGCGGCTCCGCCGCCGGGTGCCGGGTCGGCGAGGGCGGTGCGCAGCCCCCGCTGGGCCGCCCGCCAGGCCGTGACCAGGCCGATGATGCCGCCGCCGATGACGAGGGCGTCGTAGCGCCCGTCGGGCGGCTCACCGCCAAGCCCTGAGGTGTGTGGTCCATCGTCGTGACCTGGTGCGTGCGTGGACACGCTGCCCCTCCCTTCGCCGGCATGACCCGGATCAGGTTCGTACGGTCGGAGGCCGTTTCAGCCTCCCTCTCAGCCCGGTACGTCCGGGCTCCCGCGAGTGCTCTGCCCCGCCACCCTAGTACGAGCCCCGAACCCCCCGAAAGACCGGTCACCCCCCACACAACAAGCCCGCACCGCGTTCCCCCGAACCCCACCGGCACCCCACCCCAGCCCCTCCGACGCCTCAACTCAGCTCCCGGCGCTTCCGGCAACTCCAGCCCCTCCGGCGTTTGAGGAGCGGGGTCCGGGGCGGAGCCCCGGCGGGGGTCGAGGGGGCGGAGCTCCTTCGTTCCGGGAAGGGGCGGGGTGGGGGACCACCCGCCGTAGGCGCCCACAGGCCCGCATCCGCTGTCCGACCGCCACCCCAGGTCTCGCTCGAAGCCCCAGCGGCAGCCGAGCAGGCCCAGCGCGGGGCCGAGCAGGACTCAGGGCGAGGGCCGAGCCGCACCCCGCCGGGAGCCGAGCCGCACCCCGCCGGGAGCCGAGCGCACCCCCACCGGGCCCCACCAGCCCCCACGGGGCCAAGGCGGGCCGGAAATCACCCCCACCCACCCCTCCCCTCTGTGCCCGAGATCTCCCCTCGCCCTCTGCGGTCCGCCCCACCAGCCGCAATACAGTGATCGTGTGAGCGATGAGACGACGACGAAGCCGTCCTCGAGCGGCGGCGGCGAACAGCGGGTGGTGATCGTCGGAGCGGGCATGGCGGGGGTGCAGACCGCCGTCGCGCTGCGCGAACAGGGCTGGACGGGGGAGATCGTCCTGCTGGGCGCGGAGACCCACCAGCCCTACGACCGGCCGCCGCTGTCCAAGGCCGTGCTGCTCGGTAAGGCCGAGGGATCGACGCTCGACGTGGACTTCGCCGGGCTCGGCGTCGCGCTGCGGCTCGGCGTCCAGGTCACCGGGCTCCGCACGGACAAGCGGCTCGTCGAGACCGCGACCGGGCAGCTTCCGTATGACGTCCTGGTGATCGCCACCGGCGCCGAGCCGGTCCCGCTGCCGGGCGGCGAGGGCGTGCCCGGCGTCCATCTGCTGCGCACCCTGGACGACGCGGTGCGGCTGCGCCCGGTGCTCGCCCGGCAGCGCGAGATCGCGGTCGTGGGGGCGGGCTGGATCGGTGCGGAGTTCGCCACGGCGGCGCGCGAGGCGGGCTGCGCCGTGACCGTCGTCGAGGCCGCGGACCGGCCGCTGGCGGGCGCCCTCCCGGCCGAGGTCGCGGCCCCCATGGCGGCCTGGTACGAAGACTACGGCGCCCGGCTGGTGACCGGCGCCCGGGTGGCCTCCGTGGACGAGAGCGGGCTGCTGCTCGGCGACGGCACCCGGCTGCGGGCGGGCGCGGTGGTCGTCGGGATCGGGGCCCGGCCGGCCACGGACTGGCTGGCGGGCTCGGGCGTGGAGCTGGCCGAGGACCGCTCCGTCGCCGCCGACGACCGGCTGCGCACCTCAGCGCCGGACGTCTACGCGGTCGGCGACTGCGCCTCCTTCCCGTCCGCCCGCTACGGCACGCGGCTGCTGGTGCACCACTGGGACAACGCGCTGCAGGGGCCGCGCACCGTCGCCGCCAATGTGGTCGGGAGCCGGACGGCCGCCCACTTCCCCGGCGCGGTCTACGACCCGGTGCCGTACTTCTGGTCCGAGCAGTTCGGGCGCTTCGTGCAGTACGCCGGGCACCATTCGGAGGCCGACGAACTGGTCTGGCGCGGCGATCCGGCCGGTGCCGCCTGGTCGGTGTGCTGGCTGCGCGAGGGCGCCCTGGTCGCCCTGCTGGCCGTCGGCCGTCCGCGCGATCTGGCCCAGGGGCGCAAGCTGATCGAGCGCGGCGCCCGGCTGGACCGGACGCGGGCCGAGGACCCCTCGGTGCCGCTGAAGTCGGCCGTCTGCTGACCGGCCGGCCGACCGGTGGGCGGGGCGTGTGGGGCGGGCCGGACGGCCCGCGCGGCGGGCGCCCGGCTACCCACTGTCAGTCCCAGATGGCAGGCTTGTTCCGTGACCGAGATTGACGCAAAGATCGATGCTCTCGTCCCCGCCTGGCTCACCCTCCCCGACGTCGCCGAACGGCTCGGTGTGGAGGTGACGCGCGTCCGGCAGCTGGTCAAGGAGGGCCAGCTGATCGCGGTGCGCCGTGGCGAGAACAGGGTGCTTCAGGTGCCCGAGGAGTTCATCGCCGACGGAAAGGTCGTCAAGGGCCTCGTGGGGACCTTGACGCTGTTGAAGGACGACGGCTTCAGTGACGAAGAGATGCTGGAGTGGCTCTTCACTCCCGACCCGAGCCTGCCCGGCACCCCGGCACGGGCCCTGGGCGAGAATCGCGGTACGGAAGTGAAGCGGCGCGCGCAGGCGCTCGCCGTCTGACGCCGTTTCCGTCCAGCCTTCCGCCGTCTTCCGTACGGGGCTCGTACACAGCTCGTACGGGGCGTGCACAGGGCTGGTCGCTCTCGCGCTTACGTCGACCTTGTCGCACGTAGTCGCACCTAGTCGCACGTTGTCGCACACGGCGTACGGGCCGGGCTCCGCGCACGGCCCGTACGCCGCCGACCCTCCGGGGGTACCGAACCATGTCCACCACCGCCACCGCTCGTGAGCAGCTGGCCGACGCCCGCCTCTATCTGTGCACCGACGCACGGAAGCGCCAGGGCGACCTGCCGGAGTTCCTGGACGCCGTCCTGGCGGCGGGGGTGGACATCGTCCAGCTGCGGGACAAGGAGATGGAGGCGTCCGAGGAGGTGGAGCACCTCCAGGTCTTCGCGGACGCCTGCCGCCGCCACGGAAAGCTGCTCGCCGTCAACGACCGTGCCGATGTCGCGCATGCCATCGGCGCGGATGTGCTCCATCTGGGCCAGGGCGATCTGCCGGTGCCCGCGGCGCGCGCGATCCTCGGCGCGGACGTGCTGATCGGGCGCTCCACGCATGCGGAGGCGGAGGTGGACGCGGCGGCCGTCCAGCCCGGTGTGGACTACTTCTGCACCGGCCCCTGCTGGCCCACCCCCACCAAGCCGGGCCGCCACGCCCCCGGGCTGTCCCTGGTGCGCCACGCCGCGGCGCTCGGCACCGAGCGGCCGTGGTTCGCCATCGGCGGAATCGACGCGTCCAACCTGGATCAGGTTCTGGATGCGGGCGCCCGCCGCATCGTCGTGGTCCGGGCCATCACGGCCGCCGACGACCCGGCGGCGGCGACGGCGGAACTGGCCAAGCGGGTGCGCGCGGCCTGACCGGAGCCCGGCCCCGGCTTTTCACCTGACTTTCACCCGGTTTTCATCCGGCCCGGCCCGTCCGCCGGTCGAGAACGCATCGAACTGTCCGCACTGCGGACAGAAAGCTGGCAAAACCCCCAAATCTCCGGGGTCGGGTGGGCGTAGCCGAGCCGGGTGGATAGCCTGCTCGTATGGCCCTAGGCACCGCTTCCACCAGGACCGATCGCGCCCGGACCGTGCGCGATCTGCTCGCATCGGGCGAGCAGTCGTATTCCTTCGAATTCTTCGCCCCCAAGACGGCGAAGGGCGAGCAGACGCTGTGGAACGCCATCCGCAGGCTGGAAGCCGTCTCGCCCACCTTCGTCTCCGTGACCTACGGAGCCGGCGGATCCTCCCGTGAGGGCACCGTGCGCGTCACAGAGCGCATCGCGACGGACACCACGCTCACCCCCGTCGCCCATCTGACCGCCGTCAACCACTCCCGGGCCGACCTGCGCAACATCATCGGGCAGTACGCCGATGCCGGGATCCGGAACATGCTGGCCCTGCGCGGCGACCCGCCGGGCGACCCCACGGGGGAGTGGATCCGGCACCCCGACGGCCTCACCTACGCCGTCGAGCTGGTCCGGCTGATCAAGGAGTCCGGGGACTTCTGTGTCGGCGTGGCCGCGTTCCCCGAGATGCACCCCCGCTCGCCGGACTGGGACACCGACATCCGTCATTTCATCGACAAGTGCCGCGCGGGCGCCGACTTCGCCATCACGCAGATGTTCTTCTACCCCGAGGACTATCTGCGGCTGCGCGACCGGGTCGCCGCGGCGGGCTGTACGACACCGATCATCCCTGAGATCATGCCCGTCACGAACGTCAAGCAGATCGAGCGGTTCGCGCAGCTCAGCAATGCGGCCTTCCCGCCCGAACTGGCTGAACGGATCCTGGCGGTGAAAGACGACCCGGCGGCGGTACGCTCGATCGGAATCGACTACGCCACAGAGGTGTGCGCGCGGTTGATGGCCGAGGAGATCCCCGGGCTGCACTTCATCACCCTGAACCACTCCCCGGCGACGCTGGAAATCTACGAGAATCTGGGACTGCATCAGCGGTCCTGATCCTGATGACGGCAGCCGACGGGCGGCCGCATTGAGAGGGGCGGGCATGGGCTGGACGGTCCTCTACATCGCATTCGGCGTCGTCGCGCTGTGGCTGCTGGGGGAGGTCCTCCTGCAGTACAAGGCGCGGTTGCGCTGGCGGCTGCTGGCCTTCGTCGGCTTTCTTGGCGTGGTCGTCGGCGTGCTGATCCCGTCGGTTCCGGTGATCGGGGTGGGGGCGATCGCCTTCGCCATAGGCCAGACGTATGTGACGCTCTCCTTCCGGCGCGGCTTCGCCGCGGGCTGGGCGCTGAGCGGCGGGCTGCCCGGGCTGCTCGGACGCGAGGAGCGCGGCCCCCGGCCGGACGACGCGGACAAGGAGCCGATCCTCGAGGTGTCCGACCTGGAGGCGGTCCCGGCGGCGCAGCCGGAGCCGCCCACGTACCGGCCTCAGCCGCTGCCCGACGACACCGGCGAGTACGGCGTCTACGAGGAGCCGTCGGCCTTCACCCCGGCCGCGGGCGCCTACGGCGGCGAGGCGGCCGGTGGCTACAGCGCGTACGAGACGTACGGCGGCTACGGCTCACAGCAGGATCACAGCCAGGGGCACGGCCAGAACTACGGCCAGGATGTCTACGCGGACCAGATGGGCCAGGGCGGGCAGTACGGCTACGGGAACGAGGCGTACGCGGCCTACGGCCAGGACCCGTACGGCGGCGCCCAGCCCGAGCCCCAGGCCCAGCCCTATGAGCAGCAGGCTTACGACCAGCAGGCTTACGGTCAGCAGCAGTACGGCGACCAGTACGCGGCCTACGGCCAGCAGGATCCGTACGGCGGCGGGGCCTACGGCGGCGACCACTGGGCGGCCGACGCCTCCTACCCCTCGCCGGATCCGGCGTACGACGTGATGCAGCCCGGCGGGCCCTGGGTGCCGCAGCAGCGCGAAGGCGACGCCGCGCCCGCGCCGGACCAGCAGGCGTACCCGTACCAGCAGCAGCAACAGGGTCAGGCCCAGGGCCAGGGCTACCCCCAGGGCTTCGACGAGCAGTACCGCTACTGAGCAGACGGCAGCGCCGCTGAGCCCCGCTGCCAGATGAGCCCGCTGCCAGATGAGCCCGCTCCCCGGGAGCGGGCTCGGGTGTTTCCTGGGGTCGCTCTACTGGGAGCCGCGCCAGTCCTCGCCCTCGACGATCAGCCCGGCCACCAGCGCGCCCGACATCCCGGCATGGGCCAGCCCGCCGCCCGGATGGGCCCAGCCGCCCGCCAGATACAGGCCCGGGAGCCGGGTGACATTGGCGGGCCGCAGAAACGCGCCGTCCGCCCCGGCGAGCACCGGGGCCGGCACGGCGCCGCCCCTGGCGCCCGTCTGGGCGCCGGTGTCGGCGGGTGTGCGGACCTCATGCCACAGCATCCGGTCCCGCAGCCCCGGTATCGCGGCCTCGGCGGCCGTGATCAGCCGCTGGGCGTCCCGCTCCGCCGCCGCGCCGTCCGTCCAGTCCACCGGGCCGTGCGGGGCGACGACGGCGGTAAGGGTGACGGCCTCGTGCTCCTCGTCCGGGCGCACCGTGGGGTCCTCCGGGCGCAGCACGGTCACCGTGGGGTGGGGGCAGGGCTCGCGGAGCCCGTGGCCGTCGCCGAAGACGGCGGCCAACTCCGCCTCCCGGTCCGGGGCGTGGACCACGGTGCGGTGTGCGGTGTCCTCGGTCCGGGCGCCGCGCAGCGCCAGAAAGACGGTCAGCCGCCCCGGTGTGCCGCCGTCCGTGCCGGGCTCCGGCCGCACATCCCCCTCCCGCCAGGGCGCCTGCCCGCCGAGCAGCGGGGGCAGCAGGGCGGGGTCGATGCCCGAGACCACCGCGTCGGCCTCCGCGACGGTGCCGTCGGCCAGCTCCACACCCGCCGCGCGGCCGTCCTTCTCCACGATGCCGGTGACCTCGGCCTCGAAGTGGAACTCGACCTTCCGCTGACGGCAGCGCTCATGGAGGGCATCGGCCAGCGCCCGCATGCCCCCGCGCACATACCAGGTGCCGAACGTCTGCTCGATATAGGGCAGCACGGTGGCCGCGGCGGGGGCGGAGCGCGGGTCGAGGCCGTGCGCCAGCGCATGGCTCTCCAGGAGGGCCGTGGCGCGCGGATCCTTCAGCTCACGGCGGGCCACCCCGGCGAGCGTGGGCGGGACATCGGCACCGCCCCGGCCGAACAGGCCGCCGAGCCGCCCGCGCCGCACGGGGGCGGCCGGATAGGGATCGCGGCCCAGGACCCGCCAGTCGGCGCGCAGCGGCTCCTCCAGGAGCGGCCTGCGGGTGGCGTCCCACACCTCGCGCGCCCGGTTGACCAGATCGCTCCAGCGCTCGCCTGCGCCCGCGCCGAAGGCGCCGTCCAGTGCCTGGAGCACCCCGGCCCGTGACGCGTTGGGCAGCCGGACATCCGTGCCGTCGGCGAAGAGATGCCGGCTCGCCGGGTCGACCTGGATGAGCTCGACGCTCTGCTCCAGGGTCTGCTTGCCGGTCTTCACGAACAGATCCCGGTAGACGGCGGGCAGGTGCAGCAGCCCCGGGCCGGTGTCGAAGCGGAATCCGTCCCGCGCGAAGCGGCCGACCCCGCCGCCATGGGTCCGCCCGCGCTCGTACACCACCACCCGGTGGCCCGCCACGGCCAGCCGGGCGGCCGCCGCCATGGCGCCCATCCCGGAGCCGATCACCACAATCCGTGCCATGACCGCGACTTTATCCGCCCCCACCGACAGCCGGGCCACCGCGCCTGGGGACGAGCGCGCAGACCTGAGTACGCGTACTCAGCCGGGGAGATGAGTAGTCGCGCGGATGGGCCGCCACCTGCTCGGACGAGAGAGTGGTGCATACGGAAGGGCCGCGCGCCGCACCGCCGGCACGGGGCGGCGGAACGGCGCGGCGGCCCGGACGAAAGGTGGGAGTCACCGGGAGTCTCCTGGACCAGGAGCCTCCAACGGGGGAAGTACGGGGGAGTTACGGGGGGAGGCGCTGTTCCGGTCAGCTCGACGAGAGTCGATCTGTCGGAACAGCGCCTTCTACGTGTCGCCTTCTACGCGTACCCGGGGGAGCTGAGCCCGCCACACCGGGCCGTCGGGAGGTTGCGGCCGGCTATCCGGAGGCCACGGTCCTGCCGACGCGGCCCTGCAGCAGCCGTGACAGCGCCGCGTGCACATCCTCCAGCGACCGCTCCGGCTGATAGGACTGCCAGTCCAGCGCGGCCACCAGTACCATCCCGAACAGCGCCGACGCCGTCAGCGGGATGTCGATCTCCCCGCTGAACTCGTGCGCGGCCACCCCGGCCCGCAGCTCGGCCTCGATCACCGCTATGGCCCGCTGCCGGACCATCATCAAGGTGGACTGCCAGGCGCGGTTGGTGCGCCACAGCTCGGCCACGTACAGCTGGGTCAGCGACGGATAGCGGGAGATGAAGTCCAGCCCGGCCCGGACCATGGCGTCCAGCGCGTCCACATGGCTGCCGCCGCGCTCGGCGTTCTCGTCGGCGGCGCTCTGGAGCGAGGCGGTCAGCAGCTCGATGCCGTGCTGCAGCAGCTCCTCGAAGAGCACGGTCTTACTGGCGAAGTTGTAGTAGACCGTGCCCTTGGCCACCCCGGCCCGCTCGGCGATCTCGTCCACGGTGGTGGAGGAGAAGCCCTGTTCGGCGATGAGGGTGACCGCTGCCTCGAAGAGTTTCTGGCGTGTGGCCTGGCGGCGCGTGCTGCTGCTGTCCATGGCGCCGATTCTGCCCGTTGTTGATGTTATGCCGCTCATAGGCTCAGCTCCGGATGCAGCCGGTCCACCGACCACACCTGCTTGCGCCGCGCGGACCACGCGGTGAGCGTCAGGGCCGCCACGCTGAATCCCAGGAGCACCCCGCAGGCCAGCCAGACCGGGCCGAGCCCGCCGCCAGTGATGAGCCGGCGCAGCCCGTCCACCACGTACGTCATGGGCAGGAAGGGATGGATGGCGTTGAAGAAGCGCGGACTGGTCTGCACCGGATAGGTGCCGCCCGCCGAGGTCAGCTGGAGCATCAGCAGGGCCAGCACCAGGATCCGGCCGGCCGGTCCGAAGCGGGCGTTCAGCCACTGCACGATCGCCGCGAAACAGGCCGTGACCAGCATCAGGAAGCCGAGGGTGCCCGCGGCCCGCGCCATCTGCAGGCCGATCGCCCAGTGCAACACCGCCATCAGGGCCAGCGTCTGGAACACTCCGATCGCGGCGACCGGCAGCCAGCCCGCGAACGCGATCCGCCAGGAGGATCCACCCACCGCGAGCGCGCGCCTGTTCATCGGCTGGATCAGCATGTAGGCCACCATCGCGCCGACCCACAGGGAGAGCGGGATGAAGTACGGAGCGAAACCGGTCCCGTAGTTGGGCGCCTTGTGCAGCGCCTGGTTGACCAGCCGCACTGGATCCGCCATCACCTCGGTCCGGGCGTCCCGGTCCTGCTTGCCGTAGTCGGGGATCTTGTCGGCGCCGTCGTGCAGCCCGCCGGAGAGCTTGCCCGAGCCGTCGACGAGCCGGAACATCCCGCCGCCCAGGGTGTCCGCGCCGCCGCGCGCCTTACCGACGCCGCTGTCGAGGTCGGAGGCGCCGGTCTTGGCGGTGCTCAGCCCGGTGTGCAGGGTTCCGGCGCCCTTGGCGACCTTCTGTGCCCCGGAGTTGAGGGCGTTGACCTTCCGTACGGCGGTGTCGAGGTCGGTGCCCAGGTGCGGGGCGTTCTGCGCGAGCCAGAGCGCCTGGTCGTGCAGATCGTCCAGATGACCGCCGAGGGCGTCGAGTTGGGTGGTGTTGTCCCGCACCAGCTTGTTGACGTCCTCGGCCACATCGGCGGCGGTGTCGGCCGCCGCCACCGACTTCTTGAGCGCGGGACAGTCCGGGCCGGCGGGCACCGCCCCCTCGCAGCGGGTCCGGTAGTCGGCGGCGAGGTCGTCGGACGCCTTACGGGCCTTGGTGGCCGCCGTGGAGGTCGTCTCGGGCAGGGTGTCGAGGCTGTCGGACGCCTTCTGGGAGGCGTCGGCGACCAGTTGGGAGACGACCCCGATCTCCTTGCCGTGCTCCTTGAGGAACGGGCGGACCTTGGCCGCCACGTCGTTGACCTTGTCGGACAGCGACTGGGTGCCGTCGGCGACGCCGCCCGCGCCGGTCTTGAGCGTCCCGGAGCCCTGGTAGAGCGTGCCGAGCCCGGACTTCAGATCGCGGCTGCCCTCCTTGGCCTTGGCCAGGCCCTTGGCGAGGTCGTCCGCGCCCTTCTTGGCCTTGCCGATGCCCTTACCGAGCTTGTCGGCGCTCTTGGCGGCCTTCTGGGTCTCGCCGTGGATATCGGCGAATGAGATGAAGATGTTGTCGTAGAAGCCGCGGGACGCCTTGGCGGAGGCCGCGGCGCGCACCTCGGAGAAGACCGAGCGGGAGATCTGGCCGACGATGTAGTTGTTGGCGTCGTTGGTGCGCACCTTGAGGGCGCCGGTCTCCGGGGACTTTCCGGAGCTGGTGGCGATCTGCCGGCTGAAGTCCGAGGGCACGGTCAGCGACAGGTAGTACGTGCCGTTCGCGACGCCCTTACGGGCCTCGGCAGCGCTTGTGCGGTGCCAGTCGAAGGTCTTGCTGTCCAGCAGCTTGCCGCTGATGTCATCGCCCGCGGTGAGGCGCTCGCCCTTCACGGTGGCGCCGGTGTCCGAGTTGACGAGGGCGACCGGGATCTTGTCCAGCTTGCCGTACGGGTCCCAGAAGGACCACAGGTACAGCGCACCGTAGAGCAGCGGCAGCAGGAGCAGGGCGGCCAGCGCCGCCCGGGGCAGCTTTCCCCTCCCGAACCGCTTCAGCTCAAGCGCGGCGAGTTTCGGCGAGCGCATCCGCCGCCCCCTTCTCGTTCTCGTCGTGTCCGGCCTCGTGTCCGGCCTCGTGGGCGCCGGGAGTGGCGGAGGCGTCCGCGTCGGCCTTCTGGCTCTTTTCGGCGGGGCTCTTCCGCGCGGTCCGGACCACGACCGCGTCGGCCGGGGCCTGGCTGCACACCGCGAGGACCGTGGTGCCGCCCTCCGCGATCTCCCGCAGCAGCGCCCAGGCGCGCTCGCGTTCGGCGTCCGAGAGCTTCATGTCGGCGTCGTCGACGGCCAGCAGCCGCGGCCGGGCGATGAGCGCGAGCGCGATCGACAGCCGCAGCGCCTCCAGCCGCTCCAGGTCCCGTACGGCCGTACGCGGCCCCTTGGGCAGCGTGTCGAGGTCCAGCCCGGCGGCCGTGAGGGCCGCGCCGATCCCGGCCCGGGACGCGGCGGCCCGCTCCCGGCGCGGACGCAGCAGCCCGCGCGGGGAGTCGGCGAACCGGCGCCGCAGCAGGGCCCGCTCCCGCAGATGCTCGGCGACCGTGAGCACTGGATCGAGCTCGATGACGCCCGGTACGTGCGCGAGCGCGCTGATCCGGCGTATGCGCGCCATCTGTTGGGGAACCCGGAAGCCCCCGATCACGCCGTGTCCCTCGGTGGGGCGCATCCGGCCGGTGAGCGTCAGCAGCAGGGAGGTGCGGCCCGAGCCGGACGGGCCCTCGATCGCGATCAGAGCACCGGAGTCGGCGGCGATGTCGGCACCGCGGAACGCCCAGCCGTGCGACCCCCTGACGCCGAGCCCCTCGGCCGTCACCGCCGCCCCGGTCTCCGCTTCTGGGGTGCCCCCCACACACATCACTTCCTTGATTTTTGAACTGACTGGTCAGTGCAAAAACAAGTATGGGTCATGGCGGGGCGAGGTGCGGCGTCGGGGTCGTTCGCGCTGGTCAGGGCCGATTGTCAGTGGTGTGCCCCACGATGGCCCCATACGGCGGTCGCTCTACCACACGACCGGCCGCCACGCGACGACAGGAGGTTCGTCATGGCCAGTACCGCCGCAGCGCGCCGGCACCGTGCCGCCGCCCCTGCCCCCTCGTTGACCGGCCCCGCGACCGATGTCCACCCCGTGCTGCGCCGCGCGTCCGCCCCGCCCGCCGCCGCCGGTCTGCTCACCCAGGCCCATCAGGGCCTGGAGGAGGCCGCCGCGCTCGAGACTGCCAACGAGCGCTTTGCGACCGCACATCTGGCCGCCCTGCGCACCGCCGCTGCCGTGCTCGCCGTGCGCGGCCGCCCCGAGTCCACCGCGCGCCGCCGCGCCCGGATCCGCAGCGCCTGGGAGGTCCTGCCGGAGGTCGCTCCCGAACTGGCCGAGTGGAGCGCGCTGTTCGCCTCCGGCGCCGAGCGCCGGGCCCGCGCCGAGGCGGGGATACAGGGCGCCGCGAGCCGGCGGGACGCGGACGATCTGCTGCGTGCCACCGGGATGTTCCTGCGGCTGGTGGAGCGCATGCTGCAGCCGACCCTGCCCCACCAGGCCCCGCCGGGTGACGAGCCGGGCCCGTCGGGAGCCTGAGAGGTGGCCCGGTGACCGCCCCGGCGCGGCCCGGTATCCGCTGGGGCGCGATGCGGCATCGGCTTGAGGGCCGTCCGGTATCCGCTCGGGCGCCGGTCGCTGTCCGTCCGGGCATCTGCCGCTATCCGCCGGGTACCGCTCGGGCGCCGGTCGGTGTCCGCCCGGTATCCGCTGGGGGCCGGTGGGGCCGGCCGCCTCGACGCACCCCGCTCCACGGAGGCAGACGCACCCCGCCCACGGAGGCAGACGCACCCCGCCCCACGGAGGCAGACGCACCCCGCCCCACGGAGGCAGACGCACCCCGCCCCACGGAGGCAATAGGCTGGGACCGCCGACGTCAGTAAGCCGTCGTCACCGCCTCCGGGCGGTGGCGGCACCGCGCCGAGGAGCCACCCGCCGTGTCAGACCCGCAGCGCCCCCGTGCGTCCCTCCGTACCGCCGTGGTCTGGGAGGTCCTGAAAGACGCCCTGGAACGGCGGGCCAAGGTCACGGGCCGGGAGGCCGTCGAGGGCGGGGCCGTGCACGGCGCGCTGGACGTCCTGGACACCGGCGGCGGCAGCGGTAATTTCGCCGTTCCCGTGGCCGGCCTCGGCCACCGCGTCACTGTGGTCGACCCGAGTCCGAACGCCCTGTTCGCACTGGAGCGGCGGGCCGCCGAGGCCGGGGTGGCCGACCGGGTGCGCGGAGTCCAGGGCGATGCCCACGGGCTGTTCGACGTGGTCGAGCGGGGCGGCTACGACGTGGTGCTGTGCCATGGCGTGCTGGAGTACGTGGACGACCCCGCCGAGGGCCTGCGGAACGCGGCGGGGGCCCTGCGTCCCGCCGGAACCCTCAGCGTGCTCGCGGCGGGCCTGGGTGGCGCCGTGCTGGCCCGCGCCCTGGCCGGCCATTTCACCGAGGCCCGGCAAGCGCTTACTGACCCCGAGGGCCGCTGGGGCTCCGGAGACCCGATGCCGCGCCGCTTCACCGCCGACCAGCTGTCAGAGCTGGTGGAGGCGGCCGGTCTGGAGATCGCCGCGGTGCACGGGGTGCGGGTTTTCGCCGATCTGGTCCCCGGAGTGCTCGTGGACACCGAGCCCGGGGCGCTGGACGCCCTGTTGCAGCTGGAGGAGGCCGCCGCTGGGCTGCCCGCCTTCCGCTCCGTCGCCACTCAGCTGCACGTTCTCGCCGAGCGGGACTGAGCGGCTCCTCCCGCCCCACCGGACGACGGGCGGCGCAGGTGGAGTCGGCCACAGGAGACCCGATTGGACGCCAGGCCCCGTATGATCGGGGTACACCGTCCGGCATGGCCAATCGGCGGGAGGGGAATGGACGTCTCAGCGTCAACTTTCGCCACGCCCGCGGGGGTGGGCGAATTGGCGTTGAGGGGCGGGTTTCACGGGGGCGATTCCCTGCCTATCCTGAAAGGGTCGCACCCGGTCGCCCCCCGCGACCGACGAGTAGGAGGACTCCGTGCCGCTCTCGGAGCACGAGCAGCGCATGCTCGAGCAAATGGAGCGAGCGTTGTACGCCGAAGATCCCAAGTTCGCGACAGCGCTTGAGGGAAGCGGCCTGCGCACGTACACCCGGCGACGGGTCTACCAGGCGGTCGCGGGTTTTCTGGTGGGCATCGCACTCCTCATGGTCGGAGTGATCGTTCCCCAGATTGCGATCAGCGTGGTGGGCTTCCTGATCATGCTGGGATGTGCGGTGCTCGCGGTGACCGGCTGGCGCAAGGCTCCCAAACCCGGTGAGGCGCAGGGCGGCGGCGGGGCGGCTCCCCGGCGTCAGGGCCGTCAGCGCCGTTCGATGATGGCGCGTATCGAGGAGCGGTGGCAGCGTCGCCGCGATGAGCAGGGCCACTGAGGATAATTCTTGGATGAGCGGTTGAGGGGCGGTCGCCGACTGGCGACCGCCCCTCAACCGTGCGGTAGCGCTCCCGGACCGTAGTCCTTCAACCATGCCCCAGCCCCGCAACCGTGTCCTGGACCGCAACCATGCCCCAGCCCTGCAACCGCGTCCCTGGCCCCCCGCGGGGCCTGGAGTGAGTTCGGGCCGCCCTGAGCCCCGTGGCGTGCCCGAGCGGCCTGAGCCCCCGCGCATGCCGCAGGGGCTCAGTCGCGGGGGGCTCAGCCGCCGGGCCTCAGCCGCAAGACCTCAGCCGCCGGGCCTCAGCCGCAAGGGTTCAGGGCCGCCCGGAGGTCAGCTCCCCTGACCGCGCGGGGGCCGGAGCTGGGAGGCCCAGCGGGCCCAGCGGGGTGCTCCCCACCGCTGGACCAGCGCGGACCAGCGCTGTCCCCACGCCCACACCAGCTGAGCGGCGGACCGCGGCGCCAGCAGTGCCCGCAGCCGCTCCCGCCGCCCCGCCTTGGCCCGGAATCCGGCCAGCACCTGCCGGACGTCGTCCGCGACGCCCGCGAACGGGCGCGGCTGCGGTGCGTACAGCACCTGCTCGACCGCCTCGGCCACCCGCTGCGCCGCCCGGGCCGAATCGTCGTCGAGGTCGGCGATCCGCACCATGCGGGCCACCGCCCTGCGTGAGGTCAGCGAGTCGTCCGGCAGCACGCCGAAGTCCCAGGCCGAATCGGTGAGTTCACGCCATGCGGCGAGGATCCGGTCGGCGGCGTCCTGCTCGGTGCGCCCGCCCGAGCCGTTCAGTCTGCGGGTCCGTATCCGCCGCCGCCACAGCATGGGCAGCAGGGGCACCACGGCCAGCAGCACCGCCAGCGAACTCCAGCTGGTGACCTTGGCCGCCGACCAGCCCCCGCCCGAGGCGCCGTTGTCCGGCTGCTGGGCCGCGGCACCTCCACAGGTGCCCAGCTTCTTCATCTCCAGGGAGCAGCTGTCGGAGGCGGTCGGGGCGGCCGTCGGCTCGGAGGTCGTGCTGGGCTCGGTGGTCGGCTCGTCGGACGGGGTGCCCGAGGGCGTCTGCTCCATCGTGTAGTCGGGCTGGGTGCCACGGCTCGGGGTGGGCTCGAAACGGGTCCAGCCCACGCCCTCGAAGTACAGCTCGGGCCAGGCGTGCGCGTCCTTCAGGCCCACCGACACCGAGCCGTCCGCCTGGGCGGTGCCGGGGGTGAACCCGACCGCCACCCGCGCCGGAATGCCCAGCGTCCGGGCCATCGCGGCCATCGAGAAGGAGAAGTGGACGCAGAAGCCCTCCTTCTGCTTCAGGAACCGGACGATGGCGGCCGAGCCGCTGCCGGACTGCACCTCGGTGTCGTAACGGAATCCTCCGTTCACCGCGAACCAGTCCTGGAGCTTGACCGCCTTCTCGTACGCGTTGGCCGCGCCGGCGGTCACCTCCCGCGCCGTACTGGCCACCACGGACGGCAGCGAGTCCGGCACCTCGGTGTACTCCTTCCGCAGCCGCGAGGGCGGTGCGGGCGCGGCCGCCAGCTGCTCGGCCGTCGGCTCCACCAGCAGGCTGGTGACCCGGTAGCGGGCGCCCCGGGTGGTCTGGCCGCGGTCGCCGACGAGCGTGCGGCCCTCGGGCTCATAGCGCCAGCGCCCGTCGATCTCGACCCTGGACGCGGGGTAGGGGAGGGGCAGCCAGTTCTGCGCGTACCAGTCGGCGGCCGAGATCGAGGTGTCGATCGAGGAAACCCGGACCGAGGGGCCGAGCCCGGCGGGCGAGGGGAGCTGGCCGGGCACATCGGTGACATGCCGCTCGGACGACTTCCACGAGGTGCCGTCGAACCGGTCCAGCGCCACGATCCGCAGATACAGGTCCTGTGTGGTCTGCGAGGAGGTGCGATAGCGCAGCACCTCCTTGTTCTCCGGCTGGTTCAGGCTGTCCTGCAGCGACACCAGCGGATTGACCGCCGAGATCGTGCCGCCGCCGCTGCCCGACCCGCCACCGCTGCCCTGCCGGTCCAGCAGCCCGCCGTCCAGGGACGGCAGCGCCGCGGGCACCACCAGCGCGATGCCGAGCGCCAGCACCCCGATCCTGCGGCCGGTGCGGACCGGGGCGAGCGCCGGGGCGCCTCCGGCCCCGGCCAGGCCCGAGGGCGGCATACCCGCCTGACGCGGGCCGCCGCCGCTGAACACCCGGCCCCACTGGGACAGCCGGTCCCGGCCCTCGGCGAGGAGCAGCAGCAGATAGCCGGCCGCCGCCAGCAGGAACCACAGCCAGTCGCTCCCGGCGTCGGACAGGCCGGCCGCGACCGAGTACAGCGCGAGCAGCGGCAGCCCGGCGGGGGCCGCGCTGCGGTACGTCACCGCGAGTGCGTCGACCACCAGGCCGATGGTCATCACTCCGGCCACCAGCATCAGCCGGATGCCATCGGTGAGCGGCGCGGGGATCGCGTACTGCCCCACATCGTCGGTGCCGTCGCGCAGCAGCAGCGCGAACTCGTGGAGGGCCTGCGGGCTCGGCAGCACCCCGCCCAGCGCCTGCTCGTGCGCGAAGACCAGGGTGAGCAGCAGCAGCGTCACCACGGCCTGCGCGGCCACCGTCAGCGGGCGGGCCAGCGGTACCCGGCGGGCCGCCACGCCCGTCCCGCTCTGGACCGCCAGCAACAGGGTGGCCTGCAACAGCCAGCTCGCCGGGTCCACCAGCGGCAGCAGCGCACAGGCCGCCGCCACCGTGGCCAGCGCCGCACATATCGCGAGCCGAACGCTCCCACTCATGCCCAGCTCCCTGTCATGCCGCCGATCGTGGGACCTCCGGCGTCCGCCCGGGTGGCGCCCTGGGTGTCGGCCTGCCGCCACAGCTGTGCCAGCGAGGCCCCCGGGCCGACCGGCAGCGCCGTCCACCCCGCCTCGCGCAGCTGCCGCAGCCGCTCCTCCAGCTCCCGGGTGCCCCCGAACTCCGCCCCGCGTGACCAGGCCGCGCCGTCCAGTACGAACGCCACCGCGGCCGTGGTGCGGTGGCGCATCCGGGCGGCCGTCGCCGCCTGCTCCTCGTCCAGATCGCCCAGGAAGGCCACCAGCAGCCCCTCACCGCCGCCCCGCAGCACCTCAAAGGCGGGCGAGAGCCCTCCGCCGTCGGAGTGGTCCACCACGGCGAGGGTGTCCAGCATCAGCCCGGCGGTCTCCGCCGAGTCATGGGTGGAGCCGGTGAAGCCGCCTCCGCCGTCCGGGCCCGGCACCGAGCTTCCGGAGTCGGTCAGCAGCCGGACCGCATAGCCCCGCTCCAGCAGATGGACCGCGGTCGAGGCCGCCCCGGAGACGGCCCATTCGAAGGCCGAGTCGGGCCCTGAGCCGTAGTGCGCCGCACGCCGGGTGTCCAGCAGCACTGTGCAGTGGGCCCGCTGCGGCTGCTCCTCCCGGCGGACCATGAGCTCCCCGTAGCGCGCGGTGGACCGCCAGTGCACCCGGCGCAGATCGTCGCCTATGCGATAGCCACGCGGGATGACATCGTCCTCACCGGCCAGGGCCAGCGAGCGGTGCCGTCCGTCCCCGTACCCCGCGGCCTCGCCGGTCAGGCGCACCGGGGGCAGCGGCTCGACCCGGGGGACGACCGTGAGCGTGTCGTAGGCGCTGAACGCGCGGGTGAGCTCGCACATCCCGAACGGATCGCTCAGCCGCAGCTGCAGCGGGCCCAGTGGATAGCGGCCGCGCAGATCCGAGCGGACCCGGTAGGACACCTCGCGCCGGCCGCCCGGCTCCACCCGGTCCAGCACGAACCGGGGGCGCGGCCCGAGCACATAGGGCACCCGGTCCTGGAGCATCAGCAGCCCGGTGGGCAGCCGCGAGACATTGTCCATCCGCAGATGCACCCGGGCCTCGGAGCCCGCCGGCACCCGCGCGGGCGCCAGCCGTCTGCTGCCCGCCACCCGGTACCGGGTGCGGTAGACCACGGCCACGCAGACCAGGGGCAGCGCGGCCAGCAGCAGCCCGACCCGCAGCAGGTCGGCCTGGCCCAGGACATAGCTGCACACCGCGGCGGCCACCCCGGCGGCCAGGAAGGAACGGCCGCGGGTGGTCAGACCGGCGAGGGCGGCCCGCAGCCCGCCCGAGTCCTCGCCGGCGCCGGGGCCCTCGGGGCCCAAGTCCGTCCCCCCTGCGGCCATCACAGCCTCCGCGCGCCCGGCTGCTGCCGGCCGAAGTCGGCCGGGGGCATGGGCGGCATCGGGGGCATCCCACCCGCGCCGCGCGAGCCGGAGGTGGGTACCGGGGTGCGCTGCACGATGTCCGTGACGACCTGCTCCGCGGTGCGGCGGTTCAGCTGAGCCTGCGCGGTGGGCAGCAGCCGGTGCGCTAGCACCGCCACAGCGAGGGACTGCACATCGTCCGGCAGCGCGAACTCCCGCCCGGCCAGCGCGGCCGACGCCTTGGCGGCCCGCAGCAGATGCAGTGTGGCCCGGGGCGAGGCGCCCAGACGCAGATCGGGGTGGTTGCGGGTGGCGGCAACCAGGTCCACCGCGTAGCGCCGGACGGCCTCGGCGACATGCACCGAGCGCACCGCCTCGACCAGCTTGACGATCTCGTGGGCGTGCGCGACGGGCTGCAGGTCGTCCAGCGGGGAGACGCCGCCGTGGATGTCCAGCATCTGCAGCTCGGCCTGCGGGCTGGGGTATCCGATGGAGACACGGGCCATGAAGCGGTCGCGCTGGGCCTCGGGCAGCGGGTAGGTGCCCTCCATCTCGACCGGGTTCTGCGTGGCCACCACCATGAAGGGGTTGGGCAGCTCGTAGCTCTCCCCGTCGATGGTGACCTGGCGCTCCTCCATCGACTCCAGCAGCGCGGACTGGGTCTTGGGCGAGGCGCGGTTGATCTCGTCGCCGATCACGATCTGGGCGAAGATGGCGCCCGGCTTGAACTCGAACTCCTTGCGCTGCTGGTCGAAGATGCTCACGCCGGTGATGTCGGACGGCAACAGGTCCGGGGTGAACTGGATCCGCCGCACGGAGCAGTCGATGGACCGCGCGAGCGCCTTGGCCAGCATGGTCTTGCCCACGCCCGGGACGTCCTCGATCAGCAGATGCCCCTCGGCGAGCAGCACGGTCAGCGAAAGCCGTACGACCTCGGGCTTGCCCTCGATCACACCCTCCACCGACCGGCGGATCCGCTCCGCTGTGGTGGTCAGATCGCTGAGGCTCGCTCGCTCGTCATAGGTCGTCACCCGGCCCTCCTCGGCCCGTTCTCAGGGCCGTTGCCCTCGGAACGGACCGGCCCACCGCAAACGCTGGCATCGGTCCCCCGCGTGGTTGCGGGGGACGATGTCACCTATGCATTCTTGCGGTCTCCGCGGCCTCGCGTCACTCGGCTGTGGATAACCCGGGGTTATTTGTCACGCTTGCACGAGTTCGGGTGCTGAATCCCTTCAGTAACCTCAGCATCCCTCAGGCGCGCGGCGTGACCTCCCGCAGCAGACCCGTCGTCACATCGAAGACGAAGCCGCGGACGTCGTCGGTGTGCACCAGGAACGGCGAGGTGCGCACCCGCTGCATCGACTGGCGGACGTCGGCGTCGAGGTCCTTGAACGCCTCGACCGCCCACGACGGACGCTGGCCCACCTCCTCCTCCAGCTCATGCCGGAAGTCCTCGGTGAGGTTCAGCAGACCGCAGCCGGTGTGGTGGATGAGCACGACGCTGCGGGTCCCGAGCGCGCGCTGGCTGATGGTCAGGGACCGGATGATGTCGTCGGTGACCACACCGCCGGCGTTGCGGATGGTGTGGCAGTCGCCCAGCTCCAGGCCGAGTGCCTCGTGCAGGTCCAGTCGGGCGTCCATGCACGCGACGACGGCGACGCGCTGCACGGGCCGCGCGTCCATTCCGGGGTCGGTGAACTTCTCGGCGTACTTGCGGTTGGCCTCCACGAGGCGGTCGGTGACCGTGTCTCCCGTACGGGCGTCGCGGTCGGTGGACGGATTCGGCTGCGGCGCTGATATCGACATGATGACGACGCTACCTCTCACCAGGGAATTTTGTCTTCTCTTTAGGTAGGGCAAACGAGGGCAACGGGATAGGCCGAGCGGGTGATGTGAGGCAACCCACAGCCTCCTGTGCCCCTCGGTGTGGTGACTGGGGGAGGTGATGCCACCCCCGGGGCGGGACGCGCTGGCCGGTTGGTTGACCGAAGGGACGAGTGGACTAAAGTGGCGCGAAGTGGGAGGCGTGACGCTCCCCTCGGATCCCGGAATTTCGCGTGAGCGCGGTGCGTACGTACCCCTCGGCCTCCTCCCGCTCCGGTCGCCTGACGTCACTTCCCCGGCGCCAGTAGGCCACTTCCCCTTCAGAGCGGGCGGGGACCCGGAGGTGCGTACCATCCTCGCCGATCCTCAGAAGGGCGCACCAGCAGCGCAATGAGCAGCAACGCTCTCCATGTTCCCGTCATGCTCCAGCGCTGCCTGGACATGCTGGCCCCCGCTCTCGCCCAGCCCGGCGCGGTCGTGGTCGACTGCACCCTGGGCCTCGGCGGCCACAGCGAGGCGCTGTTGCGCGACTTCCCCGAGGCCCGGCTCATCGCCCTCGACCGCGACCCGTCCGCGCTGCGACTCGCCGGTGAGCGGCTCGCCCCGTACGGCGATCGGGCCACGCTGGTCCACGCGGTCTACGACGAACTGCCCGAGGTCCTCGGCCGGCTCGGCGTCCCGCGCGTCCAGGGGATCCTCTTCGACCTCGGCGTGTCCTCCATGCAGCTGGACGAGGCCGAGCGCGGTTTCGCCTACGCCCAGGACGCCCCGCTGGACATGCGGATGGACCAGACCACCGGCGTCAGCGCGGCGGAGGTGCTCAACACCTATCCGCCGGGCGAGCTGGTGCGCATCCTGCGGGCGTACGGCGAGGAGAAGTTCGCCAAGAAGATCGTGGACGCGGTGGTGCGCGAGCGCGCCAAGGAGCCGTTCACCAACAGCGCCCGGCTCGTCGAGCTGATCCGCGCGGCGCTGCCGCAGGCCGCCAAGCGCACCGGCGGCAATCCGGCCAAGCGCACCTTCCAGGCGCTGCGGATCGAGGTCAACGGCGAGCTCGCGGTCCTGGAGCGGGCCATTCCGGCGGCCGTAGGGACGCTCGCGGTCGGCGGGCGGATCGCCGTGCTGTCGTATCACTCGCTGGAGGACCGCCTGGTCAAGCAGGTGTTCGCGGCCGGTGCCCGCAATACGGCGCCCCCCGGGCTGCCGGTCGTCCCCGAGCAGTACCAGCCCCGGCTGAAGCTGCTCACCCGCGGCGCGGAGCTGCCCACCGAGGAGGAGATCGCCGAGAACCGGCGGGCCGCCCCGGCCCGGTTCCGGGGGGCGGAGCGCATCCGGGAAGAGGTCGGTCCATGAGCGTGCGGGGGACGGGGCCGAAAGGCCGGCCGGTGCCGGGGGCCACCACGGCCAGGCGCACGCCCTTCGTGCTGCTCGTCGTGGTCCTGCTCGGCTCCGGCCTGATCGCGCTGCTGCTGTTGAACTCCTCCCTCAACCAGGGGTCGTTCGAGCTCAGCAGGCTCGAGAAGCAGACCGAGGAGCTCACCGACGAGCGCCAGGCTCTCCAGCAGGACGTCGACCAGCTCTCCGCGCCCGCCGAGTTGGAGCGGCGCGCCCGGGAGCTGGGGATGGTGCCCGGCGGCAGCCCGGCCTTCCTCAACCCGGACGGCTCAGTCAGCGGGGTGCCCGCCCCCGCCTCGGGGCAGCCCTCGGTGCTCGGCGCGCCCGGCCCGGTGCTGCCGTCCGCGCTCGACCCCACGCCGTCCCAGGCATCGCCCACCCCGTCCGTCCTCGCACCGCCAACCGCCACCCCGTCCGGGGCGGGCACGGGCACGGCGTCCGCCACGGCCTCCGTGACCCCGTGGGGGCCGCCCACCGCCCTCTCCACAACCTCCTCCGCCTCCGGGCAGTCCACCCCGGCCCCTCAGTAGGTGACACGGTGACGCGATCCCCAGCCCGCGCCCAGCCCGGCCCGCCCGCGCGGAGCACCGCCCGCGCGCGGTGGGCGGCCGCCGAGCCGAGGGCGGCCGTCGCGTGAGCGCGCCCCAGGATCCCCGCCGCCGCGGCGTGCCCGGCCCGGCCGGTCCGCGCGGCGACCGCCGCCCGCGCCAGGAGGCGGCGCGGCGCCCCGGTGAGCGCCAGAGAGGATCGTCCGGCCGTCCCGCCCAGCGCCCGCGCCCCGGTGCCGCCCGGCCGCTGCGGCTGGGCAGCCCGCGCCCCCGGCTGCGGCTGATCAGCCTCGGCCTCACCCTCGTCATGCTGGTCTTCGTCGTACGGCTGCTGCAGGTGCAGGCCGTCGACGCCAGCGCTTACGCGGCCAAGGCCAACGTCAACCGCTACATCCCGGTGAAGCTGTCCGCCGAACGCGGCTCCATCACCGACCGCAACGGTGTCGACCTGGCGACCACGGTGGACGCGTACGACATCACCGCCGCCCCCGATCTGCTCACGCCCAAGACGGCCAAGACCCGTGACGCGCCGCGCCAGGCCGCCGCCCTCCTCGCGCCGATCCTCGGCAAGGACGAGGCGGACCTGGAGAAGAAGCTCACCGACAACCCCAAGTCGCAGTACGTCGTGCTCGCCCGGCAGCAGTCCCCGCAGGTCTGGAACCAGATCAAGGACCTGAAGAGCGCCCTGGACGACGCGGCGGCCAAGGGCAAGGGCACCAATGTCCTGGCCGGGGTCAACCGCGAGGCGCACAGCAAGCGGGTCTATCCGAACGGGGATCTCGCCGCCGGGATACTGGGATTCGTGGGCGCCGACGGCCGCGGCGCCGCCGGCCTCGAGCAGCAGCTCAACAAGAAGCTCGCGGGCAAGGACGGCAAACGCGTCTACGCCCAGTCCGGTGGCCACCAGGTGCCCACCGGGGACCTCAAGGAGCAGCCCGCGGTCTCGGGCAGCGATTACGAGCTGACCATCGACCGGGACATCCAGTGGGCCGCCCAGAGCGCCATCGCCGACCAGGTCCGCAAGTCCGGGGCCGACCGCGGCTATGTCATCGTCCAGGACACCCGCACCGGACAGCTCCTGGCGATGGCCAACGCCCCCGGCTTCGACCCCGGCGACATCACCACGACGGACGCCGACGACCTGGGCAACGCCGCGGTCTCCGACGCCTACGAGCCCGGCAGCGTCAGCAAGCTCATGTCCATGGCCGCCGTCCTCCAGGAGGGCGTGGCCCGCTGGGACACCCATGTGGTGGTCCCCAACCGGCTGCCGCGCGCCGACCGGGCCTTCGCCGACGACATCGACCACCCCACCTGGTACCTCACGCTCAACGGCGTGCTCGCCAAGTCCAGCAACATCGGCACGATCCTCGCCACCGAGCAGCTGGGGAAGACCAAGAAGCAGAAGAACCAGATCCTCTACTCCTATCTGCGGAAGTTCGGGATCGGCCAGCCCACCGGGCTCGGCTTCCCCGGCGAGACCCCGGGCATCCTGGCCCGGCCGCAGGACTGGAGCGCCTCGCAGCAGTACACCATCCCCTTCGGCCAGGGGCTGTCGCTCAACGCCGTCCAGGCGGCGTCCGTGTACTCCACCATCGCCAACGGCGGCGAGCGCATCGCGCCCACCCTCGTCCGCGGCACCAAGGGGCCCGGCGGCGATTACACGGCCGCGCCCGCCCCCGAGAAGACCCGTGTCGTCAGCAAGGAGACCGCGAAGACGCTCGCCGAGATGCTCGAATCGGTCGTCGACGACCAGCAGGGCACCGGCGCCAAGGCGAAGATCCCCGGCTATCTTGTCGCGGGCAAGACCGGCACCTCCAACCGGGTAGACCCCAAGACCGGCCGCTACCGCGGCTACACCGCGTCCTTCGCCGGCTTCGCCCCGGCCGACAAACCGCGGCTGACCGTCTACTGTGCCGTTCAGAACCCGACGAAGGGCAGCTACTTCGGTGGTCAGGTCTGCGGACCGGTCTACAAGAAGGTCATGGAGTTCGGCCTCAAGGCCCTGCAGGTCCCGCCGTCCGGGAAGCAACCCAAACGGCTCCCCGTGAGCTACAACCCGGGCCAGTGAACGGACCCAGCAGTGACGACGATCACGCCGGACTCCGGGAACCACGGTCCGGTACGGCCCCGCTTCGCCGCCTCATTTCGCGGGGGAGCGGGTGTCCCGGGTACGCTCACCGCCGTGCCCCACGCTGATCAGTCCCAAACCCCTCAGAAGGACGTTTCTGTGGAATACCCGGGAGCGCCCCGCCCTCTCCAGGTCCGCCCGATCCCGCTGGCGGAGCTGGCGGATCAGCTGGGCGTCGATGCCCCCGAAGCCTCGGAGCGGGCCGCGGCCACCGGGATCACCCATGACTCGCGAGCCGTACGCCCCGGCGATGTGTACGCCGCGCTGGCCGGCGCCCGCCTCCACGGCGCGGACTTCGCCGCCCAGGCCGCCGACCTCGGCGCGGTCGCGGTGCTGACCGACCCGGCCGGGGCCGAGCGCGCCGCCGCCACCGGACTGCCGGTCCTGGCGGTGGACAACCCGCGCGGCCGGATGGGCGCGCTGGCCGCCACGATCTACGGCGAGCCGGGCGCGGACCTGCTGCAGATCGGCATCACCGGCACCTCCGGCAAGACCACGACCGCGTATCTCATCGAGGGCGGCCTCAAGGCCGCCGCGAAGCACGACGGCGGCCTTACGGGTCTCATCGGCACCGTGGAGACGCGGATCGGCGACGAGCGCATCAAGTCCGAGCGCACCACCCCCGAGGCCACCGATCTGCAGGCCCTGTTCGCGGTGATGCGGGAGCGCGACGTCCACTCGGTCGTCATGGAGGTCTCCAGCCACGCCCTGGTCCTCGGCCGCGTCGACGGCTGCGTCTTCGACGTCGCGGTCTTCAACAACCTCAGCCCGGAGCACATGGAGTTCCACTCCGGCATGGAGGACTACTTCCAGGCCAAGGCCCAGCTGTTCACCAAGGCCCGCAGCCGTGCCGGAGTGATCAACTACGACGACGAGTACGGCCGGCGGCTGATCGAGCAGTCCGAGGTACCCGTCACCACCTTCTCCGCCGAGGGCCACCCCGACGCCCACTGGCGCGCCGCGGACGTCGAGGTCGGCCCGCTCGGCTCGACCTTCACCGCCGTCGGCCCGAACGGTGAGTCCGTACGGGCCGCCGCGCCCCTCCCGGGCCCCTTCAACGTGGCCAACGCGCTCGCCGCCGTCGTCGCCCTCGCCGTCGCCGGGATCGACCCGCAGACGGCCGCCGACGGCATCGCCGCCGTCCCCGGCGTACCGGGCCGGCTGGAGCGGGTCGACGTGGGCCAGCCCTACCTCGCGGTCGTCGACTACGCCCACAAGACCGACGCCGTGGAGTCGGTGCTGCGTGCCCTCCGTAAGGTGACCGACGGCAAGCTGCACGCCGTCCTCGGCTGCGGCGGGGACCGCGACCGGCTCAAGCGCGGCCCCATGGGCGCCGCGGTGGCCCGGTACTCCGACACGGCCGTCCTCACTTCCGACAACCCGCGCTCCGAGGACCCGCTCGCGATCCTCGCCGCCATGCTCGCGGGCGCCGCCGAGGTGCCCGCTCACGAGCGCGGTGATGTGCTGGTCGAGGAGGACCGGGCCAACGCCATCGCGGCCGCCGTCGCCCGCGCCGAGCCGGGTGACACCGTCATCGTGGCCGGCAAGGGCCACGAACTGGGCCAGGACATCGCCGGCGTGATCCGTGCCTTCGACGACCGCCAGGTACTCCGCGAAGCCATCGAGCTCAGTGAGCGAGCCCACAGGCGCGATGCCACGCGCCCCGAGGCAAGCCCACAACACCGGGACAATCACCAAGACGACCAGGGATGACAGACCGCCATGCGCGCACCAGCCCCCTCAAGGCAGCTCTCCCGCACGGCCGGAGGTGATCAGTGATCGCACTGTCCCTCACCGAGATCGCCGGCCTAGTCGGTGGCCAGCCGCACGACATACCGGACCCGGACCTGAAGGTCACGGGCCCTGTTGTGATCGACTCCCGTGAGGTGCGGCCCGGCAGCCTCTTCGCCGCGCTCCCCGGGGAGCGCGTGGACGGCCACGACTTCGCCCGAAGGGCGATCGAAGCCGGCGCCACGGCGGTCCTGGCCGCCCGCCCCGTCGGCACCGCGGACGCCCCCGTACCGGCGATCGTCGTGCCCGATGTCATCGCCGCGATGGGGGCGCTCGCGCGCGCCGTCGTGGAGCGTCTGGACGCCACCGTGGTCGCACTCACCGGCTCCGCGGGCAAGACCAGCACCAAGGACCTCATCGCCCAGCTGCTCCAGCGCCGAGGCCCCACCGTATGGACGCCGGGCTCGCTCAACAACGAAATCGGCCTGCCGCTCACCGCGATGAGCGCAGACGAGGCCACCCTGCACCTGGTGCTGGAGATGGGGGCCCGCGGTAAGGGCCACATCCGGTACCTGACGGACCTCACCCCGCCCCGTATCGGACTCGTGCTCAACGTCGGCACCGCCCATATCGGAGAGTTCGGCGGCCGGGAGCAGATCGCCGAGGCCAAGGGCGAGCTCGTGGAGGCCCTGCCGCCCGCCGAGGAGGGCGGGGTGGCGGTGCTCAACGCCGACGACCCCCTGGTGCGCGCCATGGCGTCGCGCACCAAGGCCCGTACCGTCCTGTTCGGCGAGGCCGAGAACGCCGATGTGCGTGCCGTGAATGTCCGGCTCGCCGACGGCGGCCGCCCCGCCTTCACGCTTCACACCCCTACCGGGTGCAGCGAAGTGACCTTGCGCCTGTACGGTGAGCACCACGTGTCGAACGCGCTCGCCGCGGCCGCCGTCGCCCATGAGTTGGGCATGTCCGTCGACGAGATCGCCGTGGCGCTCTCCGAGGCGGGGCAGCTCTCCCGCTGGCGGATGGAGGTCACCGAGCGCTCGGACGGCGTGACGGTCGTCAACGACGCCTACAACGCGAACCCCGAGTCCATGCGAGCAGCGCTGCGCGCGCTGGTCGCCATGGGCGCTGCCACACCGGGGCGTCGTACGTGGGCGGTGCTCGGCCCGATGGCCGAGCTGGGCGAGGAGTCACTGGCCGACCACGACGCGGTCGGGCGGCTGGCCGTCCGGCTCAACGTCAGCAAGCTCGTGGCGGTCGGCGGCCAGGAGGCCGCCTGGCTGGACATGGGCGCCAAGAACGAGGGTTCGTGGGGTGAGGAGTCGGTGCACGTGTCCGACGTGCGGGCAGCGGTCGATCTGCTGCGCAGCGAGCTGCGACCGGGGGACGTCGTGTTGGTGAAGGCATCCAGGTCGGTCGGCCTGGAGCGGCTTGCGCAGGCATTGCTCGACGGTGAGGGTGAGGTCTCCGGCCGATGGGCATGAGGCAGATCCTCTTCTCGGGAGCCATCGGGCTCTTTCTGACCCTGATCGGCACACCGCTGCTGATCAAGCTGCTGGCCCGCAAGGGCTATGGCCAGTACATCCGGGACGATGGTCCGCGGACGCACGGCAGCAAGAAGGGCACGCCCACGATGGGCGGTATCTCCTTCATCCTGGCCACACTGATCGCCTACGCCCTGACGAAGGTGATCACGGGCAGCCAGCCGACCTTCTCGGGCGTGCTGGTGCTCTTCCTGTTCGCCGGTATGGGCCTGGTCGGCTTCCTCGACGACTACATCAAGATCGTCAAGCAGCGCAGCCTGGGCCTGCGGGCCAAGGCCAAGATGGCCGGTCAGCTGATCGTCGGTATCGCCTTCGCGATCCTCGCGCTGAACTTCGCCGACGCGCGCCAGCAGACCCCCGCCTCCGACCGGCTCTCCTTCGTCCAGGACTTCGGCTGGTCCTTCGGCCCCGTGATCTTCGCGATCTGGGCGCTGTTCATGATCCTGGCGATGTCGAACGGCGTGAACCTCACCGACGGTCTCGACGGTCTGGCCACCGGCGCCTCCGTGATGGTCTTCGGCGCCTACACCTTCATCGGCGTCTGGCAGTACCAGGAGTCCTGCGCCAACGCGCAGACCCTCACCAACCCGGCGTCCTGTTTCGAGGTCCGCGATCCGCTCGATCTGGCCGTCGTCGCCTCCGCCCTGATGGGCGCGTGCTTCGGCTTCCTGTGGTGGAACACCTCACCCGCCAAGATCTTCATGGGGGACACCGGTTCGCTCGCGCTCGGCGGCGCGCTCGCGGGCCTCGCCATCTGCTCCCGTACGGAGCTGCTGCTGGCCCTCCTCGGCGGCCTGTTCGTTCTGATCACCATGTCCGTGGTCATCCAGGTCGGCTCCTTCCGGACGACCGGGCGACGGGTCTTCCGGATGGCGCCACTCCAGCACCACTTCGAACTCAAGGGGTGGAGCGAAGTCCTTGTGGTGGTCCGGTTCTGGATCATCCAGGGCATGTGCGTGATCGTCGGCCTCGGCCTCTTCTACGCGGGGTGGCGAGCCTCGTGACATCCGACGCCGGCGCCCTCGACGTGTCCGACCTCGCCGGACGGCAGGTCACCGTCGCCGGACTCGGCGTCTCCGGGGTCCCCGCGGCGCGTGCGCTGCGGGGCCTCGGGGCCTCGGTGACCGTGGTCAACGGCAGCGACGGCGAAGCGCAGCGCGCCCAGGCGGCCGAACTGGAGCCGCTGGGCATCACGGTCCGCCTCGGCGACGGGGAGACGCTCCCCGAATCCACCGAGCTCATCGTGACCACCCCCGGGTGGAAGCCCACCAGCCCGCTCTTCCTGGCCGCCGCCGAGGCGAACGTGCCCATCTGGGGCGATGTGGAGCTGGCGTGGCGGCTGCGCGGCGAGGACGCCCCGCCGTGGCTCGCGGTGACCGGCACCAACGGCAAGACGACCACCGTAAGGATGCTGGCCGCCATCCTGGATGCGGCCGGGCTGCGCACCGCCGCCGTCGGCAACATCGGCGTCTCGCTCCTGGACATCGTTCTGGGCGACGAGCCGTACGACGTACTGGCCGTCGAGCTCTCCAGCTACCAGCTGCACTGGGCGCCCTCGCTGCGCGCCCACTCGGGGGCGGTGCTCAACCTGGCCCCGGACCACCTCGACTGGCACGGCTCCATGGCGGCGTACGCGGCCGACAAGGGCCGGATCTACGAGGGCAACCAGGTGGCCTGCGTCTACAACGTGGCCGACCCGGCCACCGAGGACCTGGTGCGCGCGGCCGATGTCGAGGAGGGCTGCCGGGCGATCGGCTTCACCCTCGGCACCCCCGGCCCCTCCCAGCTCGGCGTCGTGGAGAACATCCTCGTGGACCGGGCCTTCGTGGCGGACCGGCAGAAGCAGGCGCAGGAGCTCGCCGAGGTCTCCGATGTGAACCCGCCGGCCCCGCACAACATCGCCAACGCCCTCGCGGCGGCGGCGCTGGCCCGCTCCTTCGGCGTCCCGCCGAAGGCCGTACGGGACGGCCTGCGCGCCTTCCGGCCGGATCCGCACCGGGTAGAGCATGTGGCGGACGTCGACGGGGTGGCCTATATCGACGACTCCAAGGCGACCAACACCCATGCCGCGGAGGCGTCGTTGGGCGCCTATGAGCACATCGTGTGGATCGCGGGCGGCCTCGCCAAGGGGGCCACCTTCGACGAGCTCGTCCTTACGGCGGCCAAGCGGCTGCGCGGCGTCGTGCTGATCGGCGCCGACCGCGCCCTGATCCGCGAAGCGCTCGCGCGACACGCAGCAGATGTCCCGGTCGTGGACCTCGACCGGACCGACACTGGGGCGATGGCGGCGGCTGTGCGCGAAGCGGCGCGGCTCGCCCGGCCGGGCGATACCGTCCTGATGGCCCCGGCCTGTGCCTCGATGGACATGTTCATCAACTACAACAAGCGGGGCGACGCCTTCGCCGCGGCGGTTCAGGCCCTGGCCTCCGGCCGGGTGCCGGACGATCAGTAGCCCGCCGGTCCCCCGGCGAGGACCGCCCGCGCGGGGAAACCGGAGGGGATAAGAACATGACGCCTGACCAGCCCGCCGCCCCGCGCTCCCGGCCGGCCCGCCCCGGCACCGGCCGCCCCGCGCCGCGCTCGGGCGGCGCCCCCCGGGTGCGGGAGGCCGTCCGGGCGAAGGGCAGGGCGGCGTCCCCGGCCCGCCCGCGTGGCACAGCGGGCGCCTCCCGCCCTCCGCGCCGCCCGTCGAGGGGAAACGCCTTGGACGCGCTGCGCGGGCTGCAGCAGCGCCTCCGGAGGGCCTGGGACCGGCCGCTGACCGCGTACTACCTGCTGCTCGGCGGCTCGCTGCTGATCCTGGTGCTCGGTCTGGTCATGGTCTACTCCGCCTCCCAGATCAAGGCGCTGCAGTCCGGGCTCTCACCGTCGTACTTCTTCCGCAAACAGCTCTTCGCGGCCGTGCTCGGCGGCGCGCTGATGCTGCTCGCCGTGCGGATGCCCATCAAACTGCACCGCGCCTTCGCCTATCCGCTGCTCGCGGTCTCGGTCTTTCTGATGTGTCTGGTGCAGGTCCCGGGCATGGGCATCGCGGTCAACGGCAACCAGAACTGGATCTCCTTCGGCGGCCCGTTCCTGCTCCAGCCCAGTGAGTTCGGCAAGCTGGCGCTCGTGCTGTGGGGCGCGGATCTTCTCGCCCGCAAACAGGACAAGCGGCTGCTGGCCCAGTGGAAGCACCTGCTGGTCCCGCTGGTGCCCGCGACCGGCATGCTGCTCGGCCTGATCATGCTGGGCGGGGACATGGGCACCGCGATCATTCTCACGGCGATCCTTTTCGGCCTGCTTTGGCTGGCCGGCGCCCCCACCCGGCTCTTCGTGGGCGTCCTCGCCTTCGCCGGGGCCATCGGCATGCTGCTCATCAAGACCAGCGCCAACCGGATGTCCCGGCTCGCCTGTATCGGCGCCACCGAACCCGGTGCGCACGATCAGTGCTGGCAGGCAGTCCACGGGATCTACGCGCTCGCCAACGGCGGCTGGTTCGGATCCGGACTCGGGGCGAGCATGGAGAAATGGGGCGAACTACCCGAACCGCATACCGACTTCATCTTCGCCATTACCGGGGAGGAACTCGGCCTGGCGGGGACGCTGTCGGTTCTCGTTCTCTTCGCGGCTCTAGGCTATGCGGGTATCCGCGTGGCCGGACGCACGGAGGACCCCTTCGTGAGGTACGCCGCGGGAGGCGTGACCACCTGGATCACGGCCCAGGCCGTGGTCAATATCGGTGCGGTGCTCGGTCTGCTGCCGATCGCCGGGGTTCCGCTCCCGCTGTTCTCCTACGGAGGGTCCGCCCTGCTGCCGACCATGTTTGCCGTCGGCCTGCTGATCGCCTTCGCACGGGCTGAGCCCGGTGCGCGAGCGGCGCTGGCCATGCGGCAGCCTGCTTTGCGGAAGAAGCTGGCTCGGGTGAGACGGAAGACGATGCGACGGCCCGTCAAGAGGCGGCCGTCCGGAGAGCGGTGAATTTCGGTGCATGTCGTACTCGCCGGTGGGGGGACCGCCGGCCACATCGAGCCCGCGCTCGCCCTCGCGGACGCCCTGCGCAGGCAGGACCCGACCGTGGGGATCACGGCGCTCGGAACGGAGCGTGGGCTCGAGACCCGGCTCGTACCGGAGCGTGGTTATGAACTCGGGCTCATCCCGGCCGTACCGCTGCCGCGTAAGCCCACCCCCGAACTGATCACCGTCCCCGGGCGGCTGCGCGGCACCATCAAGGCCGCCGAGCAGATCCTGGAGCGCACCAAGGCCGACTGTGTCGTCGGCTTCGGCGGCTATGTGGCCCTGCCCGGATACCTGGCGGCCAAGCGGCTCGGAGTGCCGATCGTCGTCCACGAGGCCAACGCCCGTCCCGGGCTCGCCAACAAGATCGGCTCGCGCTACGCCAAGTACGTGGCGGTCTCCACCCCCGACAGCAAGCTCCGCAACGCCCGCTACGTGGGCATCCCGCTGCGCCGCTCCATCGCCACCCTCGACCGGGCGGCGGTCCGCCCCGAGGCCCGCGCGGCCTTCGGGCTCGACCAGAACCTGCCGACCCTGCTGGTCTCCGGCGGTTCGCAGGGCGCGCGCCGGCTCAACGAGGTGGTCCAGGCGGTGGCGCCGTTCCTGCAGCGCGCCGGGATCCAGGTGCTGCACGCGGTCGGTCCGAAAAACGAATTGCCGCATGTGGACAACATGCCCGGAATGCCACCGTACATCCCGGTATCGTACCTGGATCGGATGGACCTCGCGTATGCCGCGGCCGACATGATGCTCTGCCGCGCGGGCGCGATGACCGTCGCCGAACTGTCCGCCGTCGGGCTCCCGGCCGCCTACGTCCCCCTGCCGATCGGCAACGGCGAACAGCGGCTCAACGCCCAGCCGCTGGTCAAGGAGGGCGGGGGACTGCTGGTCGACGACGCCGAGCTGAGCCCCGAGTGGGTGCAGGGCAATGTGCTCCCGGTGCTCGGCGACCCGCACCGGCTGTACGAGATGTCCCGGCGGGCGGCCGAGTTCGGCCGCAGGGACGCCGACGAGCTGCTGGTCGGCATGGTGTACGAGGCGATCAGCGCACGCCGCCAGGCGTGAGAAGGCAGGGAGCGTGGCCGGACCGTCGACCGCCGAGCGCGGCGCACGAGGGACGACTCCGTCCGGCCCGCCCCCACGCTTCCTCCGGGCGCGCCGCAGGTTCCGGCTGCCCGGCCGCCGCCCCCTGGTGGTGACGGCGGTGGCGGTGACCCTGCTCGGCGCCGGCGCCGTCTGGCTGCTCTACGGCTCGAGCTGGCTGCGGGCCGAGCGGGTGCGGGTCGCCGGCACCACCGTCCTCACCGCCGAGGAGGTGCGCTCCGCCGCCGACGTTCCGCTGAACACCCCGATGGTCGCGGTGGACACGGCCGCGATCGAACACCGGTTGCGCGAGCGGCTGCCGCGGATTGCAAAAGTGGACGTATCCCGGTCATGGCCGCACACCATCAGTCTGGTAGTGACGGAACGCAGGCCCGAAGCCATTGTCGAAGAGGGCGGGAAGTTCCATGAAGTGGACGCAGCGGGAGTCCGGTTCTCGACCGTGAGCAAGCGTCCGAAGGCGGTTCCGCTGCTGGAAATGGAGCCGGACCGGTCGCCGAGTTCGCGCCATTTCGGACCCGCCGGACTGCGCCGCGAGGCGGTCCGGGTGGTCACCCAACTCCCCGAGAAGGTCCGCCAGGACACCCGTTCCCTCCGGGTCCGCTCGTACGATTCGATCACACTGGAGCTGACCGGAGGACGTACGATCGCCTGGGGGAGCGGAGAGCGAGGCGAGGCGAAGGCGAAGACACTCACCGCACTGATGAAAGCGCAGCCGGACGCGGACCACTTCGACGTCAGTGCGCCGAGCGCCCCCGCGGTGTCTCGCAGTTGACCTGATAGCGGCAGGCCAGCACCCTGGTTGGCTAGCCCACTGGGTGATCACATAGGGTGAAAAGAAAAGCGGGAGGTTCGGCGTGTTCATTGAACGCGCGCCACTTGTCGACTTAGTGTCCTGTTCCGAAGAGTCCGGGAAACAGAGGCACTGGTAACCCTAAACTTCAGCGTTAGGGTTGGGGTCGGCAATCGGAACCGTCCCATTCGGCATCAGTCGGCGCACCGCGGCAACGGCGGGGTGACGACACGTAACTCGAGGCGAGAGGCCTTCGACGTGGCAGCACCGCAGAACTACCTCGCAGTCATCAAGGTCGTCGGCATCGGCGGCGGTGGCGTGAATGCCATCAACCGGATGATCGAGGTCGGGCTCAAGGGCGTCGAGTTCATCGCGATCAACACCGATGCGCAGGCCCTGCTGATGAGTGACGCGGACGTCAAACTGGACGTCGGCCGTGAGCTCACCCGGGGCCTTGGAGCCGGCGCCAACCCGGATGTCGGCCGTAAGGCCGCCGAGGACCACCGCGAGGAGATCGAGGAGGTCCTCAAGGGGGCCGACATGGTCTTCGTGACCGCGGGCGAGGGCGGTGGCACGGGCACCGGCGGTGCGCCGGTGGTCGCCAATATCGCGCGTTCGCTGGGCGCCCTGACGATCGGTGTGGTCACCCGCCCGTTCACCTTCGAGGGCCGCCGCCGCGCCAATCAGGCCGAGGACGGCATCGCGGGTCTGCGGGACGAGGTCGACACCCTCATCGTGATCCCGAATGACCGGCTGCTGTCCATTTCGGACCGTCAGGTGAGCGTGCTCGACGCGTTCAAGTCGGCCGACCAGGTGCTGCTGTCCGGTGTTCAGGGCATCACCGATCTGATCACCACCCCGGGTCTGATCAACCTCGACTTCGCGGACGTCAAGTCCGTGATGTCCGAGGCCGGATCGGCGCTCATGGGTATCGGATCAGCTCGCGGTGACGACCGCGCGGTGGCTGCGGCCGAGATGGCGATCTCCTCGCCGCTGCTGGAGGCGTCCATCGACGGCGCCCGGGGCGTGCTGCTCTCCATCTCCGGCGGTTCCGACCTCGGTCTGTTCGAGATCAACGAGGCCGCCCAGCTGGTGAGCGAGGCCGCCCACCCCGAGGCCAACATCATCTTCGGTGCGGTGATCGACGACGCGCTCGGCGACGAGGTCCGGGTCACCGTGATCGCGGCGGGCTTCGACGGCGGTCAGCCGCCCCCCAAGAACCGCGACAAGGTGCTGGGTTCCTACGCCGGCAGCCGTGAAGAGGGATCCGGCAGCTCCTCAAGCCGTCCGTCCGGCCAGGACAACAGCCGCCCGTCCTTCGGCGGGCTCGGCAGCGTCACCCCGCGTGACGAGGAGTCCGCCCCGGCGGACCCGGCCCCGGTCGCTGAGGTGCCGCCGCCCCCGGTTCCCACTCCGCACCCCCAGGTCCCGCCGGCCCGCCCCTACCCGGAGAGCCAGGCCGAGGAGCTGGACGTCCCGGACTTCCTGAAGTGAGCCGTCCGGCATGGCTCGACGGCGATTTTGAAGTGAATCAGACGTGATAGCGCAACAGCACGACGCGAGCGGCGCGCACTTCGCCTTCACCGACCGGTGGGGCGGGGTGAGCGCCGCTCCGTATGACGAGCTCAATCTCGGCGGGGCGGTCGGCGACGACCCGCAGGCCGTACGGACCAACCGCGAACTGGCCGCCAAGGCGATGGGCCTGGATCCGGCGGCCGTCGTATGGATGAACCAGGTGCACGGCCGGGACGTCGCGGTGGTCGACGGACCGTGGTCGGACGATGAGATTCCGGCGGTGGACGCGGTGGTGACGCGGCGTCCGGGGCTCGCCTTGGCCGTCCTCACCGCCGACTGCACCCCGGTGCTGCTGGCCGATCCGGCGGCCGGAATCGTCGGCGCCGCCCACGCGGGCCGGCCGGGACTGGTCGCCGGAGTGGTCCCGGCGGTGGTGAAGGCGATGACCGAACAAGGCGCCGAGGCCGCCCGGATCGTCGCCCGCACCGGCCCCGCGGTCTGCGGCCGCTGCTACGAGGTTCCCGCGGATATGCGCGCCGATGTCGCGCAGACGGTGCCGGAGGCGTGGGCCGAGACCCGGTGGGGTACCCCGGCGGTGGATGTGGCGGCCGGTGTGCGGGCCCAACTGGCCCGTGCCGGTGTGCGGATGGACGAGAAGGATGGACAATCTCACATCTGCACCCTGGAGTCGGCGGACCACTTCTCGTACCGGCGCGAGCACACCACGGGGCGGCTCGCGAGCTACGTCTGGTTGGGCGGCTGAGCTGTGACGGATCGCAAGACGGAACTGGCCGCGAATCTGGCGCGGGTGACGGAACGTATCTCTGCCGCCTGTGCCGAGGCCGGTCGCAAGCGCGAAGAGGTGACCCTGATCGTGGTCACCAAGACCTATCCGGCGAGCGATGTCCGTTTGCTCGCGGAACTCGGCGTACGGCATGTCGCCGAGAACCGCGATCAGGAAGCCGCCCCCAAAGCCGCGGAATGCGCGGATCTGCCGTTGATCTGGCACTTTGTCGGGCAATTGCAGACCAATAAGGTGCGTTCCGTATCCAGTTATGCCGATGTGGTGCAATCTGTCGATCGTAAGCGATTGGTCGACGCGCTCTCCCGTGCGACTGTGGGGGCCGCGCGGGAGATGGGCGTCCTGATTCAGGTCGCGCTCGACGCGGACTCCGATGAACGGGGAGCGCGCGGGGGCGTGGGACCGGGCGGAGTGGAACGGCTCGCGGAGTCCGTGGCCGAGACCGAAGGACTCCGGCTCGACGGACTGATGACCGTCGCCCCGCTGACGGGCCCCTACGAGGGGCGGCCGCGGGCGGCGTTCGACCGGCTGATGGAAATCTCATCCCGCCTGCGCGTGGCTCATCCGGCTGCGAACATGGTCTCGGCGGGGATGAGCTCGGACCTCGAGGAAGCCGTGGCGGCGGGAGCGACACATGTGCGCGTCGGCACTGCGGTACTCGGAGTCCGACCCAGCCTCCGGTAACGTCGCGAAGAAGTCGGACCACAGCAGAAAATATGGTCATTCCCGTCAAAAGGCGGGCTGGCCACGTGGATCCATGGCATCCGGTGGCGGAGCCGATCCACCACAGAGCGGAGGACGCAGAGAATGGCCGGCGCGATGCGCAAGATGGCGGTCTACCTCGGCCTCGTGGAGGACGATGGGTACGACGGCCGGGGATTCGACCCCGACGACGACTTCGAGCCCGAGCCGGAGCCCGAACGGGAGCGGGACCGTCGGCGGCATCAGGTAGTGGAGACCGAACCGCGGCCGGAAAGGGGCGAATCTGTGCGAGTCGTCCACCCTCCCGCACAACGTGAACCGGCTCCTCTTGCGGTGGAAACCGGGCGACCCGCGCGAATTGCCCCCGTGGCGTCCATCACACCTGAACGTCAGAACTTGGAGAAGAACGCGCCAGTGATCATGCCCAAGGTTGTGTCCGAGCGGGAGCCGTACCGCATCACCACACTGCACCCCCGGACCTACAACGAGGCCCGTACTATCGGGGAACACTTCCGTGAGGGCACTCCCGTGATCATGAATCTGACGGAGATGGACGACACGGATGCGAAGCGACTTGTCGACTTTGCCGCCGGTCTGGTGTTCGGTCTCCATGGGAGCATTGAGCGGGTGACGCAGAAGGTGTTCCTGTTGTCTCCTGCTAACGTCGATGTCACGGCGGAGGACAAGGCCCGTATCGCAGAGGGCGGGTTCTTCAACCAGAGCTGAGACGCAAAAACGGCAAACCGGCAACACCGAGTCATCCGAGGCCGAAAGGCCGGGTACGAACCAGGGGAGAGGGACGCGCGGGATGGGCATCGCACTACAGGTGATCTACATCGCGCTCTACTGCTACCTGATCGTGCTGATCTTCAGGCTCGTGATGGACTATGTCTTCCAGTTCGCGCGCTCGTGGCAACCCGGTAGGGCGATGGTGGTCATCCTCGAGGCCACCTACACTGTCACCGATCCGCCACTCAAGCTGCTGCGGCGGTTCATTCCGCCGCTGCGTCTCGGGGGTGTGGCGCTCGACCTGTCCTTCTTCGTGCTGATGATCATCGTCTGGATCCTGATCACCGTCGTGAGCAATTTTGCGAGCAGGGTGTGAACGATACGGTCTTGCCGATTGCCGACGACTACGTTGAGGTGAAGTAGAGATGCCGTTGACCCCCGAGGACGTGCGGAACAAGCAGTTCACGACCGTCCGCCTCCGAGAAGGCTATGACGAGGACGAGGTCGATGCCTTCCTCGACGAGGTCGAAGCCGAACTGACCCGGCTGCTACGGGAGAACGAGGACCTGCGCGCCAAGCTGGCCGCGGCGACCCGTGCCGCCGCCCAGAGTCAGCAACAAGGTATGCGCAAGCCTCCCGAACAGCAGGAGAGGCCCGGCGCACCTGTGCCCGCCGCCATATCCGGACCGCAGCCGGTGCCGCCCGGCCAGCAGCAGATGGGTGGTCCGCCCCAACTCCCGGGCGGAGCCCCGCAGCTGCCGGCGGGTCCGATGGGCCAGAACGGCCCCGGACCGATGCAGCAGGGCGGACCCGGTCCGATGCAGCAGGGCGGGCCTGGCCCGATGCAGCAGGGCGGACCCGGCCCCATGGGTCAGAACGGTCCGATGGGGCAGAACGGCCCGATGGGTCCCGGCGGTCCCATGGGTGGGCCGATGGGCGGTCCCGGTGGTCCTGGCGGCCCCGGTGGCCCGCAGCTGCCCCAGCCGGGGCAGGGCCCGGGCGGCGACAGCGCCGCGCGCGTGCTCTCGCTCGCGCAGCAGACGGCCGACCAGGCGATCGCGGAGGCCCGTTCCGAGGCCAACAAGATCGTCGGCGAGGCCCGTAGCCGCGCCGAGGGCCTGGAGCGGGACGCCCGCGCCAAGGCCGACGCGCTGGAGCGGGACGCGCAGGAGAAGCACCGTGTCGCGATGGGCTCCTTGGAGTCCGCTCGTGCCACGCTCGAGCGCAAGGTCGAGGACCTGCGCGGCTTCGAGCGCGAGTACCGCACCCGGCTGAAGTCGTACCTGGAGAGCCAGCTGCGCCAGCTGGAGAACCAGGCCGACGACTCGCTCGCCCCGCCGCGCACCCCGGCGACCGCCTCGCTGCCGCCGTCCCCGTCGATGAGCGGCTCCATGGCCTCGGCCGGCGCCGGCTCGATGGGCGGCCACACCATGGGTGGCAACCAGACCATGGGCGGCCACAACCAGAACGGCGCAGCGCCGTCCTACGGTGGGCAGCAGCAGATGTCTCCCGCGATGACCCAGCCGATGGCACCGGTGCGGCCGCAGAGTCCGCAGCCGATGCAGCAGGCGCCTAGCCCGATGCGGGGCTTCCTCATCGACGAGGACGACAACTGACGCGGGCCGTCTAGCGCGGAGCGTTCGGCAATCACAAGGGCCGGGCCCGGGAGCATTGAGCTCCCGGGCCCGGCCCTTTGCTGTGCGGGTGGGGTGCCGCCGGAGGGCTTTCCCCTACCCGCCCCTTCCCGGCTCCTGTCGATATGCGGCTCCGCCGCGCGTGGGGCTCCGCCCCGGACCCCGGGCGCCCTTCGGGTGTGTCCTCCATCGCCGGACGGGCTGAATATCAGCCCGTCCGGCGTTCGGGAAGAGGGGAAACACAACCCCCGCCGGAGCGTTACGCCCTGCGGAGGCGGAAGGTCAGGCCCAGGGGGGCGTCCTCGAAGGGGGTGCCGTACGCGGCGTCGGCCTCGCCGGCGGCGAAGTCGGTCGCGAGGACCTCATCCGCGATCAGGCCCGCGTGATCCGTGAGCGCCTGCCGCAGCTCCTCGTCCGCAGCCTCCCACCGCAGCGCGATCCGGTCGGCCACATCCAGCCCGCTGTTCTTACGGGCCTCCTGGATCAGCCGGATCGCGTCACGGGCGAGGCCCGCGCGGCGCAGCTCCGGGGTGATCTCCAGGTCGAGGGCGACCGTGGCGCCCGCGTCGGAGGCGACCGACCAGCCCTCGCGCGGGGTCTCGGTGATGATGACCTCGTCGGGGGAGAGGGCTACCGTCTCGCCGTCAACCACGACCGACGCGTTCCCCTCGCGCAACGCGACCGACAGCGCGGCCGCGTCCGCCTCCGCGATCGCCTTGGCGACCGGCTGGGTGCCCTTGCCGAACCGCTTGCCCAGGGCGCGGAAGTTGGCCTTCGCGGTCGTGTCGACCAGCGAGCCGCCGACCTCGCTCAGCGACGCGAGCGAGGAGACGTTCAGCTCCTCCTCGATCTGGGCGCGCAGCTCGGCGCCGAGGGTTTCGAAGCCGGCCGCCGCGACCAGCGCGCGCGAGAGCGGCTGGCGCGTCTTCACACCGGACTCCGCGCGGGTCGCGCGCCCCAGCTCCACCAGGCGCCGCACCAGCGCCATCTGCGCCGAGAGTGCCGGGTCGATCATCGACCGGTCCGGCTCCGGCCAGGTGGTCAGGTGCACGGACGCGGGGGCCTCCGGGACCACCGGGACGACCAGGTCCTGCCAGACCCGCTCGGTGATGAAGGGCACCAGGGGCGCCATCAGCCGGGTGACCGTCTCGATGACATCGTGCAGGGTGCGCAGCGCGGCGGCGTCGCCCTGCCAGAAGCGGCGGCGGGAGCGGCGCACGTACCAGTTGGACAGATCGTCGACGAAGGCCGACAGCAGCTTTCCGGCGCGCTGGGTGTCGTACGCCTCCAGGGACTCGGTGACCTGCTCGGTGAGCGTGCCCAGCTCGCCCAGCAGCCAGCGGTCCAGCAGCGGCCGCTCGGCCGGGGCCGGGTCGGCCGCGGACGGCGCCCAGCCCGAGGTGCGGGCGTACAGCGCCTGGAAGGCGACCGTGTTCCAGTAGGTGAGCAGCGTCTTGCGCACGACCTCCTGGATGGTGCCGTGGCCCACCCGCCGGGCCGCCCACGGCGAGCCGCCCGCGGCCATGAACCAGCGGACCGCGTCGGCGCCGTGCTGATCCATCAGCGGGATCGGCTGAAGGATGTTGCCCAGGTGCTTGGACATCTTGCGGCCGTCCTCGGCCAGGATGTGACCGAGGCAGACCACGTTCTCGTACGAGGACTTGTCGAAGACGAGCGTGCCGACCGCCATCAGCGTGTAGAACCAGCCGCGGGTCTGGTCGATGGCCTCGGAGATGAACTGCGCCGGGTAGCGGCTCTCGAAGAGCTCCTTGTTCCGGTACGGGTAGCCGTACTGCGCGAACGGCATCGAGCCCGAGTCGTACCAGGCGTCGATGACCTCGGGCACCCGCTCGGCCGTCAGCGAGCAGCCGTCGGCGGTGCAGGTGAAGGTGACGTCGTCGATGTAGGGCCGGTGCGGGTCCAGACCGCTCTGGTCGGTGCCGGTCAGCTCGGAGAGCTCGGCGAGGGAGCCGACGCAGGTGAGATGGGACTCGGCGCAGCGCCAGATGGGCAGCGGGGTGCCCCAGTAGCGATTGCGCGACAGCGCCCAGTCGATGTTGTTATTGAGCCAGTCGCCATAGCGACCGGTCTTGACCGACTCGGGATACCAGTTGGTCCTCTCGTTCTCCCGCAGCAGCGCGTCCTTGATCGCCGTGGTGCGGATGTACCAGGACGGCTGGGCGTAGTAGAGCAGCGCGGTGTGGCAGCGCCAGCAGTGCGGGTAGCTGTGCTCGTACGGCACATGCCGGAACAGCAGCCCGCGCTCCTTGAGGTCCGCCGTGAGCGCCTCGTCGGCCTTCTTGAAGAACTGGCCGCCGATCAGGTCCAGACCCTCCTCGAAGGTGCCGTCGGGGCGGACCGGGTTGACCACCGGCAGACCGTAGGCACGGCAGGTCAGCAGGTCGTCCTCGCCGAAGGCGGGGGACTGGTGGACCAGACCGGTGCCGTCCTCGGTCGTCACATACTCGGCGTTGACGACGAAGTGCGCGTCGGGGATCTCCACCAGCTCGAAGGGGCGCCGATAGGTCCAGCGCTCCATCTCGGCCCCGGTGAAGGACTCCCCGCTGACGGTCCAGCCCTCGCCGAGCGCCTGCCCGACCAGCGGCTCGGCGACGACCAGCTTCTCCTCACCGTTGGTGGCGACCACATAGCGCACCTCCGGATGCGCGGCCACGGCGGTGTTGGAGACCAGGGTCCACGGTGTGGTCGTCCACACCAGCAGCGCCGCCTCGCCCGCCAGCGGGCCCGAGGTCAGCGGGAAGCGGACGAAGACCGAGGGGTCGACGACCGTCTCATAGCCCTGGGCCAGCTCGTGGTCGGACAGCCCGGTGCCGCAGCGCGGGCACCAGGGGGCGACCCGGTGGTCCTGGACCAGCAGCCCCTTGTTGAAGATCTCCTTCAGGGACCACCACACCGACTCGATATAGCCGGGGTTCATGGTCCAGTACGCGCCGTCGAGGTCGGTCCAGAAGCCCATCCGCGTGGTGAGCTCGGCGAAGGCGTCGGTGTGCCGGGTGACGGACTCCCGGCACTTGGCGTTGAACTCGGCGATGCCGTACGCCTCGATGTCCTTCTTGCCGTTGAAGCCCAGCTCCTTCTCGACCGCCAGCTCGACCGGCAGGCCGTGGCAGTCCCAGCCCGCCTTACGGTCGACGTGGTAGCCCCGCATGGTGCGGAAGCGCGGGAAGACGTCCTTGAAGACGCGGGCCTCGATGTGGTGGGCGCCCGGCATGCCGTTCGCGGTCGGGGGGCCCTCGTAGAAGACCCACTCGGGCCGTCCCTCGGACTGCTCGAGGCTACGGGCGAAGATCTTGTTCTCCCGCCAGAAGTCGAGCACGGCGTGCTCGAGGGCGGGCAGGTCGACCTGGGCGGGCACCTGGCGGTACTGCGGCGTCATCGGGGCTCTTCTTCCTCCGGCGGACACGTGCTCTTCCGTTTCCGTCGGAGGGACGAGAGCCGTGCGCTCCCGCGGTACCACCCTCCTTGACCGGCAGCTGGTCGGCTCCCGGCCCCCTCATTGGGATCGCGATGCCGGTTCTACTGACCCAGTGCGGGCGTTCTTCCGGCGGCTCCGGGGTGATCCTTCGCATCGCGCTCGCCCCCGGGCTCACACCGTCCCCGGGTCGCTCTGGGCCGCCTACGACGCTACTCGTCCCCATCCACGCCTCTCGCTGCGCCCCAGTGTACGGGGCCGAGGGGACCGGGGCCGACCGAATATGGCGCTGCGCCGAGTGGGGGACGGCCGGCTCCGGGGATTGACCCGAATGGCGGCACGCCGGGTGCTGTGGCCACGGTGGTCACGCTGGGTCACCGGTGGGTACCGGATTCCGGACGGATTACCGGACGCGGAGTGGGGCACAAAGGTGGGGACCGGGTTGTCGTACGGGCAAGCCGGGCGAATCGGGCGGCGTGCCCCGTTGCTGCCCGCCCGGAGTCGATTTATCGTTCCGGAACGATTCGCGCGCAAGATCACAATATGTGAAGGGGCCGCGGCCATGGTGGCGAGAAAGACCGCCGTGCAGAAGAGCACGGCGAAGGCGACGAAGGCCGCGCCCGGCAAGAAGAGCGCCTCGGGCAAGAAGGCCGTCAACAACAAGACCGCGGCGCCCGCCGGAGCCGCCGCGCAAGGCGCCGCCAAGGCGGCCAGGAAGAGCGCCCGGGGGAAGAACTCGGAGACGCCCACCAGGAAGCACGCATCCGCAAGGACGGCCACGCCGGCCGAGGACGGCGTGGCCGAGGAGACCGTGGCCGGGGCCACGGCCGGTAAGACCACGGCCAGAAAGGCCGCGCCCGCCGATGAGGCGGTGCCCGCGAAGAAGACGGGAGCCAGAAAAGTGGTTGCGAAGAAGACTCCGGGTGGTGCGCCGACCGACAAGAAGGCCACGACGACGGCACCCCCCTTGCCCAAGGCCCGTGCGGCGGGCGCGCCCGCCGACCCCAGCGAGCTCGCGGTCCGACCGGGCGAGGATCCCTGGTCCGCCGAGGAGGTGGACGAGGCGCGCGCCGGACTGCTGACCGAGGCCGGCCGGCTGCGTACCGAGATCCTCGCCTCCGAGCAGGCGATCACCGGGCTGATGCGCGACTCCGGTGACGGTGCCGGTGACGACCAGGCCGACACCGGCACCAAGAACATCACCCGCGAGCATGAGATGGCCCTGGCCGGAAACGCCCGCGAGATGCTGCTGCAGACCGAGCGCGCCCTGGAGCGGCTGGACACCGGCACGTACGGGCTGTGCGAGAACTGCGGCAATCCGATCGGCAAGGCCCGGATGCAGGCGTTCCCCAGGGCCACGCTGTGCGTCGAGTGCAAGCAGCGCCAGGAGCGGCGCTGACGCCCGTACGCATGTGCCGTACCCTCGTCCCTCACAGGGGGAGACTGGCCCGGACGAGTTGAGGGACTCACGTGACAGAGGCGGAGCAGGCCATCGGTACGCCGGATGCGGGGAAGGCAGAGGAGGGTGCCGGGACCAGCGCTGCCGGAACCGATGAGGCCGCGGCGGGCAGGGGGAAGCGGCGCGTCGGCGTGCTCCTTACGGTCGCGGCGCTGGCCTATCTGATCGATCTGGTCAGCAAGCTGGCCGTGGTCGCGAAGCTGGAGCACCACGCTCCGGTCGAGGTGATCGGCACCTGGCTGCAGTTCGAGGTGATCCGCAACCGGGGGGCGGCCTTCGGCTTCGGCGAGGCCATGACCATCGTCTTCACGGTGATCGCGGTCGGCGTCATCGTGGTGATCGCGCGGCTGGCCCGCAAGCTCCACAGCCTGCCCTGGGCCATCGCGCTCGGTCTGCTGCTCGGCGGGGCCTTCGGCAATCTCACCGACCGGATCTTCCGGGCGCCCGGGGACTTCCAGGGGGCGGTCGTGGACTTCATCGCGCCCTCCCACTTCGCGGTATTCAACCTCGCCGACTCGGCCATCGTCTGCGGCGGCTTCCTGATCGTGATCCTGTCCTTCCGCGGTCTGGACCCGGACGGCACGGTCCACAAGGACTGACCAGGGCCTGACGCCCCTACGGCCCCGGGAAGGGGCTGGGGCCCCGGGCGGCCGGTATCCGACGGGCGTACGAACCGGTGCTTCCGGTCCGGCATACTCGTCGGGTGAGTACGATTCCCGAGATCCGCACCCTGCCCGTACCGGACGGTCTGGAGGGTGAGCGCGTCGACGCCGCTATCGCCCGCATGTTCGGCTTCTCCCGGACCAAGGCGGCCGAGCTGGCCGCCGCCGGAAAGGTGCAGCTCGACGGCAGCGTCGCCGGGAAGTCCGACCGGGTCTCCGGGGGTGCCTGGCTCGAGGTCGAGATGCCGCAGGCCGCGCCGCCGGTGCGGGTCGTCGCCGAGCCCGTCGAGGGCATGGAGATCGTGCACGACGACGAGGACATCGTGGTCGTCTCCAAGCCGGTCGGCGTCGCCGCCCACCCCAGCCCCGGCTGGACCGGACCCACCGTGATCGGCGGGCTCGCGGCCGCCGGTTTCCGCGTCTCCACCTCGGGCGCCGCCGAGCGCCAGGGGATCGTGCACCGGCTGGACGTCGGCACCTCCGGGCTCATGGTCGTCGCCAAGTCCGAGCTCGCGTACTCCGTGCTCAAGCAGGCCTTCCGCGAGCGCACCGTGGACAAGCGCTACCACGCGCTGGTCCAGGGCCACCCGGACCCGCTGAGCGGCACCATCGACGCCCCGATCGGGCGCCATCCGCAGCACGACTACAAGTGGGCGGTGACGGCGGACGGCAAGCCGAGCGTCACCCACTACGACCTCATCGAGGCGTTCCGGGCCGCGAGCCTGCTGGACATCAAGCTGGAGACCGGCCGCACCCACCAGATCCGGGTGCATATGGCGGCCCACCGTCACCCCTGCGTCGGCGACCTCACCTACGGCGCGGACCCGACGCTCGCCAAGCGGCTCAAGCTGACCCGGCAGTGGCTGCACGCCATGCGGCTCGGCTTCGAGCACCCCGCCCACGGCCAGTGGGTCGAGTTCGAGAGCGCCTACCCGGACGATCTGCGCGGGGCGCTGGACATCGTGAGGGCCGAGAGCGCGTGATCGAGGTCGTGACCGACGGGGACCTGTCCGGCTGCTTCGCGGTCCGCCGGGAGGTCTTCGTGGTGGAGCAGCGGATCCCCGAGGAGGAGGAGATGGACGCGTACGACGCGCACGCCGTCCACCTCCTGGCCACCGACGGCGAGGGCCGCCCGGTGGGCACCGTGCGCTTTCTGCACGGCGCCGCCGCGGACAAGAAGTACGCCCACGCCGGTGTCGACGGCGCCACCACCGCCGTTCTCGGCCGCCTCGCGGTGGCCAAGGCGGCGCGGGGCACCGGGCTGGGGGCCGACCTGGTCCGGGCCGTCGAGGCGGAGGCCCACCGGCGCGGTCTGGCCGTGGTCTATCTGGAGGCCCAGACCCATGCGCTCGGCTTCTACGAGCGGCTCGGCTACGAGGCGTTCGGTCCCGAGTTCGACGAGGGCAGCGGCATCCCCCACCGCGCGATGCGACGGCCGCTGTAGCGGTCCGACGGTGCCCTCACCGTGTGTGCGGGGTGTCCTTACGGAGCCCGTCCTCGAAGCGGGCGAGACGGTCGTGACTGCCGTGGCGGTCGTGGAGCTCACGGGCCCGCTCGCGCTCCAGCCGTGCCAGCGGGGGCTGGGCCGCCGGGGCGGTGGCGATGCGCGGCAGGGCGTGGGGATGGGCGTCCCGCAGCCACGTGATCATCTTCTCGCGCACCTCACAGCGCACGGTCCAGGCGTCGTCCGGGTCCCGCGCCGTGATCAGCGCCCGCACCACGATGGTGCTCGGAGTGGTGTCCGTCACCACCAGGTTCCAGTCCCGGCCGTCCCAGGCCGGGGACTTCTGCACGATCTCGCGCAGCCGCTCGCGCATCTCCTCGATCGGCGCCGTGTGGTCGAGGTGGAAGAGGACGGTGGCCACCTTCTGGGTGCCGCCCCGCGACCAGTTCTCGAACGGCTTGTTGGTGAAGTACGACACCGGCATGGTGATCCGGCGCTCGTCCCAGGTCCGTACGGACAGGAAGGTCAGCGTGATCTCCTCGACCGTGCCCCACTCGCCGTCCACGACCACCGTGTCGCCGATCCGCACCATGTCGCCGAAGGCGATCTGCAGCCCCGCGAAGAGGTTCCCCAGGGTGGACTGGGCGGCGACACCGGCGACCACACCGAGGATCCCGGCGGAGGCCAGCATGGAGGTGCCGACCGTGCGCATCGCAGGGAAGGTCAGCAGCATGGCGGAGACCGCCACCACGCCGACGATCGCGGCCACCACCCGTTGGATCAGCGTCACCTGGGTGCGCACCCGGCGCACCCGCGCGGCATCGTGCGCGCTGGAGGCGTAGCGGAAGTAGGAGGACTCCACGACGGCCGACGAGACCCGCACCACGAGCCACGCCGTCGCCGCGATCAGCACCAGCGCGAGCAGCCGGCCGATCGCCGACTCGTGCTCCTGGACGACCCTCGCCTGCGCCTTGTCGTACGAACCGCTCAGCAGCGCCGTGCACACGGTCACCTGCAGCGGAAGCCGGCAGCGGCGCAGATGGCCCCACAAGGGGGTCTCGGGGTGCCGGGCATCGACCCTCCGCAGCAGCCAGTCGACGGCCCAGCCGATGAACAGCGTGATGGCCAGTGAGCCGCCGATGACGACGAGCGGACGCAGCACGTCCTCCATGGACACCTACCTCATCCTTCCCTCAGGGAGACTCCGGGTGTCCTGTCCCGCCTTCCCCGGATCCGGTCTCCTCAGACCGGGACTGGCACGATGGGAGGGGGCGATCCACGGAAAGGAAGTGACAGCGGTGGCCGATACCTCGACGATTGTTCTGTTCCACTCCGCGTACGGGCTGCGGCCCGCCGTACAGGAGGCGGCCGACCGACTGCGCGCGGCCGGGCATGAGGTGGTCGTGCCGGACCTGTACGAGGGGCAGACCGCCGAAACCGTCGAGGACGGCATGGTGATCAAGGAGCGGATCGGCCGCGACGAGCTGCTGAAACGGGCCATCACCGCCGCCGCGCCGTACTCGGACCGCGGGCTGGTCTACGCCGGTTTCTCGCTCGGCGGCGCCCTGGCGCAGAACCTGGCGCTGGCCGACGACAAGGCGCGCGGACTGCTTCTGCTGCACGGCACCTCGGACATCGCCGACGACACCACGGTCGATGAGCTGCCGGTGCAGCTGCATGTGGCCGACCCCGACCCGTTCGAGCCACACGACTGGCTCAACGCCTGGTATCTGCGGATGCGGCGGGCCGGCGCCGATGTGGAGGTCTTCCGCTACGCCGGGGCCGGCCACATCTTCACCGACCCCGAGCTGCCGGACTACGACAAGGAGGCCGCCGAGGCCACCTGGCGGGTGGCGCTCGGCTTCCTGGCCGACCTCTGATCCCGAGAACCGTCTGTGAACCGGTGCGTCAGCGCACGGGTGCGTCGGCGCGCTCGACCCGCTGGCTGCCCGCCTGGGTGCGGTACGACCGCGCCCAGGCGGTCGTGGCGTTGCGATCGGTCTTGTCGGAGACGGTGTAGAAGTCCATCTGGGCCCGCTGAGCGGTGACATCGAGCACGCCGTAGCCGTGCGAGTCCATGTCCACCCACGTCACATGGCGGTTGGCGGCCCGGATCGCGGCGGCCGCGGCCAAGGAAACCGTCTGCGGCGCCACATGGAGCAGATCGTCGAGGTTGTCCGAGGTTGTCCGAGGTCACCGAGGTGACGACTCGCCGCACTTCCTGCGCCGGGCGGAGAAGCGGCTCAAGAAGGCCCAGCATGCCCTGTCCCGCAAGGAGAAGGGCAGCAGGAACCGGGACAAGGCCCGGCAGAAGGTGGCCCGCGCTCATGCGCGCGTGGCCGACGCGCGGTGCGAGTTCCACCACCGGCTCTCTACTCGCCTGATCCGCGAGAACCAAGCGGTCGCGGTGGAGGACCTCGCGGTGAACGGTCTCGCCCGCACGCGCCTGGCCAAGTCGGTGTATGACGCTGGATGGTCGGCGTTCGTAGCCATGTTGGAATACAAGGCCGCACAGGACGGGCGTACCTTCGTGCGCATCGGCCGGTTCGAGCCCACCAGCCGGGTGTGCTCGCAGTGCGGCGTGAAAGACGGTCCCAAGCCCCTGCACATCCGTACCTGGACGTGCGGGGCGTGTGGGACCGTTCTTGACCGGGACATCAACGCGGCGGTTAACGTCGCTAAGGCCGCCGGACTGGCGGTGACAGCCCGTGGAGCGCAGGTAAGACCAGGATCCTCGATTCCGGCACAGCGCGGTGAAGCGGGAACCCACCCGGCACCGGAGCCGACACCGGCCCGGTAGGCGGGAATCGCGGCCTACCGGGTGGCGAGGATGTCAATTCTTGAGCCCCTGCTTGACGAGCGGGGTGAACTGGTCCGGAGTCATCGGCGGGTTGCCGCCCACCTCCAGCTTCTTCCCGTTGAGCTTGAAGGACGGGGTGCCGGTGATGTCCTTGGTGTCGTTGAACGTCTTGGACATGGCCAGCGCCCACCGGTCGTAGGTGCCGTTCTTCACGGCCTTCTCGAAGGCCGTGTTGCCCTTCAGCTCCTTGACCTGCTGTGCGACGTCGATCAGCTTCTGGTCGTTCGCGAAGGCGTCATCGGTCTCCTCGGGGTGGTTCTTCGGCGCGTACAGCGCCTCCTTGTAGTCCAGGAACGCCTGCGGACTGACGTTGAGGGCCGCGCCGAGCGCGCTCAGCGCGTTCTTCGAGCCGGCGCCGGGCATCTGCTTGTTGTCGTCGAGGAAGGTGCCCATGGTGAACTGCGCCTTGTAGGTGCCGTCCTTGATGTCCTTGAGCACGGTCGGGCCGGTGTACTTCTCGAACTGGGCACAGACCGGGCAGCGCATGTCCTCGTAGACGTGCAGGGTGTTCTTGGCCTTCTTCTCGCCGATGACGACCGTCGTGCCCTGGGAGCCGGTGGTGTTGGCGGGCTTCGCGAACGTCTTCTTCTCGGCCGCCGCCCGCCACTTCTGGTTGGCGTCGTCCGAGTTCATGTTGGTGACGGCGTAGCCGATGCCGCCGGCTATCGCGAGGACCGCGACGACCGCGCCGCCGACGAACAGCTGGCGCCGCGTCCGGTCCTTCTTGGCCTGGCGCTCACGCTCGGCGCGCAGCCGCTCGCGCGCGGCCTGCTTGTTCTGCTGGTTGTTGCGGTTGCTCATGATGGATCGATCTCCGTGGGTGTGCGTCGTCAGTGATGCGTACGGGGGTGTGGATCGCTGTGCTCAGGCAGCGGCCGAGCAGGGCGGTCCGCGACGCACCACGGAGTGCACGAGGAGAGGGAGCGCCGGCGCCGGGCGCACCGGCCGTACGGTCGGCGGGGCCGGGCGGCGACGGGGCCGCAGGGCCGCGGCGTGCACCGCGACGGCCAGCAGCAGCGGCCGGAAGGCGAAGGCGGCCAGGGAGGCCAGCAGACGGCTCAGGGCGGCCTCGCCGCGCCGCAGCCAGGCTGAGGCGATCAGACCCACCGCGACATGCGCGGCGAGCAGCAGCCAGGGGGTGGCGGAGCTCACGGCCGCCGCCAGCGGGGTGCCGACGCCATTCTGGGAGACCCCGGGCAGCGGACTGCCGAGATCGCCGCCGCACAGCACGGTGACCCCCATGGAGCGCAGGGAGCCCGCCACGGGGCCGCCGGACTGGCCGTAACACGCCTGCTGGCCGGTGGTGAAGATCGTGTCGGCGGCCAGCTCCAGCGGGATCAGCAGGGCCGCTATGGACCAGAAGCCCCGCTCCCGGCCCGCGAGGGCGTAGGCGACGGCGAAGACGGCCACCGAGAGCGCCGCGACGGTGCCCAGCGGCAGCGGGGCCGCCGACAGCAGGACATGCGAAGCCGAGGACAGCATGACGCACAGCGCGGTGAAGAGCGCCGCGCGCACTGCCCTCAGCTGCGGTCCGGTGCCGTCCATGACTTCGAATTCTGCCATGAACGGCTGTAGGGACCATGTGAAGAATCGGCCCCGGCGGCCTGCTAACCGCCCTTGAGCTGCTTGTTCACCGCTTCCGTGAACTCCGTCGCGGTCATCGGGGTGGAGCCGCCGCTGCCGGTCAGCTGGGAGCCGTCGAGCTTGACGGCGGGGGTGCCGTTCACCCCGGAGGCGTCGAAGTCGGCGATCATCTTCTGCGCCCAGGGGACGTAGGTGCCCTCGCGCACAGCCTCCCGGAAGGAGTCGTTCCGCTCGAGTGCGGGCACCTCCTGGGAGACGGTCAGCAGCTGGTTGTCGTCGGCGTAGGAGTCCTCGTTCTCCTCGGGGTGGTTCTTCGGCGACATCAGGGCGGCCTTGTAGTCGAGAAAGGCGTCGCTGCTCACGTCCAGCGCCGCCCCGAGGGCGCTCAGGGCACTCGTGGAGCCGCTGCCGCCCATGTTCTTGTCGATGATGGCGGCGAAGTGGAACGAGACCTTGTACTTACCGGCCTCGATGTCCTTCGCGATGGTGGGCCCGACCTTCTGGTCGAAGGTGGCGCACGGTGGGCAGCGGACGTCCGCGTAGACGTCGAGGGTGTGCCCGGCGCCGGCCTTGCCGATCACCACGGTGGTGCCGCTCGGACCGGAGCTGTGGGCGGGCAGGACGAGCTTCTGCGAGCCCCCTGAGCCGCCCGCTCCGCCCGGGTCCTCCGAGCTGTCAGAACCGCTGGAACCGCCGGAGCCCGCCGGGCCCTGGACGACATCGTCCACGGAATCGGCCCTGGAGTCCTTGCCGTCATCTGTGATCAGGAGAGCGCCCGCGACCACCGCGGCGGCCACCGTCACCGCCACCACGGCCGTGAGCCCGGCCTTGCGCTGCGGGTCCGCCGGGGCGGGAGCGCCACCCCAGGGCCCGCCGCCCGGGCCGGGCGGCGGGGGAGCGGGCGGGAAACCCAGGGGCTGGGCCGGAGGCGGCGGATGACCCGGCTGCGGGTGCTCCGGCTGCTGGTACGGGTTCTGCTGCGGGTTTTGCTCGCCCCCCGGCGGCTGCTGTCCAGGCCACATGACCGGTAACGATAGAGGAGCCAACCGGGAAGTGGTGCCGGCGGCCATGGCCGGGGGACGATCAGGGGCCAGGGTGGCGATCAGAGCCCGGGGATGCGGCCGTTGCGGAAGAGGTCCACGAAGATCTGGTGGTCGGCCCGGGCGCGGGCACCGTAAGAGTGCGCGAAGTCCACCAGGAGGTCGGCGAAGCCGTCCTCGTCGGCGGCGATCACCGCGTCGATGGCGCGCTCGGTGGAGAACGGCACCAGCGAGTGGCCGCTTTGGTCGTCGGCGGCCGCGTGCATGGTGGCCGTGGCCCGCCCCAGGTCGGCCACGACCGCCGCGATCTCGGCCGGGTCGTCGATGTCGGACCAGTCGAGGTCCACCGCGTACGGCGACACCTCGGCGACCAGCTGCCCGGCCCCGTCCAGCTCGGTCCAGCCCAGCCACGGGTCGGCGTGGGCCTGCAGCGCGCGCTGGGAGATCACCGTGCGGTGGCCCTCGTGGTGGAAGTACGACCGCACCTGCTCGTCGGTGATGTGCCGGGAGACCGCCGGGGTCTGCCCCTGCTTCATGTAGATCACCACATCGTTCTCCAGGGCGTCGCTGTTGCCCTCCAGAAGGATGTTGTACGAGGGGAGCCCGGCGCTGCCGATGCCGATGCCCCGGCGGCCCACGACGTCCTTGACGCGGTAGGAGTCCGGGCGCGAGAGACTGGACTCGGGGAGCGTCTCCAGATAGCCGTCGAAGGCGGCAAGGACCTTGTAGCGGGTGGCCGCGTCCAGCTCGATGGACCCGCCGCCGGCCGTGAAGCGGCGCTCGAAGTCGCGGATCTCGGTCATCGAGTCCAGCAGCCCGAAGCGGGTCAGCGAGCGGGCGTCACGCAGCGCGTCCAGCAGCGGACCCTCGGCGGTCTCCAGGGTGAAGGGCGGCACCTCGTCGTTCTTGGCGCCGGTGGCCAGGGCGTGAATGCGCTCGCGGTAGGCGCCGGCGTACGTCCGCACCAGCTCGGTGATCTTCTCGTCGCTGAGCGCCTTGGTGTAGCCGATGAGCGCCACGGAGGCGGCGAAACGCTTCAGGTCCCAGGTGAAGGGGCCGACGTACGCCTCGTCGAAGTCGTTCACATTGAAGATCAGCCGGCCGTTGGCGTCCATGTAGGTGCCGAAGTTCTCGGCATGGAGGTCACCGTGGATCCACACCCGGCCGGTGCGGTCGTCCAGGTACGGCCCGCCGGCGCGCTCCCGCTCCACATCGGAATAGAACAGACAGGCGGTGCCGCGGTAGAACGCGAACGCCGAGGCGGCCATCTTCCGGAACTTGACGCGGAAGGCGGCCGGGTCGGCGGCGAGCAGCTCGCCGAAGGCGGTGTCGAATACGGCGAGGATGTGCTCGCCGCGCTGTTCCGCCTGGGTCTGCTGGTTCGACATCGCGGAACGCCTCCTGGGGCATGAGGGATGTGATCGGTGTGGCAGATACGACAGGGTATGTTCCGTCGCGCCAGGTGCGCGGGAAGACCGGATGACCCGTCGGGATCAACGCCTGAGGCTACTCGCGAGTGCCCGGCTCGTGTCAGTGCGGAGGGGTAACCTTCGGAGCTGTCTCGCCCTGCCGTCATCGATTGTTCGCCGGAGGTCTTCCACCGTGACCAAGCCGCCCTTCACGCACCTGCATGTCCATACCCAGTACTCGCTGCTGGACGGTGCGGCGCGGCTCAAGGACATGTTCAACGCGTGCAACGAGATGGGCATGACGCACATCGCCATGACCGACCATGGCAACCTCCACGGCGCGTACGACTTCTACCAGCAGGCGACCGGCGCCGGGATCACGCCGATCATCGGGATCGAGGCGTATGTGGCGCCCGAGTCGCGGCGCTACAAGCGGCGTGTCCAGTGGGGCCAGCCGCATCAGAAGCGCGATGACGTCTCCGGTTCCGGTGGTTACACCCACAAGACCATCTGGGCGTCGAACAAGACCGGTCTGCACAACCTCTTCCGGCTCTCCTCGGACGCCTATATGGAGGGCTATTTCGTCAAGTGGCCGCGGATGGACAAGGAGACCATCGCCCAGTGGTCCGAGGGGCTGATCGCCTCCACCGGCTGCCCCTCGGGCGAGCTGCAGACCCGGCTGCGGCTCGGCCAGTTCGACGAGGCGCTGAAGGCCGCCTCCGAGTACCAGGACATCTTCGGCAAGGACCGGTACTTCCTGGAGCTGATGGACCACGGCATCGAGATCGAGCGCCGGGTCCGGGACGGACTGCTGGAGATCGGCAAGAAGCTGGACATCCCGCCGCTGGTCACCAACGACTCGCACTACACGTACTCCCGCGAGGCGACGGCCCATGACGCGCTGCTGTGCGTCCAGACCGGTAAGAACCTCTCCGACCCGGACCGCTTCCGCTTCGACGGCACCGGCTATTACCTGAAGTCCACGGAGGAGATGTATGCCATCGACTCCTCCGACGCCTGGCAGCAGGGGTGCGCCAACACCCTGCTGGTCGCCGAGCAGATCGACGCCACCGGCTGGTTCGAAAAGCGCGACCTGATGCCGCGGTTCGACGTCCCCGAGGGGTACACCGAGGTGACCTGGTTCCAGGAGGAGGTCCGCAAGGGGATGGCCCGCCGCTTCCCCGGCGGTGTCCCCGAGGACCGTCAGAAGCTCGCCGAGTACGAGATGGACGTCATCATCCAGATGGGGTTCCCGGGCTACTTCCTCGTGGTCGCCGACTTCATCATGTGGGCCAAGAACAACGGCATCGCGGTCGGCCCCGGCCGAGGCTCGGCGGCCGGTTCGATCGTCTCGTACGCGATGGGCATCACCGACCTCGACCCGGTCGAGCACGGGCTGATCTTCGAGCGGTTCCTCAACCCCGAGCGTGTGTCCATGCCCGATGTCGACATCGACTTCGACGAGCGTCGGCGCGGTGAGGTGATCCGGTACGTCACCGAGAAATACGGACACGACAAGGTCGCCCAGATCGGCACGTACGGCACCATTAAGGCCAAGAACGCCATCAAGGACTCGGCCCGGGTGCTCGGCTATCCGTACGCGATGGGCGACCGCATCACCAAGGCCATGCCCGCCGACGTCCTCGGCAAGGGCATCCCGCTCTCCGGCATCACCGATGAGAAGCACCCCCGCTACAGCGAGGCGGGCGAGGTGCGCGGGATGTATGAGAACGAGCCGGATGTGAAGAAGGTCATCGACACCGCGCGCGGTATCGAGGGCCTGGTGCGCCAGATGGGTGTGCACGCCGCCGGCGTGATCATGTCGAGCGAGACGGTGACCGACCATGTCCCGGTCTTCTCGCCGAAGAACGACGGCCAGGTCGTGACCCAGTGGGACTACCCCACCTGTGAGTCGCTCGGCCTGCTGAAGATGGACTTCCTGGGCCTGCGCAACCTCACCATCATGGACGACGCCGTCAAGATGGTGCGCGCCAACAAGGGCATCGACCTCAAGATGCTCGATCTGTCCCTGGACGACCCCAAGACCTTCGAACTGCTCTGCCGCGGTGACACCCTCGGCGTCTTCCAGTTCGACGGCGGCCCCATGCGCTCCCTGCTGCGCATGATGAAGCCCGACAACTTCGAGGACATTTCCGCCGTCTCGGCCCTCTACCGGCCGGGCCCGATGGGCATGAACTCGCATATCAACTACGCGCTGCGGAAGAACGGGCAGCAGGAGATCACCCCGATCCACCCCGAGCTGGAGGAGCCGCTCAAGGAGGTCCTGGGCATCACCTACGGCCTCATCGTGTACCAGGAGCAGGTGCAGAAGGCCGCTCAGGTGCTCGCGGGCTACTCGCTCGGCCAGGCCGACCTGCTCCGCCGTGCGATGGGCAAGAAGAAGCAGGAGGTCCTGGACAAGGAGTTCGTGCCCTTCCAGAAGGGCTGCCGGGAGCGCGGCTACTCCGACGAGGCCATCCAGGCCGTGTGGGACGTCCTGGTCCCGTTCGCCGGATACGCGTTCAACAAGGCGCACTCCTCCGCGTACGGCCTGGTCACCTACTGGACCGCGTACCTCAAGGCCAACTACCCCGCCGAGTACATGGCGGCGCTGCTCACCTCGGTCCGCGACGACAAGGACAAGTCGGCGGTCTATCTGAACGAGTGCCGTCGCATGGGCATCAAGGTGCTGCCGCCGAACGTCAATGAGTCCGAGGCCAACTTCACCGCTCAGGGTGATGATGTGATCCTCTTCGGTCTCACGGCGGTCCGGAACGTGGGTCAGAACGTGGTGGAAGCGATCATCCGCGGCCGTAAGGCGAAGGGGAAGTACGCCTCGTTCCCGGACTACCTGGACAAGGTCGAGGCGGTCGTGTGCAACAAGCGCACCACGGAATCGCTGATCAAGGCGGGCGCGTTCGACGAGATGGGCCACACCCGTAAGGGGCTCACGGCGCACTACGAGGCGCTGATCGACAATGTGGTCGCGGTCAAGCGCAAGGAGGCCGAGGGGCAGTTCGACCTCTTCGGCGGTATGGCCGGTGACGGCGGGGACGGCGAGGGGCCGGGCTTCGGCCTCGACGTCGAGTTCTCGGACGTCGAATGGGAGAAGACCTATCTGCTGGCCCAGGAGCGGGAGATGCTGGGCCTGTATGTCTCCGATCATCCGCTGTTCGGCATCGAGCATGTGCTGAACGAGAAGGCGGATGCCGCGATCTCCGCGCTCACCGGGGGTGAGCACGCGGACGGCGCGATCGTCACCATCGGCGGGATCATCTCCGGTCTGCAGCGCAAGATGACCAAACAGGGCAACGCCTGGGCCATCGCCACTGTGGAGGACCTGGCCGGCTCCATCGAGTGCATGTTCTTCCCCGCCACCTATCAGCTGGTCTCCACCCAGCTCGTCGAGGACGCGGTCGTCTTCGTCAAGGGCCGCCTCGACAAGCGCGAGGACGTGCCCCGGCTGGTCGCCATGGAGCTGATGGTCCCCGATCTGTCCGAGGCATCGGCCAACGCGCCCGTGACGATCACCATTCCCACGGTCAAGGTCACCCCGCCGCTGGTCGAGAAGCTGGGCGAGGTGCTCACCCACCACCGCGGTGCCACCGAGGTGCGGATCAAGCTCCAGGGAGCGCGGAAGACCACCGTGCTGCGGCTCGACCGGCACCGCGTCACCGCCGACCCGGCGCTCTTCGGCGATCTCAAGGTGCTGCTGGGGGCGTCCTGCCTGGCCGGATGACCGACCGGCCCCGCTGACGCGCCCTCGACGCTGACGAGGGCGCTGACGAGGGCGAGAGCGCACCAGGGGCGCGCCCGCATCGGGCGCGCCCCTGGGGGCCACGGTCGCGCGGCCTGCCACCGCGGTGGCCCAGCGCCGGTGCGCGGTGCGTCAGTTGTGGCCGAAGCTCTTCTGCCGGCCCTTGCGGGCCGTCGAGGGGCTGCCCTCCGGCCGCATCGCCTGCGACTGCCCCTCCATCGACGGCTGCTGCTCGGCGGAGCGGTCGGCCGTGCCGCGCTCCTGACGCTGTTCCTGCTGCTTGCGATCGCGGTTCTTGTTCTTGCCCATGGTGGTGTTCCTCCGGTTGGGATCAGCCCCCTGGCGAAGGGCCCTGCCAGGAGAAGCCCTTCGGGAAGAAACAGTGACATGCCGCGGTGACCCGTGCATTTCGGGCAATTACGGTGAGTGAGAAGGGGGGTATTGGCGGGTAAGCCGTATCCGCCACGCCGGTGATCCAGTTCGGACTGATAACCCCCGCACGGTCGGGCAGACTCGAAGGAAAGCCGAAAACCACATCCGGGGCACGGCTGTGCGCGGGGGGCGACCGAGGACTGGACCGTCAGGAAAGAGGGTGGAACGTGGACCGCTGCGTCGTCCTGGTGGACGCCGGGTATCTGCTGGGCGCCGCCGCGAGCCTGCTGGCCGGGGAGCCCGCCCGATCGCGTATCTCCGTCGACCACGCGACCCTCATCCAGGGCCTGCGGGAGCGGGCCGAGGCCGAGACCGAGTGCCCGCTGTTGCGCATCTACTGGTTCGACGGCGCCCCCGACCGTGTGCCTCAGCCCGAGCACCGGCGGCTGCGCGTGATGCCTCGGGTGACCGTACGGCTCGGTGCGCTCACCCGCAGTGACGGCCGCTGGGCCCAGAAGGGCGTGGACGCCGCCATGCACGCCGAGCTCACCGAGCTCGCGCGCAATCGGGCGTGCGCCGACATCGTCCTCGTCACCGGCGACGGGGACCTGCTCCCCGGGCTGATGTCGGCCAAGGAGCACGGCGTCGCCGTCCACCTCTGGGCGGTCCAGGCCGCCGACGGTGACTACAACCAGTCCGAGGACCTCGTCGCCGAGGCCGATGAGCGGCGCGTCCTCGACCGCGCCTGGATCACCAGGGCGGTGCGCGCCAAGGAGCTTCCCGGGCCCTGCGCGCCCGTCTCCGAGCCACGCCCGGAGATCGCGGCCATTCTCTCCGCCCCGCTGCCGGAGACGGCTACCGCCGCGGCCGCGACCGGGGCGCCCGGTACGGCGGAGGCTCCCGGTGGCCGTAACGGTGCCGCCCGGCCCGGCGCCGATGTGACCGGCCCGGCCGCCGCCCCCGGCCGTCCGGCGGCCCCGGCCCCCGAGGCGGGCGCGGACGGCGCGGCGGCGGGTGCCGGCAAAGGGGTGCCCACCCCCAAGGACCTCGCCGACCTGGGCCGCGGCCCGGCCGCGCCCGGCGGCCAGACGGAGCGCCAGCAGGCCGCCGGTGCCACCCTGCGCTGGTCCTCCGACAAGGGCTGGATCGACCGGGGTCCCGGCGCCGTGGGGGAGCCGCCGGAGACCGCCAACCTCCCCATGCTGGCCCAGCTCACCAGCGCCGAGCAGCGCTGGGCCGACCGTGAGGAGGACATCACGGCCGTCAGCGGCGACCCGTTCGAGGTCGGCCAGGTCTTCGCCCGCCGCTGGACCGACCGGCTCGCCGATCCGGGGCCCTTGCGCCAGATCTCCACGGAGTACCCCCGCATCCCGCACCGCATCGACGGTGAACTGCTGCGCTACGCGGCCCGCTTCGGGCTGCTGGCCCACAAGGACGACCAGATCGACGAGCACGACCGCTATGCGATCCGGGCGGGCTTCTGGCGCGAAATCGACCTCCGCTCGGCCGCGGAGCACGCCCAGACGGGCGGCTAGCGCCCTCTTCGGCGGATCTTGACGCCTGCGGCGAGCTGCTCCTCTTCCCGCAGCATCGATGTGGCTCTGCCCCGGACCCCGGCGTCCAGGGTCGGAGCCCCTGCCACGCGGCGGAGCCGCATATAGACGCTGCGGGAAGGGGCGGGGAGGGGAAAGCGTCGATATGCGGCACCGCCGCGTGGTCCGCCGGACGCCCCGCGGCCCCCGCCGTCAAGGGGGCTCGCTGCGGGCAGGGGGCTCGCGGCGGGCGTGCCGGCGCGGCCACCGGAACGTTCCCGCCGCGGACCGACGGCGAGCTCACGGTCACCACGCCCGCCCACACCACCCCCATCGCGGGCTGTACCGACACGGTGGACGTCACCGTCACCTCCCTCGGCCGGAACCAGCGTCCCCATGGGAGCGGCTGCGCGTACACCTCCTACGACGCCCCCAGCGCCGTCTCCGTCACCCCGACGGCGCAGCTTCCCGGCCGGAACGTCGCGATCAGCGGCACCTGTCTGCTCGACGCCACCGCGGTGGCCCTCAGCAACGGACTCACCCAGGCCCCCGCCACCTTCGTGAGCCTCTCGCCGACCCAGATCCTCGCCGTCGTGCCCGTGGTGCTCCCCGGGACGTCCGTTCTCGTCACGACCCCCGGCGGCACCGACACGACCGCGCCGCCGACCCTCCTCGTCCTGTGATCCTCCGATCCGTCCCCGAGGGCCCCGAGGACGGGAGCGGGTGTTTGGGCGCGTACCCTCATAGCTCGTGAGGACGGGCGCGAAACAGGCGACGAGCGGCGATGTGGTGTGCACCGTGCGCGGCCTGGTCAAGACCTATCCCGCGGCGCGCGGCCGCCGCGGCGCCCCCGCCACGCCCGCCGTCCGGGCCAGCGACGGCATCGACCTCGATGTGGTGCGCGGCGAGGTCTTCGGGCTGCTCGGACCCAACGGCGCCGGTAAATCCACCCTCGTACGGCAGCTCACCGGCCTGCTGCGGCCGGACGAGGGCAGCGTGCGGGTGCTCGGCCACGATCTCGTACGCCACCCCGAGCGCGCCGCCCGGCTGCTGTGCTATCTCGGCCAGGACTCGACCGCGCTGGACGAGCTGACCGTCGCCCTCGCCGCCGAGACCACCGCGCGGCTGCGCGGGCTGGAGGCCCGCGCGGCCCGTGCCGAGCGGGACGCGGTGATCGAGGAGCTGGGGCTCGGGGAGATCGCCGGGCGCCCGCTGAAGAAGCTCTCCGGGGGCCAGCGGCGGCTGGCCTGCGTCGCCGCCGCGCTGGTGGGGGAGCGGCCGCTGCTGGTGCTGGACGAGCCCACCAGCGGGATGGACCCCGTCGCCCGGCGCGCCGTATGGGCGGCCGTGGACCGGCGGCGGGCCGAGCGGGGCGTGACTGTGGTGCTGGTCACCCACAATGTGATCGAGGCGGAAACGGTTCTGGACCGGGTCGCCGTGCTGGACCGCGGCAAGGTCATCGCCTGCGACACGCCCGCCGGACTGAAGGCGCTGGTCGCCGACGAGGTACGGCTGGAGCTGGTGTGGCGCACCGAGCCGCCGCTGGACGTGCCCGAGGTCGCCGCTCTGCGGAAGGCCGCCGAGGCGGGCCGGGCCGCCGACGGCGTCTCCGGGCGACGCTGGACGCTCCGGCTCCCGCCGGACGAGGCGCGCGCCGCCATCGGCACCGTGACCGGTGGCCCCGCCTTCGCGGCGTTGGACGATTTCACCCTTGCCACGCCGAGCCTGGAGGATGTGTACATCGCCCTGGGCGGCCGTGCGGAGGGCGCGGAGGGGCTGGTGAAGGCGTGAGTGCCGGGGCGAGCCGGTGAACACGTCGGTGACCGTGACCGTGACCGTGACCGTGACCGTAAGAGCCGTAGAGGCGAAGAGGAGCCGCACAACGTGAGTGTCATGCCCGCCGTGTCCGGTGTGTCCGGGACCACTGGTGTGCCTGGTGTGTCCGGTGCTTCCGCTGGGCTGCCCAGTGCGCCCGGTGTCTCGTCCGGTGCCTCCGGTACGTCGGGGGCGTCCGGTGAGGCCGGGGACATCCCCGCGCCGCTGGCGGCGCGGGCGCGGCTCTTCCCCGCGCTCGCCGCGGTCTACCGCGCCCAGCTCTCGCGGGCCCGGGTCGCCCGGATACCGCTGCTCTTCGTGGCCACCTTCCAGTCCATCGGGATCATGATCCTGATGCGCGGGGTGGTGGACGGCGGGAGCGAGGCGCGGTCGGTGGTGGCCGGGTCGAGCGTGCTGGTCGTCGCCTTCGTGGCGCTCAACCTGCTCGCCCAGTACTTCGGCCAGCTGCGGGCCAGCGGCGGGCTCGACCACTACGCCACCCTGCCGGTGCCGCCCTCGGCCGTGGTGCTCGGGGCGGCCGCCGCCTACGCCTCCTTCACCGTGCCCGGGACCATCGTCACCGCGGTCATGGGCAGTGTGCTCTTCCAACTGCCCATGACGCATCTGTGGATCCTCCTCGCCGTGATCCCCCTCTCCGGCGCCGCCCTCGCCGGACTTGGCGCCGTGCTGGGGTTGCTCGCCCCGCGTCAGGAACTCGCCACGCTATGCGGGCAGTTGGGGATGTCCGCCGCGCTGCTGCTGGGGGTGCTGCCCGCGGACCGGATGCCGCAGGTGGTGTCGTACGCGCGCGATCTGCTGCCGTCGACGTACGGTGTGGAGGCCTTGGCCCGGACCTTCGACGGGCAGCCCGACTGGTGGGTGGTCTGTGCCGACCTCGGGGTGTGCGCCGGGGTGGCCGTGGTATCCCTCGCCGCCGCGACCTGGGCCTATCGGCGGGCGGCCGTGCGGTGACGCGCCGCAGCGAACGTCCCGCCGACCGAAGTACGCCGTCCGCCTGGCACGATGACGGGGTGACCGCACCGTTGACGCCACATGATCCGCCTCCGCCGCACGAGGACCCCGCCGAGGGCCGCCCCCCGGCTCACGGGCAGCCTGCCGGGGACTCCTCCGTGCCGAATCCCTCCGGATACCCGGAGCACCCCGAGCACCCTTCCGGGCATCCGGAGGGCTCGGAGCACTCCGAGTACTCCGAGCCGGGGCCCGAGTTGCGCGCCGAACTGGTGCAGGCGTCGCTGGTCGCCATCGCGGTGGCGGTCTCCGGGGTGCTTCTCGGGCTGCTGTGGCTGTGGTTGGCGCCCAAGGTTCCCCTGGTCTCGGACGGCTCCGCCGTCTATCTGAAGAACTCGGAAGGGGAGGACGCGATCGGCGCGGACGGTGTGTTCACGCTGCTCGGGCTCGCCTTCGGGGCCGTCTCGGCCCTCATCGTCTTTCTGCTCTTCCGCCACGGCGGTATCGCGCTGGTCATCGGTCTGGCGATCGGCGGGGTGCTCGCCTCGGTGATCGCCTGGCGGCTGGGCCTCTGGCTGGGGCCCACCTCGGACGTCGTGGCCCATGCCAAGGAGGTCGGTAAGGGCGTCACCTTCGACGGACCGCTCAAGCTGGGCGCGAAGGGTGCGCTGCTGGCGTGGTCGGTGGCGGCGATGGTGATCCACCTGGCCCTGACGGGGCTGTTCGGCCCCCGGGACCCGGAGCCCGCCCTGCCGCCCCCGACGATGCCGGGAGCGCGCTGAGCGGAACGCGGCGAAGCCCTGCCGGGACCCGGCGCTCAAGCGGGACCCGGCGCTCAGAGGGAGGGCCCGGCGCCGCGGCCCTCTCCTCGGGGCAGGGGCCCTTCCGGGGCAGGGAGCTCCCCTGGGTCAGTGCGAGCGAACGCTGGAGGCGCGGACGATGAGTTCGGGGCGCAGGCGCTTGGACTCCACGGCTTCGCCCTCCAGCAGCCGCAGCAGCGTCCGCAGCCCCTCGCGCCCCATGTCGAGCATGGGTGACCGCACCGTCGTCAGCGGCACCGGCAACTCCGCAGCCAACGGCGTGTCGTTGAAGCCCACGACGGCCACATCGACCCCCGCCCGCAGCCCCTGGTTGCGCAGCGCGCCTATCGCGCCGATGGCCGCGAAGTCGTTGACGGCGAAGATGGCCGTCGGGGGGTTCGGGGTGTCCAGCAGCCGCGCCGTCGCGGCGTGGCCGCCCGAGACGTCGAAGCGGGAGTGGGCGATGCGGTCCGCCGGAACGGACAGCCCCGCCTCGCGATAGCGGTCCACCAGGCCCGCGGTGCGGTCGATGCCGGTGCTGGCGTACGGCTCGCCCGCGACGACGGCGACATCGCGGTGGCCCAGCTTCAGCAGATGCTCGGCGACCAGCCGCCCGCCGAGATAGTCGTCGCAGGTCACCGAGGGGTGGGCCCCGGCGGTGCGGCTGACCAGGACGAACGGAATGCCGCGGCCGGCCACCTCGTCCAGGAACCGCCCGTCCACATACGCGTCGCCGAAGATCATGCCGTCGACGCGCCGTCCGATGACCATGTTGGTGCGGGTGCGCTGCGCCTCGGGGCGGTCGCCGGTGTTGGCGACGAACGTGGACAGCCCAGGGGCGCCTCCCAGCGGTGGCCGGGGGAGCTGGTGCGGTCTATCGAGAGGCGGGGCATCGCGGGCCGTACCCGGGCGCTGCTACAACGCGGTGGGCGGCCGTGCTGGGCGTCGGGAGCAGGGCGCCCCCTGAGACGGCAGGCCCTAGGAGCGGGCGATCGGCGCCAGCACCGCGTCGGTCAGCGACGCCAGGTCCCCCGGCGACAGCTCGACCTCCAGCCCGCGCCGGCCCGCCGAGACACAGATCGTCTCGTAGCCGGTGGCCGACTCGTCCAGGGCCGTGGGAAGGCGCTTGCGCTGACCGAGCGGGGAGATCCCGCCCCGCACATAGCCCGTGCTGCGCTCGGCCGCCGCGGGGTCCGCCATCGTGGCGCGCTTGCCGCCCACCGCCGAGGCGAGAGCCTTGAGGTCGAGCGTGGCCGAGACTGGCACGATGGCGACCGTAAGGCGGTCATCGACGCTCGCGACAAGGGTCTTGAAGACCCGGCCCGGTTCGACGCCGAGCGCCTGGGCGGCCTCCTCGCCGTAGGAGGGGGCTGCCGGGTCGTGCTCGTAGGAGTGCAGGGTGAAATCCGTGCCCGTCGCGGTGAGGGCGGTGGTGGCGGGGGTGCCCGCCGAGGTCTTCTTGGTCTTCTTGGGCATATTCGTCCGCGTCAGTTGGGGCTGGTGGGACCGCGGGTCAGATCGACGGCCGGGAGTGACGGGAGCTTACCGATGACGGCGCTCTCGGCGCGAAGGAGTTTCAGCTCGTCGGCCAGTCGGCTCGCGGTGTCCGGCGCCTGCAGCAGCCGCTGTTTCGCGGGCGTGTCGAGCACGGCCGCGGCCGCCACCAGGTAGGAGAGAACGGACGGTTCGCCCGGCAGGTCCTGCTCGTTCGCCAGGGTCCGCTCACGGGCGCCCGCGAGCCGCTTCTGGTACATGCGGAAGGCCCGTACCACCCCCGAGGCCAGCGCCCCGGCCCCCTCGCCCTGCTCCTCCTCCAGCTCCTTGACCTCGGCCGTCAGATAGGGGCCGGAGGAGTCCACGGAGACCAGTTCGAAGCGGGTGGTGCCGGTGGCCAGCACCTCGAAGGTGCCGTCCTCCTGCTCCCGGATGGTGGCCGCGTCCGCCACGCACCCCACGGCGTAGAAGGACTTGGCGGGATCCGGTCCGAACCCGGCCGTGGGGCCGGGGTCCGGCCGCGTGGCGGAGTCCGGGAGGCCGACCGCGCTCGGGGCGACCTCATGGCCGTCCCGGATCGCGATCACCCCGAACCGGCGCGGCGCGTCCTCGGGAAGCGCTGACAAATCGCGCATCAGGGAGCGGTACCGCTGCTCGAAGACGTTCAGGGGCATGACGAGCCCCGGGAACAGCACCGTGTTCAGCGGGAAGAGCGGAAGGCGCGCGGAGGTCACGGGGCGTAAGCCTAATGGCCCCGCGCGTTTCCTTTCACTGGCGCCGCAGGAGCCGGTCACTGGCGCCGCAGGAGCCGGTCACTGGCGCCGCAGGAGCCGGGACGCGCCGGCGGCTACCGCGGTGGCCAGCACCCAGCCCAGCAGGATCATGACGATGGACGCCCATTGGACGGCGCCGTCCGGCCTCCAGTAGCCGTCCATGCCCAGATCGATCACCGGGATCAGCAGATCGAGCGTGTACAGCGAGGCGTTCCAGTTCGGGGATTCATTCGGCTTCAGCGCCTCCGGCCGGTTGTGGGCGAAGAACACCGAGCCGACCGCCCACAGCACCGCCATCCACACCGCGGCCCGGCCCGGGCGGTAGCCGTAGGCCACCGTCCAGTCCTGGAGATAGCCCCACACCTTCCCGGCGACCGGCAGCGTCTCCCGGCGGCGGCGCTGCTTGGCGAGCTGCACCTCGCGTGCGTCGGCGTCCTCGCCGCTGGCCCGCATGGTGTTGGCCAGCATCTCGTACGGCTCGGGCGCGTACTCGGGGGTCGCCGCGGCCACCCACTCCAGCCGCCGGGCCAGCGGGAAGTGGCCGCGCGGAATCAGGCACTCATAGCTGAACCCGGCCATGGTCAGCCCGCCCGGCCCCGGCCAGCTCACCGACTTGTCGACAAGATTGACCACCCGGGCGCCGGAGAGGATCACCCGCCCGCGCTGCGGCCGCTCCCCGAGGAAGCGCAGTTCGGGCGTCTGGACCCGGCGCAGCGACAGCTCCTGGTCGTTCTCCATGATGAAGCGGGCCTGGTCGAAGTCGATGGCGTCGCCGATCCGCCCGTCGTCCAGCCGGATCCCGCCCTCGCATTCGAAGCGCTGGATCCGGGTGCCCCGGGTGGGGGTGGAGGCGGTGCCGTACGGCGGGGTGGAGCCGCTGGAGTACGTGCTCACCCCGCCCGCGGTGAGATAGAGGCTGCGCTCCACGGTCAGCTGCGGCGCGTTGAGCGCGCGGCGGCCGTAAGGGTTGCGCAGCCGACTGCCGCGCAGGCTGAGGGACACCCCGATCTGCGCCCCGCGCAGGCTCAGCTCGCCATAGGACTCGATCATGTCGGCCTGGAAGTCCTGGGCGACGGTCAGCCCGTCGGCGCTGATCGACATGCCCCGGCGGTCGCGGCGCACGATCAGCTGGTTGAGCAGTAAATCCGTGCCGATATGGGCGTCGGTGAGCCGGATCCCGTGTTCGACCACACACCGCGGCAGATGCAGATCGCCCTCGGTGCGCAGCCGGGCCGCCTCCAGCCGGGGAAGGGCGCAGCCCACCAGGCGCAGAGTGGTGAACTGCGCCTCGGGAAGCAGCACCTCCCGCTCGAAGCGGCAGTTCTTCAGCTCCACATAGGGCTCGATGTTCCCGCCGGCCAGGTCGAGCGTGCCGGTGATGTGCACCCCGTTGAGCTTGAGCGCGGCGACCCGGCCCGGCTGCGCGGGCGGCCCGTCCAGCAGCAGGAGGGCCACGACACGCGCACGGACACTGCGCTCCGGGCCCCAGGCGTACGGGCCGGAGGGATCGTTCCGCTGGGGGTGCGACGTGCGCAGATCATGGGTGCTGCCATTGCGGAACGCCTGCCACATGCCCCATTCGGCGGTGGTCAGATCGAGGCCCGGGGGTGGGTCGCCATCGTGCGGCTCGGTCACAGCCGTGTCCCCTCCTGATTCTCCGTGTCCCCGTACGGAGCACATTCCCGCTGAGTAACCGGTTGAACGCCAACGGTCAGGGTCAACTTAGGGCGTCCGTATCACTGACTGATACGGGGGGAGGGGCGTCGTGGCGGGTCTGAGACAATTGATCGCGTGATCTCCCGTATCGATCTGCGCGGTGCCGCCTTCCCGGAAGGCGGCATCGACCGCGACCTGCTGCCCCGTGCCGAGCTCGACGTCGAGGCCGCCCTGGAGAAGGTGCGGCCCATCTGCGACGACGTGCGCCATCGTGGTACCGCTGCGCTGATCGACTACGCCCATCGGTTCGACGGCGTCGCCATAGAGCGGGTGCGGGTCCCCGCGGAGGCGCTGGAGCGCGCCCTCGCGGAGCTGGACCCGGCCGTGCGCGCCGCCCTGGAGGAGTCCGTCCGGCGGGCCCGGCTGGTCCACCGCGACCAGCGGCGCACCGACCACACCACCCAGGTGGTGCCGGGCGGCACGGTCACCGAGCGCTGGGTGCCGGTCGAGCGCGTCGGGCTGTACGTACCTGGCGGGCGCTCGGTCTACCCCTCCTCCGTGGTGATGAACGTGGTGCCCGCGCAGGAGGCCGGGGTCGGCTCGATGGCCGTCGCCTCCCCGCCGCAGGCGGAGTTCGGCGGGCTGCCGCACCCCACGATCCTCGCGGCGTGCGCGTTGCTGGGCGTGGACGAGGTGTACGCGGCGGGCGGCGCTCAGGCCGTCGCCATGTTCGCCTACGGCACCGAGGACTGCCGTCCGGTCGCGATGGTGACCGGGCCGGGCAACATTTTTGTGGCCGCGGCCAAGCGGCTGCTCAAGGGCCGGATCGGCATCGACGCCGAGGCCGGGCCGACCGAGATCGCCATCCTCGCCGACGCCACCGCCGACCCGGTGCACGTGGCCGCGGACCTGATCAGCCAGGCCGAGCACGATCCGCTGGCCGCCTCCGTGCTGGTCACCGACTCCGAGGAGCTGGCCGCCGCGGTCGAGAAGGAGCTCGAGGTCCAGGTGGGGGCCACCAAGCACGTCGAGGACCGGATCCGTCCGGCGCTGGCCGGGCGGCAGTCCGGCATCGTGCTGGTCGACGGTCTGGAGCAGGGCCTGGCCGTGGTGGACGCGTACGCGGCCGAGCACCTGGAGATCCAGACCGAGGACGCGGCGGCCGTCGCGGCCCGGGTGCGCAACGCCGGGGCGATCTTCGTCGGGGCCTACGCCCCGGTGTCGCTCGGCGACTACGCGGCGGGCTCCAACCACGTGCTGCCCACGGGCGGCTGCGCCTGCCACTCCTCGGGGCTGTCCGTGCAGTCCTTCCTGCGCGGCATCCACGTGGTGGACTACAGCCGGGAGGCGCTGGCCGAGATCGCCGGCCATGTGGTGACGCTGGCCGAGGCGGAGGATCTGCCCGCCCACGGCGCCGCGGTGAAGGCAAGGTTCGACTGGAAGGTGCCACCGAGCAAGTGACCGGCATTGACGATCTCCCGATCCGGGACGAGCTCCGTGGCAAATCCCCGTACGGCGCCCCGCAGCTCGAGGTGCCCGTACGGCTGAACACCAACGAGAACCCCTATCCGCTGCCCGAGCCGCTGGTCGCCCGCATCGCCGAGCGGGTCACCGAGGCGGCCCGGAACCTCAACCGCTACCCGGACCGGGACGCGGTCGAGCTCCGCACCGAGCTGGCCCGCTACCTCAGCCGTACGGCCGGCCTTCAGGTCGGCGTCGCCCAGGTCTGGGCGGCCAACGGGTCCAATGAGGTGCTGCAGCAGCTGCTGCAGACCTTCGGCGGACCGGGGCGCACCGCGATCGGCTTCGAGCCCTCGTACTCGATGCACGCGCTGATCTCGCGCGGCACCGGCACCGGCTGGATTTCCGGTCCCCGGAACGCCGATTTCACCATCGATGTCGATGCCGCCCGTAAGGCCATCACCGAGCACCGCCCCGATGTCGTCTTCATCACCTCGCCGAACAATCCGACGGGGACCGCCGTCGCGGCCGAGACGGTGCTGGCGCTCTACGAGGCGGCGCAGGCCGCCAGGGCGGAGGCCGCCGGGGCCCTCGTCGTCGTGGACGAGGCGTACGGGGAGTTCAGCCACCGTCCCTCGCTGCTGCCGCTGATCGAGGGGCGGCCGCGGCTGGTGCTCTCGCGGACCATGTCCAAGGCGTTCGGCGCGGCCGGGCTGCGGCTCGGCTATCTCGCCGCCGATCCGGCGGTCGTCGACGCCGTCCAGCTGGTCCGCCTGCCGTACCACCTGTCCGCTGTCACCCAGGCCACCGCGCTGGCCGCCCTGGAGCACACCGATACGCTGCTGGGGTACGTCGAGTCGCTGAAGGCCGAGCGCGACCGGCTGGTGAGCGAGCTGCGCACGCTCGGCTGCGAGGTGACCGACTCCGACGCCAACTTCGTCCAGTTCGGCCGCTTCGAGGACGCCCACGCGGCGTGGCAGGGCCTGCTGGACCGGGGCGTCCTGGTCCGTGACAACGGCGTACCGGGCCGGCTGCGGGTCACCGCGGGCACACCGGCCGAGAACGACGCGTTCCTCGACGCGGTACGCGAGCTGATGAAGGAGAAGAGCGCATGACCCGCGTGGGACGTGTGGAGCGCACGACCAAGGAGACCTCGGTCGTCGTCGAGATCGATCTCGACGGCACCGGCCAGGTCGATGTGTCGACAGGTGTCGGCTTCTACGACCACATGCTCGACCAGCTCGGCCGCCACGGCCTCTTCGACCTCACGGTCAAGACCGAGGGCGACCTGCACATCGACACCCACCACACCATCGAGGACACCGCCCTCGCGCTCGGCGCCGCCTTCAAGCAGGCGCTCGGCGACAAGGTGGGCATCTACCGGTTCGGCAACTGCACGGTGCCGCTGGACGAGTCGCTGGCCCAGGTGACGGTTGACCTCTCCGGCCGCCCGTACCTGGTGCACACCGAGCCGGAGAACATCGCGCCGATGATCGGCACCTACGACACCACGATGACCCGGCACATCCTGGAGTCCTTCGTGGCCCAGGCCCAGATCGCCCTGCACGTCCACGTCCCCTACGGGCGCAACGCGCACCACATCGTGGAGTGCCAGTTCAAGGCCCTGGCGCGGGCCCTGCGCTACGCCAGCGAGCGCGACCCCCGCGCCGCCGGGATCCTCCCCTCCACGAAGGGGGCCCTGTGAGCGTCGCGCGCGCGGCCGCCGGGCCGCAGACGGCACGCGACCCGCGCTTTCGCCGCGCGGGCGGAGAAGCGAACGAGGTAGCGTCTTGAACGGCTTGTCGACCGTGTTCATCCTCGTGGGGCTGTTTCTGCTCGGCGGGGTCATCTCCTTCGTGAAGCAGGGCATCTCCAAGAGCATCGTCACGCTGCTCGGGATCGGCGCCACGATGGCGCTGCTCGCCGGGATCCTGCGGCTTGAGGTATGGAATTGAGCGACCTGACGCACAGCACGACCGCGAAGAACGTCGTCGTCTTCGACTACGGATTCGGCAACGTACGCTCCGCCGAGCGGGCCCTCGCCCATGTCGGCGCGCAGGTCGAGATCACCCGCGACTACGACAAGGCCATGGCGGCCGACGGCCTCCTCGTGCCCGGCGTCGGCGCCTTCGCCGCCTGCATGAACGGGCTGCGTGAGGCGCGCGGCGACTGGATCGTGGGGCGCCGGCTGTCCGGCGGCCGCCCGGTCATGGGCATCTGCGTCGGCATGCAGATCCTCTTCGGGCGCGGTATCGAGCACGGCGTCGAGGCCGAGGGCCTGGACGAATGGCCCGGCACGGTCGAGCCGCTGCGCGCCCCCGTCGTCCCCCACATGGGCTGGAACACGGTCAAGGCACCCGAGGACTCACAGCTCTTCGCGGGCCTGGACGAGGACGAGCGCTACTACTTCGTCCACTCCTACGCGGTCCGCACCTGGGAGCTCGAGGTCACCAACCCCCACATGCCCTCCCCCAAGGTCAGCTGGGCCACCCATGGCGAGCCGTTCGTCGCCGCCGTGGAGAACGGCCCGCTGTGGGCCACTCAGTTCCACCCCGAGAAGTCGGGTGACGCCGGAGCGCGGCTGCTCCGCAACTGGCTCGACACGCTCTGACCGGCCCGCGCCGGCTCCGGTCCGCACCCACCCGCACCGCCCGCACGCTCTCACCGAAGGTTGTCCGCAATGCGCTCGAACCGCCTCGAACTCCTCCCCGCCGTCGATGTCCGCGACGGCCAGGCCGTCCGCCTCGTCCACGGCGAGTCCGGCTCCGAGACGTCGTACGGCGACCCGATGGAGGCCGCCCTGGCCTGGCAGCGGGCGGGCGCCGAATGGCTGCACCTGGTGGACCTCGACGCCGCCTTCGGCACCGGGGACAACCGCCAGCAGATCGCCGAGGTGGCCCGCGCCATGGACCTCAGGGTCGAGCTGTCCGGCGGCATCCGCGACGACGCCTCGCTGTCCGCCGCCCTGGCCACCGGCTGCGCCCGGGTGAACCTCGGCACGGCCGCCCTGGAGTCCCCGGAATGGGTCGCCAAGGTCATCGCCGAGCACGGCGACCTCATCGCGGTGGGCCTCGATGTGCGCGGCACCACGCTGCGCGGCCGCGGCTGGACCCGGGACGGCGGCGATCTGTACGAGACGCTGGCCCGCCTCGACTCCGAGGGCTGCGCCCGCTACGTCGTCACCGACATCGCCAAGGACGGCACCCTCCAGGGCCCCAACCTGGAGCTGCTGCGCAATGTCTGCGCCGCGACCGAAAAGCCCGTCGTCGCCTCCGGCGGCGTTTCCTCGCTTGACGACCTGCGTGCCCTTGCGACTCTGGTACCGGAAGGTGTCGAGGGCGCCATCGTGGGCAAGGCACTCTACGCCAAGGCGTTCACCTTGGAAGAGGCGTTGGAGGCGGTATCCGTATGACCTCACCCGAGTCCGCGCGGCGGGTCCAGACCGACAGCCCCTGGGAGGAGACCATCGGGTTCGCCCGGGCCGTCGAGGTCGGTGACCTGGTGCTCGTCGCCGGGACGATGCCGCTGGCGGAGCGCGGCGTACTGGAGGGCGAGGGGGATCCGTATGAGCAGACGCTCGCCGCCTTCCGCCATGCGCTGGACGCGCTGAAGAAGTTCGACCTGGGCGTCGAATCGGTGGTCCGCACCCGTATGTACCTCACCCACGCCCGCGACGTGGACGAAGTGGGCCGTGCCCACAAGGAGCTCTTCGACGCCGTGCGCCCCGCCACGACGCTGGTCGTGGTGTCCGGTTTCGTCGACTCGCGCGTCCTGGTGGAAGTCGAACTGGAAGCATTCCGAGGAGCACGACAGTCATGACCCTGGCGGTCCGAGTCATCCCCTGCCTGGACGTGGACAACGGCCGGGTCGTCAAGGGCGTCAACTTCCAGAATCTGCGCGACGCGGGCGACCCGGTCGAGATGGCCAAGGTCTACGGCGAGGAGGGCGCGGACGAGCTGACCTTCCTCGACATCACCGCCTCCTCCGGCGACCGCGAGACCACCTACGACGTGGTCCGCCGCACCGCCGAGCAGGTCTTCATCCCGCTGACGGTCGGCGGGGGCGTCCGTACCCCGGAGGACGTCGACAAGCTGCTGCGCGCCGGGGCGGACAAGGTCGGCGTCAACACCGCCGCCATCGCCCGCCCCGAGCTCATCCACGAGATCTCCCAGCGCTTCGGCAGCCAGGTGCTCGTCCTCTCGGTCGACGCCCGCCGCTGCCCCGAAGGGACGGTGACCTCCTCCGGTTACGAGGTCACCACCCACGGCGGTCGCCGCGGCACCGGCATCGACGCCGTCGAATGGGCCCACCGCGCGGCGGAGCTGGGCGCGGGGGAGATCCTGCTGAACTCCATGGACGCGGACGGCACCAAGGACGGCTATGACACGGCCATGATCGAGGCCGTCCGCAAGCAGGTGACCATCCCGGTCATCGCCAGTGGCGGCGCCGGGAAGCTGGCCGACTTCCCGCCGGCGGTCGCCGCGGGTGCCGACGCGGTGCTGGCGGCGTCCGTCTTCCACTTCGGCGATCTGCGGATCGGCCAGGTGAAGGACGCGCTGCGGGAGTCGGGGCACCCGGTCCGCTGAGCGAGACACGCCGAAGCGGGGGATCACCGGATGGTGATCCCCCGCTTCGTGGTCTCACGCCATGGCCCTCAGGGCGTCACGGCAACCACGCCCACGCGCGCCACGGGGTGACCGACGGACCACGCGGCGGAGCCGCATATCGATGCTTTTCCCTCCCCGCCCCTTCCCGTTACCAGAGGCTTCCCCCCGGGACCCCGGGGTCTGGGGGAGCGCCCCATATCGATGCTGCGGGAAGGGCGGGGACGGGAGCAGCCTGCCGCGTGGCCCGAGGTTGGTTGTCACTTCGTGGCCCTTGCGGGCGTCACCTCGTGGCGGAGCCCGGCCGCTCGCGGTAGGCATCCACGATGCCGCGCTTCAGCACGGCGGTCTCCTCCATCACATCGCCCTTCTTGCCCGCCCCGACGTCCTTCGTCCGGTAGCCGCGCCGACCGAGGAAGGCCAGGCTGTCCCGGTCGAAGACCCACTCGGTGGCCACCCACGCCCGCTTGTCGACGCGGGCGATGCCGACACCGTGGCGGCCCGCCGCGTCCACCGCGTCCTCCTGCCGCGTCACCCCGGGGATCTTCGCGGCGGCCTTGTACAGGGCGGCGGCGTTCCGCGGCGGCATCACCGTCTCGCCCAGCAGGTAGCCGATCTGGTCGAAGACGGCCTGCGCCTTCTCCTGGCCCTCTTCCGGCTCGGTCATCCGCTCGATCTCCTTGAGCAGGACGTCCGGGTCGGTCGGCAGGGACGCCAGCCACTGGTACGTGGGGCGGTCGATGCCCGCCGGAGACCCGCCCAATTCGCGCAGCGGGGAGTAGCTCCCGCCCTCGCGGATCTCACCGGTCTGGGTGATCCGCTTCACCTGCTGCGACTTCCAGACCTCCCGCTCATGCGACGGCTCCAGCTTCGAAGCGCCGTTCTCCTCCAGCTCGGCCCCCGCCGTCACGCTCTTGACGTAGACGAACTGGTCCTGCCGCACCGGCTTGACGTCCGACTTCGCCGCGGTCCCGGCGATCCGGTCGAGCAGGACGGTGGCGGTCTCGCGGGGCTGGGCGGCGCTGTCGCCGGACCCTCCGCCCTCGGTGAAGGTGACGGCCAGCGCCCCGGCCAGCGCCAGGGCCGCGGCGGGCATCACCAGCGCGGGGCGCAGCAGCCGCGGCCGGGCCTTCCGTGCGGGGGCGGGGGTGCGGTTCTGGTCGTCATCGATGTGCTGCATCAAGCGGTCCTTGTGGTGGAGGTAGGGCTCGGAAGGAACGTCCCGCTCGGCCGGGGTGGGAAGCAGCCGGGCCAGTTCCTCGCGCTCCGCTTCCTCGTGCTCGGCCCGGTCGGGCCCGGAGCCAGCGGCGTTCATCGGGGTTCCTCCTGAAACTCCTGATAGGGCAGGGCCGCGAACGCGGCCTCACGCTGTACCTCTCCGCGGCGGTGTGGCGGTTCCGTCTTTTCTTCCGCGAGCCGCTGATCGGCGAGCTTGCGCAGCTTGGCGCGGGCCCGGGACAGCCGCGAGCGCACGGTGCCCACCGGAATCCCCAGCGCCTGGGCGGCCTGCGCGTAGTCCAGCCCGGACCACACGCACAGCGCCAGCACCTCCTGCTCGCCGCGCCGCAGCCGGCCGTACACCGTGCGCACGGCGGCGAGCCGGCGGGCGTCGTCGATCCGCCCGGCGGTCTCGTCGGCGAAGTCCGCCACCGGGGCGGGCGCCGGGCGTCGGGCCAGGAAGGCCAGGCGCCGGCCGATGCCGCGGTTGGCGTTGCGGGCCTTGTTCGTCGCCACGCCCAGCAGCCACGGTTTCAGCGTGCCGTCGCCCGGCTCCAGTTGCGCTCGGGTACGCCAGGCGTCGAGGAACGTGTCCCCCATCACCTCTTCGGCCACCGACCAGTCGCCGGTCAGCCGGTAGGCATGGTTGTAGACCGCACGCGCGTACTCTGCGTAGAGCTCCGCGAACGCCTCGCGGTCACCCGCTCGTACCCGCGCTCGCAGGCCATCACTCATGTTGTTTACACCTCACACCCGTGCCTCTCCGCACGACGGAGGTAGTTCCCGTGACCTGTGCCACACGTGGAGCGCGGGCGCTGAGGGGCCCGGTTACTCGGCCGGGACCGACGCCGCCTCGATCACCTCGTCCAGGACCTCACGGGAGCGGAGCAGGTCCGCGATCATGCGGTCGATGCGCTCCCGCTCCACCGTCAGGTCGGAGACCAGCTGCCCGTTGGCCACCCGCGACGGGCCGCCGTCCGAGTCGCGCATGCAGGGGAGCAGTTGGGCGATCTTCTCGCTGCACAGCCCCGCGGCGAAGAGCTCCTGGATGCGGATGACCCGGTCCACCGCACCCTCCGGATACTCACGATGACCGCCCGGCGTGCGCTCGGCCGTCATCAGCCCCTGCTTCTCGTAATAGCGCAGCGAGCGCTCGCTCACGCTGGTGCGCCGAGCCAGTTCGCCGATCCGCATGCTCACCTCGTCTGCCGGGCCGGGACATGAATCCGGGGACTTGAATCTCACACCCATGTCAAGTTCTACCGTACCGGCATGACGCACACACCCCGGATACCCCGCCTCTTCGAACCCGCCCGCCTGGGCCCGCTGGAGCTGCCCAACCGCCTGGTGATGGCCCCGATGACCCGCAACCGCGCCGCCGCCGACGGCGTACCTGAACCGATCATGGCCACCTACTACGCCCAGCGCGCCACGGCCGGGCTGATCGTCGCCGAGGCCGCCACACCCAACGCGGTGGGGCAGACCTACCCCGACATCGCCGCTATCCACAGCGCGGCGCAGGTGGCCGGATGGCGGCGGGTGACCGACGCGGTGCACGCGGCGGGCGGCCGGATGTTCCTCCAACTGCAGCACGGCGGCCGGGTCGGCCACCCGGACACCAGCGGGCTGCCGCCGGTGGCCCCCTCGCCGGTCCCGCTCCCGGAGACGATCTTCACCCCCGGCGGCCACCAAGAGGCCGTCGTACCACGCGAGATGACGGTCGACGAGATCCGCTCCACGATCGCCGACTTCGCCACCGCCGCGCGCAACGCCCTCGACGCGGGCTTCGCCGGAGTGGAGGTGCACGCCGCCAACGGCTACCTCCTCCACCAGTTCCTGGCCCAGAACACCAACCGCCGCACCGACGCCTACGGCGGCTCGGTCGCGGGGCGCATCCGGTTCGTGGCCGAGGTGGTCCACGCCGTCGCCGACGCGATCGGCCCCGAGCGGGTGGGCCTGCGGATCTCCCCCGGATCCACCGTCAACGGCATCGAGGAAGGCGACACCGAGACCCTCTACCCCGCCCTCATCAAGGAACTGACGGGCACCGGCCTCACCTACCTCCACATCGTCCGCGCCGAACCGGACCACCCCCTCTTCCGGGAACTCCGCGCCGCCTGGCCCGCCTCGCTGATCGCCAACCCGTCACTGCCCGGCGACGGCGTCCCCGCCGACGGCGGCATGCGCCAGGCCGAGCGGCTGCTGGCCGCCGGAGCCGACCTGATCGCCCTCGGCCGCACCTTCCTGGCCAACCCCGACCTGGTGACCCGCCTGCGCACCGGCGCCCCGCTCAACCCCATCCGGGACGCGTATCTGATGTACGTGGGCGGCGAGACCGGCTATACGGACTACCCCACGCTGACGGCGGCCTGAGCTCAGTCGACCCGGCTCAGCCGACCCGGATGGTCGGCTCGTGACGGACGGGAAAGTTGACCGAATTGGCGATGAAGCACGTCTGATGGGCGTCGTGGTGCGCCGAACGCGCCCGCTCCACCATCGCCGCGTCCGCGACGGTGACCACCGGATTGAGCACCACCTCGGTAAAGCGCCCACTGTGCCCGGCCGCTTCCTCCATGACCCCGGTGGCGACGTCCTCGTAGGCCGTGATCCTCACCCCGTCCCGGGCGCATACGGACAGGTAGGTCAGCATGTGGCGCTGCGAGAGCGAGACCAGCAGGAACTCCTCCGGATTCCAGCACCCCGGATCCCCCAGAAACGCCGGATCGGCGCTGCCCCGCAGGGCCGGCTTGCCGTCCCCGAGAATGTCGTGCGACCGCTCGTAGCCCCGGTAGCCACTGGTCCCCGAACCGGTGTTGCCGGTCCACCGGACGGTGGCGCGGTAGGAGTGCTGTCGGCCCATCGGCTGTGTGCTCCCTTCCGTTGTGAAGCGCTCGTTCAATAATGGCGCAGCGCACTGACAGGGTGTGCCGCACCCAGGAGAAGCGCGTCCTGGTACAGGGCCGCTGACCTGCCCAGACTCGGTAGGGCAGGGCAGAACGGGATCAGGAGCGAAAGGGATATCGCCATGAACGCCATCACCGAGACGGGCAAGGTCGTGCTCATCACCGGGGCCAGCAGCGGGATCGGTGAGGCGACCGCGCGTCGGCTCGCCGCCGAGGGGCACCGGGTGTATCTGGGGGCGCGGCGGACCGGGCGGCTGGGGGAGCTGGCCGGGCAGATCACCGCCGAGGGCGGCAGCGCGGCGTATCAGGGGCTGGATGTCACCGTGGCCGGGGACGTGCGGGCCTTTGTCGCGGCCGCCCGGGAGCGGTTCGGGCGGGTGGATGTGATGGTCAACAACGCCGGGGTGATGCCCCTGTCTCCGCTCGAGGCGCTGAAGGTCGACGAATGGGACCGGATGCTCGATGTGAATGTGCGCGGTGTGCTCCACGGCATCGCCGCGGCGCTGCCGGTGATGAAGGAGCAGGGCGGCGGGCATGTCGTGAACATCGCCTCGGTCGGCGCGTACGAGGTGTCGCCCACCGCCGCGGTGTACTGCGCCACCAAGTTCGCCGTACGCGCTATCTCGGAGGGGCTGCGCCAGGAATCGGCCGGTGACATCCGGGTCAGCCTGGTCTCCCCGGGCGTGACCGAGTCCGAACTCGCCGACTCCATCTCCGATCCGGCAGCCCGTGAGGCCATGAAGACCTACCGCTCGGTGGCCCTGCCCGCCTCCGCGGTCGCCGACGCCATCGCGTACGCCATCAGCCAGCCGGCCGAGGTCGACGTCAACGAGATCGTGGTGCGCCCGGCCGCGAGCGCCCAGTAGGGGCCGCGCGGGCGCGCGAACTGCCGCGGGGGGCGGGCGTCGTGGTGGTCGGATGACGGCCGCGGCAGCGGCCCGGTCCCGGGGGCTGCCGACTTGACGCCGTTGCCGGGGGCCGCTTTGATCACAACAGCCGCACGGGTGTACCGCCCCCGTGCCGCCCAAGAGGTACGCCCAGCCGGTGGGGGTCCGGTTCTGGTCCCGAGCCCGGACTCAGTCGCCAGGACGGCGGATGCCATCCGAGGCGGGGCCGTTACCCGCGAGTGTTGGAGCTTTCATGCCAGCCAGCCATGCCGTCCGCCTTCGTCGCCGCTGGGTCCTCGCGTCGGTGGCGGCGGCCGCGGCCGCCGCGGTCGCCGTCGTGGCCGTGTCCATGTCCTCGGGGGCCAGCGCGTCCGAAGTCGCGCTGCCGCCCGTCCACGGCGGCTTCGACTACCAGATCGGCGGGGAGTACACCCCGCCGAAGGGCGTCGACATCGTCAGCCGCGACCGCGCGGACTCCCCGGCGGACGGGCTGTACAACATCTGCTACGTCAACGCCTTCCAGGTCCAGCCGGGCGAGCGCGACCAGTGGCCCGACGATCTGCTGCTGCGGGACGGCGACGGCGATCTCGTCATCGACACCCACTGGAAGGAACCGCTGCTCGACATCAGCACCGCCAAGAAGCGCGAGCGCGTGGCGGACAAGGTCAACGGCTGGATCGACGGCTGCGCCGAGGACGGCTTCGACGCCGTCGAGCCCGACAACTACGACAGCTACGAGCGCTCCCAGAAGCTGCTGACCACCACTCACGCCAAGGAGTTCATGGCCCTGCTGTCGGAGCACGCGCACGCCCAGGGGCTGGCCATCGCGCAGAAGAACACCGCGGAGCTCCTCTCCGACCGTAAGGCGGCCGGGCTGGACTTCGCGGTGGTCGAGGAGTGCGGCCAGTACGACGAGTGCGGTGAGTTCGCCAAGGCTTACGACGACCATGTCGTGGTCGTCGAGTACGGCGAGGAGGGCTTCGCCAAGGCGTGCGAGGGGTGGGGCGACCGGCTCAGCATCGTCCTGCGGGACGAGGACGTCTCGACCGACGACGGTGCGGATTACGTCCGCGAGACCTGTTAGGGAATCCCGGCGCGTCCCCGCTTGCCCGCATGGCGGCGGGGACGCGCCACGGTCCGCGGGCGGCCCGGGCGGGCAGTGGCGCGCCCGGCTCAGACGCCCAGCTTGGCCTCACGCGCCGCGGCCACGGCCTCCTTGTCGCCCTCCAGCTCGACCCGGGCGGCCTCCTGCCGGCCGCTGAGGAAGAGCGCCAGCTCGCCCGGTTCACCGGTGACCGTGACGACCGGGACGCCGCGGTGGGCCACCGCCGTACGGCCGTCCGGACGCCGCAGCACCAGGCCGACGGGGGAGCGGCGGCCGAAGATCCGGGCGCCGCGCTCGATACGGGACCACAGCGTGTCGGCGAAGACCGGGTCCAGCTCGCGCGGCGTCCACTCGGGGCGGGCGCGGCGCACATCCTCGGCGTGGACGTAGAACTCGAAGCTGTTGGCCGCCTCGTCCACCTGCTTCAGCGCGAACGGCGACATCCGCGGCGGACCGGTGCGGAAGAGCTGGAGCAGCTCCTCGTACGGCTTCGCCGCGAACTCCTCCTGCACCCGGGCCAGCCGCGCGGCCAGCGGCTTGACCAGCACTCCGGCGGCCGCGTCGGGGCGGCGCTCGCGGACCACCAGATGGGCCGCCAGATCGCGGGTGTTCCAGCCCTCGCACAGCGTCGGGGCCCCGGGGCCCGCGCCGTCCAAGAGGTCGGCGAGGAGCAGGCGTTCGCGCTTCGCGTGAGTGGACATACGTCCACCCTACGACCGGGGCCCGCCCGCTGCCATGAGAAGCGCCGCCGGACTCGGCCATCGGGTCGGCTCCAATGCGGTGAGGCCAGCTCCACTGCCGTGAAGTTCGCGGTTGGGTAGGTCCTCAAGGGCCTGCGGGCGCGAGGATTTCGATGCCGGTGGTGGCCTTGTGACTGGTCCGGTCGATGCGGGGGCCTCGGGCCTGGACCTTGGGACGTCGCGTTTGACGGGACTCCGCTCCTCATGTCCGGCGAACCCACAGCTCATACCCTCTTCCGCCCAATTTTTAACCAAATTGGCCTATTTCTAGCCCGCGTGCCCCTGCTTGACAGTGCAGGGGTGAGTGGCAAGCATGGAGACTATGGAAACTAAATGCGTATCGAAAGTTTCTGAGGATCGGCTGCGTGCTGACGTGATCGTGGAGGTGGCCGATCGGCTGTTCTTCGCGCCGGGTTCCGTGCGGGTGAACATGGATGAGCTCGCTCGTGAGCTAGGGATGAGCAAGAAGACGATCTACCGTCATTTCCCGAACAAGCGCAGCCTGCTGGCCGCGGCGCTGGACCGGCGGTTCGCGGCGCTGGAGCGCGCACTGGTGGCGGCGGCCGAGGGCGCGGAAGCGCGGCCGTTCGGCGTGCGCGTACGGCGGTTCCTGATCGCGGTAGGCAGTGAGCTCGGGGGGATCGGTGCGGCTCAGCTCGCGACGGGGCGGGGCGATGCGATGCTGCGCCCATACGTGGAGCAGTGTATGGACGCGGTGGTCTACCGGCGGCTCGACGAGCTGTTCCGGGAGGGGCACCGCCGGGGACTGCTGTCGGCGCCGCCGGAGCTGCTGAGTGAGATCACCCGCGGCGCGGTGGAGCGGCTGGTCACCTCGCAGTTGCCGCGCGAACTCGACCGGACCGCGGCCGATCTGCTGCAGGCGACCGTTGACACCGTGCTCTACGGGGCGATCCGCTCAGCACGCCACAACGACGACGAACAACTCCGGGCGGTTCCGGCGGCCCGCGACGATGAGCACGACGTGGGCCCGTGACTGCGGCAACCGCAAGGGCACGCAGCGGAGCCGGTGCGACCACCGCGCGCGTTCTTGCCGCGCGAGGGACGCACGTGGTGGTCGACCACCTCCGCGGCGGCAAGCCAAGGAGGTCGTGGTCGAGATCGAGGCCGCGGGCGGCCAGGCCATGACCGCGGGGCCATACCGTCCCGGTCCGGCCGACGGCCTGACCGCATGCGATACATCGTCACCTCAAAGGAAAGCGTTCATGCACACGGTCGATCTCACCTACGTCGAGCGGGGCCCGCACGAGGAACTGGTCACCTATATCGCCGACCAGGAGGGCTACTACGAGGACGAGGGCGTCCACGTCGCACTGCGCGACGGCTGCACCTGGGACGCGGAGCAGCTGCGCCGCGGGGCCACCATCGGGCTCGGTCGGACCCTGGTGTCCCGGCTGGTTGAGGGCATCCCTTGGGTGGCGCTCAATGTCAACACCGACCGCCCGCTGTTCTGGTTCCTCGCCCGCTCCGGCGTGACCTCGCTGGCGGACCTGGCCGGCCGGCGGCTTGCGGTACACCCCCCGCGTACCGGACCCGGGCGTTTCGCGCGGATCGTGCTGCGCGAGGCCGGCCTCGACCTGGACCGCGACGTCCAGAGCGTCGTCCGCTGGCCCGGCGACTACGGCATGGATCTACGCCAGCTGCGCGACGGCACGATCGACGCGGCCGTGGTCGGCAGCACCATGGCTCCGGAGGCGGTGGCCGCCGAGCACGGCTGGCACATGCTGGCCTTTGTCGGCGACTACTTCCAGATCCCCACCGTGGGCGTGGCCGTCGACCCCACCTACATCGACCCGGACGACCCCGCGGTCCACGCCGTCGTACGAGCTCACCGGCGCGCCCTGCAGGTGATCCACAACGACCCTGACACCGCGCTGCGGCGTATGCACACGTTCCTCGGCCGACACACCGAGGACGAAGTCCGAGCGCACTTCGAGGCGTTCTACGCACCGTACTTCACCACCGACGGCCAAGTGGACCTCGCCGTCGGCGACACCGCGATCACCGCGGTCGCCGACGGACTCGGTGTCCCCGCCACCTTCACCGCGGCCGAGTTCTACCGCACCGCAACCACCACACCGTAGACAGGTCCGTCCGCATACGTTCAGCGGTCGTAGGCGGTCGGTGAGCGACTGATCGCCTGGCCGGTCCGGAAGTCGCGCCACACCGCGGCGGCGAGTGTCAGGACGCGCTGGGCTGCGCCTACGGCGACACCCTCGATGGTGCGTGCGCCGTGTTGTCGCAGGCCGAGGTGGTCTTTCACAGGGTTGTCGACCCACTCGACGAGTCGGCGGACCTTCTTGGGCCTCGGCCTGTCGCAGACGGTCGCGAAGCCCTGCGTCTCCCGAAGAAACAAGAGAGGAAGAGGCCATGAAGGAGTTCCTGGTCGAGCTGACCATCAGCGTGCCCAAGGGAACCGACCAAGCAGAAGTCGACCGGCGCCGCGCGGCAGAAGCTGTTCGGGCCGAGGAACTCGCCGCCGAAGGTCACCTGTCCCGGCTATGGCGCTCGGCCGGGGAGCCTCGCGTCATCTCCGTGTGGCGCGCCCACGACGAGGCGCAGTTGCGTGAGAAGGTCCTCGGAAGCCTGCCCCTGTGGCCTTGGGCGACCGCGGTGATCACCGCCCTGCGGCCGCACCCCAACGATCCGGGCTGGACCGGCTGAGTCTCCCGGTTCGGCACCTCACCGCCACGGCTCGCCGCGCCGATCACGACTGCCGCACTGAGGCGGAAGTCCATGCCCTGACCAGCCATCCGCTCACCGATCAGGACCCCGGTCGACCGGGAGGCCTGATCGGGTGGTCGCGGTGCGGTCGGTACATGGAGGCCGACGTCGCCGGCGCTGGTCGCCGCTGGAAGGCCGCGGCATGGGGGGCGGGCCACCTCGCGGCCCCTGGCGGCCCGGGGCATGCGCGTGGCGGTGAACTACCGCGCCATCGCACAGCCGGAGGACGCCGCCGAGGCGTCGCTTTTTCGCCAGATGTCATTGGAAGCAGGAGTGCCGCGATCGACAGCGGCCTCCTACGGAGGGAAACCCATGTCTGAAAAGAACTACGCCACGGTGGCGGTCACCGGGGTGACCGGGGCGCTGGGCGGCCGGATCGCGGCCCGGCTCGCCGACCATGGCGTGCCCCAACTCCTCGTCGGACGCAGCCCCGACCGCCTGCCCGAACTGCCAGGTGCCCAGCGACGCGGTCCGGCCGCGTACGCCGACGCCCTGGACATGCGCACGGCGCTCGAGGGCGCGTCGACCCTCATCCTGGTCTCGGGGCACCGCACGGGGCGCCGGCTGGAGGAACACGCCACCGCGGTCGAGGCCGCGATCGCGGTTGGCGTGGACCGGGTCCTGTATGTGTCCCTCGTCAGCGCGTCGCCCACCGCCACTTACATCAACGCCCGCGACCACTGGCTGACCGAACAGTTCCTGGCAGGGGCCGGGATCCGCCACACGGTGCTCCGGGCGGGCTTGTACACGTCGACGCCGGCCGCCCTCGCCGACGAGGAATTCGTCGTGAGCGGCCCCGCGAGCACCGGCCGGGCCGCCTTCGTCACCCACGAGGACATCGCCGACGTGATCACGGCCGTCGCCCTCGACGACGGTCCCCGCTCCGAGCACGACGGCGCGACCCTCGAGATCACCGGGCCCGAGGCCCTGACCCTCGACGAAGCGGTCACCCGGATCGCCGCGGCCACCGGTCGGCCCTACCGCTACGAACCCGTGACCCTTGAGGAAGCCTTCGCGCGGCGATGGCGACTGGGCATGGTCGGGGAACAGATCGAGACCTGGATCTCGTGGTACCAGGCGATCGAGAGGGGCGAGTTTTCCGTGGTCACCGACGTCGTCCCCCGGGTCACCGGCTCACTGGCGACCCCGATCTCGGACGCGGCCTGGTGGCCCGAGCCGAAGACGGCACGTGGTACCCGCTGAGCTCAGGCAGCAGATCAGCGCCGTGGCTGAGCGATTGCTCGCCGGGCCGGCCACACCAACACGGTCGCGGCCGGCTCATCCCGGACAGGTGCCGCTGACACACTGACCGGACAGCGGAGCTCCCGAACAACTCGTCTTGGCGGACAAGTCGTTCCACCGGGGCTCCGCTTCCTGTGTCCGGCACACGGCCAGATCGAGGCCACCCCTTGCCACCAGCCCTGATGTCATAGCTTCATGGCGTCGGGGCTAGCCCGGCAGGGGCTTGCTCAGCTTCTTGCCGTCGCGTGCGGCGCTCAGCGTGAGCGCGCAGGAGACCTGGTCCTCGCCCTGGATGGAGTAGGTGCCCAGCGCGGGATACAGCGCGTAGTAGTAATACATCCGGCCGTCGTTGGGGATGGTCTTGAGCCGCTTCTTGGCGTCCGTACCGCACAGCGACAGCGCCTTGGTCTGAATCGCCTTCTCGGAGGAGAAGTCGCCGCTCAGCTTCTCGTTGGCGATCACCTCGCCGTCGTGCGGGCCGTGGCAGGAGCGCTTCTCGACCTTGGTGACGCTGCTGTCCATCGCCGGGTGGTCGAAGCACTGGCCGGGGTCGAGCACCACATACGGCACCTTGTCACCGGGCTCGCCGGACTCCGACGCGTCCGGGGCCGCCGAATCCGAGGCGTCCGGATCCGCGTCGGGGGCATCGCTTCCGCCGCCCAGCGGCGCGCCCTGGCCGGGGTCCTCCGAGCCCGGCGGGGCGGCGGACGTCCCGCCGTCCGAGGGCGTGGAGAGGGGGCGGTCCGAGGTGGAGGCGGACGGGCCGGCGTCGGCCGACGTCTTCTTGTCTCCGTCGTCCTTCGTCCCGATGACGATCGCGCCGACGACCACCGCCACGGCCACCACCGCCGCGATGACGATCGCCGTGACCTTGGAACCGCCGGGGCCGGTCGGCGGGGGAGGCGGCGGCAGCGCGCCCGGGAGTATGGCCCCCGGCGGCAGCGCGCCCGGGGGCGGCCCGCCGGGCAGCAGGGCCGGTGGGGTGGGCGGGCCGAAACCGCCGCTCGGCTGCCCGGGCGGCCTCGGCTGGGCGTACGGCCCCGGCCCGCCCGGCTGCGCGGGCTGGTCCGCCGAGGGCGGCGGCCCGAAGCCCTGCTGCGGCTGCTGTGGAGGCTGCGGGGGCTGAGACGGTGGTTGCTGCTGTGGCTGCGGCGGTGGACCGAACCCCCCGCCGTTTCCAGGCCGGTTGGGGTCATTCGACGGCGGCGGAAACGTCATGCCCGAAGCATGCCCCATTCCACTGACAACCCGACCATCAGGCCCGGCATACCGGCCTGGCGGAGATCATTCGCTAAGACCCCCCTCCGGGCGTGCAGAATGGTCGCATGACCGGCTCCGACCGCCCCTCCGCCCTCGACCCGGCCCTCGCCGCCCGCCTCAAGCGCGGCGCCGACGGGCTGCTGCCCGCCATCGCCCAGCAGTACGACACCGGTGAGGTGCTGATGCTCGGCTGGATGGACGACGAGGCACTGCATCGCACCCTCACCACCGGCCGCTGCACCTACTGGAGCCGCAGCCGCCAGGAGTACTGGGTCAAGGGCGACACCTCCGGCCATGTCCAGCTGGTCAAGTCCGTCGCCCTCGACTGTGACGCCGACACCGTCCTCGTCAAGGTCGACCAGGTCGGCGCCGCCTGCCACACCGGCGACCGCACCTGCTTCGACGCCGACGACCTCCCGCTCGGCCGGTAGACCGGCCAGCGGACCGGCCAGCCCCGCACCCGCCCGCCGGGCTCCCCAGCCCTTGACCCAGGACGTTGTCACGATGGATCTCGAGACCTTCCGCAAGCTGGCGGCCGACCGCCGCGTCATCCCCGTCAGCCGCAAGCTGCTCGCGGACGGCGACACCCCCGTGGGCCTCTACCGCAAACTGGCCGCCGAGCGCCCCGGCACCTTCCTCCTCGAATCCGCCGAGAACGGCCGCTCCTGGTCCCGCTACTCCTTCATCGGCGTCCGCAGCTCCGCCACCCTCACCGAACGCGACGGCCGCACCCACTGGCTGGGCACCCCGCCGGTCGGCGTCCCCACCGAGGGTGACCCCCTGCAGGCGCTGCGCGCCACCGTCGAGACCCTGCACACCCCCCGCGACCTCGGGGGCCTGGTCCAGCTGCCGCCGTTCACCGGCGGCATGGTCGGCTACCTCGGCTACGACATCGTCCGCCGCCTGGAGAAGGTCGGCGAGCACGGGCGGGACGATCTGCGCCTGCCCGAGCTGACCATGCTGCTCACCTCGGACCTCGCGGTGCTGGACCACTGGGACGGCACCGTGCTGCTGATCGCCAACGCGATCAACCACAACGACCTCGACACGGGGGTGGACGAGGCGTACGCGGACGCCGTGGCCCGGCTCGACGCGATGGCCGCCGATCTGGTCCGCCCCGTGCCGACCGACCCCACCGCGTTGCCCGAGTCCGAGCTGCCCGAGTACACCGCGCTGTGGGGCGGCGAGGACTTCATGGCGGCCGTGGACGACATCAAGGAGCGCATCCGTGCGGGCGAGGCCTTCCAGGTCGTCCCCTCGCAGCGGTTCGAGACGCCGTGCTCGGCCAGTGCCCTCGACGTCTACCGGGTGCTGCGCGCCACCAACCCGAGCCCCTATATGTACCTCTTCCGGTTCGAGGGCTTCGACGTGGTGGGTTCCAGCCCGGAGGCCCTGGTCAAGGTCGAGGACGGCCGGGCGATGCTGCATCCCATCGCCGGCACCCGCCACCGGGGGGCCACCCCGCAGGAGGACGCGGCCCTCGCCGAGGAGTTGCTCGCCGACCCCAAGGAGCGGGCCGAGCATCTGATGCTCGTCGACCTCGGGCGCAATGACCTCGGGCGGGTCTGCGAGCCCGGCAGCGTGGAGGTCGTCGACTTCATGTCGGTCGAGCGCTACAGCCATGTCATGCACATCGTCTCGACGGTCACCGGCAGCCTCGCCGAGGGCCGTACGGCCTTCGACGTGCTCACCGCCTGCTTCCCCGCGGGCACCCTCTCCGGCGCCCCCAAGCCGCGGGCGCTGCAGATCATCGAGGAGCTGGAGCCGAGCCGCCGCGGGCTCTACGGCGGCTGTGTGGGCTATCTCGACTTCGCGGGCGACTCCGACACCGCGATCGCCATCCGTACCGCGCTGCTGCGCGAGGGCACGGCCTATGTCCAGGCGGGCGCGGGGATCGTCGCCGACTCCGAGCCGGCCGCCGAGGACGCGGAGTGCCGCAACAAGGCGGCGGCGGTGCTGCGGGCGGTGCACGCGGCGGGCCGGCTGGGGCGGTAGTTCCCGGTAGTTCCCATATCCCCCACCCGGGGACGGTCCCGTACCCGGGTGGGGGATAGTGGTAGGCGTGACTGCAGCAGCCGTACCCCAGCCAAGGGCCGAGAACGAGCCCTCCGCACCCGCCGCGCGCGGCCGCCGAAGCAGCCTTGCCATCGCCCTGCTCGCCGGTGCGCTCGGCGCCGCCCTCGTCCTGCTGGCCACCAGCCGCAAGTGGGCCGAGGGCACCGCCTCCGTCGCCCAGGGCTCTCTCCCGCAGAGTGCCAACGGCGATGACATCACCGGGCTGCCCGGTGCGCTGGCGATCGTCGGCCTCGCCGCGCTGGTCGCGATCTTCGCCGTGCGCCGCCTCGGCCGTGGCGCCGTCTCGGCGCTGCTCGCCCTCAGCGGCGCGGGCATCGTCGTCAGCTCGGCCCTCGGCGCGACCGACAAGGCGGCGCTGGAGGAGAAGGCGTCCAAGGTGAGCGGTCTGACCCACAGCCCCATCCACGACGTGGCGTACACCCCCTGGCCGTGGGTCGCCGCGGCCGGCGGTGTGCTGCTGCTGCTCGCGGGCGTGCTCGCCCTGGGGTACGGCCGCCACTGGCCGGCCATGTCCGGGCGGTACGAGCGCGCGGGCACCGCGGGCCCCGCGGGCCGGGCCCGCACCCGGCGCGGCGGCCCCGCCCCCGACCCGGACCGCCCCGAGGAGCTGTGGAAGGCCCTGGACCGGGGCGAGGACCCGACCCAGGCCCCGGCGCAGCAGGAGGCCGAGCGGGGCGCGTAAGCGCTCCGCTGGATGTGCCGCGCCGTGCCGTCGGTCGTCTGCGGCGCCATCGTGGCTGGCCGCCCACGCGGCGGAGCCGCACATCGACACAGCCCCGCAGGGCACCTGCCGAACCGCAGTGGACTTCGTCCGACCTGCTTAGCGGGGTCCTCGCGCCCCCCGTCCCGTCTCGGACCGCAATGTCCACCCCCGCTCAAGGGTATTTCGCGCGTCGGGGACAATGGCCTGGGAGCGTTCGCCCCCGAGCGCCCGGACCAGGCGCAGTACAGCTACGAGGAGAATTCATGGCGGGTCACAACCACGGACACACCCCGGCCGCCTGGACCGGTGTCACCATCGCCTTCATCGGCTTCTGTGTCGCCGGCGCGTTCACCGTGGCGGCCAGCCCGCTCGGCTTCTGGGTGGGCATGGTGATCATCGCCCTCGGCGGTGTCGTCGGCATGGCGATGCGCGCGGCCGGGTTGGGCCTGCCCAAGGAGCAGCACTCGCTCCCGCAGCCGCAGCCGCAGCCGCAGCCCACGGCGCAGGCGCAGGCACAGACCCAGCAGTGAGCCCGGGCGCGGCCCGGGGCCGCGCCCGCCTCCACCGCGCTCGGCACTGAGCCGTACGGAGGCCGGTGCACCGGCCCTGAGCTGCGCCTTCGTGGATCCCGGGGGAGACTTGGCGGTGTGAGCGAACCATCGCCGGCCGCCCCGGCCGGGGCGCGGCGTCTCGCGGCACCTTTCGGGGTGCTCGTGGGTGCCCTCGCCGCCTTTGGCTACGTCGGCGCCGTCGACCCCCGGGAGCCCGGTCACTACCCCGTCTGCCCGCTGCTGCGGTTCACCGGGCTGTACTGCCCCGGCTGCGGCGGGCTGCGCGGCGCCCACGCCCTGGCCCACGGGGATCTGGCGGCGGCGCTGCGTGACAACGCCCTCGCTGTCGGCTGTTACGCGCTCTTCGCCGTCTGCTGGGCGGTGTGGTGTGTGCGCGGACGCTTCCCGGCGGCGCGGCTGTGGCATGCGGGGGCGCTCGGCGCGGTGGCCCTGATCTTCACAATCGTCCGGAATTTTCCGTTCGGGGGACTACTGGCGCCGTGACCGCTGTTGTGTATGTGCATGTGGCGGCCGTCCGCGTCAACCGGATGCGAGACCTCTGCCTCCCGGCGGCTACCATCGCAGTGCCAGGTGAGGCGGCATGCCGCCACACCCGGCAGATTCAAAGCCAGCTTCATCCCCGTCACGGAAGGGGGCCCGCTCGATGAGTGTGCTCGACGAGATCATCGACGGAGTCCGTGCCGATCTCACGGAGCGGCAGGCGCGCGTCACCCTCGACGAGCTCAAGGAGCGGGCGGCCAAGGCCCGGCCGGCGAAGGACGGTGTCGCGGCGCTCAAGGGCGACAGCGTCAAGGTGATCTGCGAGGTCAAGCGGTCCAGCCCGTCCAAGGGCGCGCTCGCCGCGATCGCCGACCCCGCGAGGCTCGCCGCCGACTACGAGGCGGGCGGCGCGTCCGTGATCAGCGTGCTGACCGAGCAGCGGCGCTTCGGCGGTTCGCTGGCCGACCTGGAAGCCGTAAGGGCCAAGGTCGACATTCCGGTGCTCCGTAAGGACTTCATCGTCACCTCGTACCAGCTGTGGGAGGCGCGGGCGTACGGCGCCGACGTCATCCTGCTGATCGTCTCCGCGCTGGAGCAGGAGGCGCTGGTCTCGCTCATCGAGCGGGCCGTGTCGATCGGGCTGACGCCGCTGGTCGAGGTGCACGACGAGGAGGAGGTCGTCCGGGCGGTCGACGCCGGGGCCCGGGTCATCGGCGTCAACGCGCGCGACCTCAAGACCCTCCAGGTGGACCGTTCGACCTTCGCACGCGTCGCCCCGGAGATCCCGGACCACATCGTCAAGATCGCGGAGTCGGGGGTGCGCGGCCCGCACGACCTGATCGCCTACGCGAACGACGGCGCGGACGCGGTGCTGGTCGGCGAGTCCCTGGTGACCGGGCGCGACCCCAAGGCCGCGGTGGCCGATCTGGTGGCGGCGGGCGCCCATCCGGCGCTGCGCCACGGCCGGGACTGACGAGACGGGACCCGCGGACCATGGAGACGTACGCGCGCCTGGCCCGGGGCTGTCGGCCCCGGGGCTGCCGCGCGCCCGCGCGGCGGGTGCGGGGGCGGCGCGTGCGCTACCACATCGGATGCGAGCCGGGGCAGATCAACGGGCGGCGATGGCGCCAGGCCGCAGCGCGCTGAGAGTGCGCTGCAGGCCGTAGCCGTGGGCCGTACCGGAGGCTTTCTGCCCGGTGGGCCATGGCCTTCCCACCCATCACATCCGTTGCGGGGCGCTGCCCCGATAGAGGAGTACCACCCATGTCCTCTGATTTCTTCATCCCCGACCCGGAGGGTCGAGTGCCCAGCGCCGAGGGCTATTTCGGCGCCTTCGGCGGCAAGTTCATCCCCGAGGCGCTCGTCGCCGCCGTCGACGAGGTCGCGGCCGAGTACGAGAAGGCCAAGACGGACCCCGCCTTCGCGGCCGAGCTCGAGGATCTGCTGGTCAACTACACCGGCCGGCCCAGTGCGCTGACCGAGGTGCAGCGGTTCGCCGAGCACGCCGGGGGCGCCCGGGTCTTCCTCAAGCGGGAGGACCTCAACCACACCGGCTCCCACAAGATCAACAACGTGCTGGGGCAGGCCCTGCTCACCAAGCGCATGGGCAAGTCCCGCGTCATCGCCGAGACCGGCGCCGGTCAGCACGGCGTGGCCACGGCCACCGCGTGTGCGCTGTTCGGGCTCGAATGCACCATCTACATGGGCGAGGTCGACACCCAGCGGCAGGCGCTCAATGTGGCGCGGATGCGGATGCTGGGCGCCGAGGTCATCTCCGTGACGTCCGGCAGCCGCACCCTGAAGGACGCCATCAACGAGGCGTTCCGGGACTGGGTCGCCAATGTGGACCGCACCCACTACCTCTTCGGCACCGTGGCCGGCCCCCACCCCTTCCCGGCGCTGGTGCGCGACTTCCACCGGGTGATCGGCGTGGAGGCGCGGCGGCAGATCCTGGAGCGGACCGGGCGGCTGCCGGACGCGGTCGCGGCCTGCGTGGGCGGCGGATCCAATGCGATCGGGCTGTTCCACGCCTTCCTGCCGGACGAGAGCGTGCGCATCGTCGGCTTCGAGCCCGCCGGACACGGTGTGGAGACGGGGGAGCACGCGGCCACGCTGAGCCAGGGCGAGCCCGGGATCCTGCACGGCTCCCGGTCGTTCGTGCTCCAGGACGAGGACGGCCAGATCACCGAGCCGTACTCGATCTCGGCCGGTCTGGACTACCCCGGCGTCGGGCCGGAGCACGCGTATCTGAAGGACATCGGCCGCGCCGAGTACCGAGCGGTCACCGACGACGAGGCGATGCGGGCGCTGCGGCTGCTCTCGGAGACCGAGGGCATCATCCCGGCGATCGAGAGCGCCCACGCGCTGGCGGGCGCCCTGGATCTCGGCCGTGAGCTGGGGAGCGACGGTCTGGTGCTGGTCAACCTCTCCGGGCGCGGCGACAAGGACATGGACACGGCGGCTCGGTACTTCGGGCTCTACGACCAGCAGAGCGACCAGGGAGCGAAGTGATGGCCGGGAATCTGGAGCTGCTGGGATCCGTCCTGGCGGGCGCCAAGGACGAGGGGCGCGCCGCGCTCGTCGGCTATCTGCCCGCCGGTTTCCCCTCCATCGACGGCGGGGTGGACGCGATGACCGCCATGATCGAGGGCGGCTGCGACATCGTCGAGGTCGGGCTCCCGCACAGCGATCCGGTCCTCGACGGGCCCGTGATCCAGACCGCCGATGACATCGCGTTGCGCGGCGGGGTCAAGATCCGCGATGTGATCCGCACGGTGGGGGAGGTCCACGCCCGGACGGGCGCCCCGATCCTGTGCATGACGTACTGGAACCCGGTGGACCGGTACGGCGTCGAGCGGTTCGCCGCCGATCTCGCCGAGGCGGGCGGCGCGGGCTGCATCCTGCCCGATCTGCCGGTCCAGGAGTCGGAGATCTGGCGGAAGGCCGCCGAGCAGCACGGTCTGGCGACCGTGTTCGTGGTCGCGCCCAGCAGCCGCGATGAGCGGCTGGCGAAGATCACGGCGGCGGGCAGCGGTTTCGTCTACGCGGCGTCCCTGATGGGCGTCACCGGAACGAGGGAATCGGTGGGCCAGGAGGCGCGCGAGCTGGTCGAGCGCACCCGCCGCACCACCACGCTTCCGGTCTGCGTGGGGCTCGGCGTCTCCAACGCCACCCAGGCCACCGAGGTCGCGGCGTTCGCTGACGGGGTCATCGTGGGCTCGGCCTTCGTCAAGCGGCTGCTGGACGCCGAGGGTGACACCGAGGCCGGCCTGGCGGGGCTGCGCGAACTCGCGGGTGAGCTGGCCGAAGGCGTGCGCGCCGCCCGCTAGGGCCTAGCGCCTCGCCCGTTGGAGGGTCGCTCGTTAGAGGGAAGAACGGGGCGGAGGAGCTCAGCGGTGCTCCTCCGCCTCGTTGGCGAGGGCGTGAGTCAGAGAAACCGTGAGGGAAAGCGCGGCGCCCGAGAGCGCCTGAGGGAACAGCGCGAGCGGGAGCGGTCGCGCGCGAAGCGGAAGCGGACGCTGGGCGTCCTGGGGGCGGTGGTGGCCGTCCTCGCCGGGGCCGTGGGGGTGGGCATGGTCGCGTCCAGGACCGAAGACGACTCGGGCAAGTCGGGCGGCTCCGTGGTGCCACCGCGCGGAGCGGTCGGCAAGGGGCGCCTGGTGATCCCCTCGGGGATGGTGGAGAAGGCGGGGAAGGCCGGGCGGGCGGACAAGGCCGGGAAGCCGGCCCCGGTGACCCTGACGGTGTACGAGGACTTCCGCTGTCCCGGGTGCAAGCAGTTCGAGGACGTCTTCCGCAAGACCGTCCACGAGCTGCAGGACGAGGGCCGGATGAAGGTCGAGTACCACCTGGTGACGATCATCGACGGGAACCTCGGCGGCACCGGTTCGGTCCGCGCGGCGAACGCGGCGGCCTGCGCCCAGGACCAGGGCGCCGGGAAGTTCCGGGCGTACCACGATGTGCTCTACCGCCATCAGCCCGCGGAGACCCGGGACACCTACGCGAAGAACGCCCGGCTGATCAAGCTCGCGGACCAGGTCCCCGGGCTGGTCACCCCCGCTTTCCGCACATGCGTCGAGGAGGGCCGGCACGACGCCTGGGTGCGCAAGTCCAACGATGTCTTCGCGCACTCCGGCTATGCGTCCACGCCGACGGTGCTGCTGGGCGGAAAGTCCGTGTACGGCGACCCCGACAAGCCGCTGAGCCCCAACAAGCTCAAGCGCATGGTCCTCGCGGCGGCCCGGGACTGATCCTTGTTACGCAGCCGTTGCCGGGTGGGTTGCCGTATCTCCCGCCCGGCACGGTAGCGTCGGTCCTGTCATGGACCTCCTCGCTTACATCCCCAGCCCGTCGTCCGGCGTGATCTATCTCGGTCCGGTCCCGCTGCGCGGCTATGCCTTCTGCATCATCATCGGCGTCTTCGTCGCGGTCTGGCTCGGCGGGCGGCGCTGGGTCGCCCGGGGCGGCCGCGTCGGCACCGTCGCCGACATCGCCGTCTGGGCGGTGCCCTTCGGCCTGGTCGGAGGCCGCCTCTACCACGTCATCACCGATTACGAGCTGTACTTCACCGACGGCCGTGACTGGGTGGACGCGTTCAAGATCTGGCAGGGCGGCCTCGGGATCTGGGGGGCCATCGCGCTGGGCGCGCTGGGCGCCTGGATCGGCTGCCGCCGCCGGGGCATCCCGCTCCCGGCCTACGCGGACGCCATCGCGCCCGGCATCGCCTTCGCCCAGGCGATCGGCCGCTGGGGCAACTGGTTCAACCAGGAGCTGTACGGCAAGGAGACCACCCTGCCGTGGGCGCTGAAGATCGACGGCGACGCCGACGCGGGCCGGGTGGCCGGCACGTACCACCCGACCTTCCTGTACGAGTCGCTGTGGTGCATCGGCGTGGCCCTGCTGGTGATCTGGGCGGACCGCCGCTTCAAGCTGGGGCATGGCCGTGCGTTTGCCCTCTACGTCGCGTCGTACACCGTGGGCCGCTTCTGGATCGAGTACCTCCGGGTGGACGACGCCCACCATGTGCTGGGGCTGCGGCTCAACAACTGGACGTCCGTCGTGGTCTTCCTGGCCGCGGTGGCCTATCTGGTGATCTCCGCGAAGAAGTCCCCCGGCCGCGAGGAGGTCGTCGAGCCCGCCGCGGTCGAGGACGGCGCGGACGCGAGCGGCGGCGGACCGGCCCCGGCCACCACCACCGAGGCCGGCGACGGCGCTGCGGCCGGGAGCGGCGGCGCGGACGAAGCCGGTGCGGTGGCCGCCGAGGCGGAGCCCTCCAAGAAACCCTGACGCGCCCCGCGTCGCGTCCAACAGGCCGCCGGATCCCTCGGGGTTCGGCGGCCTCTTTACGTTTTCGCAGGTCAGCGAGGTAAGTTCGGCCTTCCTTGCTGGCGGAGCGGGGGAATTCGTGCGTACCTTCGAAGCGTTGGGGTGAGGCCGCATCGCCACACCCTTCTCGAAGGGAGTACATCTTCATATGTCCGTCATCGACGCCGCCGAGCCGCCGCACATCGCCCACCGCGACAACCACACCCACCGTGATGTGACCGGCGGCTGGCTGCGCCCCGCCGTCTTCGGAGCCATGGACGGACTGGTCTCCAACCTCGCGCTGATGACCGGCGTGGCCGGCGGCGCCGTGGACCGGCAGACCATCGTGATCACCGGCCTGGCGGGCCTCGCGGCCGGTGCCTTCTCCATGGCTGCCGGTGAGTACACCTCCGTCGCTTCCCAGCGCGAGCTGGTCCAGGCCGAGCTGGAGGTGGAGCGGCGCGAGCTGCGCAAGTACCCCGTGGACGAGCTGGAGGAGCTGGCGGCGCTCTACGTGTCGCGCGGTGTGGAGCCGGCGCTGGCCCGTGAGGTGGCCGAGCAGCTCTCCCGCGACCCCGAGCAGGCGCTGGAGATACACGCCCGCGAGGAGCTGGGCGTGGACCCGGACGATCTGCCCTCGCCGCTGGTCGCGGCGGTGTCCTCGTTCGGCTCCTTCGCGCTGGGCGCGCTGCTGCCGGTGCTGCCGTATCTGCTGGGTGCCACGGCGCTGTGGCCGGCCGTGGTGCTGGCGCTGATCGGGCTCTTCGGCTGTGGTGCGGCGGTGGCGCGGGTGACCGCCCGTTCCTGGTGGTACAGCGGTCTGCGACAGCTGGCGCTGGGCGGCGCGGCGGCGGGTGTGACCTATGCCCTGGGCACTTTGTTCGGAACGGCCGTAGGATGACAGGCATACGGTGAGCCGCATAACTACGCCGTTACTCCTCGGTTTCGATCCTTTTACAGGCGGGCATAAGCCGAAAGCGCTTGGGCAGAGTCGCCCGGTCCGCGCTATGGCGACGTTGGTCGCCCAGTCCACTACCGCCTGTATTGCCTGATATCGCCCCACCCTTGGGGTGTCCGCATGATGGAACGGAATTTCCGCTTCCCGAGATTCGCCCCATCATGTAACCTGCACGAAATTCTCGCGGAGGGCCAACGTCGTCCCTCGGCACACGCAAAATGCCATGACGACGACGGGAGAGCCGATGCGTTCCGCATCCCACCCCGCCCGCCAGGGGATGTACGACCCGCGCAATGAGCACGACGCCTGTGGCGTCGGCTTCGTGGCGACCCTCACCGGCGAGGCCAGCCATGAGCTCGTGGAGCAGGCTCTCACCGTGCTGAGGAACCTCGAGCACCGCGGCGCCACCGGTTCCGAGCCCGACTCGGGCGATGGCGCGGGCATCCTCGTCCAGGTTCCGGACGCCTTCCTGCGGGCCAGTGTGACCGGCTTCGAGCTGCCCGAAGCCGGTGCCTACGCGGTGGGCATCGCGTTCCTCCCGGAAAGCGAGACCGAGAGCGCCGCCGCCGCGGAGCACATCGAGCGGCTCGCCGCCGAGGAGGGCCTGACCGTCCTCGGCTGGCGCGAGGTGCCCGTCGCCCCCGAGCTGCTGGGCAACGGGGCCCGCGCCACCATGCCCGCCTTCCGTCAGCTCTTCGTCGCCGACGGCACCAGCACCGGCGTGGCCCTGGACCGCACGGCGTTCGTGCTGCGCAAGCGTGCCGAGCGCGAGGCGGGGGTCTACTTCCCCTCGCTGTCCGCCCGCACCCTGGTCTACAAGGGCATGCTGACCACCGGCCAGCTGGAGCCGTTCTTCCCGGACCTCTCCGACCGCCGCTTCGCCACCGCCGTCGCACTGGTCCACTCCCGGTTCTCCACCAACACCTTCCCGAGCTGGCCGCTGGCCCACCCGTACCGCTTCGTCGCCCACAACGGTGAGATCAACACCGTCCAGGGCAATCGCAACTGGATGCGGGCCCGGGAGTCCCAGCTGGTCAGCGACCTGTTCGGGGAGAAGGGGCTGGAGCGGATCTTCCCCCTCTGCACCCCGGACGCCTCCGACTCGGCGACCTTCGACGAGGTCCTGGAGCTGCTTCACCTCGGCGGCCGCTCGCTGCCGCACTCGGTGCTGATGATGGTCCCCGAGGCGTGGGAGAACCACCCCTCCATGGACCCGGCCCGGCGCGCCTTCTACCAGTACCACTCCACGATGATGGAGCCCTGGGACGGCCCGGCCTGTGTCACCTTCACCGACGGCGTCCAGGTCGGCGCCGTGCTGGACCGCAACGGTCTGCGGCCCGGGCGCTACTGGGTCACCGACGAGGGCCTGGTCGTGCTCTCCTCCGAGGTCGGCGTCCTGGACATCGACCCGGCCAAGGTGGTCCGCAAGGGCCGGCTGCAGCCGGGCCGGATGTTCCTGGTCGACACCGCCGAGCACCGCATCATCGAGGACGACGAGATCAAGGCCGAGCTGGCCGCCGAGCAGCCGTACGGCGAGTGGCTCGAGGCCGGTCTGATCGACCTGGCCGACCTTCCCGAGCGTGAGCACATCGTGCACACCCACGCCTCGGTCACCCGCCGCCAGCAGACCTTCGGCTACACCGAGGAGGAGCTGCGCGTCCTGCTCGCGCCGATGGCCAAGGCCGGCGCCGAGCCGATCGGCTCGATGGGCACCGACTCGCCGATCGCCGCCCTCTCCGAGCGGCCGCGGCTGCTGTTCGACTACTTCACCCAGCTGTTCGCGCAGGTCACCAACCCGCCGCTGGACGCGATCCGCGAGGAGCTGGTCACCTCGCTGATCTCCTCGCTGGGCCCGCAGGGCAACCTGCTGGAGCCGACCGCGGCCTCCTGCCGCAGCGTCACCCTGCCCTTCCCGGTGATCGACAACGATGAGCTGGCCAAGCTCATCCACATCAACGCCGACGGGGACATGCCGGGCCTCAAGGCGGCGAATCTCTCGGGCCTGTACCGGGTCGGTGGCGGCGGTCAGGCGCTCGCCGCCCGGCTGGACGAGATCTGCGCCGAGGCCGACCGCGCCATCGAGGACGGCGCCCGGCTGATCGTGCTCTCCGACCGCCATTCGGACGCCGAGCACGCCCCGATCCCCTCTCTGCTGCTCACCTCCGCGGTCCACCACCACCTCATCGGCACCAAGCAGCGCACCCAGGTGGGGCTGCTGGTCGAGGCGGGCGACGTCCGCGAGGTGCACCATGTCGCGCTGCTGATCGGTTACGGCGCCGCGGCCGTCAACCCGTACCTGGCCATGGAGTCGGTCGAGGACCTGGTCCGGGCAGGGACGTTCCTGCCGGGCGTCGAGGCCGAGACCGCGATCAAGAACCTCATCAAGGCGCTCGGCAAGGGCGTCCTGAAGGTCATGTCCAAGATGGGCATCTCGACCGTGGCGTCCTACCGGGGCGCGCAGGTCTTCGAGGCCGTCGGCCTGGACGAGTCCTTCGTGGACACCTACTTCCACGGCACCGCCACCAAGATCGGCGGCGCGGGCCTGGACGTCGTCGCCAAGGAGGTCGCCGCCCGCCACGCCAAGGCGTACCCCGCCTCCGGCGTTCCCTCCGCCCACCGGACGCTGGAGATCGGCGGCGAGTACCAGTGGCGCCGTGAGGGCGAGCCGCACCTCTTCGACCCCGAGACGATCTTCCGGCTGCAGCACTCCACCCGGTCGCGTCGCTACGACATCTTCAAGAAGTACACCGAGCGGGTGAACGAGCAGTCCGAGCGGCTGATGACGCTGCGCGGTCTGTTCTCCTTCAAGGGGGAGCGCCCCTCGATCCCGATCGACGAGGTCGAGTCCGTCAGCGAGATCGTCAAGCGGTTCTCCACCGGCGCCATGTCGTACGGCTCCATCTCCCAGGAGGCGCACGAGACCCTCGCCATCGCCATGAACCAGCTGGGCGGCAAGTCCAACACCGGTGAGGGCGGCGAGGACTCCGACCGGCTGCACGACCCCGCCCGGCGCTCGTCGATCAAGCAGGTGGCCTCCGGCCGCTTCGGCGTGACCAGCGAATACCTGGTCAATTCCGATGACATCCAGATCAAGATGGCGCAGGGCGCCAAGCCCGGCGAGGGCGGCCAGCTGCCCGGCCACAAGGTCTACCCCTGGGTCGCCAAGACCCGGCACTCCACCCCGGGCGTCGGCCTGATCTCCCCGCCGCCGCACCACGACATCTACTCGATCGAGGATCTCGCCCAGCTGATCCACGACCTGAAGAACGCCAACCCGCAGGCCCGGATCCACGTCAAGCTGGTCTCCGAGGTCGGCGTCGGCACGGTGGCCGCGGGCGTCTCCAAGGCCCACGCCGATGTGGTGCTGATCTCCGGCCACGACGGCGGCACCGGCGCCTCGCCGCTCACCTCGCTCAAGCACGCGGGCGGCCCCTGGGAGCTCGGCCTCGCCGAGACCCAGCAGACGCTGCTGCTCAACGGGTTGCGCGACCGCATCGTGGTGCAGACCGACGGCCAGCTGAAGACCGGCCGTGACGTGGTCATCGCCGCGCTGCTCGGTGCCGAGGAGTTCGGCTTCGCCACCGCGCCGCTGGTGGTCTCCGGCTGTGTGATGATGCGCGTCTGCCATCTGGACACCTGCCCGGTCGGCATCGCCACCCAGAACCCGGTGCTGCGCGAGCGCTACAGCGGCAAGGCCGAGTTCGTGGTGAACTTCTTCGAGTTCATCGCCGAGGAAGTCCGCGAGCTCCTCGCCGAGCTGGGCTTCCGCACCCTGGACGAGGCCATCGGCCACGCCGAGCTGCTGGACACCGCCCGCGCGGTACAGCACTGGAAGGCACAGGGTCTGGACCTCGCCCCGCTGCTGTACGTGCCCGAGCTGCCCGAGGGCGCCGTCCGCCACCAGGCCATCGCGCAGGACCACGGCCTGGCCAAGGCGCTCGACAACCAGCTGATCAAGCTGGCCGCCGACGCGCTGAACGCCGAGAGCGCCGAGGCCGCCCAGCCGGTCCGCGCCCAGGTCGCGATCCGCAACATCAACCGGACCGTCGGCACCATGCTCGGCCATGAGGTGACCCGGACGTTCGGTGGCGCGGGCCTGCCCGACGACACCATCGACATCACCTTCACCGGCTCGGCCGGCCAGTCCTTCGGCGCGTTCGTGCCCAGGGGCGTCACCCTGCGGCTCGAAGGCGACGCCAACGACTACGTGGGCAAGGGCCTCTCCGGCGGCCGGATCATCGTCCGCCCGGACCGGGGCGCGGACCACCTCGCCGAGTACTCCACCATCGCGGGCAACACCCTCGCGTACGGCGCGACCGGCGGCGAGATGTTCCTGCGCGGCCGGGTCGGCGAGCGGTTCTGCGTGCGCAACTCCGGCGCCACGGTCGTCTCCGAGGGCGTGGGCGACCACGGCTGTGAGTACATGACCGGCGGCCATGCGCTCGTCCTCGGGCCCACCGGCCGCAACTTCGCGGCCGGTATGTCCGGCGGCATCGCGTATGTGATCGACCTCGACCCGGACAACGTCAACGTCGATCTGCGGGGCGCCCTCGGCGCGCTGGACGACACCGACAAGCAGTGGCTGCACGACGCGGTGCGCCGCCACCACGAGGAGACCGGCTCCACCGTCGCGGGTGCGCTGCTCGACGACTGGGAGACCGCCCTCACCCGCTTCAGCAAGATCATCCCCGCTACGTACCAGGCCGTGCTCGCCGCCAAGGACGCCGCCGAGCGTGCCGGGCTCTCTGAGTCCGAGACCACCGAGAAGATGATGGAGGCGGCGATCAATGGCTGACCCCAAGGGCTTCCTGACCACTGGCCGCGAGGTCGCCGAGACCCGCCCGGTGGACGAGCGCGTCAAGGACTGGAACGAGGTCTACGTCCCCGGTTCGCTGCTCCCGATCATCAGCAAGCAGGCCGGACGGTGCATGGACTGCGGCATCCCGTTCTGTCACAACGGCTGTCCGCTGGGAAACCTCATCCCCGAGTGGAACGACTACGCCTACCGGCAGGACTGGCGCGAGGCCAGCGAGCGGCTGCACGCGACCAACAACTTCCCGGAGTTCACCGGGCGGCTGTGCCCGGCCCCGTGCGAGTCGGCCTGTGTGCTCGGCATCAATCAGCCCGCGGTGACCATCAAGAACGTCGAGGTCACCATCATCGACAAGGCGTGGGACGCGGGCGATGTCACCCCGCAGCCCCCCGAGCGGCTCAGCGGCAAGACCGTCGCCGTCATCGGCTCGGGCCCCGCGGGCCTGGCCGCCGCCCAGCAGCTCACCCGGGCCGGCCACACGGTCGCCGTCTATGAGCGGGCCGACCGCATCGGCGGGCTGCTGCGCTACGGCATCCCCGAGTTCAAGATGGAGAAGCGGCACATCAACCGCCGTATCGAGCAGATGCGCGCGGAGGGCACCAAGTTCCGCACCGAGACGGAGATCGGCCGCGACATCGACGCCGCCAAGCTGCGCAAGCGGTACGACGCCGTGGTCATCGCGGCCGGCGCCACCACCTCGCGCGACCTGCCGGCCCCCGGCCGGGAGCTGAACGGCATCCACTTCGCGATGGAGTACCTGCCGCTCGCCAACAAGGTGCAGGAGGGCGACCTCACCACCGCCCCCATCACCGCCGAGGGCAAGCACGTCGTGGTCATCGGCGGCGGCGACACCGGCGCGGACTGCGTCGGCACCGCCCACCGCCAGGGCGCCGCCTCCGTCACCCAGCTGGAGATCATGCCCAAGCCCGGCGACGATCGGAACGCCAACCAGCCCTGGCCGACCTTCCCGATGCTCTACAAGGTCACCTCGGCGCACGAGGAGGGCGGTGAGCGGATCTACTCCGTCTCCACCACCCATTTCGAGGGCGACGAGGACGGCAACGTCCAGTGGCTGCACCTGATCGAGGTGGAGTTCAAGGACGGCAAGCTGGAGCAGAAGCCGGGCACCGAGCGGAAGATCCCGGCCCAGCTGGTCACCCTCGCCATGGGCTTCACCGGCACCGACCAGAAGAACGGCCTGGTCGAGCAGTTCGGCCTGGAGCTGGACGAGCGCGGCAACATCGCGCGCGACGCCGACTTCGCCACCAATGTGCCGGGTGTCTTCGTGGCCGGTGACGCGGGCCGCGGGCAGTCGCTGATCGTCTGGGCCATCGCCGAGGGCCGCTCCGCGGCGCGCGGGGTGGACCGCTATCTGGCCGGGGCCAGCGAACTGCCCGCCCCGATCCGCCCCACCGACCGGGCCCTCATGGTCTGACCGGTCCGACCCCTGCCGGTCTTCCCGGCATCCGGTCTCCAGGGACTCCTGGGGCTCCCGGGACTGGACTCCCGGACTCCTGGATCTCCGCCCGTACAACGGCGTACGGACCGGCCGCGGGGGGGGGGGGCCCCCCCCCCCCCCCCGCGGCCGCGCCCCCGGGGGGGGGGGGGGGGGGGGCGCCCCCGGCCCCCCCCCCCCCCCCCCCCCCCCCCCCCCCCCCCCCCGCCCCCCCCCGCCGCGTGGCGTTTGCGGTCGACGTTCGCTCAGCGGCCGACCCCCGGCTCAGCAGTTGACATTGGCTCGGGCGCGCTCCACCATCATTCCACTAACTGATTAGTGAAAGGGTGGTGGACGGATGGTCGAGTACCGCATCGACCGGCGCAGCGGCATCGCCACCTACCTGCAGATCGTCCAGCAGACCAAACAGGCGCTCCGCCTCGGACTGCTGCAGCCCGGGGACCGGCTGCCCACGGCCAAGGAGGTCGTCGCGGCCACCGCCATCAACCCCAACACCGTCCTGAAGGCATACCGCGAGCTGGAGCGCGAGGGCCTGGTCGAACCCCGGCCGGGCCTGGGCACCTTCGTCCGCCGGTCGCTGGCCCGGCCCGGCGCCGCCGCGGACTCACCGCTGCGCGCGGAGCTCGCCGACTGGACCGACCGGGCCCGCGCCGCCGGGCTCGACCGCGAGGACGTGACGGCGTTGGTGGCCTCGGTCCTCGAAGAGCGCTTCGGCGAGACCGCCACCCTCAGCGAGCGTGGCCACGAGGAAGACGGTGAGAACGGGTGACCGACGAGATCGAGGCGGCCGGCGCCCTGGAGGCGTCCGGGCTGGGCAAGAAGTACCGGCGAGGCTGGGCCCTGAGAGATGTCGCCTTCCAACTGCCCGCCGGGCGGATCTGCGCGCTGGTGGGCCCCAACGGCTCCGGCAAGAGCACCCTGCTGTCCCTCGCCGCCGGCCTGCTGACCCCGACCACCGGCACGCTGCGGGTCTTCGGCCAGGTGCCTTCCGCGCCCGCCGCCCGCGAGCGCGTCGCCTTCGTGGCCCAGGACAAGCCGCTCTACCCGCGCTTCTCCGTCGCCGACACCCTGCGCCTGGGCCGGGAGCTCAACCCCCGCTGGGACCAGAAGGCCGCCGAACGGGTGGTGGAGGAGGCCGAGGTGCCGCTGTCCGCCCGCGTCGGCTCGCTCTCCGGCGGCCAGCGCACCTGTGTGGCCCTCGCCCTCGCCCTCGGCAAACGCGCCGATCTGCTCCTCCTGGACGAGCCGATGTCCGATCAGGACCCGCTGCGCCGCCACCGGATGATGGGCGTGCTGATGGCCGAGGCCGCCGAGCGCGGCACCGGCGTGGTCATCTCCACCCATGTGCTCGCCGAACTCGACGGAGTCTGCGACTACCTGCTGCTGATGGGCGGCGGCCGGATCCGCCTGGCGGGCGAGACGGACGCGATCCAGGCCGCCCACCGCGTCGTCACCGGCCCGAGCGAGACCGGCGGCGGAACACCGGCCGCGCTCGCCCGCCACACCGTGGTCGAGACCCGCACGACAGGCCGTCAGCTCACCGCGCTGATACGCCCGGAGGGCACCGCGAGCGGGGACGGCTGGATCGTCACCGAACCCTCCCTCGAAGAGGTCCTGCTCGGCTATCTGCGCACACCCGAGGCCCCGCCGCTGCTCGCGGACGACGCGCGGACACCCGATACGGAGGCGGGGGCATGAGCACGGTCGGCATACGGCTCGGCGCGCCCGGCGCACGGCCCCGCACCCGAGGGCTGGTGTGGCTGGTGGCGCGGCAGCACCGGGCCGCCCTCTGGGCGGGCCTGGTCGTGGTCGCGGCGGTCGCCGCGTACATCGTGTGGCAGCGCGCCGGGATGGTCGGCTATATGCGGGCGCACGACATCCAGGGCTGCGCGGACTGGAAGCGTTTCTGCCACGGCAGGCGCACCCATCTCGGCAGGGGAGCCGACCCCACGATCGACGCGCTCCGCCACCTCACCGACACCTACCGCACGCCGCTGCTCAATACCGGACGGCTGCTCATCGCACTGCCCGCGCTGATCGGCGTCTTCATCGGCGCGCCCCTGTTCGCCCGGGAACTGGAGATGGGCACCCACCAGTTGGTGTGGACCCAGTCCGTCAGCAGGACCCGCTGGCTCATCGCCAAACTCGCCCTGCCCCTGGTCGCCGTCACGGCCGGCACCGCGGTCCTCGCGGCCCTCTACACCTGGTGGTGGCGGGCGGCCCGGACCCAGTTCCAGGACATCGCCTGGGGCACCGCCGTGCCGTTCGACGCGACCGGCCCGGCGGCCGTCGCCCTCGCCCCGCTGTCCTTCCTTCTCGGCGCGGCGGCCGGGCTGCTGCTGCGGCGCACCGGGCCCGCCATGGCGGTCGCCCTGGGGGTCACCGCCGGCGTGCAGTACGGGCTCGGCGCGCTGCGTCCCCGTCTGATGACCCCGCGGACGATCGTCTCCGACGCGAGCGGCGACTTCGTGCACACCCCCCTTGACGTCTTCTTCACCTCCTGGCGCGGTATCGGCGACGGCTATCTGGCCCGCTCCGGGGCGAAGATCCCCTCGGACCGCTGCTCGTCCGCCATCGGTCAGGACGGCTGGAACCGCTGCCTCGCCCGGTTCGGCGCCACCGAGAGGCAGTACGAGGACCTGCACCCGGCGAGCCACTACTGGCCGATGCAGTGGATGCAGGCCGGGATCTGCCTGGCCGCGGCCGTCGCGCTCGCCGCGTTCTGCGTGTGGTGGATCCGGCGGCGGCCCGCGGTGAAGGAGGCGGCGTGAAGACCGGCACCGCCTCGCGCCCGGCCCCGCCGCACACCGGCTCCCCGCCGAGGCCGCGACGCACCGGCTCCCCGCTTAGCCCGCGCGGTCCCCTCTGGCTGGCCTGGCGCCGCCAGCGGACCGTCCTGGTGACGGGCGGAGTGCTGATCCTCGCCCTCGCCGGATATCTCGTGTACCAGCGCACCGGCATGGCCGCCCTGATCCACGACCGGGGCGTCGCCGACTGCCGGCTGTGGCGCGACTGCAATGGGGCGCCCCTGGAGTCCTCGGACAGGCTGTCCGAGGCGTTCGTCCGGCTGGAGACCTACCGCGCGGCGCTGCTCGACACCGCACGGCTGTTGCTCGCGATCCCCGCGGTCATCGGGGCCTTCGTCGGCGCCCCGCTGATCGCGCGCGAATTCGAGAGCGGCACCGCCGCGCTCGTCTGGTCCCAGTCGGTCGGCAGGGTGCGCTGGCTCCTCGCCACGCTCGCCCTCCCCGTCGTCGCCACCCTGGCCGCCACCACCCTGCTGGCCGCGCTGTTCACCTGGTGGTGGTGGCCGGTGCGCGGCACCTTCCCGGACGTCCAATGGGGCGACACCCTCCCCTTCGACGTGATGGGTCCGGCCTTCGTGTCGCTGTCCCTGCTGTCCCTCTTCCTCGGCACGGCCTTCGGCCTGGTGCTCCGGCGGACGCTGCCCGCCATGGCCTGCACCCTCGCCGTCACCGCCGGCGTCGTGTACGGCCTCCAGCAGCTGCGCCCGCATCTGATGCCCCGGTTCACCGTGACAGCGGGCGTCCGCGTTCACGCGGAGGCGCCGTTCGGAGGGTGGTACGTCGGCTCGGGGTATCTCGACGGGACCGGTGCCAGGGTCGATGGGTCGGTCTGCACGGGGCTCGGCGGGTGGCCGGCCATTTTCCGCTGCCTCGACCGCCGCCACCTGGCCGAGGAGTACGAGGACTACCACCCCATCGGCCACTTCTGGCCGATGCAGTGGGTACAGGCCGGGATCTGCCTGGCCGTGGCCGTCGCGCTCGCCGCGTCCTGCGTGTGGTGGATCGGGCGCAGACGGGCCTGACCGGCGCCCCCCTTCCGCGGCCCCGCACCTTTCCGCGGCACGTCACCTTTCCGCGGCTCCTCACCCTTCCGCTCCGATCGGAGTTCCCTTTCCCATGGCCATCTCGCCCGCCCTCGACACCGCCCGGGGCGCCCCACGCGTCCCCCCGGCGCCCCCGGCGCGCCGCCGCCCCGGCCCGGCCGTCGTCGCGCTCGCCCCGGCCGGGCTGGCGCTGGCGCTCGGGCTGTGGGGGATCCGCCGGGAGCACAGCATGTGGCGGGACGAGTCGACGACGTACCAGATCGCGCACCGAAGCGTCGGCGAGATCGGGCACCTCCTCGGCAACGCCGATGTGGCGCACGGCCTCTACTACCTGCTGATGCACGCCGTCTTCGCCCTCTGGGACGGCGGGCTGCTCGCCCTGCGGCTTCCCTCGGTGCTGGCCATGGCCGCCACCGCGGCCGGGGTGGGACTGCTCGGCCACCGGCTCGCCGGACCCCGCGCCGGACTCGTCGCCGGGCTGGTCTTCTCGCTGGCCCCGGCGGTGCAGCGGTACGCACAGGAGGGGCGGTCGTACGCCCTGGTCAGCGCCGTCGTCGTCGCGGCCACCCATCTGCTGCTGAGCGCCGTGGCCAGGCCCCGCAAGCGCACCTGGGCCGGATACGCCGCCGTCGCCTCGCTGGCCTGTCTGCTGCACGAGTTCGCGATCCTGGCCGTCGCCGCGCACGGCGTCGCGCTGTACCGGGCCCGGGTGGGCGCGCGGTCCGGCTGGGCGTGGGGGCAGGCGGCCTCCGTGGTGGCCGTGGTGCTGGCACCGCTGGTGATCGTCAGTCAGCAGCAGGCGGCGCTGGTCGGCTGGATCTCCGCGCCGGGCCCGCCCGAGCTGCTCGGCTTCGGCGCGCTCGCCCTGACCGGCCTCGTCTGCGCCCGGGGACCGCTGCCCGCCCGGGGCCCGGTCCCGCTGGGCGACCTCGCCCTGGCGCTGCTGCTCCTGCCACCGGCCGCGCTGATGGCCGTGTCGTATCTCCATCCGCTCTACGTCGACCGGTATGTGCTCTACGCCCATGTCGGTCTCGCGCTGCTGATCGGCGCCCGGCTGGACGCGCTGTCGCGCACCGTCGCCGCCCCACGCGCGCTGGCCGGGGGACTGGCGGTGGTCGCCGTGGCGGCCCTGTTGCCGTACTCGCTCCAGCTGCGGACCCCGCAGAGCCGGCTCGACGACACCCTCGCGGCCGCGCGCGCCGTACGGGAGCTGGGACGGCCCGGCGACGGGGTGCTCTTCCTGCCCGCCCGGCGCCGGGAGCCGATCATGTCCGGCCCGGAGGACTTCCGGGGCCTGCGGGAGCTGGCGCTGGCCCGGCACGCGATCCCCTCGGGCACACTGCACGGCATCGAACTGCCCGCACCGCGGATCCGGGCCCGGATGCTGACGGCCGGGCGGATCGTCACGGTGAACGACCCGCCCGGCCAGCCGCTGGACGAGACCCCTCGGGAGCGGGTGAAACGCAAGGTGCTCGCGGAACACTTCCACCGATGTGCCGTCAGGGACGTCACCGGGATGCGGATCGTGCTCTACGGGCGCGCGGGGCGCTGCTGAGCGCTGGGGGCTCGTAGGCGGGGTTGAGCGCTCACGCCTCGCGGGGCGTGCTTACGCCTCGTTCTCGACCAGCCGGGCCGGGAAGCCGCCCGTGGCGACCGGGCCCCAGCGCTCGGGGGTGACCCGGATCAGCGACTTGCCCTGCTTGCGCATGGCCTCGCGGTACTCGTCCCAGTCCGGGTGCTCGCCCGCGATATTGCGGTAGTACTCGACCAGCGGCTCGACGGACTCCGGGGTGTCGACCACCTCGGCGGTGCCGTCGATCTGCACCCAGGGGCCGTTCCATTCGTCGGACAGCACGACGAGGCTCACGGCCGGTTCGCGCTTGACGTTGCGCACCTTGGCGCGCTCGGGGTAAGTGGACATGACGATACGGCCGGAGTCGTCGACTCCGCAGGTCAGCGGGGACGCCTGGGGCGAGCCGTCCGCCCGGCGGGTCATCAGCAGCGCACGGTGACGCGGGCGTACGAACTCCAGCAGTTCGTCGAGGCCGACACGGGTGTTGGTGGCGATGGAGGGGCTCATGCAGGCGAGCGTACGACGTCGAGCGCACTCCAAGCCCGCACGGCCACGGACCGGACCGGCGCCGCGTCGGATATGGCGTGAGGTGCCGCTTCACGTATCGCGTCAGGTGCCGCTCACGTATCGCGTCAGGTGTCGCACTCCAGCACCGTGCGGCACAGCCCGCAACGGGCCCGCACCCGGCCGCGCACCGGGACCCGGATGCGCTGACGGCAGGTCGGGCAGGGGAAGGAGACGCTCAGCGGAGGGCCACTGTCGAAGGCGTAGTCGCCTCCGGTGGGGGAGGGGTCGCCGGACTGGGCCGACCGGCGGTCCTTGGCGTAGCGGCGGCGGCCGGTCCAGCCGGCGGCGGCGAGCGGCGGCCGGGCCTGGTCGTGGCGCGCCAGCTCCAGCCCCTTGGCGTACGCCTCGTATGCCTGCGGAGAGGTGAACCAGGGGGAGGGGTCCTCATCGAAGAGGAGCGCCCGCTTGGCCAGTACGTAGCCGAACTCCTCCGGCGTCAGATAGCCCAGTTTCTGGCTGGAAAGCGAGTCCTGGCGGAAGGCGTCGAGCAGCAACCAGCCCGTGCCGAGATAGGCGGCGGTGGTGTCGGTGAGGATTTCGTTGTCGCGTGTGCCGGGGAACGAGAGGTCGAGGCGGTGCAGATACACATGCGTGACCTCATGGGCGAGGGCCGCGCCGATGTCCCGACGGTGCGCCTTGAAGCGGGAGTTGAGCTCGATGAAGTACTCCGGGCCCGCGGCGAGCTCCACGTTTCCCGCATGCCGCATCTCCCGGAAGCTCACGATCATCCGGGCGTCGGGCAGCCGCAGATGCTGCACCATCACCCCGGCCACCCGCTGAACGCCCAGGTAGAGGTCGTCCTGATCGGAGAAGGCCACATCGCCGGGGAGCACGCTGAGCCCGAAGGTGTCCACCGTGTCGCGGGACAGCCTGTGGTAGAGCGCGGTGATCGAGGCCCGGACGGTGTCCAGGTGGGGATAGCCGTGCTCGATGTCGCTGCCCGGTGCCGCCACGCCGTCACCCCGTGCCCGTCGCCAGCCGTGCGCCCTGTCTCATCTCAACCTTACGGTCGTTCGGTGGGGCAGCGGGTAGGCCGCGCTGGCTGAAAACCGACCCTTGTCACCCCGTTCACCCGCTCCACATAATCACAGGGCGTTTTACCGGCTCATCCACGGGATTTCGGAGAGGTTTCCGGATTTTTTGGTTGGCATGAGCCTGACATGCGCGCCGAACCCCCCACGAAAGGACAGTCCGTTGCGGAAGACCCTGAAGCACCTCAAGAGAGCCTCGGCCGCCGGCGCAGTCGCCCTCGCCGCCTTCAGCCTCACCCCCGGCAGCGCCACCGCCGCGCCCACCGGCCCCGAGCCGAGCCCCTCCGTCGTCGGCGGCACCCGCGCCGCCCAGGGCGAATTCCCCTTCATGGTCCGGCTGTCCATGGGCTGTGGCGGCGCCCTCTACACCCAGGACATCGTGCTCACCGCCGCCCACTGTGTGGACGGCAGCGGCGCCGACACCTCCATCACCGCCACCGCGGGCGTCGTCGACCTCCAGAGCTCGAGCGCCATCAAGGTCAAGTCCACCGAGGTGCTCCAGGCCCCCGGCTACAACGGCACCGGCAAGGACTGGGCGCTCATCAAGCTCGCCAAGCCGATCAACCAGCCCACCCTGAAGATCGCCGACACCACGGCGTACAACCAGGGCGACTTCACCGTCGCCGGCTGGGGCGCGGCCGTCGAGGGCGGCGGCCAGCAGCGCTACCTGCTCAAGGCCACCGTGCCGTTCGTCGACGACGCCACCTGCAACTCCGCGTACGACGAGCTCGTGCCCGGCGAGGAGATCTGCGCCGGCCGGATGGCCCAGGGCGGCGTGGACACCTGCCAGGGCGACTCCGGCGGCCCGATGTTCCGCAAGGACGACAGCGGCCAGTGGATCCAGGTCGGCATCGTCAGCTGGGGCGAGGGCTGCGCGCGGCCCGGCAAGCCCGGCGTCTACACCGAGGTGAGCACTTTCGCCAAGGACATCAAGGCGGCCGCGAGCGAGCTCGGCGGCTGACGCCTCCTCAGCCTCGCCTCCGCCAAGAGCTGACCGGGGTCCGGCCATCGGGCCGGCCCCGGTCGGGGCTGCGGTGCCCTCAGCTCTGTCCGTAGCAGATGCAGAACGGGTGCCCGGCCGGATCGTTGAAGACCCGGAACCCCGACCGCTCCCCGCCGCTGTCGTGCAAGAACGTCGCCCCGAGCTCGATCAGCTCCTGCTGCGCCCGCTCCGCGTCCTCGATCGTGTCCACGTCGAAGTCGAGATGGATCTGCTGCGGATACGCCGGGTCCGGCCAGCGCGGCGGCTGATGGTCCGGTGCCAGCTGGAAGGCCAGCCGCCGGCCGTCCTCGGCCGTCAGGTTCGCCCACTCGGGATCGCTGTCGTCCACCCGCCAGCCCAGGATCCGTCCGTAGAAGGCGGCCAGCGCGGCGGGGTCGGGACAGTCGATGACGGTGCACTGAAGCGTCGCGATCATGCTGCGGACCCTAGCCCGGAACGGCCCTGCCCGGAACGGCTCAGCCTGGAACTGCTCCACCTGGAGCGGCCCCGTCCGGAACGGCCCTGCCCGGAACGGCTCGGCCACGGCTCCGCCCGGTACGAGCCCCGGGAAAATCGGCCCGGAAGTGGAACCTCCCCCCGCCCAGGCGACTCCTCCACGGTGGAGACACCGCCTCGGGAGCGGCCCTCCACCATGACCGCCCCGCCCCCTTCCGGCCCCTCGAGGGCCGGTTCCGAAACCCCCCACAGGGGTCGGGGCGGTCCGGGGCCCGGGGCCGTGACCGGCCCGGGCACAGGGTGCCGCGGGGCCGGGCCGCCTCCCGGCGGCAATAGGCGCAGGCCGAAGCGCCCCGAAGAGGAACCGAGCCCCGAGAAAAAGTAGTCTCGGGAGGCATGACGCACAGCATGAGCGACCACACCGCCGGGCAGCCGGCGACGCCGGGAGACCCCGAGGGGATCGACCCGTCCGTCCTCGACGAGCTGACCAGGTTGCGTGACAGCATCGACAACATCGACGCGGCCGTGGTCCATATGCTCGCCGAGCGCTTCAAATGCACCCAGCAGGTCGGCCACCTCAAGGCCGCCCACCGCCTCCCCCCGGCCGACCCGACCCGTGAGGCGCGCCAGATCACCCGGCTGCGGCAGCTCGCCGAGAGCGCCAAGCTCGACCCCGGCTTCGCCGAGAAGCTGCTCAACTTCATCATCGCCGAGGTCATCCGGCACCACGAGACCATCGCCCGCTCCTGACCCCGGCCCCGAGGGCGCACTCCGGTGGTGCGCCCGTACGGCCGTCCGCCCCGGGCAACCATCTCCCACCCATGTGCGGCCCGCCGCACGTAAGGCAGCATGTCCCCATGTCCGTACTGACGCGCGAGGAAGCGCAGATCCGAGCCCGCCTCATCGAGGTCCACCGCTACACCATCGACCTCGACCTCACTCGCGGGGAGGAGCTCTTCGGCTCCACCACGACCATCCGCTTCAGCGCGCGCCAGGCGGGCGCGGACACCTTCGCCGAACTCGCGCCGGCCGCGCTCCACCGTGCCGTACTCGACGGCCGCGAGCTCGACCTCACCGGCGACATGGCCGAGGCGCTCGCGGACGGCCGGCTTCCGCTCACCGGCCTCACCGAGGGGGAGCACGAGCTGCGGGTCGAGACGGACATGCGCTACTCCCACACCGGCGAGGGCATGCACCGTTTCACCGACCCCGCCGACGGCGAGACGTACCTCTACACCATGTGCTGCATGGCGGACGCGAACGACGTCTTCGCCGCGTTCGACCAGCCCGACCTCAAGGCCGTCTTCGACGTCCGTGTCACCGCCCCGCCCGAGTGGACTGTCCTCGGCAACGGCATCGCCACCCGCGTCGGCGCCCCCGAAGAGGGCCGCTGGCAGCTCGCGCCCACCCCGCCCATCAGCACCTATCTGATGGCCCTGGCCGCCGGCCCGTACCACTCGGTGCGCACCGAGCACGCCGGGCTCCCCTTCGGGCTGCACGTCCGCCGCTCCCTCGCGCCCTACCTCGAGGCCGACGCCGACGAGCTCTTCGACATCACCCGGCGCTGCTTCGACCGCTACCACGAGATCTTCGAGGAGCCGTACCCCTTCGACTCCTACGACCAGGCGTTCGTCCCCGAATTCAACAGCGGCGCCATGGAGAACCCGGGCCTGGTCACCTTCCGCGACGAATTCGTCTTCCGCTCCGCCGTCACCGATGCCGAGCGCCAGACCCGAGCCATGGTCATCGCCCATGAGATGGCCCATATGTGGTTCGGCGACCTCGTCACCATGAAGTGGTGGGACGACATCTGGCTCAACGAGTCCTTCGCCGAGTACATGGGCTACCAGATCCTCACCGAGACCACCCGCTACACCGACACCTGGGCTGACTTCGGCGTCCGCCGCAAGAACTGGGGCTACGACGCCGACCAGCGCCCCTCCACCCACCCGGTCGCCCCCGCCCCCGAGCTGGTCCCCGACACCGCCGCCGCCCGGCTCAACTTCGACGGCATCTCCTACGCCAAGGGCGCCTCCGCGCTGCGCCAGCTCGTCACCTGGCTCGGCGAGAAGACGTTCCTCGACGGCATCAACGACCACTTCACCCGGCACCGCTTCGGCAACGCCACCCTCGCCGACTTCATCGACTCCCTCGCCCGCTCCTCCGGCCGCGACGTCCATGCCTGGGCCGACCGCTGGCTGCGCACCACGGGTGTCGACACTCTCGCCCCCGTCGTCACCGCCAACGGCGACCGGTGGAGCGCCGAGATCCACCACCAGAGCGGCGGCCCGGACGGCGACGCCCCCACCAGGCGCCCGCACCGCATCGCCATCGGCCTCTACGACCACGCGCCCGCCGCCCCGCACCAACTGGTCCTGCGCGAACGCGTCGAGGCCGAACTCGACGGCGCCGGGGCCGCCCTCAGCCTCTCCTTCACCGGGCCCCGCCCCGATCTGCTGCTCCTCAACGACGGTGACCTCACCTACACCAAGATCCGGCTCGACCCCGGCTCCTGGAAGGCCGTCCACCGCGCCCTGTCCGGCCTCCCCGACGCCGTCAGCCGCGCCGTGGTCTGGAACGCCGCCCGCGACATGGTGCGCGACGGCGACCTCCCGCCCGCCGACTTCCTCGAGGCCGCCCGCGCCCATCTGCCGCACGAGACCGACATAGCGATCGTCCAGGGCGTCCTCGCCTTCGCCCGCACCCAGATCGCCGACCGCTACCTCCCCGCCGACCAGCGCCCCGCCGCCCTGGCCGCCATCCGCGACACCTGCCGCGATCTGCTGCGCCGCACCGAGGACGGCTCCGGCGCCGGGCTGCGGCTCGCCGCCGTGCGTACGTTCATCGGCAGCGCCACCGACCCCGCCGAGCTCACCGACTGGCTCGACGGCGACACCGTCCCCGGCGGCCCCGCCCTCGACCCCGAACTGCGCTGGCAGACCCTCGGCCGGCTCGCCGCCCTCGGCGCCGTCGGCCCGGCCGACATCGACGCCGAACTCGCCCGCGACTCCAGCGCCACCGGCCAGGAGGGCGCCGCGCGCTGCCGGGCCGCCCTGCCCGACGCCGCCGCCAAGGAGGCCGCGTGGAAGACCCTCTTCGACCCTGAAAGGGACGACCAGGGAACCGAACTCTCCAACTACCTGGTCACCGCGACCCTCGCCGGCTTCTGGCAGCCCGAGCACCACGACGTCCTCGCCGACTACGTGCCGCGCTACTTCCCGGCCGCCGTCACACTGGGCACCCGCCGCGGCCCCGCCATCGCCGACACCGTCGCCCGTTTCGGCTTCCCGAGCACCGTGGACGCCGAAACCCTGCGACAGGGCGAGGAATGCCTCGCGAACCCGGACGCCCTGCCCGCCCTGCGCCGCCGCCTCGCCGACCAGCTCGACGACCTGCGCCGCGCCCTGCGCGTACAGGAGAAGCAGAGCGAGTAACCACCGCCGACGCGGCAGCCCCCGCCCCGTCCAGGCCATGGCCCGGACGGGGCAGACTGACGGGCATGGATCGAGAAACTCTTGAGCGGACGTTGATAGTCGACGGGGAGAGCTTCGATGTCGCCGAGCGTCCCGACGAGCCCGGAACCTACGACTTCACCTGGCTGACCGGGCCGAACCCCGGATACGGCTTCACCACCCGTGTCCATGGAGCCGACTCCCTCAGCACACAGCAACTGGAGGACTCCGCACGGGAGTTCCTCGGCCAGGTGGACCCCGGCACCGGGCATATCGAGTAACCGGGCGGGCGAATCAATCCGTGTGACCGGGCCGTACCACGTACGGGTGCACTTCCCGCCGACCCCGGACCGGACCGCGGGTGCGCGAAGTAGTTTGGGCAACCCTGACCGCCGCCCGACCGCCTCCACCTGCCCGACTCCCAGACACCCCCTAGGGGCACACCCATGCCCGTGCCCGCATCCGGAACCGCCCGCCTCCTCGCCGGGGGCCATGGCGGACCGGGCGCGCTCCGCCCGATGGTCGACACCGTCCTCGACGCCCTCGCCCACGGGGCCGCCGACCGCGGCGGGCCACTCCCGGCCGGGGGACCGGCCGCGGTGGACCGGCGGATACGCGGTGCGGCCCGGCCACTCATCCCCGACGAGGGGGAGGGGCCCCACCACGCGCTGCGCACCCTCGTCCGCGCCCTCACCCACGGCGCGGCCGACCCCGCGGACCCGCGCTGCACCGCCCATCTGCACTGCCCGCCGCTCGCCGTGGCCACCGCCGCCGACCTCGCGGTGTCCGCGCTCAACCCCTCCCTCGACTCCTGGGACCAGGCCCCCGCCGCCTGCGCACTGGAGGCGCTGGCCTGCCGTGCCCTAGCCGAGCTCGTCCACCCCGACGGCCCCGCCCCCGACGCCCTCGTCACCACCGGCGGCACCGAGTCCAACCAGCTCGCGCTGCTCCTCGCCCGCGAAGCCGCGGGCGGCATCGGCAGCCCCCTGCGCGTCATCTGCGGCGGCAACGCCCACCACAGCGTCCACCGCGCCGCCTGGTTCCTCGGGCTGCCCGCACCCCACACCCTCCCCACCCCCACCGGCGTCCTCGACCCGGCCGCGCTCCACACCGCCCTCGACCGGCTGCCCGACGCCGACGCCCCCACCCTCGTCGTCGCCACCGCCGGCACCACCGACACCGGAGCCATCGACCCGCTCCCCGACATCGCCGACATCTGCGACCACCACACCGCCACCCTCCACATCGACGCCGCCTACGGCGCACCCCTCCTCTTCAGCGACACCCTCCACAAACGGCTCCACGGACTCGACCGCGCCGCTACCGTCGCCCTCGACCTGCACAAACTCGGCTGGCAGCCGGTCGCCGCGGGCCTCCTCGCCGTCCCCGACAGCGGCGCCCTCGCCCCGCTGGCCCACCAGGCCGAGTACCTCAACGCCGACGACGACACCGAAGCGGGGATGCCCGACCTGCTCGGCCGCTCCGTCCGTACCACCCGCCGCCCCGACATCTTCAAGATCGCCGTCACCCTGCGGGCGCTCGGCCGGCGCGGCCTCGGCGACCTCGTCGACCACGTCTGCGCGTCCGCCCAGCACCTCGCCGACCTCATCGAGGCCCGCCCCGGGCTCGAGCTCTACGCCCGCCCCACCATCAGCACTGTCCTCTTCCGCCCCACCGGGGCACCGCCCGCCGCCGTCGCCGCGCTGCGCCGCCGCCTCCTCCACCACGGCACGGCCGTCCTCGGCCGCGCCGTCACCCCCGAGGGGCTGTGGCTCAAGGCCACCGTTCTCAACCCGCACACCCAGCCCGACGATCTGCGCGGGCTGCTCGAACTCGTGGAAGGCCACACCACCCCATGAGCACCGAACAACCCCCCGCCCCCGCCGCCGGGTCCGCCCCCGGCGTCGACCGGCCCCTGGACCTGGCCGGCATCGGCATCGGCCCGTTCAACCTCTCCCTCGCCGCCCTCGCCCACGGCGTCCCCGCCCTGCGCACCGCCTTCTACGAACAGCGGCCCGCCTTCCACTGGCACCCCGGCCTGCTCATCGACGGCGCCACCATCCAAGTCCCCTTCCTCGCGGACCTGGTCACCCTCGCCGACCCCGGCAGCCCCTGGACCTTCCTCCAGTACCTCAAGGCCCATGAGCGGCTCTTCCCCTTCTACGTCGCCGAGCGCTTCCACATCGAGCGCGCCGAATACGACGCCTACTGCCGTTGGGTCAGCGAGCAGCTCCCCGGACTCCACTTCGACCACCGCGTCGACGCCGTCCGCTGGGACCACGAATACGAGCTCTTCGAAATCGACTTCACCCGGCCCGGCGGCCCGGGAGACGACGCCCACGCGCCCCACCCCACCGGAGCCGACGAGGAGGGCAGGGCCCTCGGCCGCGCCTACGCCCGCAACATCGTCCTCGGCGTCGGCACCGAACCGTACGTCCCCGAACCCCTGCGCCCCCTCGCCGACGCCCCCAACGTCCCCGTCCTCCACTCCTGCGACTACCTCGAACACCGCGAGCGGCTCCTGGCCACCGGCCACGTCACCGTCATCGGCTCCGGCCAGTCCGGTGCCGAGGTCTTCCTCGACCTGCTGCGCCACCGGCCGCTGGGCGCCGAAGGACTCCACTGGCTCGCCCGTACCCCGTCCTTCGCGCCCATGGAATACAGCAAACTCGGCCTGGAGCAGTTCAGCCCCGACTACACCCGTTACTTCCACACCCTCCCCGAGCCCGTCCGCGACCAACTGCTGCCCCGCCAGTGGCAGCTCTACAAGGGCATCGCCCACGAGACCCTCGACGCCATCCACCACGAGCTCTACCGCCGCGCCCTCCACTCCGACGGCTGGCCCGGCGCCGTCCTCACCCCCGGCGTCACCGTCCGCACCGCCGGCCGCATCGCCGCCGCCCGCCTCGAACTCCACCTGGAACACACCGAGCAGGGCACCCGCGCCCGCCACACCACCGAGGCCGTCGTCCTCGCCACCGGCTACCGCGAGCGTCGCGTCGACACCCTGCTCGCCGCCCTCGACCCCTACGTCCGCCGGGACGCCTCCGAGCGCCCCCGCGTCGACGCCGACCACCGCCTGGTCCTCGACCCCATGATCAAGGGCTCGGTGTACGTCCAGAACGCCGAACGCCACACCCATGGCGTCGGCACCCCCGACCTCGGCCTCGCCGCCTGGCGCTCCGCCGTCATCCTCAATTCGCTGCTCGCGGAACCCGCCTATCAGCTGCCGTCCCGCACCGCGTTCACCGCCTTCGGCCTCCAGCCGTCGGGGCGGTGCGGCACCGTCATCGGCGGCCCGCACCTTCCCGACCAGCGCACAACCCTGGCCCCTACACGCACCTGACCGCGCCGGGGCCCCGAATCCCGTGCCCCGAGACTTGTGCCCCGGCCCGGAACGCCGGACCGAACTGGAACACCGGACCGGCCCGGAACACCGGACCGAACTAGAACACCGGAACGCCGTCGCGGGTCAGCTTCCAGTCCACCGACGCGAACCGCGACACATCGATCGACTTCTCCGCCTGCACCCAGGCGATGATCGTGTTCCGGATCTCCTCCGAATTGGCCCACACCTGCTTCGCGGCGGCCACATGCGGGAAGTTGCCGCCCCCGCTCGCCCGGTAGTTGTTGACCGCCAGCACGAACTGCGCCTTCTCGTCGATCGGCTTGCCGTCGAAGCTGAGCCCCGCGATCCGCGAGCCCGGCGCCTTCGCGATGTCGATCTCGTACGTGAGGCCGCCGACCGCGTCGTAGTTGTAGTCCGGGATGTCCGAGGCGTTCGTCAGCTTCGACGGATCCACATCGCCGCCCGCCGGAGTCTGCACGTAGTACCGCGCCGAGAACTCCAGGTACTCCTTGATCTGGGCGCCGGTCAGCACCCGCGCCTCCAGCGTGTTCTCGAACGGATACAACCCCGCCACCTGCCGGATCGTGACCTCCCCGGCCGGGATCGACGCCGTACGGGAGAAGCAGGACGCCTGCGAGAGCACCGGCAGCGCCGCGTACTCCGTCCCCGCCAGCGCCGCCTTCACCGTCTCCGACTGCACATGGTTGATGAAGTCGAGGATCGGCACGTCCTTGTACGGCGCCTCGGTCGCCGTCATCGCCGCCGAGCAGGTGCCGATGGCCTGGTTCACATAGCCGACGACCTTCTTGTGCTCATCGCCGAGCAGCCCCACGATCCGCGGGTCCTCCTCGGCCGCATTGGAGTTCAGCACCTTCGCCGACACCGACGCCACCTGCCAGCGGCCCCGCTCCCACTCCAGCTCGAAGTCGAAGAGGGTGAGCCGCTGACCCCACTTGAGCGGCTCCGACAACACGACTTCGCGTCCGGTCTCCTTGTTGACCACCCGTGACTCCGGGATCTCCACATGCGCGTGGCCCACCAGGATCGCGTCGATCCCCGCCACCTTCTCGGCCACCAGCGCCGCCGCGTTCTCCACATACGGCACCTGGTCGCCGTAGCTGGAGGTGCCGCTGGTCCCCGAATGCGCCGAGACGATCACCACGTCCGCGCCCATCGACCGCAGCCGCGGCACCCACTTCGCCGCCTGCTCCTCCAGACCCGGGAAGGTCATCTTCCCCTGCACATTGACCTTGTCCCAGATCGCGATGCCCGGATTGGTCAGCCCCAGCACCGCCACCTTCACATCCCGCCCGCACGGGGTGCGCAGCCGCGTCATCCAGTACGGCGCGAAGGCGGGCCGCAGCGTCTTCGCGTCCAGCGCGTTCGCCCCCAGCAGCGGGAACTCGCACTGCTCCTCGAACTTCCGCAGCACCGGGATGCCGTAGTTGAACTCATGGTTGCCCAGCGCCGCCGCGTCATAGCCGATCGCGTTCATCGCCTGCGCCATGGGATGCACCGGGCCGCCTTCCCCGGTGATCGGGTCGACCCTGGCGTAGTAGTACGACAGCTGGGTGCCCTGGATGGTGTCGCCCGCGTCGATCAGCAGCGTATTGCGGCGCCCCTTCTCCTTACGGACCTGGTCCACCAGCGTGGAGATCTTCGCCAGGCCCACATCGTTGTGCGCCGTGTCGTCGAACTCGGCATCGGTGAAGTAGTCCCAGTTGAAGACGTTGCCGTGCAGATCGGTCGTGCCCATCACGGTGAAGGCGTACCGCCGCCGGGGGCGCCCGTGCCCCCGCGCCTCGGCCGGGACGGCGGCCGCGGCCGAGGCGAGGGCGGCCCCCGCACTGGTCGCAGCGGTGCGACCCAGGAACTTCCGACGGTTGAGCGGCATGGCTGATCTCCTCTGAGATACCTGCGAAATGAGCACAACGCGCGTAGATTCTGGCCCAGCCGCGCCGCTCCGCACCACCCCCGGCAGATTGCGATCAGGTTGCCCCCGGCGCTTCTTGAGGGGTGGGCAGGCAAGAATTCAACGGCCGGGTCGTCCCACCCCGCCGAGGCCCCGGGCGTCGTACGCTCCGGACACCACCCCGCGCACACCCGACCAGGAGCCGCCATGGACCAGCCGGCCCACCCCAGCCAGCCGCCGCAGCCCGCCGCCCCCGCGCCTGCCGCCCCCGTGCCCTACGGCACCCCCGACACCCCGCGCGTCGCCGTCCGCGGCGAGGCGACGCTGGAGGTCGACCCCGAGATCGCCCGGCTCACCATCACCGTCAGCGCCCGCGGCGCCGACCGGCGCGCCGCGCTCGATGACCTCACCCGCCGCAACAACCAGGTCCTCGCGTTGGTGAAGCCCTACGGCGAAGCGGTCGAGAAGCTGGAGACCGGCGCCTTCTCGGTCACCCCCGAGATCAACCCCAAGAGCCGCCATGAGCGCGTACGGGCCTACCACGGGCGGGTGCACCTCACCGCGACCCTCACCGACTTCACCGCCCTCGGCGAGCTCACCACCCGCCTCGCCGACCTCGACCTCACCCGCGTCGACGGCCCCTGGTGGGGGCTGCGCCCCGACTCGCCCGCCTACGGCCGGGCCCGGCAGCAGGCGGTGCGGGAGGCGGTGCAGCGGGCCCGCGAGTACGCCGGAGCACTCGGCTCCCGGCTGGTCGCGCTCACCGAGCTCGCCGACCTCGAGGCGGAGCAGGGCCCGCTCCAGCCCGTGGCCGCCGCCACGCGCGGCCGGTCCGCCTTCGGCGGCCCCGCGGACCGGGACGCCGTCGCCGCGCTCGACCTCGAACCGCAGCGCCAGACCGTGTATGCGCATGTCAACGCGCGCTTCACGATCACCCCTCCCGAGCTCTGAAGGCCCTGCTTCCGAGTCTTGAAACCATCCTCCGAAACGCTCATCGGAGCACCCCGCTGCACGTTTCATTAGTTGTCAATGGCCCGCCATCCAAAGGCCATGGAGGAGTGTGAAGTTCCGGGCTCTTTACTCGCCGGTAAGTCATAGGCTCGGCACCATGCGCCGAGCAAAAATCGTCTGTACTTTGGGACCCGCCACCGACTCGTACGAGCAGATCAAGGCACTCATCGAAGCCGGAATGGATGTGGCCCGCTTCAACCTCAGCCACGGCACCTATGCCGAGCACGAGGAGCGTTATCGGCGAGTGCGCAAAGCCTCGCTGGAAACCGGCCGCAGCGTCGGCATCCTCGCCGACCTTCAAGGTCCGAAGATTCGGCTCGGCCGCTTCCGTGAAGGACCCGTACTCCTTGAACGCGGAGACGAGTTCATCATCACCGTCGAACCCATCGAGGGCGACCGGTTCCGCTGCGGCACCACCTACGAGGGGCTGGCCGGCGACGTCAGCAAGGGTGAGCGGATCCTCGTCGACGACGGCCGGGTCACCCTCGAGGTCGTCGACATCGACGGACCCCGGGTGCACACCATCGCCATCGAAGGCGGCATGATCTCCGACCACAAGGGGCTCAACCTCCCCGGCGTGGCCGTCTCCGTCCCCGCGCTGTCCAAGAAGGACATCGAGGACCTGCGCTGGGCACTGCGCATCGGCGCCGATGTCATCGCCCTCTCCTTCGTCCGCAACGGCAACGACGTCGTCGACGTCCACCGGGTGATGGACGAGGAGGACCGCCGGCTCCCCGTCATCGCCAAGATCGAGAAGCCGCAGGCGGTCGAGAACCTCGAGGGCATCGTCGACGCCTTCGACGGCATCATGGTCGCCCGCGGCGACCTCGGCGTGGAGATGCCGCTCGAGCAGGTGCCGATGGTCCAGAAGCGCGCGATCAAGCTGGCCAAGCGGAACGCCAAGCCGGTGATCGTCGCGACCCAGATGCTCGACTCGATGATCGAGAACTCCCGCCCCACCCGCGCGGAGGCGTCCGACGTAGCCAACGCGATCATCGACGGCACGGACGCGGTGATGCTCTCCGGCGAGACCAGCGTCGGCAAGTACCCGATCGTCACGGTCAAGACGATGGGCCGCATCGTCGAGGCCGCCGAGGAGGACATCCTCGCCAAGGGCCTCCCCCCGCTCACCGAGCGCAACAAGCCCCGCACCCAGGGCGGCGCGGTGGCCCGCGCGGCGGCCGAGATGGGCGACTTCCTCGGCGCGAAGTTCCTCGTCGCCTTCACCCAGTCCGGCGACACCGTCCGCCGCCTCTCCCGCTACCGCTCCCCGATCCCCCTCCTGGCCTTCACCCCGGACCCGGGCACCCGCTCCCAGCTCAATCTGACCTGGGGCGTCGAGACCTTCCTCGGCCCGATGGTCAACTCCACGGACGAGATGGTGGCCCAGGTCGACGAGGAACTGCTACGCCTCGGCCGCTGCCGCAAGGGCGACCTCGTCATCATCACCGCCGGCTCCCCGCCCGGCGTCTCCGGCTCCACCAACCTCGTGCGCGTCCACCACATCGGCGCGGACGACCTGAGGTAGCCGAACCTCGCTCCCTTGGGGCCGAAGTACTGGGATTCAGTACTTCGGCCCGACGTGCTTGTCCATGAGGGCGACGGAGGCGCGGCGGGCGACGGAGATGTTGAACGGATCGCTCCCGCGCGCGAGCGTGGTCCACTCGACGCCGACCGTGGTGAGGGTGTCGGAGCAGAGCTTGCGGATGTCGTCGGACTTGTTGGTGAAGAGGTACCGAGGGTATTCGTAGCGCTTCGGCTTCCCGGCGACGATGCGCGTGGTCCAGTTGGTGACGCGGCAGCCGTCGGAGTGGTATAGCCCGCGGATGAATTCCCATGGGTGTGCGTCCACGATCGCCTGTTGCCAAGGCTCCAGGGCTATGACGCGGTCATGCTTCTTTCCCGGCCCATGTTGCGGGAACATGCACGTCCAGTGCTTCGTGTAGGACTTCACCTCGGCGCAGCCGTTCTTCTGCCGCCGCTGCACGCTGGGCTTGGGCATCACCTTGCGCATGGCGGTCTCCGCCTCGTCGATCAGACCGGGCCAGGCGTCGGCGCAGAAGATGGACAGATGGTGCTGTTTGGGCTTGGAGACGATATGGCCGTCGCCGAGATAGAGGCCCAGAAGGTACGCATACGACCGGTGGTCGAATGCTCGGTCAGTGCATTGGGGGCAGTCCGTAGGCTGCACGAAGAGCTCGCCCCGCTGCTTTCGGTCCTGATATCGCCACCAGCCAACGGTGCCCCGTGGGATTCCGAGAAGCTCGGCCACGTCACGATTGGCGACACCCTGTCGCATCAGCATCACAGCGTCGTGTCGAATCGACGGACTGTAATCGTTCATGTATCGAGCGTCGCACTCGTGGGGATGAGGCTGCGGCGAATTCGGTGCCTACCACGCGAATGTGAACGTCCGCTTGAGTACCGGGTGCGGGATTCGAACCCGCAAGCCCTCTCGGGCAGAGGTGTTTGAGACCTCCGTGTATACCATTCCACCAACCCGGCAAGGAGTTGCAGCGCGCACAGCTTACCGTGTGCGAACCGATCTCGTCTCGCAGGTAGGCTCAAGGTGCAGTACCTGCCAGGAACGAGGAGCCCCGTGAGCGCCACCGAGCCCGTCGACGAGCAGTCGCACATTCCGCCGCACACCACCCGCGTCGTCATCGCCGAGGACGAGGCGCTCATCCGCCTCGACCTGAAGGAGATGCTCGAGGAGGAGGGGTACTCCGTCGTCGGCGAGGCGGGCGATGGTGAGACGGCTGTCGCGCTCGCCCAGGAGCACCGCCCCGACCTCGTCATCCTCGACGTCAAGATGCCGGTTCTCGACGGCATCTCCGCCGCCGAGCGGATCGCGGCCGACCGTATCGCGCCCGTCCTGATGCTGACCGCCTTCTCCCAGCGCGAGCTGGTCGAGCGGGCCCGGGACGCCGGGGCGATGGCGTATCTGGTGAAGCCGTTCAGCAAGAGCGATGTGGTCCCGGCCATCGAGATGGCCGTCTCCCGCTTCACCGAGCTGAAGACCCTGGAGCAGGAGGTCGCCGACCTCTCCCAGCGGCTGGAGACCCGCAAGCTCGTGGACCGGGCCAAGAGCATTCTGCAGACGCAGTACGGGTTGACCGAGCCCGCCGCCTTCCGCTGGATCCAGAAGACCTCGATGGACCGTCGGCTGTCGATGCAGCAGGTGGCCGAGGCCGTCATCGAGGACGCGGCGGAGAAGAAGGCCAAGGAGTAGTAGGGGACGAGCGGAAGGGGCCCGTACCGCCGCGTCGGCGGTACGGGCCCTTACCGTTTCTGCCAGTCCTCAGTCCTCAGTCCTCAGTCCTCGCCGAGGTACGCCTTCCGCACGGACTCGTCGTGCAGCAGCGCATCCCCCGTCCCCGACAGCACGATCTTGCCGATCTCCATCACATGGCCCTGGTCGGCCAGCGACAGGGCCGCCTGGGCGTTCTGTTCGACCAGCAGGATCGTCGTGCCCTGGGACTTGAGCTCGGCGATGGTGTGCATGATCTTCTGCATCATGATCGGCGAGAGGCCCATCGAGGGCTCGTCGAGCATCAGCAGCTTGGGGCGGGACATCAGCGCCCGCCCCATCGCGAGCATCTGCTGCTCACCACCGGAGAGGGTGCCGGCCGCCTGGGCGCGGCGTTCGCCGAGGATGGGGAAGAGCTCGTAGGCGTGGCGGATGTCGGCGGCTATGCCGTCCGCGTCCTTCCGGAGAAACGCTCCGAGCTGGAGGTTCTCGGCGATCGACAGCCGCGGGAAGATATGCCGCCCCTCGGGCGAGTGGGCCAGCCCCAGGGCGACGATCTTGTGCGCGGGGACGCCCTTCAGCGGTTGGCCGTCGAAGCGGATCTCCCCGCCGAGGGGCTCGAGCAGGCCGGACAGGGTGCGCAGCGTGGTGGTCTTGCCCGCGCCGTTGGTACCGATGAGGGTGACGACCTGGCCGGCCTCGACGCTGAACGAGATGCCCTTGACGGCCTCGATCTTGCCGTAGGCGACGCGCAGGTCCTCGACCTCGAGCAGTGCGGTCACTGTCCGTCCTCCGTACGTGCTGTGGTGCCCGTGGTGCCCCGCTGGGTCTCGTCCTGCGGGGCACCGGTCGTGGCGCCGGTCGTGGCGCCGGTGGTGGCTCCGGCCTCCGCGGCCTCGACCTCGGCGGCCTCCTCCGCGCCGGGTGCGCCCTCGAAGGGGGTGCCGAGGTAGGCGGCGATGACGCGCTCATCGCTCTGGACGACCTCGGAGGTGCCCTCGACGAGCTTCTGGCCCTGGACGAGCACGGCGACCCGGTCGCAGAGGTTGAAGATGAAGCGCATGTCGTGCTCGATGACGAGCACGGCGGTGCCCAGGTCCCGGATGGCGAAGACCAGTTCCTCGGTGGCGCGGGTCTCCTGGGGGTTCATTCCGGCGGTGGGCTCGTCGAGGAGCAGCAGTCCGGGGTCGCTGGCGAGGGCGCGTGCGATCTCCAGCTTGCGCTGTTCGCCGTAGGGGAGGTTGCGGGAGAGGTGGTCGGCCTTGTCGGCGAGGCCGGTGAACTCCAGGAGTTCCATGGCGCGGGCCTTGGAGGCGGCCTCGGCGCGTTTGAAGCCGGGGCCGCGCAGGAGGGCCGACCACAGGCCCTCCTTGGTGCGGGTGTGGCGGCCGACGAGGACGTTCTCGAGGACCGTCATGTTGGCGAAGAGCCGGATGTTCTGGAAGGTGCGGGCGATGCCGGCCTGGGTGACGAGGTGGGGCTTGGGCGGCAGGACGGTGCCCTGGTAGGCGACGCTGCCCTCGGTGGGGATGTAGAGGCCGGTGAGGCAGTTGAAGAAGGTGGTCTTGCCCGCGCCGTTGGGGCCGATGAGGCCGACGATCTCGCCGGGGTGGACGTCGAGGTTGACGGATTGTACGGCCGTGAGCCCGCCGAAGCGCATGGTGACGCCGGTTGCGGTGAGCACGGGGGAGGTCGTGGTGGTGGTCATCTGTGTCATGCCTCCGCCTTGGTGACGCCGACGGCACCGTCCTTGAGTCCGGTCGCGCCGGGGACGTCGAGCTGGCCGGTCTCGTGGTATTCGAGCTGCTGCCGCCGGTTCGGGACGATCCCTTCGGGGCGGAAGCGCATCAGCAGGATGAGCGCGATACCGAAGGCGAGGAGCTGGTAGTCCTGGAGGAATTCCAGCTTCTTGGGGATCAGGTAGAGCAGGGTGGCGCCGAGCAGCGGGCCGCCGATGGTGCCCATGCCGCCGAGGATGACGGCGGCGACCAGGAAGGTGGAGTTGGGCGGGACGGGGCCGGCGAAGACGTACTGCTCGGGGACGACGGTGGACTGGAAGTGGGCCCATACGGCGCCGGCGACTCCGGCGAGGGTGGCGCCGAGCGCGAAGGCGACCAGCTTGACCCGGAATCCGTTGATGCCCATGGCGGTGGCGGCGGTCTCGTCCTCGCGGATGGCGACCCAGGCGCGGCCGATGCGGGAGTTGCCCGCGCGGCTGAAGATCAGCACGACGACGATGGTGACCAGCAGCATCAGCAGGTAGTAGTTGCCGTTGGAGTCGAGGCTGAGTCCGGCGATGGTGTGGTCGTCGTTGAAGTTGAACCCGAAGATCTCCAGCGGCGGGATGTTGGGGATGCCGTCGGGGCCGTTGGTGACGGAGGGGCCGGAGGTGCCGTCGAGGTTCAGCATGGCGAGACGGAAGATCTCTCCGAAGCCGAGGGTGACGATGGCGAGGTAGTCGCCGCGCAGCCGCAGGGTGGGGGCGCCGATGATCACGCCGAAGATCAGCGAGACCACACCGCCGGTGATCACGGCGGCCCAGAAGGGGAACTTGACGTCGATGGTCGAGGCGGTGGAACCGGAGACCAGGGCGGCGGTGTAGGCGCCGACGCCGAGGAAGGCGACGTATCCGAGGTCGAGGAGGCCCGCGAGGCCGACGACGATGTTCAGGCCGAGGGCGACGGTCGCGAAGATCGCGATGTTGACGCCGAGTTCGGTGAAGCTGGACTTGTCCTGGAAGAAGGGGAAGACGATCGCGGTGATCAGCGCCGCGACCAGGGTGGTGGAGCGGTAGGCGCTGGTGAGTTCGCTGATCCGGCTGACGAGCCCGGCCTTGACCAGGGCGACGGCGGCGAACGCGACGGCGATGAGGTAGCCGATGAACGGCTCGGGGTGGTCGGCGTCGGTCTGGATGCCGTAGTTGACCACGTAGAGGCCGAGGGCGAAGACGCCCGCGATGATCAGGATCTCGGCCCAGGAGGGCAGCTGCTTGGGGCGGCACAGGGGGCGGGTGTCGTCCGGGAGCAGGAAGGTGGTGGCCACGGGGGCGGCGGTCACCACCGCGGCGATCCAGCCGCCGGGTTCGAGGTTGACCAGGCCGTCCAGGTCCACGGCGATGGCGATGACGGTGAACCAGGTGATGGCGAAGGTGCCGAGGGCCAGCATCCGCAGGGCCTGGGTGGAGCCGCTGGGGGTGAGCCAGCGCAGGCCCTTGAGGTCGAGGGCGGCCAGCGCGAAGACGGCGGTGGCGATGCCGAGGACGAGGGTGAGGAGCTGCAGTCCGCCCGGGTAGCCGTAGACGGTCAGGTCGCCGGGGAATTCGGCGGTCCAGGTCCAGGCGAGGAAGGTGGAGACGACGGCGGCGGCGCCGCCGGCCGCGGTGAGGGCGCGGAGCAGGGTGGTGCGCGGCGCGGTGGCGCCGGCCTCGGCCTCGTTCACGGGGGTGGGCTGGGTCTTGTCGGTGGTCATCGGTTCACTCCCTCACGCCCGGTCCGCGACGCGTTCGCCGAGCAGGCCCTGTGGCCTGACCAGCAGGACGACGATGAGCAGGGTGAAGGCCCATACGTCCTTCCAGGCGCCGCCGCCGAGTTGGTCCATCCCGGGGATGTCCTGGATGTACTTGATGGCCAGGGCCTCGACGATGCCGAGGACGACGCCGCCGAGCATGGCGCCGTAGATGTTGCCGATGCCGCCGAGCACGGCGGCGGTGAACGCCTTGAGGCCGGCGATGAAGCCCATCTCGAAGTTGATCTGGCCGTACTTGAGCCCGTGGGAGAGGGCGGCGACGGCGGCGAACGCACCGCCGATGGCGAAGGCCATCACGATGATGCGGTCGGTGTTGATGCCCATGAGCTTGGCGGTGTCGGGGTCCTGTGCGGTGGCCTGCATGGCGCGGCCGGCGCGGCTCTTGGAGACGAACAGCCCGAGGGCGAGCATGCACACCGGGGCGGCTATGAGGAGGAAGGCGTCGCCGCGCTGGATGTGGAGATCGCTGAAGATCTCGAACGAGGAGCCTTCGAACTGCGGGAAGCTGCGGGGCTTCTTGGCGTCGGGGTAGAAGGCCCAGACGGCCTGCTGCAGTGCGATGGACAGGCCGATCGCGGTGATCAGGGGGGCGAGCCGGGGGCCGCCGCGCAGGGGCCGGTAGGCGAAGCGTTCCGCCGCGGTGGCGATGGCGACCGAGGCGATGACGCCGCCGATCAGCATGAGGGGCAGGGCGAGGGAGAGCGCGGTGCCGCTGGGCAGCCAGATGTAGATGGTGAGGGCCCCGAAGCCCCCGATCATGAAGATCTCGCCGTGGGCGAAGTTGATGAGCTGGACGATGCCGTAGACCATGGTGTACCCGATGGCGATCAAGCCGTAGAGGGCGCCAAGGGTCAGGCCGTTGACCAGCGTTTGCGGCAGTTCGTGCACCGCAGGGCCTCCGATGAGCGTGTCGGATATGACGCCGCGCGAGGGCGATGGTGTACGCCCTCGCGCGGATTCGTTTCGTGGGTGTGCGGATCGCCGCCGGGGGTCAGTCCTTGAAGGTCTCGCTCTTCACGGACTTCCAGGCGCCCTTGGTGACCTTGTAGACGGTCAGCTGCTTGTTGGTGGTGTCGCCGTACTGGTCGAAGGAGACCTTGCCGGTGACGCCGTCGAAGGAGACCTTGCCGAGCGCCTCGGTGACCTTGGCGCGGGCGTCGTCCGGGAGCTTGCCGTCGTTGTCCTCGACGACGGCCTTGACGGCCTGGATGATGGCCCAGCCGGCGTCGTAGGAGTAGCCGCCGTAGGCCGCGTACGGGTCCTTGTAGTGCTGGTCCCCGTAGTTCTTCACGAAGGTCTTGGCGGAGTCGAGCTGCTCGACCGGGTAGCCGACGGAGGTGGCGAGGTCGCCGTCGTTGTTGGTGCCCGACGCCTTGATGAAGGCGGGGTCGTAGATGCCGTCGCCGCCCATGATCGGGACCTGCGCGCCGGCCTGCTTGACCTGGTCGGACAGCAGACCGCCCTCGGGGTACTGGCCGCCGAAGTAGACGGAGTCGGCGCCGGTGGACTTGACCTTGCTGGAGATGCCGGAGAAGTCGGTCTCCTTGACGGTCAGGTGGTCCCGGCCGACGACCTTGCCGCCGAGGCGCTTGAACTCCTCGGCGAAGATGGTGGCGAGGCCGTTGCCGTACGCCTGCTTGTCGTCGACGACGAAGACCTTCCGCTTCTTCGCGTCCTTGTAGTAGTACTGCGCGGCGAAGCGGCCCTGGATGATGTCGGTGGTCGCGGTGCGGAAGTAGGTCTTGAAGGGGCGCGACTTCTTGCCCGAGGCCCAGTCGTCACCCTGGCTGAGGGCCGGGTTGGTGTTGGCGGGGGAGACCTGGGCGAGGTCGGCCCGGTCGAAGACGCCCTGCATGGACTGGGCGACGCCCGAGTTCAGCGGCCCGACCGCGCCGAGGATGTCCTCGTCGTCGACCATCGAGGTCGCGTTCGCCTTGCCGGAGGAGGGCACGGCCTGGTCGTCGAAGGACTTGACCTTGAAGGTGACCCCGTCGACCTCGTTGTTCTTGTTGGCCACCTTCGCCGCGAGGTCGACGGAGTTCTTGATGCCCTGGCCGAGGGCGGACAGCGAGCCGGTGAGCGGGGCGTCGACACCGATGACCACGGTGGTCTTGCTGTCCTTGCCGCCACTGTCGTCTTTGTCGTCGCGCGACCCGCAGGCGCTGAGGGTGAGTGCTCCCGCAGTTATCGCGGTCGTGATGATGAGCAAGGAACGGTGTCGCACGAGGAATCCTTTCGCTGGCCCGGCACCCCGGGTTCATGGGGTGCCGTGTCCTCGCCGGATGAACCTGGAATGGCCGTGCGGGTGCGGCGTACACCCCACGGGGCCGTGACTGGCTGTGACTCTAAGCGCGGGGCGCGATCGGGGGCAGAGGTCTAGACGATGATGTGACTGTCTTGTTATGACGCGCGTCACCCCAGGATGTCCGTGTAGCGGAACGTAAGGGACGAATGGGGCGAATCTGATCCAACCATTAGGTCCGGATCCTGAGAAGCTGCAGTTCCGCTAAGGAGTGCGGGGGACTGGTGAACGATGCGCGAACCGCCGTGTGCGGATGAGCGGAGAAAGATCGAGTTCAGGGGCGTCGCGGGTGGCGGAAACGCGATCTTATATTGCGTCAGTGTTACGGAGTGTTACGACTGTCGACGTCGGTCCGGTGCGGTGGCGGGGCTGCCGGACGGGTGCGGCTCAGGTCGGCGGGCGCCAGTTCTCGGAGCTGTGGGTGGCGCCGTTCGCGGCCGCGCAGCGGCGCTCGGCCAGGCGCTTGATCAGCGCTTTGGCGGCCGGGGTGCCATGCCGCCGCCGCTCGGCGCGCGCGGCGTGGACGATGTCGCCGTAGATCTCGTACTGCTGGTTGGAGAGCCCCTTCTGCTCCCAGTCGAGCCCGGCCCAGCGGCTGCCCGCGAGGTCCTGTTCGGCCCAGTAGGAGATGAGGTCGGCGCACAGCCGTACGGGCGAAGGCGCCTGTGGCGTGGGGCTGTCGGGGCCGGGGCCGGACGCGGACGGGGGGCTGTCACCCGAGCCGCGAGAGCCGTCAGGGCTGCCGGAACCGGATCCGCCGCATCCGGTCAGTGTCACGGCGAGTACGAGAGCGCAGCCACAGGCGGTGGCGGGCCAGGAACCCGCCCGGGTCGTTGCCCCCATGGGGAGCCACGCTAGACCCGGCCTCCCGGGGGGACAACGGCGATGACGCGGGCCGTTGCGGCGAGGGCCGGATCGGCCGGGGCCGGAAGCGGGGCGCTGGATGCCGCCCGGGGCTGGGAACGGAACACCGGACGCCGCCCGGGGCCGGATGCCGTCCGGGGGCGTCCGGCCCGCCGGGCGTCACGCTTCGCCGCGCTCCCTGGCCTCGGTGACCTCGGCGACCGTCTTGGCCTGACCGGCTCCGTCGACCTCGCGCAGCAGGCAGGTGAGGCGGGCGGTGCACACCCGCCGGTCCTGCTCATCGCTGATGACGATCTCGTAGGTGGCGGTGGAGCGGCCCCGGTGGACAGGGGTGGCGACGCCGGTGACCAAGCCGGAGCGCACTCCGCGGTGGTGGGTGCAGTTGAGGTCGACGCCGACCGCGATCCGCCCGCTGCCGCCGTGGAGCATCGAGCCGACCGAACCGAGGGTTTCGGCCAGCACGGCGGAGGCGCCGCCGTGCAGCAGTCCGTACGGCTGGGTGTTGCCCTCCACGGGCATGGTGGCCACGACGCGGTCCGCGGAGGCTTCCAGGATCTGCACGCCCATGCGGGTGCCCAGGTGTCCTGCGGAGAACAGCGCGGGAAGGTCGACGCCGAGCGCCGCGTACTCGTCGACTACCTCTTGGGGGAACTTCACGCTGGTCTGCTCGCCCATCGGACCGGCTCCGTTCGGTTGCTTGTGGTGGCCACCTTCTTACCAGGCCCACTGAGCAAACGCTTAGGCCGGGGGTGTCTGTTCCAGGCGGACCACCACGGACTTGCTCGCCGGGGTGTTGCTGGTGTCGGCGGTGGCGTCCAGCGGGACCAGGACGTTGGTCTCCGGGTAGTACGAGGCGGCGCAGCCGCGCGCGGTCGGGTAGTGGATCACGCGGAAGCCGGCGGCGCGCCGCTCGGTGCCGTCCGTCCACTCGCTGACCAGGTCGGCGTAGCTCCCGTCGGCCAGCCCGAGCTCCTGGGCGTCCTCGGGGTGCACCAGCACCACCCGGCGGCCGTTCTTGATGCCGCGGTAGCGGTCGTCCAGGCCGTAGATGGTGGTGTTGTACTGGTCGTGGGAGCGGAGGGTCTGCAGCAGCAGCCGGCCCTCGGGCGCTGTGGGGTACTCGACGGGGGCCGCGGTGAAGTTGGCCTTACCGGTGGTGGTGGGGAAGCTGCGGCTGTCGCGCGGGGCGTGCGGCAGGGCGAAACCGGAGGGGTCGCTCACCCGGGTGTTGAAGTCCTCGAAGCCGGGGATGACGGCGGCGATACGGTCGCGGATCAGCGCGTAGTCCTTCTCGAACTCCTCCCAGGGGGTGCGGCTTTCGGGGCCGAGCACCCGGCGGGCCAGTCGGCAGACGATGGCCGGTTCGGAGAGCAGATGGGAACTCGCGGGCTCCAGGCGCCCGCGGGAGGCGTGCACCATGCCCATGGAGTCCTCGACGGTGACGAACTGCGGGCCGCCGCCCTGCAGATCGGCCTCGGTGCGGCCGAGGGTGGGCAGGATCAGCGCCCGCGCCCCGGTGACCACATGGGAGCGGTTGAGCTTGGTGGAGACATGGACGGTCAGCCGCGCGGCGCGCATCGCGCCCTCGGTGACCTCGGTGTCGGGGGAGGCCGCCACGAAGTTGCCGCCCATGGCGAAGAAGACCTTCGCCTGGCCGTCGCGCAGGGCGCGGATGGCCCGCACGACATCGAAGCCGTGCTCACGTGGAGGGGCGAAGCCGAACTCGCGCTCCAGGGCGTCGAGGAAGGCCGGGGCGGGGCGCTCGAAGATGCCCATGGTGCGGTCGCCCTGCACATTGCTGTGGCCGCGCACCGGGCAGACCCCGGCGCCGGGGCGGCCGACGTTGCCGCGCAGCAGGAGGAAGTTGACGACCTCCCGGATGGTGGGCACCGAGTGCTTGTGCTGGGTCAGGCCCATCGCCCAGCACACGATGGTGCGCTTGGAGTCGAGGACCATGCGCAGCGCGCTGTCGATGTCGGCGCGGTCGAGGCCGGTGGCGCGCAGCGTCTCGTCCCAGTCGGCGTCGCGGGCGGCCTTGGCGAACTCCTCGAAGCCGTGGGTGTGCTCGCCGATGAACTGCTCGTCGGTGGCGCCCTCGGTCTCCAGGATGAGCTTGTTGAGGAGGCGGAAGAGGGCCTGGTCGCCGCCGAGCCGGATCTGCAGGAAGAGGTCGGTGAGCGCGGTGCCGCCGCCGGCGATGCCGCGCGCGTTCTGCGGGTTCTTGAACCGTTCCAGCCCGGCCTCGGGCAGCGGGTTGATGGAGATGATCTTCGCGCCGCCGGCCTTGGCCTTCTCCAGGGCGGAGAGCATGCGCGGGTGGTTGGTGCCGGGGTTCTGCCCGGCCACGATGATCAGGTCGGCCTGGTAGAGGTCCTCGAGCAGCACACTGCCCTTGCCGACGCCGAGGGTCTCGGTGAGCGCCGAGCCGGAGGACTCGTGGCACATGTTGGAGCAGTCGGGCAGGTTGTTGGTGCCGAATTCGCGGGCGAAGAGCTGGTAGAGGAAGGCCGCCTCGTTGCTGGTGCGGCCCGAGGTGTAGAAGACCGCCTCGTCGGGGGAGTCGAGCGCGGTCAGCTCGTCGCCGATGATGTCGAAGGCCCGGTCCCAGGACACCGGCTCGTACCGCTCGGCGCCCTCGTCCAGATACATCGGCTGGGTGAGCCGGCCCTGCTGGCCGAGCCAGTAGCCGCTCCGGGTGGCGAGGTCGGCCACCGGGTGGGCGGCGAAGAAGTCGGGGGTGACCCGGCGAAGGGTGGCCTCCTCGGCGACGGCCTTCGCCCCGTTCTCACAGAACTCGGCCGCATGGCGCTTGTCCGGCTCGGGCCAGGCGCAGCCGGGGCAGTCGAAGCCGTTCTTCTGGTTGACGCGCAGGAGGGTGAGCGCGGTGCGGCGCACCCCCATCTGCTGCTGGGCGATGCGCAGCGAATGCCCCACGGCCGGCAGCCCGGCGGCGGCATGTTGCGGGGGTGTGACTTCGGGCGCGTCCTGGATCGGATCGCCTGCGGGCGGCTTGGCTGCCATCGTCGCTCCCCTTGGGCTCGAACGTTGCGGGACCTGTGCGTGGACCTGTGGGTCAAATCCTGTCACGGGCCCATGACAGCCGAGGCGGCGGCCCGGTCCGGCTGCGCGGGCACGATCTTGTACGCGGTCTGGTCTGGTCTTGTGCCCGGTCCGGCTCGGGGGGCCGGAGGCGGTCCGGTCCGGTGGCCGGGGCGGGAGGCATTGTCGGTGGGCCGTGGCAGGATCGGGGGCGTGGCAGAGAAAGCATCGAAGAAGACCGCAGCGCCCGCGCCCGACCGCACGGGGGAGGACCGTCCCCGCCTGCTCCTGCTGGACGGGCATTCCCTGGCATACCGGGCGTTCTTCGCGCTGCCGGCGGAGAACTTCAGCACGACCACCGGCCAGACCACCAACGCGGTCTACGGCTTCACCTCGATGCTGGCGAACACGCTCCGTGATGAGCAGCCCACGCACCTCGCCGTGGCGTTCGACGTCTCGCGCAAGACCTGGCGCTCCGAGCAGTTCACGGAGTACAAGGCGAACCGCTCCAAGTCCCCCGACGAGTTCAAGGGCCAGGTCGAGCTGATCGGCGAGCTGCTCGACGCCATGAACATCACGCGCTTCGCGGTGGACGGCTTCGAGGCCGACGACGTGATCGCCACCCTCGCCACCCAGGCCGAGGAGCAGGGCTTCGATGTGCTGATCGTCACCGGCGACCGGGATTCGTTCCAGCTGGTCACGGACCATGTCACGGTGCTCTACCCCACCAAGGGCGTCTCCGAGCTGACCCGGTTCACCCCCGGGAAGGTGCACGAGAAGTACGGCCTCACCCCGGCCCAGTACCCCGACTTCGCGGCCCTGCGCGGCGACCCGTCGGACAACCTCCCCGGCATCCCGGGCGTCGGCGAGAAGACCGCGGCGAAGTGGATCAATCAGTTCGGCTCCTTCAAGGAGCTGGTGGAGCGGGTCGACGAGGTCAAGGGGAAGGTCGGCGAGAAGCTCCGCGACCACCTGGAGTCCGTCAAGCTCAACCGCCAGCTGACCGAGCTGGTGCGGGATGTGGAGCTGGCCGCCGGCCCCGAGGGGCTGGGTCGCACTCCGTACGACCGGGAGGCGCTCTCGGTGATCCTGGACGCGCTGGAGTTCCGCCACCAGAACTTCCGCGACCGGATCATGGCCGTCGACCCGGGCGCGGCGGCGGATGAGCCCGCGGCCGCGGAGCCGGGTATCGCGGTCGACGGCATGGTGCTGAGCGCGGGCGAGCTCGCCCCCTGGCTGGAGAGCCACCGCGACGCCCCGCTGGGCCTGGCCACCGTCGACACCTGGGCGCTGGGCAGCGGCAGCGTCAGCGAGATCGCGCTGGCCACCGGCTCCGGCCCCGCCGCGTTCTTCGACCCCTCGCAGCTGGACGAGGCCGACGAGCGGGCGTTCGCCGAGTGGATCGCGGACCCCGACCGCCCCAAGGTGCTGCACAACGCCAAGGGCATCATGCGGGTCTTCGCCGAGCACGGCTGGTCCGTCGCGGGCGTCACCATGGACACCGCCCTCGCGGCCTATCTGGTCAAGCCCGGCCGCCGCTCCTTCGAGCTGGACGCCCTGTCGGTGGAGTACCTGGGCCGTGAGCTGTCCCCGGCGGTGGCCGCGGACAGCGGGCAGCTGGCCTTCGGCGCCGACGACGAGGCCGAGCGGGACGCCTTGATGATCAAGGCGCGGACCATCCTGGACCTTGGCGAGGCGTTCGGCGGCCGGCTGAAGGACGTGGGCGCGGCCGGGCTGCTGCACGACATGGAGCTGCCCGTCTCCGAGCTGCTGGCCCGGATGGAGCGGTCGGGCATCGCCGCCGACCGCGGCTGGCTGGAGCGCATGGAGCAGCAGTTCGCGGCCGCCGTGCAGCATGCCGTGCAGGAGGCGCACGCCGCGGTGGGCCATGAGTTCAACCTCGGCTCGCCCAAGCAGCTCCAGGAGGTGCTCTTCGGCGAGCTGGGCCTGCCCAAGACCAAGAAGACCAAGACCGGATACACCACGGACGCCGATGCGCTGGCGTGGCTGGCCGCGCAGACCGACCACGAACTGCCGGTGATCATGCTGCGCCACCGGGAGCAGGCGCGGCTGCGCTCCACCGTCGAGGGCCTGATCAAGACCATCGCCCCCGGGGGCCGTATCCACACCACCTTCAACCAGACCGTGGCGGCCACCGGCCGGCTCTCCTCCACCGACCCCAATCTGCAGAACATCCCGGTGCGCACGGACGAGGGCCGGGCGATCCGGCGCGGCTTCGTCGTCGGCGACGGCTTCGAGTCGCTGATGACCGCCGACTACAGCCAGATCGAGCTGCGCGTCATGGCCCATCTCTCCGAGGATGAGGGTCTGATCGAGGCGTTCACCTCCGGTGAGGACCTCCACACCACGGTCGCCTCCCAGGTCTTCTCCGTCGACAAGTCGGCGGTCGACCCGGAGATGCGCCGCAAGATCAAGGCCATGTCCTACGGGCTGGCGTACGGCCTCTCGGCGTTCGGCCTCTCCCAGCAGCTGGGCATCACCCCCGATGAGGCCCGCAAGCTGATGGAGAACTTCTTCGAGCGGTTCGGCGGAGTGCGCGACTATCTGCAGCGGGTCGTCGAGGAGGCGCGCGCCACCGGCTATACCGAGACCATGCTCGGCCGCCGCCGCTATCTCCCGGACCTCACCAGCGACAACCGCCAGCGCCGCGAGATGGCCGAGCGGATGGCGCTCAACGCCCCGATCCAAGGCACCGCCGCCGATATCGTGAAGATCGCGATGCTCAAGGTGGACGCGGCGTTGACGAGGGAGAAACTCTCGTCGCGGATGCTGTTGCAGGTCCACGACGAAATCGTGCTGGAGATCGCGCCCGGTGAGCGGGAGCGGGTCGAGGAGCTGGTCCGCCGGGAGATGACGGACGCCTTCAGCCTGAGCGCTCCGCTGGGCGTATCGGTAGGATCCGGGTCGGACTGGGAATCGGCGGCTCACTGAAGGTTCCACTGATGCGGTGTTTGCACCGGTAGCTGCGGGCCATAAGTTGTCGTAGTGTCACCAGAGTTGACGCGCCGGGGGAGCGCACTGTGTTCGACGGGAGGGACACACGGATGGCACCGCTTATCGGCCGACGACTGCGCAAGGGGGCCGCCACGACGGCGGTGGCGGCGGCCGCGATGGCCGCCCTCACCGCGTCCCAGGCACCCGGGTTCGCCCACTCCGACCAGGGCGACCGGAACCGGGAGCAGCGGGCGGGGGAGGCACCGGCGGCCGACGACACCCCCATTGACGGTGGTTCGTCGTACCACACCGATCTGCCACCGCTGGTCACCCCGGACAAGCCGGGCTCCTCGATCGATCTGCCCGGGCTCCCCGGGAGTGGCAACACCAAGCCCGAGGCGGGCATACCCGCGAGCGTGCTGGACGCCTACAAGAAGGCGGAAGCGGCCCTGAGGGAGTCCAACCCCGGCTGCAATCTGCCCTGGCAGCTGCTCGCCGCGATCGGCAAGGTCGAGTCCGGCCAGGCCCGCGGCGGCAATGTGGAGGCCGACGGCACCACCGTCTCGCCCATCCTCGGCCCGGTCCTCAACGGCGACGGCTTCGCCCTGATCAAGGACACCGACGGCGGTGCCTACGACGGCGACAGTACGCATGACCGCGCGGTCGGCCCCATGCAGTTCATCCCGTCCACCTGGGCCAACTGGGGGCGGGACGGCAATGGTGACGGCGAGAAGGACCCCAACAACGTCTATGACGCCGCCCTCGCCGCGGGCAACTACCTCTGCGCGGACGGCCGCGATCTGTCCGTCAAGGCCGATCTGGACCGCGCGATCCTCGGCTACAACCACTCGCAGGAGTATCTGAACACCGTCCTGTCGTGGTTCGAGTACTACAAGCGCGGCACCCACGAGGTCCCCGACGGCACCGGCGTGCTGCCCTCGGGCGACGGCTCCGGCGGCTCGGGCTCGGGCGACAAGGGCAAGGACTCGGGCAAGGGCGGCGGAAACGGCAAGGACACCGGGAAGGGCCCGGAGGACGCCCACACCCTGCCCAAGCCCGACGACGAGCCCGACACCTCCACCCCGACCCCTCCGGCCGGCGAGCACGGCGGGACCCCCGGCACCGGGACCCCGACCCCCAAGCCCCCGACCACTCCGCCGTCCACCCCGAGCGGCACCAGCAAGCTCACCACGGTCGGCGCGAAGGAGCTGTCCGCCGTCGCGGGCACCGGCTTCGCCCAGTCGCCGCGCGTCAAGGCCGTGGACGCCGCGGGCAAGCCGGTGGCCGGTGCGCGGGTGCGGTACGAGATCCTCGGCGAGACCGACGCGCGCTTCCTCGGCCTCGTCAAGTCCGCCACCATGCTGACCGGCATCGATGGCACCGCCACCGCGCCGAAGCTGCTCGCGGGCGAGAAGACCGGCACCTTCACCGTGCGCGCCACCGCGGTGGGGCGGGAGGCCGCCCCGGTCGAGTTCGCCGCGACCGTCAAGGCCCGTCCCGTACCGCAGGCCGATGCGCTGGCCCGCCTCGGCGACGAGGAGCTCACGGCCCAGACCGGCGCCTCCTTCGCCGACGCGCTCGCCGTCACGGCCACCAGCAAGGGCAAGGCCACGGCGGATGTGCCGGTGACCGCCACCATGATCACCTCGGCGAAGGACCCCGAGCTCAACGACAAGGGGCCCTACTTCCTGGACGACAAGGGCAAGCCGGTGCGCACCCTGACCGACCTGAAGACCAACGACCTCGGGCAGCTCACCCTGCCGAAGATCCTCACCGATGACCACGCGGGCACCTTCCTGCTCCGCCTCACCGCCGAGGGTGGTGCCGTCCTGGACATCGAGCTGACGGTCACCCAGGCCCAGCCCCCCGCCTCGTAAGCCGCCCGGCAACCGAACACCGCCGCGGATCACGCGGTTCCTCGCGCCGCCCCTGAGCCCTCACCGGGCCAGGGGCGGCGCGACGCTTTTCCGCCTTCGTGTTCTCATCTGCGGCCCCCGTTGCTACGGTGCCCCAGCTCTGACGAACCGTCAGGCAGTGCCTCGTACCGGACCACGAGGAGGCCCGTATGCGCGCCCTCGCCGCCGCCGCGATCGGACTCGCCGCCGCCCTCGCCATCGTCCTCACGATGACGGCCATCGGCGCCCCCAGCGGTGAGACCTCCCCGGAACCCCTGCTCACCACCGTCCCCAAGCACCCCTGAGGGAGGGACATCCGCCATGCGCCGCAGAGCAAGCCTGGTGCTGCTGGCCTTCGCCGTCTTCTTCGCCGCCCTCGCGCCGCTGCTGCGCTGGTACGCCTATCCCCGGCTGGCCAAGATCCCGCCCGGCGAGTACCAGACGGCGGTCCTGGAGGCCAGTCCGGCCACCCTGCTCGACTACGGCACCATGCAGCCCCGCAAGGTCTCCAAGGTCAGCATCGTGCAGACCCTGCGCGGCAATGTGCCCGCCGCCGAGAAGACGGGGAAGGCGACCGGGCGCGATGTCGTCGTCTGGGACGCCCTGTCGTATGTGGCCGGGCCCGACGGCAAGATGGTCTCCAAGATCCCCGAGCGCTATGTCTTCGACGCCCACTCCCAGGACCCGGTGCACGCGGGCGGGGAACATGTCGACGGGGACGCGGTGCGCCGCGACGGCATCGAGTTCAAATGGCCGTTCCTCACCGAGAAGCGCGACTACCGCTACTTCGACGCCCAGACCCGCACCTCCGCCCCCATCCACTACAAGGGCACCCAGAACTTCCGCGGCCTGAAGGTCTACTACTTCGAACAGACCATTCCCTGGACCAAGGTGGCGCTGCCCAAGACCATGCCGGTCGAGGGCGTCACCCCCGAGACCGTCCGGAAGGCCGGCACCTCCCGCTGGTACAGCACCAAGCGGATGTTCTGGGTCGAGCCCACCACGGGTGCCCCGGTCAACGGGCAGGAGATCCACAAGGAGGAGCTGCGCGGCGGCACGCTGCTGGGCGACCGCGACCGGGTGACCGTCTTCAGCGGCCATGTGAAGATGCGCGAGGACTACATCCGGCACACGGTCGACATGGTGAAGTCCCAGCGCCAGCTGGTCCTGCTGCTCACGGCCTATCTGCCGTGGGGCTTCCTGATCCTCGGCATGGCCCTGCTCGCGCTCGCCCTGCTGCTGGAGGCCCGCGGGCGCGCGGCGCGCCCGCCGTCGGCCCCGGCGGCGCCGACCCCGTTGTCAGTGGCCGGCCATAGCGTATGACCATGCCAGTGAACAGCTGCGTCCCCGGGCCCGAACTCATCGGCCACATCGTCGAATTGGCGCGCCTGGAATGGACTCCGGGCGCCACGGCGGCCGCCGCCGAGCGCTTCGGCTGGGTGCCCGACGGCTCCCATACGTCCTCCCATGCCACCAACACCGGGCACTATGTCCGCCCGGAGTGGTTCGGCGGGCCCGATGACGCGGACACCGAATGCCTGATCCCGTTCTGCTACTACTACGAGCCGGACGACTTCGACGCGGAGTTGCAGGCCGACGGGCTCAGCGGCAATGTCGACTGGCTCGCCGAGTACCACTCCGAGGACCCCGCATGGGTCTTCCACCGCGACGCCGACCGCTCCGTGTTCGACGGCCGGTGGCGCGCCGCCGTGGACGCCTTCGGCGAGCGCCTGGGCGAGCCGGAGACCGTCGTGCGGGACGAGAAGGGCGACCACCCGTGGAACTACGCCGCGTGGCGCTGCGGCGGCAACGCGGTGGTGGTGGGCCAGTGCGTCGACAACGGCTCGTATATGACCTTCGAGCAGGCGCTCATATGGGTCGGGCCGCACCCCGTGGAGGAACCGTTCCCGACGGGGGAGCAGTTCGCCCTGAGGCTGGAGTGCTGAGCGGCGCGGCCGTCGCGTCAATCGTCGTGTCAATCGCCGCGTCAACCTGCGTCCCCGCGATTCGCTCGTGGTGGCCAAGCCGGTAGTGATCAGGGCGGAGGCGTGGCTAGCATGCCGCCCATGCCTGGCATCACGATTGAGTTCACCGAGCAGGAGCTGGCCGAGCTGCGTGCCGAGGCGAGGGAGAAGGGCGTCGCGATCAAGCGCCTGGCGCACGACATACTGACCGAGGACGTGGTCCGGCGGCGTCAGAAGCAGCGTTTCGTCGAGGGCGCCGTGAAGTTCGCCCTGGAGTACAAGCCCGAGTTCGAGCGGGAGTTCCCGCACGGCATGCGGTGATCCTGTATGTCGACGCCGGTTGGGTGCTGAACGTCCAGGTCGAGGTCTCCCCGGTGAACACCCCGGTCCGGGACTGGGGTGCGCTGCACTGCATGACCGAACGCCACCGCTATGAGCGGTTCTCGGGCGAGCCCTATTACGAGGAGGCCGCCGCCCGCGCCGCGACCTTTCTGCACACCTCACTGATCCTCGAGCCGTTCTCCGACTACAACGCCACGATCGGCGCGGCCTGCGCGCGGATGTACATGGAGGAGTCGGGAGAGCCGATCACGCCTCCGCCGGGCGGCATGGTCAAACTCGTCCGCGAGATACGGGAGATCAGCGGATTCCGGCTCGGTGAGACCGCGCGTCGGCTGCGCGACTGGGCCGACTGATGTCCGACGTGGCCCGTTGATGCCCGATGGGGTCGGCTGATGTCCGACGTGGCCCGCTGAGCGGCCCCCGTCGGCCGTGGGCTGAGCGGGCGGGCGTTGGCGGGCTCAGCGGCGGCGGGGCTCAGTGACGGGCATTGGGCGGGGCTCAGCGGCGGGCGTTGGTCCGCCGGGTCGGCTCGGCCGTCGCCGGATCCTCCGGCCACGGATGCCTGGGGTACCGGCCGCGCAGCTCGGCCCGCACCGAGCGGTAGCCGTCCTTCCAGAAGGACGCAAGATCGGCGGTGACCGCGGCCGGACGCCCCGCCGGGGACAGCAGATGCACCAGCAGCGGCACCCGCCCGCCCGCGATCCGGGGCGCCTCCTGCCAGCCGAACAGCTCCTGCAGCTTCACCGCCAGCACGGGCCGGTCCGCGCCGTAGTCCACCCGCACCCGCGAGCCGCTCGGCACTTCGATCCGCTCCGGCGCAAGCTCCTCGAACCGCGCGGCCTCGCCCGTGGCCCACGGCATCAGCCGGGCCAGCGCCCCTCCCGCGTCCACCCGCCCCAGATCGGCCCGTCCGCGGGCGCGCGCCAGCTCCACGCCGAGCCAGTCGTCCGCGCGGTCCAGCAGCGCCGCGTCGGAGACATCCGGCCAGGCCCCGCCCAGCTCCCGGTGGAGAAACGCCATCCGCTGCCGGACCGCCGTGGCCTGCGCCGACCAGCGCAGCAGCCCCGTCCCCTCACGGCGCAGCCCCTCCAGCAGCGCCTGCCGCACCAGCTCCGGATCGGGCTTGGCCAGCGGACGGGACACCAGCTCGATCGCGCCGAGCCGGGCCACCCGGCGCGCCACGACGTCCCCGTCGGCCCAGCGCACCTCCGCTCCCTCCGAGGCCAGCGCCGCGGCCGCCGCCCGGGCGGTGTCCTCGTCGGTCACGGCCGCGAGCCGCACCCGCGCCGATGCGGAGGTCACCGGCCGGTCGGCGACGGCCACCGCGAGCCACGGCGCCCCGCCCAGCCGCGAGCCGTCGCCCAGCTCCGCGCCCGTCCCGGCGGCCATGAGGTACGCCCGCTCGCCGCGCCGCCGGGCCACCCGCTCCGGGAACGCCAGCGCGGCCAGCAGCCCCGCCACGGCGTCATCGCCGCGCGCCGCCCGCTGCGCGCCACGTGCGCCATTGGGCCGCGCGTCACCCGCGCCGGTCAGGGCCTGTTCGAGCCGCCGGGCCTCCTGGCGCCAGCGGGCGGCGTAGGGGTCACCCCCGTGGCGGGCGGTGCGCCAGGCGGCGGCGAGGTCGTCGCCGTACTCCCTCGGGGGCTCCTCGCTCAGCAGGGCCACCACCTCGGCCGCCCGGCGTGCGCCGACCTCCTTCGCGCCGTCGATGAGCGCCCGCGCGAGGCGGGGGTGGAGGCCGAGGCGGGCCATCCGGGTGCCGCGCTCGGTGGCCCGTCCGGCGGCGTCCACGGCGCCGATCGCGGTCAGCGTCTCGCGGGCGGCCGTCATCGCCCCGGAGGGCGGCGGATCGAGCAGGGCCAGCCCCGAGGCGTCCGGATCGCCCCAGCACGCCGTCTGCAGCGCGAAGGCCGTAAGGTCCGCGCCGGCGATCTCCGGGGACGGGAAACGCGGCAGCCGGGCGTCCTCCGCCTCCGGCCAGCAGCGGTAGACCGCCCCGGGCGCCTCGCGGCCCGCACGGCCCGCGCGCTGCCGGGCGGCCGCCCGTGACGCCCTTACGGTCGTCAGCGCGCTCAGCCCGCGTGCGTGGTCCATCCGGGGCTCACGCGCCAGCCCGCAGTCCACGACGATCCTCACGCCCGGCACGGTCAGGCTCGACTCGGCGACCGAGGTGGCCAGCACCACCCGCCGCCGTCCGCCGTCCGCACCGGCCAGCACCGCCTCCTGTACGGCAGCCGGTGCCCGCCCGTGCACCTGCAGGACCTCCGCCTCGGCGAGCCCGCCCAGCTTCCCGGCCACCCGGGCGATCTCGCCCACGCCCGGCAGGAAGCACAGCACATCGCCCTCCCGCTCGCGCAGCGCCCGCCGCACCACGGCCGCGACATGGTCCAGCAGGGCGGGGTCCACCCGCATCCCGTGCGGCGGCCGTACGGGGCGCTCGGGCGGCGCCCACACCACCTCCACCGGATGGGACACACCCGGTGCCGAGACGACCGGCGCGGGCCCCTCAGAGCCGTCCCCGCCGTCCGTCGCCCCTTTCCCGCCGTCCGTCCCGCCGTCGCCGAGCAGCCGCGCCCAGCCCTCCGCGTCCGTGGTCGCCGAGGCGGCGATCAGCCGGAGGTCGGGGCGCAGGGCGGCCCGGACGTCCAGCAGGAAGGCGGCGGCCGTGTCCGCGTCCAGATGGCGCTCATGGCACTCGTCGAGAACGACCACATCGACGCCGGCCAGCTCCTGGTCGCGTTGCAGCCGTTGCAGCAGCACGCCGGTGGTGACCACCTCGACCACGGTCCCGCGGCCGGCCTGCCGCTCGCCGCGCACGGTGAAGCCGACCTTCCCGCCCGGCCGCTCGCCCAGCAGCCACGCCATCCGCCGCGCGGCGGCCCGTGCCGCGATCCGCCGCGGCTCGGCGACCAGCACCCGCCGCACCGGCCCGCCGCCCACGAGCCCGGCGAGCACCAGTGGCACCAGCGTCGTCTTGCCGGTCCCCGGGGGCGCGCACAGCACGGCGACCCCGCGGTCCTCGAGCGCGCGCAGCAGCGCGGGCACGGCCTCGCGTACGGGAAGGCGGTCGAGGGCCTCGGCGCGCGGGTCCCCAGGAGTGGTCAACGCCTCTGCCCCGATCCCGCTCAGTCCCGCTCGCATACGAAGATCGCCGTGCCCGGGATGAGGTTCCCCCGCAGGGGGGACCAGCCGCCCCACTCCTGGTGGTTCCACGCGGGCCACTCCGGCTCGATCAGGTCGACCAGCCGGAAGCCCCCGGCCACCACGTCCCGCACCCGGTCGCCCAGCGTCCGGTGGTGCTCCACGTAGACGGCCCGGCCCGACTCGTCCTGCTCCACATAGGGCGTGCGGTCGAAGTAGGAGCCGGCGACGGACAGCCCCTCGGGCCCCGGTTCGTCGGGGAACGCCCAGCGGATGGGATGCGTCACCGAGAAGACCCACCGCCCGCCCGGCCGCAGCACCCGGCGTACCTCGCGCATCACCCGCACCGGCTCGGCCACGAACGGCACCGCCCCGTACGCCGAGCACGCGAGGTCGAACGAGCCGTCCCGGAAGGGCAGGTCCGTGGCGTCGGCCTGCACCAGCGCGACCCCGGCCCGCTCGCCCGCCCCGTCGCCGCCCCCGGCGGCGGCCTCCGTGTCGATCCGCCGCGCGTGCCGCAGCTGCCGGTGGGAGAGGTCCAGGGCCACCGGCCGCGCCCCCTGGGCGGCCAGCCAGCGGGCGCACTGTGCGGCGCCCGCGCCCACCTCCAGCACATCGCGCCCCTTGAGCGCCTCCACCGGGCCCAGCAGCCCGGCCTCCGCCTCGTCCAGCCCCTCCGGGCCCCATATGAACCGGTCGTCGCCCAGGAAGGCGCCGTGTTCCTCCTGGTACTCGTCCGCGTTGCGGTCCCACCATCCCCGGCTGGCCCGGCTGCTCTCCGCCTCGTCGGCGATCCGGCGGGTGGCCGTCGGCTCGGCCGCCTCCTCCGGGGTGCTGGGCTCGTGTTCTTGGAGCATCGCGCGCGTCGTCGTACTCTCTGTATCGACCTGTGGCTGCGGGGCACGGTGAAGACCGCGTCGCAGTACGGACCATGCAATTTGCCGGGTTCGGGGAGTTAATCCCCACGTGTGCTCTTCGTGCATTGACCATGCCCGGCTGCCCCCGTATGCTACAAGTTGCGCTGCGGGCCTGTGCGCCTCGGACCGAGCAGGCCGCACTCGCATCTGTTGTATGTCCCCTCGGTTGTCGAGGTACATGGGCTTTTCGATCATTCGAAATCGGAAAGATTCGGTGCCTCCAAGGCTGTCCGGCTTCGGCAGTGCGATAAGGGCCCCCGGCGTAGCAGTACCTACGACTTCATGTCCGTACCGGAGCCCTTTTCCACATGACGAGCAGCACCGAGGCAACCCGCACCACCCCGCAGGTGGCGGTAAACGACATCGGTTCCGAGGAAGCCTTCCTCGCCGCGATCGACGAGACGATCAAGTACTTCAACGACGGCGACATCGTCGACGGCGTCATCGTGAAGGTCGACCGGGACGAGGTCCTGCTCGACATTGGTTACAAGACCGAAGGCGTCATCCCCTCCCGCGAACTGTCGATCAAGCACGACGTCGACCCCAATGAGGTCGTCGCCGTCGGCGATGAGATCGAGGCCCTCGTCCTCCAGAAGGAGGACAAGGAAGGCCGGCTGATCCTCTCGAAGAAGCGCGCCCAGTACGAGCGCGCTTGGGGCACCATCGAGAAGATCAAGGAAGAGGACGGGATCGTCACCGGTACCGTCATCGAGGTCGTCAAGGGTGGTCTCATCCTCGACATCGGCCTCCGTGGCTTCCTTCCCGCCTCCCTGGTGGAGATGCGCCGCGTTCGCGACCTCCAGCCCTACGTGGGCAAGGAGCTCGAGGCGAAGATCATCGAGCTCGACAAGAACCGCAACAACGTGGTCCTGTCCCGCCGCGCCTGGCTGGAGCAGACCCAGAGCGAGGTCCGCCAGACCTTCCTCACCACCCTCCAGAAGGGCCAGGTGCGCTCCGGCGTCGTCTCCTCCATCGTCAACTTCGGTGCGTTCGTGGACCTCGGCGGCGTCGACGGTCTCGTCCACGTCTCGGAGCTGTCCTGGAAGCACATCGACCACCCCTCCGAGGTTGTCGAGGTCGGCCAGGAGGTCACGGTCGAGGTCCTGGACGTCGACATGGACCGCGAGCGCGTCTCCCTGTCGCTCAAGGCGACCCAGGAAGACCCGTGGCAGCAGTTCGCCCGGACCCACCAGATCGGTCAGGTCGTCCCGGGTAAGGTCACCAAGCTCGTTCCGTTCGGTGCGTTCGTCCGCGTGGACGAGGGCATCGAGGGCCTGGTCCACATCTCCGAGCTGGCCGAGCGCCACGTGGAGATCCCGGAGCAGGTCGTCCAGGTCAACGACGAGATCTTCGTCAAGGTCATCGACATCGACCTCGAGCGCCGCCGCATCAGCCTCTCGCTGAAGCAGGCCAACGAGGCGTTCGGTGCCGACCCGTCCGTGGTCGAGTTCGACCCGACCCTGTACGGCATGGCCGCGTCCTACGACGACCAGGGCAACTACATCTACCCCGAGGGCTTCGACCCCGAGACCAACGACTGGCTCGAGGGCTTCGAGACCCAGCGGGAGGCGTGGGAGACCCAGTACGCCGAGGCGCAGCAGCGCTTCGAGCAGCACCAGGCGCAGGTCATCAAGTCCCGCGAGGCCGACGAGCAGGCCGCTGCCGAGGCGGGCAGCGGCGCCGCTCCGGCGCCCGGCGGGCAGGCGTCCGGCGGTGGCGGTTCGTACTCCTCGGAGTCGGCCGACAACTCCGGCGCCCTGGCTTCGGACGAGGCGCTGGCCGCGCTTCGCGAGAAGCTGGCCGGCGGCCAGAGCTGATCACCGGCCGCTAGTCGGCACCAGCTGAATGGGTAAGGCCCGCTCCCCCTGGGGAGCGGGCCTTACGCATGCCCGGGTCGCCGCACACTGACCGAAACGGCGTCCACGGTCACGCTCCGGGCGGCGTCGATCCTGATGCCCTCCCGGCCGCCGCGGACGGTGATCCCCCTGACGGTCCAGTACGAGGCGCCGTTCAAACGCAGCCCATAGCCGCCGCTCGCGCTGAGGACCGCCTTCGGCGAGCCGGTGAGGGTGATCCGCGAGCCGGAGGTGCCGGAGGCGGTGATCTCGAAGCTGCCGCGATACCGGCCGTCGGCGAGCCGGATCGTATCGCCGGGCCGGGCCCCGGCAAGGGCCTCCCTGAGCCCGTCCGCGTCGTGCACGGAGATCGGGACGGCGGTGGCGGCGGGGGCCTCCCGCGCGGACGTGCCGGCCGCGATCAGCCCGCCGGCGGCGACCAGCCCGGCGGCGGCGACCAGCCCGGCGGCGGAGGCGGTGACGAAGGTGCGTAACCGGGTGGGAGTGCGGCCGGGGGAGTGCATAGGAGGCTGCCTTCCTGTGCCGTGGCCAGAGGTGAACACGCTGGGTTCTGGTCAGTGAACGCCGGATGACATGATGAACCGCTGACGGCTGGCGAAGATAGGCGTGCCGCATATGCGCGTCAACCCCGCGACGTGCGCCGACGTCGAGTTCGGGCCGCTCCCGTTAGCCCAAGTGGGCTCCTTCGCAGCGCGGTTCACGGCCGCCGGGCCATCGCGGATCCCGCCCGGGGAATGCCCCCGCCCTTGTTCGGTGTTCTTCGGAACGGACACAAGGAGGAGCGGTCACAGTGCAAGATCCGCAGGAGTTGTACGCATGGGAACCGAGCGGGCTGGCGGAGGTCGACGCGATAGCCTCGCGGGACTCGGCCGGGCTGGTGCTGCTGTACCACTTCGACGGCTATATCGACGCCGGCGAGACGGGGGACCAGATCGTCGAGCGGCTGCTCGACGGCCTGCCACGCAAGGTCGTCGCGCGCTTCGACCATGACCGGCTGGTCGACTACCGGGCCCGGCGCCCCCTGCTCACCTTCCAGCGCGACCGCTGGACCGCGTACGAGACCCCGAAGCTCGAGCTGTATCTGGTGCGCGACGCGACCGCGGCCCCGTTCCTGCTGCTCGCCGGGCCGGAGCCGGACGTGGAGTGGGAGCGGTTCGCGGCGGCCGTGCGCCAGATGGTCGAGCGGCTGAACGTGCGGCTCGCGGTGAACTTCCACGGCATCCCGATGGGCGTTCCGCACACCCGGCCGGTCGGCATCACCCCGCATGGCAACCGCACCGACCTGACGCCTGGTCATCGCGGCTTCTTCGACGAGGCCCAAGTACCCGGCAGCGCCGAATCCCTGATCGAGTACCGGCTCGCCGAGGCGGGCCGCGATGTGCTCGGCGTCGCCGCGCATGTGCCGCACTATCTGGCCCGGTCGGCCTATCCGGACGCGGCGCTCACCGCGCTGGAGGCCATCACCGCGGCCACCGGCCTGGTCCTGCCGGGGCCCACGCACGCCCTGCGCAACGACGCCCTCAAGACGCAGGAGGAGATCGAGCGGCAGATCTCGGAGGGGGACGAGGAGCTGGTCGCGCTCGTACGGGGCCTTGAGCACCAGTACGACGCGGTGGCCGGGGCCGAGAGCCGCGGCAATCTGGTCGCGGAGCCGGCCGAGCTGCCCTCGGCGGATGAACTGGCCGCGGAGTTCGAGCGGTTCCTGGCGGAGCGGGAGGGCGAGGGCGGAGCCTGAGGGAGGACGCCACCGGTGCGCCGTATAGCGTGGGCACCATGCTGAAGCTGGGGCTCACGGGCGGAATCGGCGCGGGCAAGAGCGAGGTCTCACGGATCCTGACCTCACTGGGAGCGGTGCTGATCGACTCCGATCGGATCGCTCGCGAGGTGGTCGAGCCGGGAACGCCTGGTCTGACCGCCGTCGTCACCGAATTCGGCCCCGAGGTGCTGACCGCCGACGGCCATCTCGACCGGCCCAGGCTCGGCGGGATCGTCTTCAACGACCCGGAGCGGCTGAGCGCACTGAACACGATCATCCACCCGCTGGTCCGGGACCGCTCCGCCGAGCTCCAGGCGGCGGCCGCCCCCGACGCCGTCGTGGTCCATGACGTCCCGCTCCTGGCCGAGAACAAGCTGGCCCCGCTCTACGACCTGGTCATGGTCGTGGACGCCACGCCCGAGACCCAGCTCGACCGGCTGGTACGGCTGCGCGGCATGGCCGAGGACGAGGCCCGGGCCCGGATGGCGGCGCAGGCCACCCGCGCCGACCGGCTGGCGATCGCCGATGTCGTGATCGACAACAATGGCCCGATCGAGGCGCTGGAGCCGCAGGTCACCAAGGTCTGGGCGGATCTGGTGGCGCGGGCGGCCGGCGCGGAGGGCTGAGCGGGGGGCGTGGCGCGGAGCGTGCGGGGCTGAGCCGGGGCGCGGCCCGGAGCGTGCGCGCGCCCGTGGCGGGGAATGCGGCGTGCGGGGTGATTGTTGTGCTGCTCGTAGCGAACGATCATCCGTGACGGTTCATCCCATCCCCTCACCCGATCCACCGCCTCATCACCGAGCACGTACCCGGGGAAGGAAACGGCTGTGCCCGAGCCCACGCCCGAGACCCATGTCATCGACTACCGCGCCGCGGAGCAACTGCTCGCAGCCCGAGATCCACGGGGCGCCGTGAAGCTGCTCGACTCCGTCATCAGCGCCCACCCAGAGAACACGGCGGCCCGGCTGCTGCGGGCGCGCGCGTTCTTCCTCGCGGCGCAGCTGCGCTCGGCGGAGCTGGAGTTCCAGCTCGTCATCGAGCGCGAGCCGGACAACGCCTTCGCCCACTTCGCCCTGGCCCGCACCCTGGAGCGGGCCAACCGCTCGGCCGAGGCCACCCGCCACTTCCGGCTGGCCGCGGCGCTCGATCCGCGCCCGGACTTCGTCGAGGCGGCTCGGTTCGGCGAGAGGGACTGAACGGCCGGACAGGCGGGGCGTGGACCGGGGCCGCGGCGCGTGCCGGGCCTGGACTCCGCCCCCTCCGCCGGTTTCGGCCCGCGGCAGGCCCGGGCGAACTGTCGCCCGCGTACCCGGCGGCCCATGCCGGGCCGCTGTGGGCGGCCCGCCCCCGGTCAGCGCCAGAGGGCGAACCCGCCGAGGACCACCGCGCCCAGCAGCACCACCCCGCCGAGCCCCAGCGCCACTCCGCGCTGCCGGACGAGGTCGTACGGGTCGGCCTCCCGTCCCGGCTGCGCCTCCCGCCGCTCGTACGGCTCTCCGGTTCCCGACAGCATCAGCCCGAGCGCACAGAGCGCGATGCCGATCGCCAGCACCCCCATGACGGCCCCCTGTCGCGGCAGGTACCCAGCAGATACTCGGCAGTATCTCCCGGAATGGGAGCTCCCGGCCGTCGATATCCCGTCACCCCCGGAGCGCCGTGCACGCCTTACGGCGTCCATGTTGTGCGGCCTCCCCGCCGTGCACGCCTTACGGGGCCCGGCGCCGCTCGCGGCTGCGCCCGCGCCCGCCGATCGGTGCGTACGGCGGCACATCCGGGCCGGGCTGATAGTGCGGCCCCTGCCGGATGTGCCGGATCACCAGGACCAGATCGACCAGGGTGACGACGGCGAGCGCCCCACACGCGGCCGCCCATCCCGGCCGGCCCACGACCGCGAAGGCCACCGCGCCGCCGAGCGTCCAGAGAAGCCCCCACGTGGCCAGCCCCAGCCGCATCCGCAGCGGGCTGCGCGCGTGTACCGGTTCGTCACCCGTTCGGATCAACCGCGTCGGCATGGGCATCGTATCTCCCGTTTTTGTCATCTTTCTTCTATTTTGCTCCGCTTTGTGACTCCTCGAATCTACCGCCGAGGGGCGCCCCCCGATACCTGAGATCATGTCGTGAGCATCCACACGGGACGGCATGGGACCAGGACGATGAGGAGCTGCCAGTGATCCGCCAGTCATGGGACGAATCGGCCGCCAAGCGGGCCCGTATCCGCGGCTGCCTGCTGGGCGGGGCGATCGGGGACGCCCTCGGCAATCCGATCGAGTTCCTCTCCCTGCGGTCGATCCGCGAGACCTATGGCGGCACGGGCATCACCACCCTCGTCCCGGACGGCAGCGGAGTCGTGGGCCGGGTCACCGATGACACCCAGATGACACTCTTCACCGCGGAGGGCCTGATACGGGCCCACGCCAGATCCTCGTCCAAGGGCAGCGAAGGGTCCGAGACCGCCGTCGTCCGCCATGCCTATCTGCGCTGGCTGGACACCCAGAACCACCCCGGGCCGCCGCCCGCCGAGGGCACCGGGGACCTGGTCCGCTCCGGCTGGCTGCGCACCCAGCCCTGGCTGTACGCCCGCCGCGCCCCCGGCAACGCCTGCCTCTCGGGCCTCACCGCGCAGCATGTCCCCGCCCCGCGGGCGCCCCTGGACGGCACCCCCGGCCCGGTGAACCCCGGCTCCAAGGGCTGCGGCACCGTGATGCGCTCGGCTCCGTTCGGCCTCACCGGGCTCGACCCCCGCGACTGCTTCGAACTCGCCGCGCGCTGCGCCACGATCACCCATGGCCATCCGACGGGCTCCTACGCGGCCGGCGCTCTGGCCGCCATGATCGCGTGCCTGCTCGACGGCGAGTCCCTCGAAGGTGCGACCCTGCGCGCCCTGGAACTCCTCGCCCGCTACCCCCGCCACGAGGAAACCACCGCCGCCCTCCGTAAGGCCGTCGACCTGGCGGCAGAGGGCGATCCGACCGCCGAGAAGGCCGAATCGCTCGGCGGCGGCTGGGTCGCCGAGGAGGCGCTGGCCATCGCGGTCTACAGCGCCCTGGCCCGTACTCCCGCCCAGCAGATCCTCTACGGCCCCGGCGGCAAGATCAGCTACGATCCGGCGCCCCCGCGCACCCCCGTCCAGGCGGCCCTTCTGCTCTCCGTCAATCACTCGGGCGACAGCGACTCGACGGGCTCGATCTGCGGCAACCTCCTCGGCGCCCACCACGGCGACCTTCGCCTTCCCCCCTCCTGGCTGGCCCGGACCGAGGGCCGCGGCACGATCGCCGAACTGGCCGACGACTTCGCCTCCGAGTTCCACCGCTCCGTGGAGCTGTACGAGCCCTACGACGACGTGGTCTTCCCGCGCGACCGCTACCCGCTCAGCTGACCACGCCACGGAGCCGGGGTGCGCGGCCCCCGGACCCCGCTCAGACAGCCGTGGAGCCGTCCTTACGGTCGCGCCGGATCCGGCGCTGGATCTTGTGGAGGAAGAGAAAGCGCTCGCGCTTCTCGCGGGTGCTGCGGTCGAGCTCTTCCATGAGGCGCTTGGAGCGCTGCTCCATGTCGAGTTCGTCGAGGATGCGGTCGATCTCCGCGAGCAGGGCACCGTGGAGCTGCCACTGGCGAGGGTGCTCCTGGACGCGGCGCAGCAGGAGATCGGCGCCGCGATCGCGGCTGGCGTGGGCCTTCACGAGCTCGCTGGAGAGGCGGGATTCGGCTTCTTCGGCGTTGGCGCTGACCTGCGTGGTGACCAGGATGGCGAAGCTCTCGACGGCGGCGGCGAGATGGACGAAGAGATCCTTGAGGGCCTCCGCCACCTCCGGGGGGAAGAGCGGCTCCTCCGTCCGCGCCTTGGCGAGGTCGGTCAGGGTCCGGGACATGACGCGCAGGATGACGGTGGAGATCTCCAGCGTGTCCAGGCCGGTGCGGAGCACCACGCGGTAGAGGAGGCCCTCCTTGACGCGGGGGTTGAGCCGCACGCTGTCCTCCGCCTGGCGGAGTGCGGCGTCGACCTGGGTGATGTCGTGGTCGAGCCGCCGGGCCTCGTAGAGACGGGCGGCGGCGCGGTCGACGGCCATCTGGCTGCCGAGCTCCTGGCCGATGTGCAGCATCAGCTGGCGCATCCGGCGGGCCAGGTCCTCGATCGACTTGCCGGCCGTCTCGACCCACACCGGAGGGGCGAGGAAGAAGTTGAAGGCCATCCCGACACCGGCCCCGATGAGGGTCTCCAGCACCCGGTCCCAGGCGTAGGTGGTCACCTGTGTCACGCCGAGGACCAGCATGGCGCTGATCGCCACCTCCTGGACCCAGTCGCCCACCCGCGTGAGATAGCCGGCGGTCTGGGCGGCGAGGATGATCAGGCACAGGCTCCACCAGGTCAGCCCGACCAGCACGCTGAAGGCGACGGCGATCAGGACGCCCACGATCACGGCCTCGACCCTGCGCAGGCTCCGGGTGAGGGTCGCGTAGAGGGTGACCTGGACGACGAGGAGGGCGGTCAGCGGGGCGGTGAGCGGAGCGGGCTCCTTGCTGAGCTCGAGGGCGACGACGTACGCGATGGTCGCGGCCGCCGTGGAACGCACTGTCTGGACGACGACCGGATCGTGGCGCCGTCTGACGAGCTCTGCCACCGGGTCGGGAACATCAGGCACGTACATGCCCTTTCCACGCGGAGGGGGCCGCCATGTCATCGGCCGCCGCGTACGGGTTAACGTGTCGCGCGTGATCAGGCCATTCAACGGAACGCAGGGGACGGAGGACGGCGCGGCGCTTCCCGGAAGCACCGGTCCCGCCGCCACCGTCGAGGCTCATCCGCGCCAGGTCGGGCGGGTACGGACGGAGTACGCACCCGATCCGGACGGGGACCCGGACCCCGGGGAGATCGTCTGGACATGGGTGCCGTACGAGGAGAACGACGGCCGCGGCAAGGACCGGCCGGTGCTGGTGGTCGCGCGGGAGCGGGGCGGGACGCTGCTCGCCGTGCAGCTGTCGAGCAAGCGGCATGACGCCGACCGCGAGTGGGTGCCGATCGGCTCCGGGCCCTGGGACCGGGCAGGGCGGGACTCCTGGGTCGATCTGGACCGAGTGCTGCGGGTCCACCCGGACGGGATGCGGCGCGAGGCGTGCGCACTCGACCGGCCGCGCTTCGACCTGGTCGTGATGCGGCTGCGGCAGCGGTACGGCTGGAGCTGAGAAAGCCTCACGCCGGTGAATGCGCCTCGGGTTTGAGGGGGCTTTCCTCGGAGGTTGCGGGAGGGCGTGCCTCTCGCCGAGGAGACGTCTCAGGCGTCGGCCAGCGCCAGCAGCTTGGTGACCGTGTTCCAGTTGCGGGCGGTGGCCGGCACGCCGAGCCGGGCGTTGGAGACCTTCGCCGCCAGCTTGGAGCGGCCGACCCCGTCCGGGCAGCGCAGGAAGATCTCGCGGTCGATGAGGCGGAACCCGTCCGGAGCGTAGGCGGCCGGATCCAGCGCGTCCAGCGCGGCCGTGTCCGTGGGCACGTCCGCCAGGAAGACCACATGCAGGGTCTTGGGCTCGGCTTCGGCCTCCGGATAGGGGTTGGCCTCGATCGCCGCGGCCAGCTCATCGCGCGTACGGACCATGACGGGCACGGGAAAGCCGAGGTCGGCGGCGAAGCCGTCCTCGAGGGTGCGGGCCGTCCGCTCGGGCGGGGTGCCGGGGTCGGCGAAGACGATATTGCCAGTCTGGAGGTGGACGGTGACGTCCTTGAAGCCCAGCTCGGCCATCAGCTCACGCTGCCGGGCCATGGGGAACTTCCTGTTCCCGCCCACATTGATGCCGCGGAGCAGCGCTATCTGAAATGCCATGGCCGGAGAGTACCTCTCCCCGAGCCGGGGAGCCGGGCCCCCGCGGCCCAAGCCGGCGGGCCCACGGCATGATGGGGGCGTGCGGCTCGAAGCGATCACCTGGGAACGGCTGACCGACGCGACCGCCGACCGCATCGCCGGGCTGACGGCGGCGGACGGCGGCCCCTGGCTGAGGGTGGCCGTCGACGGGGCTCCGGCGGCGCCCACCGCCGAGCTGGCGCGGGATCTGTCGGAGGCGCTGCGGATCCGGGGGCGTCCGGTGCTGGTGGTCGGCTCGGCGGGGTTCTGGCGGCCCGCCTCGCTGCGCTATGAGTACGGGAAGCGGGACCCCGACGCGTATTACGACCGCTGGCTGGACACCGGCGCCCTGTGGCGCGAGGTCTTCGATCCGCTGGACCCGGGGGCGGGCGGCACCGGGCGGGTGCTGCCCGACCTGTGGGATCCGGTGACCGACCGGGCCACGCGCAGCCCGTACGCCGAACTTCCGCGGGGCGGGGTGCTGCTGCTGCACGGCGCTCTGCTGCTGGGTCACTGGTTCCCGTTCGATCTGTCGGTGCATCTGCGGCTGTCCCCGGCCGCCCTCGCCCGCCGCACGGAGGAGGACGACCGCTGGACCCTGCCGGCCTTCGCGCGCTACGAGGACGAGGTGGCCCCCGGTGAGGCGGCGGATGTGGTGGTGCGGATGGACGACCCCCGGCATCCGGCCTGGCACCGCCCCGAGACGTAACCGGGTACGTCTCGGGGCGGTGCGCAGGACATCATGTCCGGGGTGGTGCGCGGAAGGTCACTTCTTGGCCGGCGGGCATTCCTTCCAGGCGAAGTGATAGGTGGTGCTCACATCGCCGTCGGTCGAGTCCATCGCGATAAAGCTGGTCGTTTCCTTGGTGTTGGACGTTCCGGCGTTGGCCCGCAACTCGGTGTTGATGTTGAAGTTGCGGAGTTCACCGCAGGGCGACCACACCACGGTCGCGATATCGGCCGTGTCGGTGACCTGCCAGTTGTCGTCGTAGGAACCGGCGAACTCATGCGTGTTGGACGAGGTCTGGGACTGCCCCTGGAAGTAGTACGAGGCTTTCTGTGTGGCGGACGCACCCTTTTCCAGATGGGCGAAACCACGGTAGTCGACACTGGCGATGGCGTAGGAGAAGCCCTGTGGCACATGCGTGACCAGACTCAGCTGACAGTTCTTTCTGAAGTCCGTCGGCTTGGCTCCCTTGCCCACCTGGGCGAGATACTCGCTGTAGGTCACGGTGAAGGCCGTGTTGTCGGGGGACACGGCGATCGCCGCGGTGCCCGCCGGGCAGCCCGATCCGTTCACGGTCGCGACCGTAATCACGATCTTGTCGGGTGGCACGGTGTCGAACGGGGGTTGCGCATATGCCTGGGAAGTGAGCGTCGAGGCGAATAACGCCGCGACCACGCCGCCTGCGTACAGAACACCGGGCATGATTCTCCATTCGATGGTGGATTTACCGTGCTACTGGACGGCGGAGGGGCATTCCTTCCAGGCGAGGTGGTAAATGGTGCTGACGCCGCCGTCCGTCGAGTCCATGGCCATGAAGCTGGTGCTGCCCGCAGACGAGGTGCCGGCGCTGACCCGCAGCTCGGTGTTGACGTTGAAGTTGCGGTCCTGGCCGCAGGGGGCCCATACCAGGGCGCTGTAGTCGGTGCTGTCGGTGGTCTGCCAGTTGTCGTTGTACGGACCGCTGAATTCATGGGTCCGTGACGCGGTGTCCGCCGAGCCCTGGAAGTAGTAGCTCGCCTTCTCGGTGCCCTTGGCGCCCTTTTCGAGGTAGCCATAACCTCGGTAGTCGACCTGGGCGATGGCATACGTGAATCCCTGCGGCACATGCACGCCGAGACTGAGCTGGCAGTTCTTACGGATGTCGGTCGGGTCCGCGCCGGGGCCCACCTGGGCGAGATAGTCGCTGTAGGTCACCGTGAAGGCCGAGTTGTCGGCGGCGGTGGCCACGGCGGTGGTGCCCTTGGGGCAGCCCGAGCCGTTCACCGTCTTGACGCTTATCTGGATCTTTTCCGGCGGCGCATCAGGAGCCGAGGAAACACCTTGGGTGGAAAGGGCCGAGGCGAATAGCGCCGCGGCCGCGCCGCCCGCGAGCAGAACACCGGACATGGCTCTCCAATTCGATCACTTGTGGGGACGTAGTTGAGCGGTGAATTTCCAAGGAGCGGGAAGAGCAGGGCGTGCGAGTAGGGCAGGGGGAACCGCAAGAGCGGGTGGAGCGGAAGATCGACGGAACGAGGAAGAGCGCAAGAGCGGAAGAGCAGAAGAGCAGAAGAGCGGGGAAGAGCGTTATCGCGCGGTACGGTTCGTACGGCCGAACGCAATGAGAGCCCCATGCCCGGCGGGTGACGGAAAGCCAGGGCGATGGGCGCTCCTAAGATAGGGGTGATAGGCAAGCGCCACAAGACGGCCGAGGAATTCCGGAACAAGATATTTCCGTCCCGGCCGGGAAGAACGATTCAGAAGAGCGGTTGCGGAAGAACGCCTTCCAGCGCCAGCAGGGAGCGCTTGGTCTCCAGCCCGCCGCCGAAGCCGCCGAGGCCCCCGTCGCTCTCGACCACCCGGTGGCAGGGCACCACGACCGGCAGCGGATTGCCCCCCATGGCCATGCCGACGGCGCGGGCCGCGCCCGGCTCGCCCACCCGGTCGGCGAGGTCCTGATAGCCGACGACCGTGCCGTAGGGAACATGGGCGGCCAGCTCGCGCAGCACCCGGCGGTTGAAGCCGGTGGTCAGGGACCAGTCCAGGGAGAGGGTGAACGCCTTGGTGCCCTCGGCGAAATAGCTCTCCACCTGGCCGATCGCCTCGGCGAGATGCTCGGCGCAGCGAGGCGCCGCCAGGGCCGCCGCGGTGCCGGAGGCCGCGGAGGGCACGGGCGTGGGGTCGGCGCCCAGGCGGCGCGTGAGCCTGGCGACCGCCTCGGCCGCCGTCTTCTCCTCCGCGTGGAAGACGACCTGGACCAGCCCCTCGTCCGTGGCCGCGAGCAGCAGCGGGCCGATGGGCGTGGCCGGGACCGCCCAGGCCCAGGCACGCGCCTCCGGCCGCTCCCGCGGGTCCCGCTGTGTCTGCCGCTCTGCGATCGTCACGCCCTCAGCGTAGGACCCACCACCGACAGCGCCCCGCCGGTCGGCCGGCGGGGCCACTCGTCCGGGAGCCGTGGGTCACGAGGCGTCGTCGAGGGCGTCCCGGATCACATCGGGCTTGTTGGTGATGATGCCGTTCACACCCATGCCCGCGACCGAGACCGCCGTCGGGCCGTCGTTGACGGTCCAGGTGTAGACCTCCAGCGGCTTGCCGTGCGCCCCGTCCACCGACCGCACCGCGGCCACATAGCCGGCGTCGATGGTTTTGTAGCTGGGGTTGATCTGGTCGGAGAACTCGGCGTACTCCGGCAGGTCGGCGACGGCCGGGGTGCCCAGGAAGCCGGTCTTGAGGTCCGGCCGCAGCCGGTGGACCGACCGCACGGAGTCGGCGCTGAAGCTCTGGATGATCAGCCGGCGCTTGTGCCGGTGGTCCAGCCAGCCCTCTCTTCGCAGCTCCCGCAGCGTCTGGCGCTCGATCCCCGGATAGAGCTCAGGAGCCTTGAGCTCCAATAGGAGCTTTTGGTGATTGTCCGAAACCCGGTCCATGTACTCCTCCAGGGTCGGCACCGTCTCGCCCTGGAACTCGGCGCCGAACCAGCTTCCGGCGTCCAGCTTCTCGATCTCGTCGAGGGTGAAGTCGGAGATGTTCCAGGGCGCCCGGTCCGGGAAGACCTGCTCGACGTCGGTGGTCCGGCTCAGCGTGGTGTCGTGCATCACGATCAGCTCGCCGTCCCTGGTGCGCTGGACGTCGTTCTCCACCCAGTCGATGCCCAGGTCGTCGGCGGCGTCGACGGCGGCCAGGGTGTTCTCGGGGGCGTACGCGGAGGCACCGCGATGGGCCACGGTGACCGTGTGGTGGTGCGTCTGGCCGGAGGCCTGGGCCGTCGCCGTGGCCGTGGGGAGGAAGAGCGCGGACATCCCGATGAGCGCGCCGGTTAACGCGGCGGCCGGGCGGATCTGCATACGGACTCCTCGCGTCGTCTGACTCTTGTCTGACTCATGGACGGGCAGAGGGTCCCAGATGCGCGGTAGCGGAGGATAGGTATCGGATGGACGTAAAATTCATGCCACGGGCGACATCATGCGCATGATCGCCTGAATCCGGCCAGAGGTCCGCGAGGTGAGCGGCGCACGGGAACGCCCCGCCGTTGTCAGTGGGGAGTCGTACGGTTGGTCTCATGCGGCCCGTAACTCAGCTCGAACGCAAGGTGGCGCCCTTCGAGGTCGTCAGCTCCTATCAGCCCAGCGGTGACCAGCCCACCGCCATCGCCGACCTCGATCGGCGCGTCCGCGCTGGTGAGAAGGATGTCGTGCTGCTCGGCGCGACCGGCACCGGTAAGTCGGCGACCACCGCCTGGATGATCGAGAAACTTCAGCGGCCCACGCTGGTCATGGCTCCGAACAAGACGCTGGCCGCCCAGCTGGCCAATGAGTTCCGCGAGCTGCTGCCGAACAACGCGGTCGAGTACTTCGTCTCGTACTACGACTACTACCAGCCCGAGGCGTACGTCCCGCAGTCCGACACCTATATCGAGAAGGACTCCTCGATCAACGAGGAGGTGGAGCGGCTGCGCCACTCGGCCACGAATTCGCTGCTCACCCGGCGTGACGTGGTCGTGGTGGCATCCGTCTCCTGTATCTACGGCCTCGGTACGCCGCAGGAGTACGTGGACCGCATGGTGCCGCTCAAGGTCGGCGAGGAGATCGACCGCGATCAGCTGTTGCGTCGCTTCGTCGATATTCAGTACGCCCGTAATGACATGGCGTTCACCCGGGGCACCTTCCGGGTCCGCGGCGACACCATCGAGATTTTCCCGGTCTACGAGGAGCTCGCGGTCCGCATCGAGATGTTCGGCGACGAGATCGAGGCGCTCTCCACGCTCCACCCGCTCACCGGTGAGGTGATCAGCGAGGACCGGGAGCTGTATGTCTTCCCGGCCAGCCACTATGTGGCCGGGCCCGAGCGCATGGAGAAGGCCATCGCCGGGATCGAGGCCGAGCTCACGGAGACCCTGGCCCGGCTGGAGAAGCAGGGCAAGCTGCTGGAGGCCCAGCGGCTGCGGATGCGCACCACCTACGACATCGAGATGATGCGCCAGATCGGCACCTGCTCGGGCATCGAGAACTACTCGCTGCACATCGACGGCCGTGAGACCGGCTCCCCGCCGCACACCCTGCTGGACTACTTCCCGGAGGACTTCCTCCTGGTCATCGACGAGTCGCATGTCACGGTGCCGCAGATCGGCGCGATGTACGAGGGCGACGCCTCCCGTAAGCGGACCCTGATCGAGCACGGCTTCCGGCTGCCCTCGGCGCTCGACAACCGCCCGCTGAAGTGGGAGGAGTTTCTCAAGCGCGTCGGCCAGACGGTCTATCTCTCCGCGACCCCGGGCCCGTTCGAGCTCTCCCGGGGCGATGGCTTCGTGGAGCAGATCATCCGCCCGACCGGCCTGATCGACCCCGAGGTCGTCGTCAAGCCGACCGAGGGCCAGATCGACGATCTCATCCATGAGATCCGCACCCGCACCGAGAAGGACGAGCGCGTCCTGGTCACCACCCTCACCAAGAAGATGGCCGAGGACCTGACGGACTACATGCTCGAGCTCGGCATCCAGGTGCGCTATCTGCACAGCGATGTGGACACCCTGCGCCGGGTCGAGCTGCTGCGCGAGCTGCGCGCCGGTGAGTTCGATGTGCTGGTCGGCATCAACCTGCTGCGGGAGGGCCTCGACCTTCCGGAGGTCTCCCTGGTCGCCATCCTCGACGCCGACAAGGAGGGCTTCCTGCGCTCGGGCACCTCGCTGATCCAGACCATCGGCCGTGCCGCTCGTAACGTGTCGGGCCAGGTGCATATGTACGCGGACAAGGTCACCCCGGCGATGGAGAAGGCCATCGACGAGACCAACCGCCGCCGCGAGAAGCAGATCGCGTACAACAAGGCGAACAAGATCGATCCGCAGCCGCTGCGCAAGAAGATCAACGACATCGTGGCCCAGATCGCCCGCGAGGACGTCGACACCGAGCAGCTGCTCGGCACCGGCTACCGCAAGCTGAAGGACGGCAAGGACGCGAAGACCCCCGTACCGGCGGCCGGCGGTAAGGCGGCCAAGGGCGGCAAGGCCGCCAAGGGCAAGGCCAAGGCCAAGGAAGAGGTCCTGACCGACCGGCCCGCGGCCGAGCTCGCCGAGCAGATCGAGGAGATGACCGACCGCATGCGGGCCGCTGCGGCGGAGCTCCAGTTCGAGGTGGCGGCACGACTGCGCGACGAGGTGTCGGAGTTGAAGAAGGAGCTGCGGCAGATGAGGGAGGCGGGAGTCTCCTGACGGCCGGGCGCCCCGGGTCTTCGCCGGGGCGCCCGCACCTTCGCTGTGTTGCAAGACCGACACAAAAGCCCGCTCGTCCGGCCGGAGCCCTGGCGGCAGTGCATAGGGTTTTCGGAGGGCCGTGCATACGGCGCGGCCACGGCCGCACACCCGCGGCGGCCACGGGGAATCGAGAGACGAGAGTAGGGACAGCGCGTGACGGTCAACATGTCCAAGGGACAGGCCATCAGCCTGCAGAAGGCCGACGGGGGCGCTCTGACCGCGGTGCGGATGGGGCTGGGCTGGCAGGCGGCGCCCCGCCGCGGACTGTTCGGCTCCCGTACGAGGGAGATCGACCTCGATGCGTCGGCCGTCCTCTTCGCCGACAAGCAGCCGACCGATGTCGTCTTCTTCCGCCACCTGGTCAGCGATGACGGCTCGGTCCGCCACACCGGTGACAACCTCGTGGGCGGTGCCGGGCAGGGCGGCGACGACGAGGCGATCCTGGTCGATCTGCAGCGGGTGCCCGTCCACATCGACCAGATCGTCTTCACGGTGAACTCCTTCACCGGCCAGACCTTCGCCGAGGTGCAGAACGCGTTCTGCCGGCTGGTGGACGAGACCAACGGGCAGGAGCTCGCCCGCTACACCCTCACCGGCGGCGGGCAGTACACCGCCCAGATCATGGCCACGGTCCAGCGCGCGGGCGGCGCCTGGCAGATGAAGGCGGTCGGCGAGCCGGCCAACGGTCGCACCTTCCAGGACCTGATGCCGCACATCGTGCCGCATCTGTAAAACGGCTGTCACCGCCGCTCGGACGAGCGGCGGACACGTCGACCAGCGGAGACGCCCCGGAGGCGAACCGCCCGCATGAGCGCGTCGGCCCGGTGGAGCACAGCTCGCCGGGCCGACGCGTTCACCGCACACATACGGCATCAGCGGAATACAACGAGGGGACGCAGCCATGACGGCCGAGCTGGTCCGAGGGCAGAACCACCCCCTGCCCCAGACCCGTTTGGAGATCCGGATCTCTGCGGGCAATCCGATCGTGGCCGGGGCGACACTCGGCGATGAGCGGGGCACGGTGCACGGCGCCGAGTGGGTCGCGCATCCCGCCTCGCCCCAGCTGGCCGGGATAGAGGTGCCCAAACAGGCGGCGGCCGACCACCGGCTCGCCATCGACCTCGACGCGATGCCCGACCACATCCACCGGGTCACCGTGCTGCTCGCGCTGCCGGCCGGCGTCGGCGGCCCGGCCCGGTTCGGCGCCATGGCCGCGCCGTTCGTCGCCGTCACCGGCCTCGACGGCACCGAGATCGCCGGCTACACCATCACCGATCTGGACTCGGAGTCCGCGGTGACCGCCCTGGAGCTCTACCGCAGGCAGGGCGCCTGGAAGGTGCGCGCCGTCGGCCAGGGGTACGCGGGCGGGCTGGCCGCCATGCTGCACGACCAGGGGCTGGCGGAGGCCACCGACCTCGCGGCGCGGATCAACGAGGCGGTGGCGCGGGGCATGGCCCGCTCGGTCGCCCAGCCCCCGCCCCGCTCCGAGGGCGACGGCAGGGTGCGCACGTCCGCCGTGGGCGGTGACGCCGACCCGGCTCCCGTGGGCGGCGGCGCCGATCCGGCCCCCGCTCAACCGCAGACCCAGCCGCAGCGGCCACAGGGCACGCCCGTCACCGGCGGGCCGGTCAACTACGAGCACCCGGCCCGCCGTACGGCCGCGCCGCCCACCCCCGCGCCCGCCGCACCGCCCGCCGCACCCGGACAGCCCGCCCAGCCGGTCGCGGGCGACGCCTCCGGCTGGACCATGGACGAGCGGCTCTACAACCAGGTCTGGGGGATGTTCGAGGACCTGGCCCGGACGACCGCGGCCTACCGCAGCGCCGTGGACTTCGCCGAGTCCCGGATGGAGCAGGAGCTGGACCGGGTGCTCTCCGACCCGCGTACCCGGGTGGGCCCGGCCGCCGACTCCGCCCGTGCCGAGGCGCGCGCCAAGCACGCCGACCTCGTCGAGCAGGCCCGCGCCGCCCTCGACCGCGATCTGGCGCAGCTCACCGCCGAGGCCGAGGTGGTGGAGCCCGCGCTGCCGCCCGCCTACGCCCGCTGGGACAGCCCGGTGTGGCAGGCGTACCAGGTGCCGATGGAGGTCCCGATGGCCCTGCGCGTGGGCGATCTGCACCTCCCGGAGCGCATCGGCCTGCGCATCCCCATGCTGGTGCGGCTGCCGCTGGAGCGGGGGCTGTGGATCGACGCCGGACGTTCGGGAGGGTTCGGCGAGGGGCCGGCCGACTCCGGTGAGCTGCGCAGGCTGGCAGCGGACGCGGCGGTCGCGATCGCCGCGCGGCTGCTGGCCGTCTATCCGGCGGGGGAGATCGCGGTGCATGTGATCGACCCGGCGGGCTCGGCCGCGGGCTCGTTCGCCCCGCTGGTGGGGTCGGGCGCGCTGGCCGAGCCGCCGGCGGCCGGAGCCCAGGGGGTCTCCTCGGTGCTGGCCGCCCTGACCCGGCGTGTCGACCTGGTGCAGATGGCGGTCCGCAGCGGTGCCACGGACGCGCTGCCGCCCGATCTGGACACCGCCGAGCAGCTGCTGATCGTCCACGACTTTCCGCACGGCTTCGACGACCGGGCCGTCACCCAGCTGCGCTATCTGGCGGACGAGGGGCCCGCCGTGGGCGTGCACCTGATGATGGTCGCCGACCGTGAGGACGCGCGGGCCTACGGTCCGGTGCTGGACCCACTGTGGCGGTCGCTGCTGCGGCTCACCCCGGTCGCCGACGACCACCTCGCCGACCCCTGGGTGGGCCATGCGTGGACGTATGAGCCGTCGATGGTGCCGCGGGGCAGCCGGGTGCTGGACCAGGTGCTGGGGGAGGCGAGCCGGGCCGCGAAGGCTCTGAAGGCTGCCAGGGCCCGGCCGTCATATGGCAACTGACCTGCGCTTTTGTCCATCTCTTTACTCTTTCATGGGAATTCCTGTACTCTCGTGTACGCGGAGGGGAGTACTCCTGTAGCGGTGTTCCCGTCACCACGGATTTTGTCCGGCCCCAGGAGGCCGGACGGAATCCCGGGGCGCCGGTCCGTGGCGCGGTCCATGGGCGGAAGAGACCTCCGGCAGCGACGACGCTGAGATTGCCGTACGAATGCCGGAGGAACTGTGGACGTTTCCGTGACCATGTGGGGGCTGACCATCGTCGGCCTCTGCGCCCTCATCGCCGCCGACTTCTTCATAGGCGGCCGCAAACCGCATGAGGTCTCCATCAAGGAGGCCGGGATCTGGACCGCCGTCTGGGTCGCGCTCGCCGCGCTCTTCGGGCTCGGGCTGCTGGTCTTCGCGGGCGGCCAGCCCTCCGGTGAGTTCTTCGCGGGCTTCATCACCGAGAAGTCGCTGAGCGTCGACAACCTCTTCGTCTTCGTCCTGATCATGGCGAAGTTCGCCGTGCCGACGATCTACCAGCAGCGCGTGCTCATGGTGGGCGTGCTCATCGCCCTCGTACTGCGTGCGGTCTTCATCGCCGCCGGCGCCGCGATCGTCTCGACCTTCTCCTGGGTCTTCTTCATCTTCGGCGCCTTCCTCATCTGGACGGCCTGGAAGCTCGTCCAGGAGGCGCGGGCCGATGAGGAGGAAGAGGAGTTCGAGGAAAACCGGCTGCTCAAGGCGGTCGAGAAGCGGTTCCCGTCCACCGACCAGTACCACGGCACCAAGCTGTTCATCATGGAGAACGGCAAGCGGCTGATGACCCCGATGCTGATCGTCATGCTGGCGATCGGCACCACGGATGTCCTGTTCGCGCTGGACTCGATACCTGCGATCTTCGGCCTCACCCAGGACCCGTACATCGTCTTCACCGCCAACGCCTTCGCGCTGATGGGCCTGCGCCAGCTGTACTTCCTGATCGGCGGCCTGCTCAAGAAGCTGGTCCACCTCTCGTACGGGCTGTCGATCATCCTTGGCTTCATCGGCGTCAAGCTGGTGCTGCACGCCCTGCACGAGGCCGGGGTGCATGTCCCGGAGATCAGCATCCCCGTCTCGCTCGGCGTCATCTGCGCGGTGCTCGCCGTCACGACGGTCACCAGTCTCTACGCCTCGAAGAAACAGGCCCTGGCGGAGGCGGGGAGCGGGGAGGACCGGGCCCGGGACAAGGACAGCGTCGACGTCTGACGGTGTCTTCCGCGGCGTCACCGCCCTGACACGCCCGACAGCGTCAGAAGGCGCGCGGCGACTGTCCGCGTCCCGGATCCGGGAGACGGCTCACACCGCCGCCTCCCCGGCCTCCAGAGGCCGTACGGCCGACCGTCCACCATCCGGGCGGTCGGCCGTCGGCCGTGTCTCCGGCAGCAGGACGAAGCAGCCCAGGCTCAGCAGCGCGGCGGCGGTCAGATACGCGGCGACGCCCCAGGGCGGGCCGTTCCCGTGGGACATCGCCGTCGCGACGATCGGGGTGAGCGCCCCGCCCAGGACGCCCGCGAGGTTGTAGCCGAGCGCCGCTCCCGTGCAGCGCACCCGCGCCTCGAACAGCTCGGGCAGATAGGCCGAGGTCACGGCGAACATGGTGATGAAGGCGAGCAGTGCGCCCAGGAAGCCGAGGAACATCAGCGGCGGCTCACCGGTGCGCAACAGCGCGACCAGCGGAAACATCCACACCACGGTGGCCACGCAGCCCACCAGGCACAGCGGCCGCCGCCCGAAGCGGTCGCCGAGATGGGCCGCCAGAGGCGTCAGGACGCCCATGACCGCCACGGCCGCCATGATGCAGCCCAGCAGGGTGGTGCGGGCGACACCGAGCCGCTCCGTGCCGTATGCCAGGGACCAGGTCGTGACCGCGTAGAAGACGGCATAGCCCACCGCGAGCCCGCCCGCGGTCAGCAGGACCAGCCGCCAGTGAGCGCGCACCACCTCGGCCAGCGGCGCGGCGGCCCGGTCGCCGTGCTCGGCCAGCTCCTGGAACCGGGGGGACTCGGTCAGCTGGGCCCGCAGCAGCAGCCCGGCGCCCGCCAGCAGCCCCGCGCCCCAGAACGGCACCCGCCACCCCCAGGACCGGAACTCGGCATCGCTCAGCGTGGCCGACAGGGCCAGCATCGTGCCGTTGGCCAGCAGAAAGCCGATGGCCGGGCCGACTTGCGGAAAGCCCGACCACAGCCCGCGCCGCGCCGCGGGCGCGTGCTCGGCGGTCAGCAGCACCGCGCCGCCCCATTCGCCACCGAGCCCCAGCCCCTGCAGAAAGCGCAGCACGAGCAGCAGGACGGGGGCGGCGATGCCGATCGAGTCGTAGGTCGGGACGAAGCCCACGGCGACGGTCACGACGCCGGTGAGCAGCAGGGAGGCGATGAGCACCGGCCGGCGCCCGTGGCGGTCGCCGATGGGCCCGAAGAGCATCGAGCCCAGGGGCCTGGAGACGAAGCCGACGGCGAAGGTGCCGAAGGCGGCGAGGGTGCCGGCCAGCGGCGAGAAGGTGGGGAAGAACAGCGGGCCCAGGACGAGCGCGGCGGCCGTGCCGTAGACGAAGAAGTCGTAGAACTCGATCGCGGTGCCGGCCAGGGACGCGGCGGCGAGGCGGGCCATGGACGGAGAGCGGTCATGGTGCATGACGCGACAACCGCCATGGCCCGCCGGGGGTCACGGGGCGTACGGAGGTGCGCGGCGCTCTGGGGCCGTGTGCGCGTCGCTACGAGCCGCGCGTTACCGCCGGCGTCGTCTACCAGCCGCGCTCGCGCCACTCCCCGAGGTGCGGGCGCTCGGCGCCGAGCGTGGTGTCGTCGCCGTGGCCGGGGTAGACCCAGGTCTCGTCCGGAAGCTGGTCGAAGAGCTTGGCCTCGACGTCGTTGATCAGGCTCTCGAACGCCTCGGGGTCCTTCCATGTGTTGCCGACACCGCCCGGGAACAGGCAGTCGCCGGTGAACACGTGCGGATGGCCGTGCGGGTCGTTGTACACCAGGGCGATGCTGCCGGGCGTGTGGCCGACCAGATGGCGCGCGGTCAGCTCGACCCGGCCGACCCGCACCGTGTCGCCGTCCGCGACCGGCACATCGGTGGGCACCGGGATGCCCTCGGCGTCGTACTGGCCCGCGTAGGTGCGGGCGCCGGTGGCGTCCACCACCTCGCGCAGCGCGCTCCAGTGGTCCTGGTGGCGGTGGGTGGTGACGACGGAGGCGATGCCGCTCTCGCCGATCAGGGAGAGCAGGGTGTGCGGCTCGGCGGCGGCGTCGATCAGGAGCTGCTCGTCGGTGGCCCGGCAGCGCAGCAGGTACGCGTTGTTGTTCATGGGGCCGACCGCGACCTTCGAGATCATCAGATCGGGCAGTTCGTGCACGTCCGCCGGTCCACCGACCGTCACTACTCCGCTGTAGGTCATGGCCTCAGCCTAGTGCGGGGAGGACGGGCAAGGGGCCGTTCGGGCACGAGAGGCCGGAGCCGTCCGTACGGCCGGTGAGCCAGCCCAGCAGGGCGGCGGGGGAGCCGGTGACGGTGACCGGGGAGTCCCCGGGGGTGGCGGCGCGGCCGGTGTGCCGGACGTCCCCTTCGCCGGGCCCGGTGGCCAGCCGCAGCGGGGGAATATCCGGGCGCCCGGCGAACCTTGTACGGATGAGCACGGAGAGCTGGCTCTCGACGAAGGTGGCGGGCAGATCCGCCACGGTGTAGCCGATACCGAGATCGACATGATGCAGCTCGACCTCGGCGAGGCGGCGCAGTGGCAGCCCGGCCGCCGGCTCCCGCACCCCGCCGCGCAGGGTCACCTCGTACGGCAGGCGCTCCGGGGGCAGTGCGGTGGCCGCCGCGTCGAAGCGGGTCGCGCTCGTGCGCAGGTCGTCCAGGTGGACGGCGAGCGGCCGGGCGGCGTCGCGCAGGATCTCGGCGTCGCGCGTCTGGGCGTCGGCGTACATCGGGGTCTCCTGGCCGGTCCGAGCCCAGGTGAGCAGGTTCACCAGGGCGTCCGCGTTGCGGGCCAGGTGGGCCAGGACATGGCCGCGGCTCCAGCCGGGGAGCTCCGAGGGGCTCACGAGGGACGCGTCGTCGAGAGCGGCGACGGCGGTCAGCAGCCGATCCGTCGCCTCCTGTACGGCGAGGGCGTCCCTGAGGTAGTCGGTCATGACCCGACCGTAGTCCGCACTACACGATCGGGTGAAGTCGGTTCCCGTCGCCCGCAAATCGAATGTGCGTGCTATAGGCTCGGTGTGCTGCATCCTTAAGACATTGTCGTCGTGCCCCCATACCCTGGGTTGGGGGTTTCGCTCCGCTCCGCCTCTGCTCCGTCCGGCAGGGCCGCCCGGCGAGCGGGCTCGGCGCACCCCGTCTCTCTCAAGAAAGGTGCCGACCGGCGTGGCCGACCGTCTCATCGTTCGTGGCGCTCGCGAGCACAACCTCAAGAACGTCTCACTCGACCTTCCTCGCGACTCGCTCATCGTCTTCACCGGGCTGTCCGGGTCGGGCAAGTCGTCCCTCGCGTTCGACACGATCTTCGCCGAGGGGCAGCGCCGCTACGTCGAGTCGCTCTCCTCCTACGCCCGCCAGTTCCTGGGGCAGATGGACAAGCCCGATGTGGACTTCATCGAGGGCCTGTCCCCCGCGGTGTCGATCGACCAGAAGTCGACCTCGCGGAATCCGCGCTCGACGGTCGGCACCATCACGGAGGTCTATGACTACCTCCGGCTGCTGTTCGCCCGCATCGGCAAGCCGCACTGCCCCGAGTGCGGCCGTCCGATCGCCCGCCAGTCGCCGCAGGCGATCGTGGACCGGGTGCTGGAGCTTCCCGAGGGCAGCCGCTTCCAGGTGCTCTCCCCGCTGGTGCGCGAGCGCAAGGGGGAGTTCGTAGACCTCTTCTCCGATCTCCAGACCAAGGGCTACAGCCGCGCCCGGGTGGACGGCGCCACGATCCAGCTGTCCGACCCGCCGAAGCTGAAGAAGCAGGAGAAGCACACCATCGAGGTGGTCATCGACCGCCTCACCGTCAAGGACAGCGCCAAGCGCCGGCTGACCGACTCGGTGGAGACCGCGCTCGGCCTCTCCGGCGGCATGGTGATCCTCGACTTCGTCGACCTCGACGAGGACGACCCGCAGCGGGAGCGGATGTTCTCCGAGCATCTGTACTGCCCGTACGACGACCTGTCCTTCGAGGAGCTGGAGCCGCGCACCTTCTCCTTCAACTCGCCCTTCGGCGCCTGCCCGGACTGCACCGGCATCGGCACCCGTATGGAGGTCGACCCCGAGCTGATCATCCCGGACGAGGAGAAGTCGCTCGACGAGGGCGCCATCCACCCCTGGTCCCACGGCCACACGAAGGACTACTTCGGGCGGCTGGTCGGCGCGCTCGCCGATGCCCTCGGCTTCCGTACGGACATCCCCTGGGCCGGGCTTCCGCAGCGTGCCAAGAAGGCGCTCCTCAACGGCCACCGGACCCAGATCGAGGTCCGCTACCGCAATCGCTACGGCCGCCAGCGGGCGTATACCACGGCCTTCGAAGGCGCGGTGCCCTATGTGAAGCGGCGCCACTCGGAGGCGGAGAGCGACGCCAGCCGGGAGCGGTTCGAGGGCTATATGCGCGAGGTGCCCTGCCCCACCTGTGAGGGCACCCGCCTCAAGCCGATCGTTCTCGCGGTCACCGTGCAGGACAAGTCCATCGCGGATGTCTCGGCGATGTCGATCAGTGAATGCGCCGAGTTCCTGCGTGCCATGGAGCTGAGCCCGCGCGAGAAGACCATCGCCGAGCGGGTCCTCAAGGAGGTCAACGAGCGGCTGAGGTTCCTGGTCGACGTCGGCCTGGACTACCTCTCGCTCAACCGCGCCGCGGGCACCCTCTCCGGTGGCGAGGCCCAGCGCATCCGGCTGGCCACCCAGATCGGCTCCGGTCTGGTCGGCGTGCTGTATGTGCTGGACGAGCCGTCCATCGGCCTGCACCAGCGCGACAACCACCGGCTGATCGAGACGCTGGTGCGGCTGCGCGACCTCGGCAACACCCTGATCGTCGTGGAGCACGACGAGGACACCATCAAGACCTCGGACTGGGTGGTGGACATCGGCCCGGGCGCGGGTGAGCACGGCGGCAAGGTGGTGCACAGCGGGCCGCTGAGCGAGCTGCTGGTCAACGAGGACTCGGTGACCGGGCACTATCTGTCCGGTAAGAAGGCCATCCCGCTGCCGTCGACGCGCCGGGCCGTGGACCCCAAGCGGCATCTGACGGTCCACGGCGCCCGGGAGAACAACCTCCAGGACATCGACGTGTCCTTCCCGCTGGGAGTGCTCACCGCCGTCACCGGTGTCTCCGGATCGGGTAAGTCCACGCTGGTCAACGACATCCTCTACACCCATCTGGCCCGCGAGCTGAACGGCGCGCGGGCGGTGCCGGGGCGGCACACCCGGGTCGCCGGCGACGATCTCGTCGACAAGGTGGTCCATGTCGACCAGTCGCCCATCGGCCGCACCCCGCGGTCCAACCCGGCCACGTACACCGGCGTCTTCGACCATGTGCGCAAGCTGTTCGCGGAGACGATGGAGGCCAAGGTCCGCGGGTACCAGCCCGGGCGGTTCTCCTTCAACGTCAAGGGCGGCCGCTGTGAGAACTGCTCCGGCGACGGCACCATCAAGATCGAGATGAACTTCCTGCCGGATGTGTATGTGCCGTGCGAGGTCTGCCACGGCGCGCGCTACAACCGGGAGACCCTGGAGGTGCACTACAAGGGCAAGTCCATCGCCGAGGTGCTGGACATGCCCATCGAGGAGGCCCTGGACTTCTTCGAGGCGGTGCCCACCATCGCCCGCCATCTGCGCACGCTCAACGAGGTCGGGCTGGGCTATGTCCGGCTCGGGCAGCCCGCGCCGACCCTGTCCGGCGGTGAGGCCCAGCGCGTCAAGCTGGCGAGCGAGCTGCAGAAGCGGTCGACCGGCCGCACGGTGTATGTCCTGGACGAGCCGACCACCGGTCTGCACTTCGAGGACATCAGCAAGCTGATCAGCGTGCTCTCCGGCCTGGTCGACAAGGGCAACACCGTGATCGTCATCGAGCACAACCTCGATGTGATCAAGACGGCCGACTGGGTCGTGGACATGGGTCCCGAGGGCGGCAGCGGCGGCGGTCTGGTGATCGCCGAGGGCACCCCGGAGGATGTGGCCTCGGTCCCGGCCAGCCACACCGGGAAGTTCCTGCGCGACATGCTGGGCGACTGGGTGAGCGACGCGACGGTGCCCGCCGCGCGCAACGGCGGCGCGACCGCCAAGAAGGCGCCCGCCAAGAAGGCCGCCGCCAAGAGCACGGCGGCCAAGAAGACCGCGGCGAAGAAGACCGTGGCCAAGAAGGCGGCGGCCAAGTCCACGGTCGCCTCCAAGCGGACGGCCGCGAAGTAGCCCCCGGCCCCCGCGCTCGCGATGGCCACACGCCGCGCCGTGCCCGGATCGACCGGGCGCGGCGCGGCGTATGCCGTGGAGTGGGTCAGGCCAGCTCGGACGCGTAGGGCGGCTCCGCGCCCGCGCGGGAGCAGGTGATCGCGGCGGCGCGGGCGGCGAAGCCCAGCACATCGCGCCAGGCCGCCTCGTCCAGCTTGGCCAGCGCGGGCGCCGACAGCGCCTGGTGCCCCGCCAGCCGGTGCAGCAGCGCGGCGTTCACGGTGTCGCCCGCCCCGATGGTGTCCACGATGTCCACCCGCTCGCCCGGCACCGAGAGCACGGAGTCGTCCTGGCGCCGTACGCTCAGCCCCTCGCCGCCATGGGTGAGCACCACGGCCGCCGGGCCCGCCGCCAGCCACTCGCCCACGGCCGTCTCCACATCGTCCGCATCCTCCGAGTCGGCCAGCCACCGCGCGTCCTCTATGGACAGCTTCAGCAGGCCGACATGGGGCAGCCAGCCCTGGAAACGGGCCCGGTAGGCGTCGGCGTCGGGGATCAGCCCGGTGCGGATATTGGGGTCCAGCGTGGTGAAGACACCGCGCGCGGCCTCACGCCGCAGCAGCTCCTCATACGCGCTCGCACCCGGCTCCAGCACCAGCGAGCAGGTGCCCAGCGACAGTGCGCTCACCCCCTCGGGAAGGGACGGCGGCAGGGTGAAGAGCCGGTCCGCGGTGCCCTGCACATAGAAGCCGTATCCGGCCGAGCCATCGGCCCCGATGGAGGCGACGGCGAGGGTCGTGGGCTCCTGGCCGCGCTGCACCAGCGCGGTGTCCACGCCGTCCTTCCGCAACCCCTCCAGCAGCGCCTCCCCGAAGCCGTCCGTGGAGACCCGCGAACAGAACGCGGTGGGCGAGCCGAGCCGCCCCAGCGCCAGCGCGGTGTTGTACGGGCCGCCGCCGCGCGCCGGACGCAGCGCGGGCAACCGGTCGCCCGCCGCGGCGCTCGACGTGCGCTCGGGCACGAGGTCGATCAGGGCTTCTCCGGCGACGACGATCACGAGACGGGGTCCTTTCCGGGGAGTCCGGGGAGTCCGGGGAGTCCGGGGGTTCCGGGGAGCGAGCGGTCGAGCGGTCGGTCGGCGGCTTCGGCCACACAGCCGCAGGAGGTGCGGTGGACGAAGGCGCAGGGCAGCCGGACGGTGCGCGGCGGCCGCCCCGGGTTCTCCAGCCGGTCGAGCAGCAGCCGGACGGCGGTGGCGCCGACCTCCCGGCTGGGCTGGGAGATCGCGGTGAGCCCGGGGGAGAAGACATCCGCCCAGGAGAAGTCGTCGAAGCAGACGAGCGCGAGATCGTCCGGCACGTTCAGGCCCGCCGTGCGCAGGGCGCGCAGCGCACCGATGGTCATCGCGTTGTTCGCGGTGATGATCGCGGTGGGCGGCTCGGGGGAGGCCAGCAGCCGGTGCGCGGCGTCCTCCGCGCCCCGTGCCTCGGAGTGACCCTCGGCCAGCAGCCCGGGGCGGAACGGCAGCCCGTGCCGCTCCAGCCCGGCCCGGTAGCCCGCGATCCGCTCGGTGGTGGTGCTCAGCCCCGGAAGCCCCGCGACCAGTCCGATGCGGGTGTGGCCGAGGCCGGCGAGATGGTGGACCAGCTGTTCGACGGGGCGGGTGTTCTCGGCGCACACCTGGTCATGGGCGTCGCCGACCAGCCGGTCGAGGAAGACGGCGGGGACCTTACGGCGGGCCAGATACTCCAGCAGCCCGGCGGGCTCGGCCGACGGGGCGACGATCACACCGTCCACCCGCCGCTCATGGAGCAGCCGGACGACCTTGCGCTCATGCTCGGGATCGTCATGCGGATCGGCGATCAGCAGCCCGTACCCCTGCTCCAGGGCGCTGGACTCGACACCCTGGAGGATCTCGGTGAAGTACGGATTGCTGATCGCCGAGACGGCCAGCCCGATCGAGCGGGTGCGCGCGGTCACCAGGGAGCGCGCCAGCGTATTGGGGATGTACCCGAGGTCGTCGATGGCGTCCAGCACGGCCTTACGGGTGTCCGGACGGACCGGCCGGGTCTCGTTGAGCACATGCGAGACGGTGGCCACGGACACCCCGGCCCGCCGGGCGACGTCGACCATGGTTGCCATCCGCTGCGGTCCTCCGCGTCGAGGGTCGTCTGGTCGTCGGGGTCACCGGATTCCTGGGACCACCGGATTTCATGGGGGCCACCAGGCCCTGGGGGCACGTAACGTATCGCATTCGCGGTCCGACGTAAACGTTTGCGCAAGCGTTTACGTCCCCTCTGGGAGGCGGCGGCGAGCGGAGGGATCTGTGCCGGTATGGTCGGAGGGCCCTCACACCTCCAGGAGCCGTATATGTCCAGCCAGCCCGCCTCCCGCCGAACCGTGCTGTGCTGCGCCGCGCTGGCCGGAGCCGCCGGGCTCGGGGCGGCGGCCTGCTCACCGGACGGTTCGGGCCGGAAAGCGTCCTCGACGCCCACCGCCCCCGTCGAGCTCGGCTCGGCCGGTGCCGTCCCGGTCGGCGGCGCCAAGATCTACCGCGAGCAGCGGGTGGTGGTCGCCCAGTCCGCCAAGGGCGAGTTCACGGCGTTCAGCGCGGTGTGCACCCACGCCGGGTGCGTTGTCGACAGCGTCGAGGACGGCAAGATCAACTGCCCCTGCCACGGCAGCCAGTTCGACGCCCGCACCGGCAAGGTCCTCCAGGGGCCCGCGGAGAAGCCGCTGCCGTCGATCCCGGTCACCGCGAAGGGCGGACGGCTCGTGGCCGGCCCCGACGCCTGAGCGGAGCGGGACGCCTGGACGGGCCCCGGCGCCTGAGCGGAGCCGGACGCCTGGGCGGGCCCCGACGGCTGAACGGGCGCCCGGCGCGCGCCCGAGCGGCCGCGGAATCCCCAAATCCACTGGACCTCGGCCGACCACCTCCCGAGGGCCCGGATGTGTCACTCCCCGCAAGTAGGGTGGTGACCATGGCCGACCCGAGCAGCTACCGCCCCAAGCCGGGACAGATCCCCGACTCGCCGGGGGTCTACAAGTTCCGTGATGAGCACGGCCGGGTGATCTACGTAGGAAAGGCGAAGAGCCTGCGCCCGCGGCTCTCGTCGTACTTCCAGGACCTGGCGAACCTCCACCCGCGCACCCGGACCATGGTCACCACGGCCGCCGCCGTGGAGTGGACCGTGGTCTCCACCGAGGTCGAGGCCCTGCAGCTCGAGTACTCCTGGATCAAGGAGTTCGACCCCCGGTTCAACGTCAAATACCGTGACGACAAGAGCTACCCCTCCCTTGCCGTGACCCTGAACGAGGAGTTCCCCCGGGTCCAGGTGATGCGCGGCGCGAAGAAGAAGGGCGTGCGCTACTTCGGCCCTTACGGACACGCCTGGGCCATCCGCGAGACCGTCGACCTGATGCTGCGCGTGTTCCCCGTCCGGACCTGCTCCGCCGGGGTGTTCAAGCGCTCCGCCCAGATCGGCCGCCCCTGCCTGCTCGGCTATATCGGCAAATGCTCGGCCCCCTGCGTCGGCCGTGTCACCCCCGAGGAGCACCGCGAACTCGCCGAGGAGTTCTGCGACTTCATGGCGGGCCGCACCGGCACCTATCTGCGCCGTCTGGAGCAGCAGATGCACGAGGCCGCCGAGGACATGGAGTACGAGAAGGCGGCCCGGCTCCGTGACGACATAGGGGCGCTCAAGCGCGCCATGGAGAAGAACGCGGTGGTTCTCGCCGACGCCACCGACGCCGATCTGATAGCGGTCGCCGAGGACGAGCTGGAGGCCGCCGTCCAGATCTTCCATGTGCGCGGCGGCCGGGTGCGCGGTCAGCGCGGCTGGGTCACCGACAAGGTCGAGGCCGTCGACACCGCCGGGCTGGTCGAGCACGCCCTGCAGCAGCTGTACGGGGAGGAGCGCGGCGACGCCGTCCCCAAGGAGGTCCTGGTGCCCGCCGTGCCGGACCCGGCCGAGCCGGTCACCCAGTGGCTCACCGAGCGCCGGGGCTCCTTGGTGGATCTGCGCATCCCGCAGCGCGGCGACAAGAAGGACCTGATGCAGACCGTCCAGCGCAACGCCCAGCAGGCGCTCGCGCTGCACAAGACCAAGCGCGCCTCCGACCTCACCACGCGCTCGCGGGCGCTGGAGGAGATCGCCGAGGCCCTGGGGCTGGACTCCGCCCCGCTGCGCGTCGAGTGCTTCGACATCTCCCATCTGCAGGGAGATGACGTGGTGGCCTCCATGGTGGTTTTCGAGGACGGGCTCCCCCGTAAGAGTGAGTACCGCCGCTTCCAGATCAAGAGCTTCGCCGGGCAGGACGATGTCCGCTCCATGCATGAGGTCGTCAGCCGCCGCTTCCGCCGCTATCTGTTGGAGAAGCAGAAGACGGGGGAGTGGGAGGAGCAGGCCACCGGGGCCGGTGTGGGTCCGGAATCCACCGGGACTCCGGAATCCACCGGGACTCCGAAGTCCATCGAGGCCACAGAGGACACAGGGACCACAGAGGACACAGGGACCACCGGCATCACCGCACCCGCCGGACAGTCGCTCGGCGGTCCCGCCGGACAGCCCCTCGACGGCCCCTCCGAGGGACCCTCCGGCCCGATCGACGAGGAGGGCAGGCCGAAGCGGTTCGCCTACCCGCCCCAGCTCGTCGTGGTCGACGGTGGAAAGCCGCAGGTGGCCGCCGCCCAACGGGCTCTGGACGAGCTCGGCGTCGACGATGTCGCCGTCTGCGGCCTCGCCAAGCGGCTCGAGGAGGTGTGGCTGCCGGACGAGGAGGACCCGGTGGTGCTGCCCCGCAGCAGCGAGGGGCTCTACCTCCTCCAGCGGGTCCGCGACGAGGCCCACCGTTTCGCCATCACCTACCAGCGCAGCAAGCGCGCCAAGTCGATGAAGGCCGGGCCGCTGGACACCGTTCCGGGCCTCGGTGACAGCCGTAAGCAGGCCCTGCTGAAGCACTTCGGCTCGGTCAAGCGGCTGCGCGCCGCCACGGTCGAGCAGATCTGCGAGGTGCCGGGCGTCGGCCGTAAGACGGCCGAGTCGGTCGCCGCGGCGCTCGCCGGGTCCGCCCCGGCCGCGCCCGCTGTGAACACCGCCACAGGAGAGATCATTGAGGACGAGGCCGCCGGTGCGGCGTCCTCATCGAACGGGGGGACCAGACCATGACCGAGCACGAGAACCATGGAGACGGAGCGCAGGTGAATACGGGCACGTCGGGCGAGCCCGCCGAGGCGGCGGCCATCCCCGAGCTGGTGATCATCTCTGGAATGTCGGGCGCGGGCCGCAGCACCGCGGCCAAGTGTCTGGAGGACCTCGGCTGGTTCGTCGTGGACAACCTGCCGCCCGCGCTGATCCCCACCATGGTCGACCTGGGAGCCCGCTCCCAGGGCAATGTGGCCCGGATCGCCGTGGTGGTGGACGTCCGCGGCCGCCGCTTCTTCGACAACCTCCGCGAGTCCCTCGCCGACCTCGCCGCCAAGAGCGTCAAGCGGCGCGTGCTGTTCCTGGAGGCGTCCGACGAGGCCCTGGTGCGCCGCTTCGAGTCCGTGCGCCGCCCGCACCCCCTCCAGGGCGACGGCCGGATCGTGGACGGCATCGCCGCCGAGCGCGATCTGCTGCGCGAGCTGCGCGGCGACGCCGACCTGGTGATCGACACCTCCAGCCTCAACGTCCATGAGCTGCGCGCCAAGATGGACGCCCAGTTCGCGGGCGAGGAGGAGCCCGAGCTGCGGGCCACTGTGATGTCGTTCGGCTACAAGTACGGGCTGCCGGTCGACGCCGATCTGGTGGTGGACTGCCGCTTCCTGCCCAATCCGCACTGGGTCCCCGAGCTGCGCCCCTTCACCGGGCTCAACGAGGAGGTCTCCAGCTATGTCTTCAACCAGCCCGGCGCCAAGGAGTTCCTCGACCGCTACGCGGAGCTGCTCCAGCTCATCGCCGCCGGCTACCGCCGCGAGGGCAAGCGCTATGTGACCATCGCCATCGGCTGCACCGGCGGTAAGCACCGCAGTGTGGCGATGTCCGAGCGGCTCGCCCCGCGGCTGGCCGCCGAGGGAGTGGAGACCGTCATCGTCCACCGGGACATGGGGCGCGAGTGACCATTCGTACCAAGCGGCTGCGACGGCTGGTCGGAGCACGGACCAGCCGGAGCGCGCAGCCCAAGGTCGTCGCGCTCGGCGGCGGCATGGGCCTGTCCGCGTCGCTCGCCGCACTGCGCCGGATCACCGGCGACCTCACCGCCGTCGTCACCGTGGCCGATGACGGCGGCTCCAGCGGACGGCTCCGCGACGAGCTGGGCGTGCTGCCGCCCGGCGATCTGCGCAAGGCCCTGGCCGCGCTGTGCGGCGACGACGACTGGGGCCAGACCTGGGCGCGGGTCATCCAGCACCGCTTCATCAGCGAGGGCGAGCTGCACGGCCACGCGGTCGGCAATGTGCTGATCGTCGCCCTGTGGGAGCAGCTGGGCGACCATGTGAAGGCGCTCGACCTGGTCGGCAAGCTGCTGGGCGCCCATGGCCGGGTGCTGCCCATGTCGGCCGTCCCCCTGGAGCTCCAGGCGTACGTCCGGGGCCATGACCCGGCGCGCCCGGACGAGGTGTCCACCGTCGCCGGGCAGGCCACCGTGGCGCTGACCCGCGGCGAGGTGCAGTCGGTCCATCTGGTGCCGCACGATCCGCCGGCCGTTCCCGAGGCCGTCGAGGCGGTCATGGACGCCGACTGGGTGGTGCTGGGGCCCGGCTCCTGGTTCTCCTCCGTGATCCCGCATCTGCTGGTCCCCGATCTGCTCCAGGCCCTCACCGAGACCAAGGCCCGGCGGGTGCTGTCACTGAACCTCGCCCCTCAGCCGGGAGAAACCGATGGCTTCTCTCCGCAGCGTCATTTGGAGGTTTTGGCCCGACACGCCCCTAAACTCGCCTTCGACGTGGTGCTGGCCGATGAGGCCGCCGTCCCCGACCAGAGCAGTCTGTGCGACGCGGCCAAGCGGCTGGGCGGCACGGTCGAGCTGGCGCCGGTGGCCGCGACCGACGGTGCCCCGAAGCACGACCCGGAGCTTCTGGCGGCCGCGTACGACCGTATTTTTCGGATGCATGGAAGGATCGGCCCATGGCGATGACGGCAGCGGTGAAGGACGAAATCTCCCGGCTCCCCGTCACCCGGACCTGCTGCCGGAAAGCGGAGGTCTCGGCGATCCTGCGGTTCGCTGGCGGGCTGCACCTGGTCAGCGGGCGCATCGTGATCGAGGCGGAGCTGGACACCGGGATCGCGGCTCGCAGGGTGCGCAAGGACATCCTGGAGATCTTCGGCCACTCCTCGGATCTGGTGGTGATGGCCCCCGGTGGGCTGCGCCGCGGCAGCAGGTACGTGGTGCGGGTGGTGGCGGGCGGTGACCAGCTGGCGCGGCAGACCGGCCTGGTCGACGGCCGCGGCCGGCCGATCCGCGGACTGCCGCCGCAGGTCGTCTCCGGCGCCACCTGCGACGCCGAGGCCGCCTGGCGCGGGGCCTTCCTCGCCCATGGCTCGCTCACCGAGCCCGGCCGCTCGTCCTCCCTGGAGGTGACCTGCCCGGGCCCGGAGGCCGCGCTCGCACTGGTCGGCGCCGCGCGGCGGCTGCAGATCGCCGCCAAGGCGCGCGAGGTGCGCGGGGTGGACCGGGTGGTCGTCCGGGACGGTGATGCCATCGGCGCGCTGTTGACGCGGCTGGGGGCGCATGAGTCGGTCCTCGCCTGGGAGGAGCGGCGGATGCGGCGCGAGGTGCGGGCGACCGCCAACCGCCTCGCCAACTTCGACGACGCCAATCTGCGCCGCTCGGCCCGCGCCGCCGTCGCCGCCGGGGCCCGGGTGCAGCGCGCCCTGGAGATCCTGGCCGACGAGGTGCCCGAGCACCTCGCCGCGGCCGGCAGGCTGCGCATGGAGCACAAGCAGGCGTCCCTGGAGGAGCTGGGCGCCCTGGCCGACCCGCCGCTGACCAAGGACGCCGTCGCGGGCCGCATCCGCCGGCTGCTGGCCATGGCCGACAAGCGCGCCCAGGACCTGGGCATCCCCGGCACCGAGTCCAGCCTCACCGAGGAGATGGCCGAGGGCATGGTCGGCTGACCGCCCCGAGGGCGGCTGCCCCAAGGGCGACCGCCCCGAGAGCGGCACCGAAGCCGCACCCCGCGCCCCCGGATCACGCGAGCGATCCGGGGGCGTATCCGTCCCCAGGGTTGTGTACGGACCGGTTCCGCGCGCCGCTGTTGACATGGCCATGTGTCCTGACAAGTCTGGTGCGCCTGCGTACCCGCGGGTCTTCACACGACAGCCAGGGGGGCTGATGAAGCTCAGACGCACGGTGAGATCGAGCGGCGCGGTGGTGGCACTGGCCGCGTTGCTTCTGGGGGGACTGGCCGCGGCACCCGCGGCCCCCGCACAACCGTCGGCGAACCCCGCCGGCGACGGGCTGTCCGTATGGACCGCCCAGGTCAACAAGGGTCAGATTCCGCTGCTGCTGCGTGCCGGGGCGGACGGCACCGAACTGGGGCGGCAGGTGCCCGAGAAGGGCACCGGCCCGGTCGAGCTCTACCTCACCGGGAAGCAGGCCGCCGCACTGCGCGGCAAGGGCGTGCGGCTCGCCGAGAAGAAGATCTCCGCCCAGACCAGCAACCGCCTGAAGGCCGCGGGCGACGGCGTCTTCCGCCCCTACAGCGGCGAGGGCGGGCTCCAGCAGGAGATCGTCGAGACCGGCCGGGCCCACCCCGGCCTCACCAAGGTCGTCAGCATCGGCAAGACCGGCCGTGGCAAGGACATCCTCGCGCTCAAGCTGAGCAAGGGCGCCGGGAAGACCCGCGATGGCAGCAAGCCGTCGGTGCTGTACATGTCCAATCAGCACGCCCGTGAGTGGATCACGCCGGAGATGACTCGTCGGCTGATGCACTACTACCTCGACAACTACGGCAAGGACGACCGCGTCACCCGGATCGTGGACCGTACCGAACTGTGGTTCGTCCTGTCCGCCAACCCGGACGGCTACGACTACACGCATCAGAGCCCGGACAACCGCCAGTGGCGCAAGAACCTGCGCGACAACAACGGCGACGGCAAGATCACCGCGGGCGACGGAGTCGACCTCAACCGGAACTTCGCCTACAAGTGGGGCTACGACAACGAGGGTTCGTCCGCCGACCTGGCCGACGAGACCTACCGCGGCCCCGCTCCGGGCTCCGAGCCGGAGACCAAGGCGCTGGACGCCTTCGAGAAGCGCATCGGCTTCACCTACGGCATCAACTACCACTCGGCCGCCGAACTGCTGCTCTACGGCGTCGGCTGGCAGGTCGCCACCCCGACCCCCGACGACGTCCTCTACAAGGCGCTGGCCGGCACCCCGGAGCACTCCGCGATCCCCGGCTACCACCCACAGGTCTCCTCCGAGTTGTACACCACCAACGGCGAGGCCGACGGCCACGCGGCGAACGTCAACGGGATGATGATGTTCACCCCGGAGATGTCGACGTGTCAGACCGCCTCCGGCGTCGACCCGAACGACGCCTGGCTGCCGCGGGACTGCGCGTCCGTCTTCACCTTCCCCGACGACGAGAAGCTGATCGCGCAGGAGTTCACCAAGAACATCCCCTTCGCGCTCTCCGTCGCCGAGACCGCCGAACACCCCGACCGGCCGGCCTCCTCCGTCGGCCTGGCCGCGCCCGACTTCACCCCGGAGACCTTCACCACGTCCTACGCCCGCGGCGGCGACCAGGACGTCTCCGTCACCGTCCGCAAGAGTGTTCGCGACAAGCGGCTCAACTACCGCGTGGACGGCGGCCGTACCCGCACCGCCCCGCTGAAGGCTTGGAAGGGCGGCGAGACCTACGGCGGCGAGGACAACGTCCTCTTCGACCAGTACCGCGCCGCCGTCAAGGGCGCGGACCCCGGGCAGAAGGTCGAGGTCTGGTTCACCGGCCGTACGAAGAGCGGCAAGCGGACCGTCAGCGAGCCGTTCACCTACACCGTGGCCAAGCGGCCCCGCGCCGACACGCTGGTGATCGCCGAGGAGGGCGGTACCTCCCCGGCCCGGCACACCGCCGCGTACACCGGCGCGCTGGCCGACAACGGCCGTAAGGCCGCCGTCTGGGACGTGGCCACCCAGGGGGCGCCGTCCGCGCTCGGGGTGCTGAGCCACTTCCGGACCGTGCTCTGGTACACCGGCGCCGAACGGCCCGGCGGCCCGACCCTGCTCGCGGTGCGCGACTTCCTCAACGAGGGCGGCAAGCTGATCACCACCGGTGAGCGGGCGGGCGGCAGCTCCGAGGTGGGGCCGGCCGACACCGACGACTTCAGCCAGTACTACCTCGGCGCCGACAGCCGGCTCACCCTGAAGTCGCCCACCGCCTTCCAGGGCGCCGGCGCGCTCGCGGGCACCGGCGCGAACCTCGGCGACGCCCCCGGCAATCCCCTGGACGCCGCGGGTGCCTACACGGTCACCTCCGATGTGCTGCCGCCGAAGGACTTCCCCCAGTTCCGCAGCGCGGGCGCGGGGGCGTACCCGGGCACGCGCACCCCGTACCAGCCCTATGAGGGCGACTGGATGGCGGCCGCGGGCCACCGTGACAACTCCTGGATGCGGCTGTCCCGTACGGTCGACCTGACCGGTGTGGCCGCCGCCGACAAACCGGCCCTGGCCTTCCGGCTCAGCTATGACACCGAGCCCGGCTACGACCATGTGGTCATCGAGGCGCACACCGCGGGCCAGGACGACTGGACCACCCTCCCCGACGCGAACGGCGGTTCCTCCACCGAGGTGCCCACCGAGTGCGAGGCGGGCTTCCTGCTCAATCTGCACCCGTTCCTGAAGCACTACCTGACCCCCGGCGACGACGGCTGCAGCGCGCAGGGCAGCACCGGGGCCTGGAACAGCCTGACGGGCTCCTCCGAGGGGTGGCGGCCGGTCTCCGTGGACCTGAGCGGCTACGCGGGCAAGAAGGTCGAGCTGGCGCTCTCGTACGTCACCGACCCGGGCACCGGCGGCCGGGGCGCCTTCGTGGACAACGCCGAGTTCACCGTCGGCGGCACCGCCGAGGACTCCGAGGGCTTCGAGACCGCGCTCGGCCCCTGGTCGGTCTCGGGGGCGCCGGAGGGCAGCCCGGCGAACTCGGGGGACTGGTCCCGTTCCCGGGAGCTCTTCCACACCGTCGCGGGCGTCACCACCCGGGACACCGTGCTGCTGGGCTTCGGCCTGGAGCATGTCCCGGACGCCGCCCAGAGGGCGCGGCTGGTGGCCGACGCGCTACGTGCGCTGCGTCGTTGACAGCGCGTGACAAATCGTGACTGAATCGGCGGTCCGTACCACTTTCCGGTGGTCATGGGCCGCCGATGCCAATGTCACGTACGTCCCGTGATAGCGGTAGGGTCGGAGGCGGTCGGGGACATCCCATATACGTTCGCCGGCGTCCAGACCGGCACACCAACGAGGAGATCGGTTCGTGACGATCCGCGTAGGCATCAACGGCTTTGGCCGCATCGGTCGCAACTACTTCCGCGCGCTCCTTGAGCAGGGTGCGGACATCGAGATCGTCGGTGTCAACGACCTGACCGATAACGCCACCCTGGTGCACCTGCTGAAGTACGACACCATCCTCGGTCGGCTGAAGCACGAGGTCAGCCACACCGAGGACACCATCACGGTGGGCAACCAGACCTTCAAGACGATGGCCGAGCGCGACCCGGCGGCCCTTCCGTGGGGCGAGCTCGGCGCCGACATCGTGGTGGAGTCCACCGGCATCTTCACCAAGCGCGAGGACGCCGCCAAGCACCTCGCCGCCGGCGCCAAGAAGGTCCTGATCTCCGCGCCCGCCAAGGACGAGGACATCACGATCGTGATGGGCGTCAACAACGACAAGTACGACCCGGCGAACCAGCACGTCATCTCCAACGCCTCCTGCACCACCAACTGTGTGGCGCCGATGGCCAAGGTCCTCGACGAGAACTTCGGGATCGTCAAGGGCATGATGACGACGGTCCACGCGTACACCAACGACCAGCGCATCCTGGACTTCCCGCACAAGGACCTGCGTCGCGCCCGCGCGGCGGCGGAGAACATCATCCCGACCTCCACCGGTGCCGCCAAGGCCACCGCGCTGGTCCTCCCGCAGCTCAAGGGCAAGCTGGACGGCATCGCGATGCGCGTCCCGGTCCCGACCGGTTCGGTCACCGACCTGGTCCTGGAGCTCGACCGCGAGGTCACCAAGGACGAGATCAACACCGCCTTCCAGAAGGCCGCCGAGGGCCAGCTCAAGGGCATCCTGGAGTACACCGAGGACCCGATCGTCTCCTCGGACATCGTCAACTGGCCCGCGTCCTGCACCTTCGACTCCTCCCTGACCATGGTCCAGGGCAAGCAGGTCAAGGTCGTCGGCTGGTACGACAACGAGTGGGGCTACTCCAACCGCCTCGTCGACCTGACCGTCTTCGTCGGCGAGCGGCTCTGACCGCTGTCCCGATGAGCTAGGAATGGGGCCCGCTACGACGGCGTCGTAGCGGGCCCCGATCCATGATCAAGGAGTCATCCCAGTGAAGACGATTGACGATCTTCAGGTCGCCGGGCAGCGGGTCTTCGTCCGCGTCGATCTGAATGTCCCGCTCGACGGTGAGAAGATCACCGACGACGGCCGGATCCGCGCCGCCGTCCCGACGATCAACAAGCTCCTGGACCGGGGCGCCAGGGTGATCGTCGCCTCGCACCTGGGCCGCCCCAAGGGCGCCCCGGACCCCCAGTACTCGCTCGCCCCCGTCGCCCAGCGGCTCGGCGAACTCCTCGGCAAGCAGGTCGCCTTCGCGACCGACACCGTGGACGAGAGCGCCCAGGCGACCGTGGCGGCGCTCGGCGACGGCGAGGTCGCGCTGCTGGAGAACCTGCGCTTCAACGCCGGCGAGACCAGTAAGGACGACGCCGAGCGCGGCGCCTTCGCCGACCGGCTCGCCGCCCTCGCCGACCTCTACGTGGGCGACGGCTTCGGCGCGGTCCACCGTAAGCACGCCTCCGTGTACGACCTCCCGGCCCGGCTGCCGCACGCCGCGGGCGAGCTGATCGCCGCCGAGCTCTCGGTCCTGAAGAAGCTCACCGAGGACGTCAAGCGGCCCTACGCGGTCGTCCTCGGCGGCGCCAAGGTCTCCGACAAGCTCGGCGTCATCGACCACCTGCTGGAGAAGGCCGACCGCATCCTGATCGGCGGCGGCATGGCCTACACCTTCCTCAAGGCCCAGGGCCATGAGGTCGGCGGCTCGCTGCTGCAGGAGGACCAGGTCCCGGCGGTCCAGGACTATCTGCGCCGGGCCAAGGAACGCGGGGTGGAGTTCGTGCTCCCGGTCGATGTCACGGCCGCGTCCGAATTCCCGGACCTGAAGACCAAGGCCCCCGCGAACCCGCAGGTCATCGCTGCGGACGCGATCCCGGCCGACCTTCAGGGGCTGGATATCGGCCCGGAGACCCGCAAGCTGTACGCCTCGAAGCTGGCCGACGCGGCCACCGTCTTCTGGAACGGCCCGATGGGCGTCTTCGAGCACCCCGACTTCGCCGAGGGCACCCGGGCCGTGGCCCAGGCGCTGCTGGACAGCCCGGCCTTCACCGTGGTCGGCGGCGGCGACTCCGCCGCGGCCGTACGGATCCTGGGCTTCGACGAGAACGCTTTCGGCCACATCTCGACCGGCGGTGGAGCGAGCCTCGAATACCTCGAGGGCAAGACGCTCCCCGGCCTCGCCGCACTGGAGGACTGAACACTGTGAGTGACCGTACGCCGCTGATGGCGGGCAACTGGAAGATGAACCTCAACCACCTCGAGGCCATCGCCCACGTCCAGAAGCTCGCCTTCGCGCTCGCCGACAAGGACTACGAGGCCGTGGAGGTCGCGGTGCTGCCGCCCTTCACCGATCTGCGGTCGGTGCAGACCCTGGTCGATGGCGACAAGTTGAAGATCAAGTACGGCGCCCAGGACATCTCCGCGCAGGACTCCGGCGCCTACACCGGCGAGATCTCCGGCCCGATGCTGTCCAAGCTCAAGTGCACCTTCGTCGTCGTCGGGCACTCGGAGCGGCGCCAGTACCACTGCGAGTCCGACGAGCTGTGCAACGCCAAGGTCAAGGCGGCCTTCCGCCATGACCTCACCCCGATCCTGTGCGTCGGCGAGGGCCTCGAGGTCCGTAAGGCGGGCAACCAGGTCGCCCACACCCTCGCCCAGGTGGACGGAGGTCTCAAGGACATCCCCGCCGAGCAGGCCGAGACCATTGTGATCGCCTACGAGCCGGTCTGGGCGATCGGCACCGGTGAGGTCGCGACCCCCGAGGACGCCCAGGAGGTCTGCGGGGCCATCCGCGGCCGGCTCGCCGAGCTCTACGGCCAGGAGGTCGCCGACAAGGTCCGGATCCAGTACGGCGGCTCCGTGAAGTCCGGGAACGTCGCCGCGATCATGGCCCAGCCGGATGTGGACGGCGCCCTGATCGGCGGCGCGGCGCTGGACGCGGACGAATTCGTCAAGATCGTTCGTTTCCGCGACCAGTGAGTAGGCCCTAGCGCGCGCGTCGTCGTACCCTGTCGGGGGTCGAGGCGGTGGGAATCGCACCGTCCGGCCCCCGACGTCCGTACAAGCCCGAGAAGGTTGGTCCAGCTGTGATCATGGGGTTTTCGATCGCCCTCATCATCTTCAGCCTGCTGTTGATGATGTTGGTGCTCATGCACAAGGGGAAGGGCGGCGGCCTGTCCGACATGTTCGGTGGCGGCATGCAGTCCTCGGTGGGCGGCTCCTCGGTCGCCGAGCGCAACCTGGACCGCATCACCGTGGTGGTCGGGCTGCTGTGGTTCGTCTGCATCGTCGTGCTCGGGCTGCTGATGAAGCTCGACTGAGGCTCCGGCGGGGCCCGCTCAGGGCCCGGCCGACGCCCGATAACTGACGTACCGTCGTCAGCGGGGCCCATATGCGGCCTATGATGGCATGGCGTCCTCGGGGACGGGTGTAACTCCTCTCACTGGACGCGCGTTGGGCCTTACGTAGACTGGGGCGCCGGGCGGCGAAGCTGCCAATCGAGGCTTCGCGGCACCATCACGCAGGGAGTTACGACCGTGGCAAGTGGCAACGCGATCCGTGGAAGCCGGGTCGGAGCGGGGCCGATGGGAGAGGCCGAGCGAGGCGAATCGGCGCCGCGCCTGCGCATCTCCTTCTGGTGCTCGAACGGGCATGAGACCGTGCCGAGCTTCGCCAGCGACGCGCAGATCCCTGACACGTGGGACTGCCCCCGCTGCGGCTTCCCGGCCGGCAAGGACCGGGACAACCCGCCGGACCCGCCGCGCACCGAGCCGTACAAGACGCATCTGGCGTACGTACGGGAGCGGCGCAGCGACGCCGACGGCGAGGCGATCCTCGCCGAGGCACTCGCCAAGCTCCGGGGCGAGATCTAGACACAGAACGCGGTACGACGGCCCGGCCGGGCACCTCCTGTGAGGGGTGCGCGGCCGGGCCGTTGTCAGTGATGCGGGCTACGGTCATGGGGTGCTGAATCACCGGGGGGAGCCGTCGGAGCCGTCCCACCGGGCGGGGCGGATGCATAAGGGGGATCGTCATGGCCGCGGTGGACGCCGGTGAGCTGGGCGCCGGGAAACCGGCGGTGCCCGCGTGGCGCGGGGGGTTCGGGCGGCTGTGGGCGGCCGCGGTCGTCTCCCGGTTCGGGGACGCCCTGCGGGGTGCGGCGCTGCCGCTGCTGGCCGTCTCGCTCACCGATTCGCCGGTGCCGGTCTCGCTGGTGACCGCCTGCGGCTTCCTGCCCTGGCTGCTGTTCGGGCTGATCGGCGGGGCGATCGCCGACCGGGTGGACCAGCGGCGGGCGATGTGGGCGGTGGACGGCGCGCGGGCCGTCCTGATGGCGGGGTTCACCGTCGCGGTCTGGCTGGACCAGGCCACCATCGGGCTGCTGCTCGCCCTCGCCTTCGCCCTGACCACGCTGCAGACCCTGTTCGACAACGCCGCCACGGCGCTGCTGCCCTCGGTGGTCGGGCAGGAGGCGCTGGGCAGGGCCAACGCCCGGCTGATGACCGGGCAGGAGGTCATGGGCCGGTTCGTGGGCGCCCCGCTGGTGCCGGTGCTGCTGGGTCTCGGCGCCGCGATGCCGTTCGCGGCGGACGCGGCCACCTATCTCGCCGCCGCCGTGCTGGTCGCCTCGCTGGGGGTGACGCCCCCTCAGCGGGCCCCGCGCCCGCCGGGCGGATCGCTGCGGCGCGATATCGCCGAGGGCCTGGCCCTGCTGTGGCGGGACCGGACGCTGCGGGCGCTGTGCGCCTCCACCACGCTGTGCAATATCGGCATCGGCGCGCTCATCGCCACCCTGGTGCTGCACATCACCGGCTGGCTGGGCGCCGGGAACACCGGCTATGCGGCCGTCATCACCGTGTACGGCATCGGGAGTGTGATCGGGGGACTGGTGGCCGCCCGGCTCACCGAGAAGCTGGGCCGCGCCCGTGCCCTCGTGGTGTGCGGCACCGCGCAGATCGGCGCCCTGGTCGTCCTCGGGGCGATACGGAGCCTGCCGGTCGCGGTCGCCGCCATGGGCCTCTTCGGCTTCGCGGGGATCGTCTGGAACGTGACCGAGGTGACGATGATGCAGCGGCGCAGCCCCGACGGGGCACTGGGGCGGGTGAGTTCAGCCTTCCGCACGCTCTCGATAGCGGGCACCCCGCTCGGCGCGCTGCTGGGCGGGGTGATGGCCGAGGCGTGGGGGCTCAACACCCCCGCGCTGGGGGCCGCGGCGCTCTTTGTCTGCGGGGTGGCGGCCCTCGTTCCGGGAATGCGGTCCGTCATCAATTAGGTTGGTGGCCACGGGGGCCAGGCACCGACGAGAAGTGGGCTGATGTCCGAGATGACCATGGAAGGCCGCACCAGGCTGGACCAGCTGCCGGAGTGGCATGCGCTGGCCGCACACCGCAAGGATCTGGGCGATACGCATCTGCGCGACCTGTTCGAGGGCGACCCGGAGCGCGGGCGCCGCCTCACCCTTCAGGTCGGCGATCTCCACGTCGACTACTCCAAGCACCTGGTGACCGACGAGACCCTGCGGCTGCTGCGCGAGCTGGCGCGGGCCACCAAGGTGGCCGAGCTGCGGGACGCCATGTTCAGCGGCCAGCGGATCAACACCACCGAGGACCGCGCGGTGCTGCATATCGCCCTGCGCGCACCGCGCTCCGCGGATATCAAGCTGGGCGGCGAGGACGTCGTCGGCGAAGTGCACGCCGTGCTCGCCAAGATGGCCGTCTTCGCCGACCGCGTCAGGTCCGGCGACTGGACCGGCCACACCGGCAAGCGGATCAAGAACGTTGTCAACATCGGCATCGGCGGCTCCGATCTGGGCCCGAAGATGGCGTACGAGGCGCTGCGCGCCTATTCCGACCGCTCGATGACATTCCGGTTCGTCTCCAATGTGGACGGCGCGGATATGCATGAGGCGGTGCGCGACCTGGACCCGGCCGAGACGCTGTTCATCGTCGCCTCCAAGACCTTCACCACCGTCGAGACCATTACCAACGCCCTCTCCGCCCGCGACTGGCTGCTGACCGGGCTGCGGGCCGGTGAGGAGGCCGTCGCCAAGCACTTCGTGGCGGTGTCGACCAATGCCGAGAAGGTCGCCGAGTTCGGCATCGACACCGACAACATGTTCGGGTTCTGGGACTGGGTCGGCGGGCGCTATTCCTATGACTCGGCCATCGGCCTTTCCCTGATGGTCGCCATCGGCCCGGACTGCTTCCGCGAGATGCTGGCCGGCTTCCACTTGGTCGACGAGCACTTCGCCACCGCCCCGCCGGAGGAGAACGTCCCCCTGCTGATGGGCCTGTTGGGCATCTGGTACAACAATTTCCATGACGCCCAGGCGCATGCCGTCCTGCCGTACAGCCACTATCTGTCGAAGTTCACCGACTATCTGCAGCAGCTGGACATGGAGTCCAACGGCAAGTCCGTGGACCGGGACGGCAATCGCGTCAGCTGGCAGACCGGCCCCATCGTCTGGGGCACCCCCGGCACCAATGGCCAGCATGCCTACTACCAGCTGCTCCACCAGGGCACCAAGCTGGTCCCGGCCGATCTGATCGGCTTCGCCCGGCCGGTGAAGGACATGCCGCCCGGGCTGGAGTCCCACCATGACCTGCTCATGGCCAACCTCTTCGCCCAGGGCCAGGCGCTGGCCTTCGGCAAGACCTCCGAGGAGGTCGCCGCCGAGGGGGTCGCCGAGGAGCTGGTGCCGCACAAGACCTTCGCCGGCAACCGCCCCACCACCACCATCCTCGCCTCCGAGCTGACCCCGTCGGTGCTGGGCCAGCTGGTCGCCCTCTATGAGCACAAGGTCTTCGTCCAGGGCGCTGTCTGGAACATCGACTCCTTCGACCAGTGGGGAGTGGAGCTGGGCAAGGTGCTTGCCAAGCGCGTCGAGCCCGCCCTGACCGAGGGCGCCGAGGTGCCGGGTCTGGACACCTCCACCGAGCAGCTGGTCGCCACCTACCGCTCGCTGCGCGGCCGCTGACGTCCCGAGGCACGGAAGAGCACGCAGAGCACGGAACAGCAGGGGAAACGCGACGATCCCCCGGGCGCCCGAGGCGCGCGGGGGATCGTGTGCGATACGAGGGTTACGGAGACGCCGGGGGATACAGCTCGCGCGGCAGGCCCGCCGCCGCGGCCCGGTCCAGCAGCCACAGCGTGCGGCTGCGGCCGTACGCACCCGCCGCCGGAGCCTGCACCTCCCCGGCACCCGACAGGGCTATCGTGACCGCTCTCGCCTTGTCCTCACCGGCCGCCAGCAGCCACACCTCCTGTGCCGCGCGGATCGCGGGCAGGGTCAGCGAGGTCCGTACGGGGGGCGGTTTGGGCGCGCCGCGCACCCCGACCACCATCCGCTCGGTCTCCCGGACGGCGGGCAGCTCGGGGAAGAGCGAGGCCACATGGGTGTCCGGGCCGACGCCCAGCAGCAGCACGTCGAACGACGGCACCGCGCCGTGGTTCTCCGGCCGCGCGGCCCGCGCCAGCTCGGCGGCGTACGCCTCGGCCGCGGCGTCCACGTCGCCGCCGTTCGCCCCGTCGGACGCGGGCATCGCGTGCACCCGCGCCGGATCCAGCTCCACCGTGTCCAGCAGCGCCTCGCGGGCCTGGGTGACATTGCGGTCGGCGTGGCCCTCCGGCAGGAATCGCTCATCGCCCCACCACAGGTCCAGCCGCGACCAGTCGACCGCGTCGCGCGCCGGGGAGGCGGCGAGCGCGGCCAGCAGGCCGTTGCCGTTGCGCCCGCCGGTCAGGACGACCGAGGCGGAGCCACGGGCGGCCTGGGCGTCCACGATCTTCGTGATCAGCCGGGCCGCCGCGGCCTGGGCCATCAGCTCCTTGTCGCGGTGGACGACCACCTGTGGTGCGGTCACTTGTCCGCCTTCCCGTCCGCCTTCCGCTCCTGGGCCTTCGCCGGGGGGTGAGGCTTGGGAGCCGGCGGCTGTGCCGGTGCCTGCGGTGGGTTCTTCGGCGAGCCGGGCGCATGCTCCGGCGGCGCCTCCGGGTCCCGGGTCGGCAGCGGCGGCCGGTCCGGCCCCGGTGCCACCTGAGTCGCCGGGGCGGCCTTGGCGTCCCGCTCCAGTGTGGCCACGCCGCCCTTGCCCAGCTTGTTCACGCCGAACTTCACCGACGACGCGTAGATCTCGTCGGGGTCCAGCCGGCGCAGCTCCTCGGCGATCAGCTCCGACACCTCACGCCGCTGCAGCGCCACATGCCGGTCGGGCTGGCCCGGCATCGCCAGCTCGGCCAGCGAGCCGTTCGCCCGGTCCAGGCAGATCACGCCGTCGGCCGTCTCCAGCCGCACCGCGGTGAGCCCGGGGCCCTCCGAGACCTGCCGGTTCACCGGCACCCCCAGCCGCTCGGCGAGCCACAGCGCGAGCAGCTCGCTGCTCGGGTTGTACGCCTCGCCCTCGACGACCGCGGAGGTGATCGGGGAGTGCCGCTGGTCCAGGGCGGCGGCCAGGACGCTGCGCCACGGGGTGATCCGGGTCCAGGCCAGGTCGGTGTCGCCCGGGGTGTAGGTCGCGGCCCGCAGCCCGAGGGCCGCGACCGGGTCCTCGGTGGCCTGGGCGTCGGTGATCCGGCGCTGGGCCAGCTGTCCGAGCAGGTCCTCGCTGGGGTGCTCCGGGGCGTCCTCCGGCCACCACACCACCACCGGGGCGTCCGGCAGCAGCAGGGGCAGGACCACCGAGTAGGCATGGTTGGCGAGTTCGCCGTGCAGCCGCAGCAGCACCGTCTCGCCGGTACCGGTCTCGCCGCCGACCCGCACCTCGGCGTCCATCCGGGCCATCTTGCGGTCGCGCGGCGACCGGCCCGGACGCTTGATGACGACCAGGATGCGCGAGGGGTGCTCCTTGGACGCCTCGCTCGCCGCCCTCAGCGCGTCGTAGTGATTGCCCTCGTCGGTGACGATGACCAGGGTCAGCACCATGCCCACGGCCGGCGTGCCGGTGGACCGGCGCGCCTGGATCAGAGCGGAGTTGATCCGGCTGGACGTGGTGTCCGTGAGATCGATGTTCATGGCCGCCGCCAGCTCCGTCCGTCTCGTGCGAGCATCTCGTCCGCGGCTTTCGGCCCCCAGGTCCCGGACGTGTACTGCTCGGGCCTGCCGTGCTTCTCCCAGTACTCCTCGATCGGGTCGAGGATCCGCCAGGACTGCTCGACCTCCTCATGGCGGGGGAAGAGATTCGCCTCGCCCAGCAGGACATCGAGCAGCAGCCGCTCGTACGCCTCGGGGCTGGACTCGGTGAAGGACTCGCCGTACTGGAAGTCCATCGTCACGTCCCGGATCTCCATGGAGGTGCCGGGCACCTTGGAGCCGAACCGGATGGTGACGCCCTCGTCCGGCTGCACCCGGATGACCAGGGCGTTCTGCCCGAGCTCCTGGGTGTCGGTGGCGTCGAAGGGGGAGTGCGGGGCGCGCTGGAAGACCACCGCGATCTCGGTGACCCGCCGCCCCAGCCGCTTGCCGGCGCGCAGGTAGAAGGGGACACCCGCCCAGCGGCGGTTGTCGATCTCCAGCTTGATCGCGGCGTAGGTGTCGGTCTTCGAGTGGGGGTCGATGCCCTCCTCCTCGAGATAGCCGTGCACCTCCTGGCCGCCCTGCCAGCCGGGGGCGTACTGCCCGCGGACCGTGTGCTTGCCCAGCTCCTTGGGCAGCTTGACCGCCCGGAGCGCCTTCAGCTTCTCGGTGACCAGGGAGGACGCCTCGAAGGAAGCGGGCTCTTCCATGGCGGTCAGCGCGAGGAGCTGCAGCAGGTGGTTCTGGATGACGTCACGGGCCGCGCCGATGCCGTCGTAGTAGCCCGCACGCCCGCCGATGCCGATGTCCTCGGCCATGGTGATCTGCACATGGTCGACGTACGACCGGTTCCAGATCGGCTCGAACATCGTGTTGGCGAAGCGCAGCGCCATGATGTTCTGGACCGTTTCCTTGCCCAGGTAGTGATCGATCCGGAAGACATCACCGGGCCGGAAGACCTCGTGGACGACCTGGTTGAGCTCCTGGGCGCTCTTCAGATCGTGGCCGAAGGGCTTCTCGATGACCGCGCGCCGCCAGGAGTCGCCCTGGCCCTGCGACAGCCCGTGCTTCTTGAGCTGCTGGACGACGGTGGGGAAGAACTTCGGCGGGACCGACAGATAGAAGGCGAAGTTCCCGCCGGTGCCGCGCGCCTTGTCGAGCTCCTCTATGGTCGCCCGCAGGGTCGTGAACGCCTCGTCGTCGGAGAACGCGCCGGGTACGAAGCGGAACCCCTCGGCCAGCTGCTGCCAGACCTCCTCGCGGAACGGGGTCCGCGCGTACTCCTTGACCGCGTCGTGCACGACCTGGGAGAAGTCCTCGTCCTCCCAGTCGCGGCGGGCGAAGCCGACCAGGGAGAAGCCCGGCGGCAGCAGCCCGCGGTTGGCCAGGTCGTAGATGGCGGGCATCAGCTTCTTACGGGACAGATCGCCCGTGACGCCGAAGATCACGAGGCCGGATGGCCCCGCGATGCGCGGGAGCCGTCGGTCTCGTGGGTCACGCAGCGGATTGCTGCTGGTCACGGTTTCACGCCTCCGAGGGTGCGAGGCGCTTGAGCTCCGCCTCGGTGGACTTCAGCAGGTCGTTCCAGGAGGACTCGAACTTCTCGACGCCCTCGTCCTCCAGGACCTGGACGACGTCGTCGTAGGAGATCCCGATCCCGGCCAGCGCGTCGATGTCGGCCTTGGCCTGCTCGTAGGTGCCGCGCACGGTGTCGCCGCGGATCTCGCCGTGGTCGGCGACCGCCTCCAAGGTGGCCTCCGGCATGGTGTTGACGGTGCCGGGGGCGACCAGTTCCGTGACGTACATGGTGTCCTTGTACGCCGGGTCCTTGACGCCGGTCGAGGCCCACAGCGGACGCTGCTTGTTGGCGTTCGACCGGTCCAGGGCGGCCCAGCGGTCGGAGCTGAAGACCTCCTCGTACGCCTGGTACGCGAGGCGGGCGTTGGCGATGGCGGCCTTGCCGCGCAGCGCCTTGGCCTCATCGGTGCCGAGCTTGTCGATGCGCTTGTCGATCTCGGTGTCCACGCGGGAGACGAAGAAGGACGCCACCGAGTGGATCTTCTGCAGGTCCAGGCCCGCGGCCTTGGCCTTCTCCAGACCGGCCAGGAAGGCGTCCATGACCGCGCGGTACCGCTCCAGGGAGAAGATCAGCGTGACATTGACGCTGATGCCCAGGCCGATCACCTCGGTGATCGCGGGCAGCCCCGCCTCGGTCGCCGGGATCTTGATGAAGGTGTTGGGCCGGTCCACCAGCCAGGCCAGCTGCTTGGCCTCGGCGATGGTGGCGGCCGTGTTGTGGGCCAGGCGCGGGTCGACCTCGATGGAGACCCGGCCGTCCTGGCCGCCCGTCGCGTCGTAGACCGGCCGGAGGATGTCGGCCGCGTCGCGGACGTCCGCCGTGGTGATCATGCGGACGGCTTCCTCGACGGTGAGCCTGCGGACCGCGAGGTCGGCCACCTGCTGCTGGTAGCCCTCACCGCTGGAGATCGCCTTCTGGAAGATCGACGGGTTGGTGGTGACGCCTACGACATGCTGCTGGTCGATCAGCTCGGCCAGGTTGCCGGAGGTGATCCTCTTGCGGGAGAGGTCGTCGAGCCAGATCGCGACGCCTTCGTCGGCCAGCCGCTTGAGTGCGTCTGTCATGGGGTGTGTTCTCCTACTCGTCGCTACTAAGTCGTCTGCGGGGTGTCAGCGCCCTGCGGCGTCGAGAGATTCGCGGGCGGCGGTGACCACGGCCTCGGCGGTGAGGCCGAATTCCCGGAAGAGCACCTTGTAGTCGGCGGAGGCGCCGAAGTGCTCCAGCGAGACGATGCGGCCGGCCTCGCCGACGTAGCGGTGCCAGGTCAGGCCGATACCCGCCTCGACGGCCACGCGGGCCTTGACGGACGGCGGCAGCACTGTCTCCCGGTACCCCCTGTCCTGCTCCTCGAACCACTCGACCGAGGGCATTGACACGACGCGGGTCGGAATCCCGGCGGCCTGGAGCTGCTCACGCGCCTCCACGGCGAGCTGCACCTCCGAACCGGTGCCGATGAGGATGACCTGCGGCTGGCCGCCCTCGGCCTCGAAGAGGACGTAACCGCCCTTGGCGGCGTCCTCGCTGGCCTCGTAGGTCGGCACGTTCTGCCGGGTCAGCGCGAGGCCGTGCGGAGCCGGGTTTTCGCTGTGGCGGCGGGTGATCTCGCGCCAGGCGATGGCCGTCTCGTTGGCGTCGGCCGGGCGGACCACGTTCAGGCCCGGGATGGCACGCAGCACCGAGAGGTGCTCCACCGGCTGGTGGGTCGGGCCGTCCTCGCCGAGGCCGATGGAGTCGTGCGTCCACACATAGGTGACCGGCAGCTTCATCAGCGCGGCGAGCCGGACGGCCGGGCGCATGTAGTCGGAGAAGACCAGGAAGGTGCCGCCGTAGACACGGGTGTTGCCGTGCAGCGCGATGCCGTTCATGGTCGAGCCCATGGCGTGCTCGCGGATGCCGAAGTGGACGGTGCGGCCGTACGGGTCGGCCTCCGGCAGCGGGTTGCCCTTCGGGAGGAAGGACGAGGACGCGTCGATCGTGGTGTTGTTGGAGCCCGCGAGGTCGGCGGAGCCGCCCCACAGCTCGGGGAGCACCCCGCCGAGCGCCTTGAGCACCTGGCCGGACGCCTTACGGGTGGCGACGTCCTTGCCCGGCTCGAAGACCGGCAGCGCGGACTCCCAGCCCTCGGGCAGCTCGCCCGCGGTGATCCGGTCGAACAGGGCGGCCCGCTCGGGGTTGGCGTTCCGCCACTCCTGGACCTTCTTGTCCCAGGCGGCGTGCGCCTCGCGGCCGCGGTCGACCAGGGCGCGGGTGTGGTTGATGACGTCCGTCCCGACCGCGAAGTGCTGCTCGGGGTCGAAGCCGAGGACGCGCTTGGTGGCGGCGACCTCGTCGGCGCCGAGCGCCGAGCCGTGCGACGCCTCGGTGTTCTGCGCGTTCGGGGCGGGCCAGGCGATGATCGTGCGGGCCGCGATGATCGAGGGGCGCTCGGTCTCGGCCTGCGCCGCCTTGAGCGCCGCGTACAGCGCGTGGATGTCGAAGTCGCCGCTCTCGGCCTGCTCGATGCGCTGGACGTGCCAGCCGTACGCCTCGTAGCGCTTCAGCACGTCCTCGGAGAGCGCGGTCGCGGTGTCGCCCTCGATCGAGATGTGGTTGTCGTCGTACAGGGCGACGATGTTGCCCAGCTTCTGGTGGCCGGCCAGCGAGGACGCCTCGGCGGAGATGCCCTCCTCCAGGTCGCCGTCGGAGACGATCGCCCAGATGGTGTGGTCGAACGGAGAGGCGCCCTCGGGCGCCTCCGGGTCGAACAGGCCACGCTCGTAGCGGGCGGCCATCGCCATGCCCACCGCGTTGGCGATGCCCTGGCCCAGGGGGCCGGTGGTGGTCTCGACACCGGTGGTGTGGCCGTACTCCGGGTGGCCCGGGGTCTTGCTGCCCCAGGTGCGGAACGACCGCAGATCCTCGAGCTCCAGCCCGAAGCCCGCCAGGTACAGCTGGACGTAGAGGGTCAGGCTGGTGTGCCCCGGAGACAGCACGAAGCGGTCGCGGCCCGTCCAGTCCGCGTCGGAGGGGTCGTGCCGCATCAGCTTCTGGAAGAGCAGGTACGCGGCGGGTGCGAGGCTCATGGCCGTGCCAGGGTGGCCGTTACCGACCTTCTGTACGGAGTCCATGGCCAGGACCCGGGCCGTGTCGACGGCCTGCCGGTCCAGATCGGTCCACTCGAGGTCTGTGGTAGTCGGCTTGGTGCTCACCCTGAGTCAGGGCTCCTCTCCACAATGTCGAAATCCGGTGACCGTATGTGCACCGGCGATGTCGAGCCTACCCCTGGAACAACGGTCATCTTTTCGAGTTCCACTCAACGGGATAAGGAACGAATTCCGAGGTTGCCGCATTCCCTCCGGGGCCCGTCCGGATGGCGTCCCGGGCCCTACGGAAGGCGCCGTTCCGGACCGTGCCCGGCCCGTCGTCCGCCGGGGGTGGCCGCCTTGGGGGCGCCTTGCGGTGCCCCTTCAACACGAGGGACCCCGGCGGCGGGCGGCGTATCCGCTACGTCTAGAGTGGCGTGGTACGCGCAAGTCTTTACCGGCTCTTCATGTCCGGTGCTTGCTGGTTCTTGCTTCCACCAGGGGTGTGCGTGACGGCCGTCGAATCCCGTCCTGCGGGGGTGCTCGAGACGAGCGAAACGAGCTCCGGTCACCGGCCGTTCGGGGCCCGTGTCATGGCGTTCGTGGCGCTGACGAAGCCGCGCGTCATCGAACTGCTGCTGATGACGACCGTGCCGGTCATGTTCCTGGCCGCCCAGGGCGTCCCGGATCTGTGGCTGGTGGTCGCGACCTGTGTCGGCGGCTATCTGTCGGCCGGGGGCGCGGCCGCGTTCAACATGTATTACGACCGGGACATCGACGCGTTGATGGAGCGCACCGCGCAGCGCCCGCTCGTGACCGGCATGGTCTCGCCGCGCGAATGCCTCGTCTTCGCCTTCGCGCTCGCGGCGGGGTCGACGGCCTGGTTCTGGGCGCTGGTCAACCCGCTGTCCGCGATGCTGTCGCTCGGTGCGCTGGTCTTCTACGTCGTCGTCTACACGATGTGGCTCAAGCGGCGCACCTCGCAGAACATCGTGTGGGGCGGCATCGCTGGCTGTATGCCCGTCTTCATCGGCTGGTCCTCGGTGACCAACGAGGTCTCCTGGGCCGCCGTCATCCTCTTCCTCGTGATGTTCTTCTGGACGCCGCCGCACTACTGGCCGCTGTCGATGAAGGTCAAGGACGACTACGAGCGGGTGGGCGTGCCGATGCTGCCCGTCGTCGCGGGCAACAAGGTGGTCGCCCGGCAGATCGTCCTCTACAGCTGGGCCATGGTCGGCGTCTCCCTGCTGCTGTGGCCGCTGGGCTACACCGGCTGGTTCTACCCGGTGGTCGCGGCGGTGCTCGGCGGGTTCTGGCTCATGGAGGCGCACGCGCTCCAGGGGCGTGCCAAGGCCGAGATCACGGGCGCGAAGCTCAAGGAGATGCGGCTGTTCCACTGGTCGATCACCTATGTGTCGCTGCTGTTCGTCGCCGTGGCCGTGGACCCTTTCCTGCGGTGATTACCGGCGGGTAGCATCGCCTGTATGGCAGACACCACCCAGCCGGAGCCGACCGAGAGCGGCGCGTCGGCCGCAGAGCCCTCGGCCCCGGCCGCAGCGTCCAAGCCGCCCAAGCCCTCGAAGGACGAGAAGCGGGCCGAGCGGCTCGCCCGCCAGATCACGGCCTTCGCCACCGGCCACGGCGGTAGCGCCGAGGGGCAGATCGCGCACATCGGGCGCGGCTCCGTCCGGATCGCCCTCGTCGGCGCCGACGGCGAATGGGGCGTTCTCGTCGCCCCTTCCCAGGAGAGCGCGCGGCGCGCGGCCGAGATCGCCGGGCTGACCCTCCAGGACGCCTTCGACGGCGAGCTCGCCGCCAAGGTCCGCACCGGTCCGTACGAGTGGGCGCGCATGGCGGGCATCCAGCTCGGCGGACCCGGCAACCCTCCGGCACCCGCCTCGTAGAACGCCTGAGAACGGGTCCGGCGACACCTCGCACCCCTTCCGTCCGTTAAGCCCGTCGATGCCGGAGGGCGAGAGGCGGCGGCGATGCACGAGGCGACGGACTCCCCGAACACCCTGGGCCCGCCGACCGGCCCGGTCCCCCGGGACGGGCCGGGCCCGGTGGCGGGACCGATCACGCTGCCGCCGCTGGTCGACCAGCACAGCCGCGGCACGGTCGACGGCGAGCTCGGCGTCGGCTCGTTCGAAACCCATCTGGCGGCCGCCGCCGGGTCGGGCGCGGCCCCGGCCGGCACCACCTTCTTCGACAGCTGGACCGGTCTGGCCGTGCGCCGCTGGTGCCCCCCGCTCCTGGGCATGGAGCCCCACTGCGCGCCCGTCAGCTATCTCGCCCGCCGCCGTGAGCTGGGCGCCTACCGCGCCGCGCGGCTGCTGCTGCGCGGCGCCGGCATCGGCACCTTCCTGCTGGAGTCCGGCGCCCGGGACGACCTCAGCACCCCCGAGGAACTGGCCGCGACCGCCGACGGCGCGGTCCATGAGGTGGTCCGCCTGGAGCCGCTGGCCGAGCAGGTCGCCGACACCTCCGGCACGGTCGACGCCTTCATCGGCAACACCGCCGAGGCGCTGTACGCGGCGGCCCAGCACGCGACCGCCTTCGCCATGGGGATCGCCTTCTGCGACGAGCTGCCGCCCGATCCGCGCGAGGTCCGGCGCGCCGCCGCCCGCTGGCTCGCGCTCACCGTACGCCCGGCCCCGGGCCGCGCCCCCGACCCCGCGCTCGCCCAGCATCTGCTGTGGAGCGCCGTCGCGACGGGCCTACCGGTGCAGCTGCACTGCGCCGATCCGCAGTCGCTCGTCGGCTTCCTGCGCGCCACGGCCGGCTTCGGCACCGATCTGGTGCTGCTGCCCGACCGGCCGCACCACCGGCGGGCGGCCCAGCTCGCCGCGGCCTTCCCGCATGTCTACGCGGACGCCGGGCCGCGGCCCGGGGAGACCCTGGGCGAGGCGCCGTTCGGCAAGCTGCTCTTCTCGACGGGCGCGCGCGGGCTGCCCGAGCTGTATGTGACCGCGTCCCGGCTCTTCGGCCAGGCCATGGCCCGGCTGGCGGACGAGTGGGTCGGCGAGGAGATCTGCACCCGGTCCGAGGCCCAGCGAATCGCCGGGCTGGTCGCGGCCGGGACCGCGCGCCGCGTCTACCGGCTGGACGCGGCCGGCTCGGGCTGAACGGTCTCGTGGTCGCCGGTCGGGGCGGGGACGGCCGCCGGAAGCGCGGCGCGCTCGCGCTGGGCGAGCAGCACCCGCAGCACCGCGATCCACACCAGGCAGGAGCCGAGCATATGGATGCCGACGACGACCTCGGGCAGATGGGTGAAGTACTGCACGTACCCGACCACGCCCTGCAGGAGCAGGACGACGAGGAGCTCCAGGACCGTACGGCGCTGGGCGGCCGGGGCCTTCACGGCCCGCAGTGTGAACCACAGGGCGACGGTGAGGCCCAGCACGATGTAGACGAAGTCCACGTGCAGCTGGGTGATCTCCTGCCAGTTCAGCGGGATGCGGTGCACCTTACGGGCGTCACCGGCGTGCGGACCAGCGCCGGTGACCACGGTGCCGATGACGATGAGCACGCCGGTGGCGGCGATCAGCAGCCGGGTCAGCTGGCGCACCGGCGCGGCCACGAGATCGCGCGGCTCCGCGTCGCCCTCGCGCGCCCGCCACCAGGTCGCCACGGCGACCGTGAGCAGCACGGAGGACAGCAGGAAGTGCGAGCTGACGATGTACGGGTTGAGGCCGGTGAGCACCGTGATGCCGCCGACCACGGCGTTGCCCATGACGATCCAGAACTGGGCCCAGCCGAGCCGGGTCAGCGAGGTGCGCACGGGCGTACGGGCGCGGGCGGCGATGATCAACAGCCCCACGACCACGCAGAGGACGTACGTCAGCATGCGATTGCTGAACTCGATGACGCCGTTGATCCCCATTTCAGCGGTCGGCGTCAGGCTGCCGGAGGTGCACTTGGGCCAGGTGTCACAGCCCAGCCCGGACTGGGTGAGCCGGACCGCGCCACCGGTCACGACGATGACCACGGCCATCACCACGGTGGCCAGCGCGGCCCGCTCCACGAAGCGCGCGGAGGGCTGCCAGCGTCGGGCGATCAGCTCGAACGGATTCAGCGAATTCGGCACGCGCCCATCGTAGGCCGCCGCTTGTGCAGCTTTTCACGAGGGGTAGTGCTTCGGTAAAGCCGCAGCTCGCAGAGGTGTTCGTGGCTACTCCCAGCGGAGCTGCTCCCAGCGGAAGCTACTCCCAGCGGAAGAAGCGCGCCGCCGCGCCCAGCCCCAGCACCGCCCAGACCGCCAGGATCCCCAGATCCCGCCACGGCGTCCCGGCCCCGTCCTGGAGGACGTCCCGCAGCCCGCCCGAGAGCGCCGAGATCGGCAGCAGTTCCAGTGCGCCGCGCACCGCGCCCGGGAACTTGTCGAGCGACACGATCACCCCGCCGGCCACGAGCAGCAGCAGGAAGACCAGGTTGGCGGCGGCCAGGGTCGCCTCGGCCTTCAGGGTGCCCGCCATCAGCAGCCCGAGGCCGGAGAACGCCGCCGTGCCGAGGATCAGCAGCAGTGCCACGGAGAGCGGGTCACCGTGCGGTGACCAGCCCAGCGCCAGCGCGATCGCGGTCAGCAGCACGATCTGCAGGACCTCGGTGACCAGCACCGCGAGGGTCTTGGCGGTCATCAGCCCCCATCGCGGCAGCGGTGAGACGGCGAGCCGCTTGAGCACGCCGTAGCGCCGCTCGAAGCCGGTGGCGATGGCCTGTCCGGTGAATGCCGTGGACAGCACGGCAAGCGCCAGCACACCGGGCGTCAGGAAGTCCACGGTGCTGCCGTCGGCGCCCGTGTCGACGACGTCGACGGTGCTGAAGAGCACCAGCAGCAGGGACGGGATGACGACGGTCAGCAGCAGCTGCTCGCCGTTGCGCAGCAGCATCCGGGTTTCCAGCGCGGCCTGCGCCCGGATCATCCTCATCAGCGGGGCCGCCCCCGGCTTGGGAAGAAAAGTGCCCGTGGCGGTCACGCTCGCAGCTCCTTACCGGTGAGCTCCAGGAAGACGTCCTCGAGGGTGTGGCGCTCGACCGAGATCCGGTCCGGCAGCACACCGTTCTGCGCGCACCAGGAGGTGACGGTGGCCAGCATCTGGGGGTTGACCTTGCCGGTGACGCGGTACGAGCCGGGGGTCAGCTCGGCGGCCGTGGAGTCGGCGGGCAGCGCCTTGAGGAGCGAGGCCAGGTCGAGTGCGGGGCGGCCGCCGAAGCGCAGGGTGTTCTCGGCGCCGCCCCGGCACAGCTCCTCGGGGCTGCCCCGGGCGATCACCTTGCCGCCGTCGATGATCGCCACATCGTCGGCGAGCTGCTCGGCCTCGTCCATGTAGTGGGTGGTCAGCATCACGGTGACCCCGTCGTCGCGCAGATCGCGGATGAGGTCCCAGGTGGCGCGGCGGGCCTGCGGGTCGAGTCCGGCGGTCGGCTCGTCCAGGAAGACCAGCTCGGGGCGGCCGACGACGGCCATGGCGAGCGCGAGCCGCTGCTGCTGGCCCCCGGAGAGCCGCCGGTAGGTGGTGCGGCCGCAGGAGCCGAGGCCGAGCCGTTCGATCAGCAGGTCGACGTCGACCGGATGTGCGTGCAGGGAGGCGGTGTGGCGCAGCATCTCTTCTGCGCGCGCGCCGGAATAAACGCCTCCGGACTGCAGCATCACCCCGACCCGGGGGCGCAGCGCGGGGGCGTCCGCGACCGGGTCGAGCCCGAATATCCGGACCGTGCCGGCGTCGGGGCGGCGGTACCCCTCGCAGGTCTCGACGGTGGTGGTCTTACCGGCTCCGTTGGGGCCGAGAACGGCGGTCACGGCGCCCCGGTCCACGGACAGGTCGAGCCCGTCGACCGCGGTCTTCGGGCCGTACCGCTTGACCAGGCCGACGATGTCGACCGCGGGCTCTTCTCGCATGTCCGGCAGTCTACGAATCGCCGGGCCCCCTGTGGGCGGCAGGGCCGGAAGCCGCGGTGCCCGCCGCCCGGCCGCAAAGGCGTCGCCACAGGTGAAACCGGGGCGCGGACCCTCTCGGACTTAGGTACACCTAAGTGACGTACCCCACCGGACCTGCAGATCTCCCCGCTTGTGCCGCGCCGGGGAATTACGCAACAATGGCGTTGTGAAATACGCGAGCGAGGCTCCGAACGGACGCGCGGCCGAACTGGTCGCGCGGTCTGGCGCGCCCGCATCCGCGCCGGAAGAGCAGCACGGCACCCGCAACCGGGTCGCGCGCTCCATCCTCGACCATGGTCCCTCCACCGCGGCGGAGCTCGCCCAGCGGCTGGAGCTGACCCAGGCGGCCGTCCGCCGCCACCTGGACACCCTCGTCGCCGACGGCGTCGTCGAGCCCCGAGAGAAGAGGGTGTACGGGGCGCGGGGGCGCGGCCGCCCGGCCAAGGTCTTCGCGCTCACCGACTGCGGCCGCGACGCCTTCGACCAGGCTTACGACAAGCTCGCCGTCGACGCCCTGCACTGGATCGAGCAGAGCGCCGGAGGCGGCGAGGCGGGCCGCGCCGCGGTCGCCGCGTTCGCCCGCGCCAGGCTCGCCGCCCAGGCGGAGGGATACCGCGGCACCGTCGAGGCCGCCGCCCCCGGCCGCCGCACCGAAGCCCTCGCCGACGCGCTCTCCGCGGACGGGTACGCTGCTACGGTGCGCAGCGCGCCGGTCGGCGAACAGCTCTGCCAGCACCACTGCCCGGTCGCCCACGCAGCCGAGCGATATCCGCAGCTGTGTGAGGCGGAGACCGAGGTCTTCTCCCAGCTGCTCGGAACTCATGTGCAGCGTCTGGCCACCATCGCCCATGGCGACGGAGTGTGCACGACGTTCATTCCGAAGACCGGCAAGGTCGAGAAGACCGACACCCGCACCACCAAGACCACCACCGCATCTGCCAGCACGGCCGGGAGGAACCCCGAATGACTCTCCCCACGGAGACCGCTCACCCCGAGCTTGAGGGCCTGGGCAACTACGAGTACGGCTGGGCCGACTCCGACGTGGCCGGCGCCTCGGCCAAGCGCGGCCTCTCCGAGGAGGTCGTACGCGACATCTCGGGGAAGAAGTCCGAGCCGGAGTGGATGCTCAAGCTCCGCCTCAAGGGCCTGAAGCTCTTCGGCAAGAAGCCCATGCCCACCTGGGGCTCGGACTTGTCGGGCATCGACTTCGACAACATCAAGTACTTCGTCCGCTCCACCGAGCAGCAGGCCGCCTCCTGGGACGACCTGCCCGAGGACATCAAGAACACGTACGACAAGCTGGGCATCCCGGAGGCCGAGAAGCAGCGCCTCGTCGCGGGTGTCGCGGCCCAGTACGAGTCCGAGGTCGTCTACCACCAGATCCGTGAGGACCTGGAGGAGCAGGGCGTCATCTTCCTGGACACCGACACGGCGCTCAAGGAGCACCCGGAGCTGTTCCAGGAGTACTTCGGCACCGTGATCCCCGCGGGCGACAACAAGTTCGCCTCGCTGAACACGGCGGTCTGGTCCGGCGGCTCGTTCATCTACGTGCCGAAGGGCGTGCACGTGGAGATCCCGCTGCAGGCGTACTTCCGGATCAACACCGAGAACATGGGTCAGTTCGAGCGGACGCTGATCATCGTCGACGAGGACGCCTACGTCCACTACGTCGAGGGCTGCACCGCGCCGATCTACAAGTCGGACTCGCTGCACTCCGCGGTCGTCGAGATCATCGTCAAGAAGGGCGCCCGCTGCCGCTACACGACCATCCAGAACTGGTCGAACAACGTCTACAACCTGGTCACCAAGCGCGCCGTGGCTTACGAGGGCGCGACCATGGAGTGGGTCGACGGCAACATCGGCTCCAAGGTGACCATGAAGTACCCCGCCGTCTACCTGATGGGTGAGCACGCCAAGGGCGAGACCCTGTCCATCGCCTTCGCGGGCGAGGGCCAGCACCAGGACGCGGGCGCCAAGATGGTCCACATGGCCCCCCGCACCTCGTCGAACATCGTCTCCAAGTCGGTGGCGCGCGGCGGCGGCCGCACCTCCTACCGCGGTCTGATCGAGATCGGCGAGGGCGCCGAGGGCTCCAAGTCCAATGTGCTCTGTGACGCCCTGCTCGTCGACACGATCTCCCGCTCGGACACCTACCCGTATGTGGACGTCCGCGAGGACGACGTGTCCATGGGCCATGAGGCGACCGTCTCCAAGGTCAGCGACGACCAGCTCTTCTACCTGATGAGCCGCGGTCTGTCCGAGGACGAGGCCATGGCGATGATCGTGCGCGGCTTCGTCGAGCCGATCGCGCGCGAGCTGCCCATGGAGTACGCGCTGGAGCTCAACCGGCTGATCGAGCTGCAGATGGAGGGCGCGGTCGGCTGACGCCACCCCCTTCCGGCCCAGGCGGGGGCACCGTCCTCCGCCCGGGCATCCCGTTCAGGCCCATCAGGCAGAAAGAGAGCAGTACGACAGCCATGGCTGAAACCATCCCGGCCGGATCCACCACGGACGGCGTCATCCAGGTGGGCCAGCCCACCGATGCCCGGGTGAGCGCGCCCGCGTCGTACGACGTGGCCGACTTCCCGGTGCCCCATGGCCGCGAGGAGGACTGGCGGTTCACCCCCCTGGAGCGGCTGCGCGGTCTCCATGACGGCACGGCTGTCGCCGACGGCGGCGTCAAGGTCGAGGTGACCGCCCCCGAGGGCGTCACGGTCGAGACCGTGGGCCGTGACGACGCACGCCTGGGGAAGGCCGGCAAGCCGGTGGACCGGGTGGCGGCCCAGGCGTACAGCTCCTTCGAGAAGGCGTCGGTCGTCTCGGTGCCCAAGGAGACGGTGCTCACCGAGCCGGTGCGGATCGCCGTGCACGGCGAGGGCGGCACCGCCTTCGGCCACCAGGTGATCGAGGTCGGCGCCTTCGCCGAGGCGGTCGTGGTCATCGACCACACCGGTGACGCCACGCTCGCCGCCAATGTGGAGTACCTGATCGGCGACGGCGCCAAGCTCACCGTGGTCTCGGTCCAGGACTGGGGCGACACCGCGGTCCACGTCGGTCAGCACACCGCGCTGGTCGGCCGGGACGCCACCTTCAAGTCCGTGGTCGTCACCTTCGGCGGCGATCTGGTGCGGCTCCACCCGCGCGTCGTCTACGGCGCCTCGGGCGGTGAGGCCGAGCTGTACGGCGTGTACTTCACCGACAACGGCCAGCACCAGGAGCACCGGCTCTTCATCGACCACGACACCCCGCACTGCCGGAGCAACGTGGCCTACAAGGGCGCGCTGCAGGGCGCGGAGGCGCACGCGGTGTGGATCGGCGATGTGCTGATCCGGGCCGCCGCAGAGGGCACCGACACCTACGAACTCAACCGGAACCTTGTCCTCACCGACGGCGCCCGTGTCGACTCGGTGCCGAACCTGGAGATCGAGACCGGTGAGATCGTCGGCGCCGGGCACGCGAGCGCGACCGGCCGCTTCGAGGACGAGCAGCTGTTCTACCTGATGGCGCGCGGCATCCCGGCCGACGAGGCCCGCCGTCTGGTGGTCCGCGGCTTCTTCGCCGAGGTCGTCCAGCAGATCGGGATCCCCGACCTGGAGGAGCGGCTCATCGCCAAGATCGAGGCCGAGCTGGAGGCGTCCGTAGGATGACCAACACCTTCGTACGCGCCTGTGCGCTGGACGAACTCGAGGACGGCACCCCCAAGCGGGTCGAGCTCGAGGGCGTGCCGGTGGCACTGGTGCGCACCGAGGGCGAGGTGTTCGCGATCAACGACATCTGCTCGCATGCGAACGTCTCGCTGTCCGAGGGCGAGGTGGAGGACTGCCAGATCGAGTGCTGGCTGCACGGCTCCAGCTTCGACCTGCGCACCGGCAAGCCGTCCGGCCTTCCCGCGACGCGCCCGGTCCCCGTATACCCCGTAAAGATCGAAGGGGACGATGTGCTCGTCTCCGTCACCCAGGAGTCCTGAGGCACCCATGGCCACGCTTGAGATCCACGACCTGCACGTTTCCGTCGACGCCGAGGGCGGCCCCCGCGAGATCCTGCGCGGTGTCGACCTGACCGTGAAGCAGGGCGAGACGCACGCCATCATGGGCCCCAACGGCTCCGGCAAGTCCACCCTCGCCTACTCGCTCGCCGGGCACCCGAAGTACACGATCACCGGCGGCACCGTGACGCTGGACGGCGAGGACGTGCTCGCGATGTCCGTCGACGAGCGCGCCCGCGCCGGTGTCTTCCTCGCCATGCAGTACCCGGTCGAGGTGCCCGGAGTCTCCGTCTCCAACTTCCTGCGCACCTCCGCGACCGCGATCCGCGGCGAGGCGCCCAAGCTGCGCACCTGGGTGAAGGAGGTCAAGGAGGCCATGGAGCGCCTCAACATCGACCCGTCCTTCGCCGAGCGGAATGTGAACGAGGGCTTCTCCGGCGGTGAGAAGAAGCGCCACGAGATCCTCCAGCTGGAGCTGCTGAAGCCGGCCATCGCGATCCTCGACGAGACCGACTCCGGCCTCGACGTCGACGCACTGCGGGTGGTCTCCGAGGGCGTCAACCGGGTCCGTGAGTCCGGCCAGGTCGGCACCCTGCTGATCACCCACTACACCCGCATCCTGCGGTACATCAAGCCCGACCACGTCCACGTCTTCGCGGCGGGCCGGATCGCCGAGTCCGGCGGCCCGGAGCTGGCCGACAAGCTGGAAGAAGAGGGCTACGAGGCGTACGTGAAGGGAGGCGCGTCCGAGTGACACAGTTGCCGGGCCTCCTCGACACCGAGGCGATCCGCAAGGACTTCCCGATCCTGGACCGTGTCGTCCATGACGGCAAGAAGCTCGTCTACCTGGACAACGCGGCGACGTCGCAGAAGCCGCGCCAGGTGCTGGACGTGCTCAACGACTACTACGAGCGCTCCAACGCCAATGTGCACCGCGGCGTCCATGTGCTCGCCGAGGAGGCCACGGAGCTGTACGAGGGCGCCCGCGACAAGGTCGCCGCCTTCATCAACGCTCCCAGCCGCGACGAGGTGATCTTCACCAAGAACGCCTCGGAGTCGCTGAACCTGGTCGCCAACATGCTCGGCTGGGCCGACGAGCCCTACCGGGTGGACCAGGACACCGAGATCGTCATCACCGAGATGGAGCACCACTCCAACATCGTTCCGTGGCAGCTGCTCTCGCAGCGCACCGGCGCGAAGCTGAAGTGGTTCGGCCTCACCGAGGACGGCCGGCTCGACCTGTCGGAGATAGAGCAGGTCATCACCGAGAAGACCAAGGTCGTCTCGTTCGTGCTGGTCTCCAACATCCTCGGCACGGTCAACCCGGTCGAGGCGATCGTCCGCCGCGCCCAGGACGTCGGCGCCCTCGTGGTGATCGACGCCTCCCAGGCCGCCCCGCACATGCTGCTGGACGTGCAGGCGCTCCAGGCCGACTTCGTGGCCTTCACCGGCCACAAGATGTGCGGCCCGACCGGAATCGGTGCGCTGTGGGGCCGCCAGGAGCTGCTGGAGGACCTGCCTCCGTTCCTCGGCGGCGGCGAGATGATCGAGACCGTCTCGATGCACTCGTCCACCTACGCCCCGGCGCCGCACAAGTTCGAGGCCGGTACGCCCCCGATCGCCCAGGCCGTCGGCCTCGGCGCGGCCGTGGACTACCTCACCTCGATCGGCATGGACAACATCACCCGCCATGAGCATGCCCTCACGCACTACGCGGTCGGCAGGCTCCTGGAGGTGCCGGACCTGCGCATCATCGGCCCCACCACGGCCGAGGAGCGCGGCGCCACGATCTCCTTCACGCTCGGCGACATCCACCCCCACGATGTGGGCCAGGTGCTCGACGAGCAGGGAATCGCGGTCCGGGTCGGCCACCACTGTGCTCGCCCCGTATGCCTGCGCTATGGAATTCCGGCGACCACCCGAGCGTCGTTCTATCTGTACTCCACTCCGGCCGAGGTCGACGCCTTGGTGGACGGCCTGGAGCACGTACGGAACTTCTTCGGGTAGGGGCGTGCCGCGTGAAGCTGGATTCGATGTACCAGGACGTGATCCTGGACCACTACAAGAACCCCCATGGACGGGGCCTGAGGGACGGCGACGCAGAGGTACACCATGTCAATCCGACCTGCGGTGACGAGATCACGCTCCGGGTGCGGCTTGACGGCGAGACCATCGAGGACGTGAGCTACGAGGGCCAGGGCTGTTCCATCAGCCAGGCCAGCGCCTCCGTGCTCAATGAGCTGCTGGTGGGCAAGGAGCTGGCCGAGGCCCGCAGGATCCAGGAGACCTTCCTGCACCTGATGCAGTCCAAGGGCAAGGCCGAGCCGGACGACGCCATGGAGGAGGTGCTGGAGGACGCGATCGCGTTCGCCGGTGTCTCCAAGTACCCGGCCCGTGTGAAATGCGCCCTGCTGAGCTGGATGGCATGGAAGGACGCCACGGCACAGGCACTGGGTGAGACCGCCGGAGGGAAGACCGCATGAGTGACAACGTGACCACCACCAAGCCCGCCAGCGAGGAAGAGGTCCGCGAGGCCCTGTACGACGTCGTGGACCCCGAGCTGGGCATCGACGTGGTCAACCTCGGGCTGATCTACGGCATTCACATCGACGACGCCAACATCGCGACGATCGACATGACGCTGACCTCGGCGGCGTGTCCGCTGACCGACGTCATCGAGGACCAGGCCAAGTCCGCGACCGACGGCATTGTCAATGAGCTCCGGATCAACTGGGTCTGGATGCCGCCGTGGGGCCCGGACAAGATCACCGACGATGGACGTGAGCAGCTGCGCGCCCTCGGCTTCAACGTCTGACCTCTCGCCTCCTGGGCTTTGAGAGCGGCCCCCGCGCTTCGGCGCGGGGGCCGCTCTCATATTCCGGGGCCCGCGGTCTCCTCGTTACGTACAACCGTACGCATCGTTGTGTACGGTTGTACGCATGGGATATGTGATGCTCTCCGGAGCGATCCTGGCCGAGATCCTCGCCACCACCTCGATGAAGTACAGCGACGGTTTCAGCAAGCTATGGCCCTCGCTGGCGACCGCCGCGGGCTATCTGATCGCCTTCGCCCTGCTCGCCCAGACGCTCAAGACGGTGTCCGTGGGCACCGCGTACGCCATATGGGCCGGAGCGGGCACGGCCCTCATCGCGGTGATCGGCATGCTCTTCCTGGGGGAGGCGGCCACCGCCGCCAAGGTGCTCGGCGTGCTGCTGATCATCGCCGGAGTGGTGGTGCTCAATCTGAACGGCGCCCACTGATGGGGCGCCGCTACGACCCCGACCGGCGGCAGCGGATCATCGACGCCGCGGCCGCCGTGGTCCGCGAGCGCGGCATCACGGGGCTCGGCCACCGGGCCGTGGCCGCCGCCGCCGATGTGCCGCTGGGCTCGACGACCTACCACTTCGCGACCCTCGACGACCTGCTGGTCGCGGCGCTCGGCCAGATCAACGCGGAGTGGCTGGCGGAGGTGGAGCGCTGGGTGGAGGGCGTCGATCCGGCCGCGCCGCCCGCGGACGAGCTGGCCCGGTGGCTGGAGGAGCAGCTCACGGGCGACCGGGCGCGGATGGAGCTGGAGTACGAGCTGTACTTCGCCGCGCTGCGCCATGAGGGGCTGCGGCCGCTCGCCGCCGTGTGCCTGGACGAGATGGCCCGGATGCTGACGCGACTGGTGCCCGACGCGGCCACGGCGCGCGCGGTGGTGGCTCTGATCGACGGGCTGACCCTGCAGGTGCTGCTGGCGGACCGCCGGTACGACCGGGAGGGCACCCGTGCGGCGCTGGCACGGATCATGGGTGGAGACGGCGATGACGGGCCGCCCGGGACCGCTCGATGAGGCGGCATGACGGGCCGCCCGGGATCGGTCGCTGAGACCGGTTCGCCTCCCGGCCCCGCCTCCGGTTAGCGTTCTGACCATGACCGATGCATCCACCACCGCCCCCACCGGCGCCGTCGCCGCCGGTCTCGCCACCCTCACCGAGGACGGCACCGTTCTGGACACCTGGTTCCCGGCCCCCGAGCTGGCCGCCGAGCCCGGCCCGGCCGGGACCGAGCGGCTCGACGCCGAGCGGACCGCGCAGCTGCTGGGCGAGACCGCCCTCAAGGCGGTCGGGCCGGACCCCCGGCGCGGCGTCGAGGTCGTCGCCGTCCGCACGGTCATCGCCTCGCTCGACGAGAAGCCGCTGGACGCGCATGACGTCTATCTGCGGCTGCATCTGCTCAGCCACCGGCTGGTCAAGCCGCACGGCCTGAGCCTGGACGGCCAGTTCGGCCTGCTGGCCAACGTCGCCTGGACCTCGCTCGGCCCCGTCGCCGCCGACCAGGTGGAGCGGGCCCGGCTGGCCGCCCGCGCCGAGGGGCTGCACCTGTCGGTGACCAGTGTCGACAAGTTCCCCCGGATGACCGATTACGTCGTCCCCTCCGGCGTCCGCATCGGCGACGCCGACCGGGTCCGCCTCGGCGCGCACCTCGCCCCCGGGACCACGGTCATGCACGAGGGCTTCGTCAACTTCAACGCCGGCACGCTGGGCACCTCCATGGTCGAGGGCCGGATCAGCGCGGGCGTCGTGGTCGGCGACGGCTCCGACATCGGCGGCGGCGCCTCGATCATGGGCACCCTCTCCGGCGGTGGCAAGCAGACGATCAGCATCGGCGAGCGGTGCCTGCTCGGCGCCGAGGCGGGCCTGGGCATCCCGCTCGGCGACGACTGCATCGTCGAGGCGGGGCTGTATGTGACGGCGGGCACCCGCGTCACCCTCCCGGACGGCAAGATCGCCAAGGCTCTGGAGCTCTCCGGCGCCGACAACCTCCTCTTCCGCCGCAACTCCATCACCGGCGCGGTCGAGGCGCTGCCCCGCACCGGTTCCTGGGGCGGGCTGAACGAGGCGCTGCACAGCCACAACTGATCAACGGCCGACAGCCACAACTGATCAACGGCGGTACGGCGGCGGCCCGGTGGGGGACTCCCTTCCCCACCGGGCCGCCGCTTGTACGTCGGCTGACGCCTCAGGGGCGCACCCGCACCACCTGCGGGTCGTGGTCGCTGGACTGGTCCGCGAACTCGGCGTTGAGGTGCACGATGTCGTAGTCGGCACGGCGCAGCGCGCGGCTGGTCAGGATGTGGTCCAGCACCTGCGAATTGCCGTTGTAGACGTAGCCGTAGCGCTCGTCCCTCGGCAGCCGGGTCACCAGGTCAGTCAGCACACCGCCCTTGGTGAGGTCGGCCAGCGCGGGCGAGAACTGGTAGTCGTTGAGGTCGCCCGCGACGACCACCGCCGCCTTCGGGTCGGCGTTCAGCAGCGCCTTGACGAAGGTGTTGACCGCTGTGGCCTGTCCGGTGCGCTGGGTCTCCGAGGAGCGGGCCGGGGGCTGGAAGCGGCTGTCCAGGCCCTGGTCGCCGCCCTTGGAGTTGAAGTGGTTCGCGACCACGAACACCGGGCGGCCGCGGAAGGAGAACTGCCCGGCCAGCGGCTTGCGGCTGGCCTTCCAGACGCCGTTCGCCGGGTCGATACGGCCTGGGGAGGCCGACAGCGTGGCCTTGCCGCCCTTCTTCTCGACCGTCACCGGGGTGGTGGAGTCGCCGCCGGGGATGTCGGTGAAGGAGACCCGCTTCGGGTTGCAGAGGAACGCCACCCGGATGTTGCCGCCCGGCTCGCCGCCGTCCTGGTCGTCAACCGGGTCGATCTGGCGCCACTCGTACGAGGGGCCGCCCGCCGCCTTGATCGCGTCGGTGAGCTTCGTCAGCGTGGTGTCGGCGCCCACCACCGAGTCGTTCGTCGCGCCGTTGTCGTCCTGGACCTCCTCCAGCGCGACGATGTCCGGCGAGGCGAGGTGCTCCACCAGCCCGGTGGCCAGCCGGTCGAACTTCGACTGGGCGGTCTTGGGGGAGAGGTTCTCCACGTTGTAGGTGGCGATGGAGAGTTCGTCCGCCTTCTGCTTGCGGGTGCTCTCCCGCTTCGGGCCATGGTCGGCGAGGTCGCCCATCGTGGTGGCCGCGAGCGTGTAGCCGCCGAAGTTGTCGTAGTCCAGCGGTCCGGCCGTGGTGCCGGTCAGCGCGTCGCCGACGTCCGCGACGGGGAAGGGGTGCTCGGCGTAGGGGAGGAGGGAGACCACCTTCACCCGGCCCGCGTTCGGGTCGCGATACGAGCCGTAGAGGGCGCCGCCGCGCGCGGTCCGCCGGTGGCGGGGCTCCGCGGTGACCCACAGCTCCTTGTAGGTGTTGGTCGCGCCGACCACGGGGGCGTTCTCGACCGAGACCCGCATGCCCTCCAGCGACTCGTAGCGGTCCAGGGCGTACGAGCGCGGCCGCAGCGTCAGCCCCTCGATGGAGTCGCCGCCCGCGTCCGGGGTGTAGCGGTCGGGGATCGTGGAGGGGTTGAGCCGGTATGCGGCGGGCAGCGCGTTGCCGGAGGACCGGACCGTCCAGGTGGCCTTGGAGATCTCGGTGAGCGACTGCAGACCGGCGTCCTTGCCGCCCGGGTAGTACTCGGACACCGTCCCGGAGACCAGCACCGAGTCGCCCACGGCGACCGAGGGCGTGGTCGATCCGGTGAAGACGAAGATCGCCTCACTGGTGGCCGCGTCCCGGTCGGGCTCGGTGTCCTGGATCCAGAAGCCGCGCGACGAGCCGAAGGCGCGTATCGCCGTGACCGTGCCGGGGACCTCGGTCACCTGCTGTCCGGCGAGCGGGGATATCCGGGTGCTGCCCTGGATGTCATGGATGCGGATCTCGGCGGCGGAGGCCGACGAGGGCACGACGAGCAGCCCGGCCGCGAGGGCGGAGGCGGCGACGGCGGTGACGGCGACGGGTCCGCGCGGTGCGCGAAGGGACATGGTGGTGGCCTCCGGAAAGGAGTGAACGGCGAGGAAATCGCCTCTACGCGCGTCAATCTCTTTCCTGGGCACGGAAGTTGTCAAGACAGGACGGGTGGCGTGCGGATGGCGGGAGCGGGGCGGGGACATGAACGAAGGGGCGCCGCCCGCCCCCTCGCCCCGGCCGGTTCCCGCGGCCCGTCGGCCGAATTCACCGCTTGCCGCGGTGCGGGATCGGGCGCGGGACCACATCGGGACGAAAGTGCCGTCCCGTTCCGTCTACGCTGGGGTCCGGGCCGTGCCGTGGCGCCCGTGCCCGTACAGCCGCATATCCGTACCCCCATGGCTCCACAGCGGGGTCCTGAGACCCATAGCTCCATAGCCCCTACAGCCCCATAGCCCCCGCGACTTCCGCGCCCCGAGGAGTGACGTCCGCCCATGCCAGAAGAGCGCCCCACCATGCCGCCCGTGCGGCTTCGCACCGACGCGGAACTCGCGCGGGACGCACTCGCCGCGCCGCTCCTCGCCCGCGCGGTCCGGCTCGCCCGCTGGGCCGAGCCGGGGAAGCCGGTGGCGTCGGGCGGGGTGCTGCCGGAGGGCGAGCTGCGGGCGGCGATCGAGCTGCTGGGGCTGTCGGGGGACGAGGACGGGCCCGAGCACACGGCGCAGGCGTGGCAGCTCGCCGTCGACACCGGGCTGGTCGAGATCGACGAGTCCGAGGAGGCGTCGGGCGCCGAGGCGACCGCGCGGTCCGATCGCGAGGGTGACGGCGATGGCGACGGTAAGGGTGACGGCGACCGCGCGGACGGCGAGGCTCCGCTCGGGGACGAGTTCTCCGCCCTCGCGACCAGCGGCGAGGAGCTGCGCCTGATCACCGAGGGCGGCCCCCGCGACATCCTGGACATCTGGCTCGACGGCTTTGAGACGGTGCTGGCCGACGCCGCCGCCCCCGACCTGGGCGACATCGCCGCCCAGATCAGCGAGGGCGGTGAGCTCGACCTCGACGCGATCGACTGGAACCCGGAGGAGGAGGCCGAGTTCCTCGACGGGGTGCTGGGCAACCTCTATCTGCTGACCGCCCTTGACGAGGAGGCCGCCGCGGCCTCCGTACCGCTGCCCGCGCTGGCCGCCTCCATGATCGTCCCCGAGGACATGGACGAGCCCACCGACGACATCCTCGAAGAGGTCTCCGAGGCGATGGTGCGGCTGGACGACCAGTTCCGCCTGCTCGCCCCGACCGGCCTCATCGACTACCAGCCGGTGGACGAGGCGCTGATCCAGGAGGTCGACGGCGAGGGCCGGATCCAGGAGCCCGAGACGGCCGAGGAGCTCGAGGACGAGGACGTCTCCCGCTACGGCATGGTGCGGCTCACCCCGCTCGGCATCTACGCCGTACGGGCCCGGATGATCGAGGCGGGCATCGACGCCCCGGCCGTCGGCGACCTGGCCGACAAGGGCGCCGACATCCTGCTGGACGCCCTCCCAGGCCACCCCGAGCCTGCCGCGCAGGCCGAGGCCGAGCAGTGGCTGGCCCGCCGTACGCCCGAGGAGGCCGCCCGGGAGCTGCTGGCCGCCGCGCGAGGCGACGACGAGGACGCACCGCTGCGCCGCCTCACCTGCCAGCAGACGCTCTCGCTGGTCGGGACCGAGGCCGAGCCCGCCCTGCGCGAGGTGCTCGACGACCGCCACCTGGGCGGGCTGGCCCGGGTCTGGCTGGCCGAGCACGGAGTGGCGGGCGTCCCGGAGCCGTCGGAGGCGATGGTCTTCTGGCTGACCGTGGACACCCTCGCTGCCCAGCTCGCCACCGAGGGCGACTCGGCCGAGCTGCGGGACCTGGTGCGCGGCCTGGTCGACCAGTCCGGGAGCTTCTTCGACTCGGCCTGGCGGGTGGACCACCCGGCGACCGCGGAGGTCCTGGAGGCGATGGGCCGGCTGCACCCGGACAAGCAGGCCGCCAAGGAGGCCCGCAAGGCCGCCTTCAAGGCCCGCTCAAGGGCATAGCCACACGGGGCTTCACCGAGGCCGTGGCCGGCCTGCGGCGCGGACTCACCGCGGCCCGGGCCGGCCCGGGCCGTCTTCCCGGAACGCCCGCCCGGCCCGGCGCCGCCCGCGCCCCCGACACCCCGGGCCCCGGGCGCGCCACGCCTCGCAACGCCGATGGGCGTAGCGCCGGGGCGTCTCGCGCCTCCGTCGCGCGGGAGACCCCGCTCGGAGATATCCGACGGATCGTGCCGCTTGCGACGGGGCTGTTCCCTCCCCGCCCTTTCCCGCGGTTTCGATATGCGGCTTCGCCGCGTGGTGGGGCTCTGCCCCGGACTCCGGGTCCAGGGGCGAGTCCTGGTGACGGGCGCGGTCGGGCAGGGCTGCTCTCGACCCCGCGCCTTCCTGCGGCACCGAAATGCGGCTCCGCCGAGTGGTGGGGTTTCGCCCCGGACCCCGGAGTCGCGAAGCTCCTGGTGACGGGCGCGGTCGGGCAGGCTGTTCCCGTCCCCGCGCTCTCCCGTGACACCGATATGCGGCTTCGCGGCGTGGCAGGGCTCTGGCCCGGACCGGGGTTCAGGGGCGGAGCCCTTGGTATCGGGAAGGGGGAAGGGGCGGGGAGGGGAAAGATCCGCCGGGCACCCCCTGGCACGGACACGGACACGGGCGCGGAGAGGGGCGCGGACAGGGGCGCGGGCGGGGGCGTGGTGGGCCCCGTCCCGGGGCCGGTGTGGCGCTTGCGTGTCGCGGTCCGGTGCGGGCGTCCGTCCGCTGGACGGACGTGCCGCCGGACGTTTCGCCCCCCGTCGCGCCGGAGGCCCCTCGCGGGGCGTCGGCCCCGCAAGGGGCTCGCGGCGTCCCCCGCCCGGAAAGTTGAGCGCTGCCTAGAGCCGTATCGGCCTCCGCGCCGTATAAGGCGTCGGCGGCTATTCGTCCCTTGATGTCGCGCTCCGTTCAACTGATGTTCGGCCTGGGACGGGAACGTATGGCCGCAGTCGGAGGACACCATCCTGCGTTCAGGAGAAGACATGTCGCTCAGCCGAAGAGACTTCGCGAAGCGTTCCGCGTACACCGGGGCAGGGGTCGCCCTGGTCGGAAGCGCGGGAGTGCTCGCCACCGCCCCCGGTGCGCTCGCCGCCGAGGCGGCCGACGCGGGCGCCGCGGGCGCCGCGGGCCACCAAGGTCACGGCGGCGCGTCGCTCGGCTACGGTCCGCTCGTCGAGGACCCCAAGGGCATCCTGGCGCTGCCCAAGGGGTTCCGCTACAAGATCATCACCCGCACCGGTGAGACGAAGCTGGAGACCGGCGAGTCCACCCCGTCCAACCACGACGGCACCGCCACCTTCGAGGGCTCGCGCGGTGCGACGCTGCTGGTCAACAATCACGAGTTGGCCGGCCCCCGCAGCGACTGGCCGCACCCGGTCCCGCTGATCGAGGGGCTCGTCTACGACCCGGCGGCCTCCGGCGGCTGCACCGTCGTCGAGGTCTCCAAGCACGGCGACCATGTCACCGAGTGGGTCGGCATCGCGGGCACCGCCACCAACTGCGCCGGTGGCCGCACCCCCTGGGGCACCTGGCTGACCTGCGAGGAGACCGAGGACAAGGCCGGCCAGAACGGCATGACCAAGGACCACGGCTACGTCTTCGAGGTCGACCCGCACGACCGTAAGGCCAACCGCGACCCGAAGCCGATCAAGGCCCTGGGCCGGTACGCCCACGAGGCCGTCGTCGTGGACCCCAAGCGCGGTCACCTCTACCTCACCGAGGACGCCTCCGGCCCGAACGGCCTCCTCTACCGCTGGGTGCCGCCGCACGGCTTCGAGCACGGCCGCGGCAAGCTCGACCGGCTCAAGGACGACGCGGGCGTGCTCCAGGCGCCCAAGTGCTACGACTCCGGCGGCAACTTCGTGGACGACCTGTCCCGCGCCACCAAGACCGGCACGGTCTACGGCGTGGACTGGGCGCCGGTGCCGGACCGCGACGCGAAGTCCGTGTCGGTGCGCAAGCAGTTCAAGGACGGCGAGATCACCCGGGCGCGCAAGCTCGAGGGCATGTGGTGGGCCGACGGCGGCGCGTACATCGTCTCCTCGTTCGCCCGTGAGGAGAGCCCGGTCCAGCACGACGGCCAGGTCTGGTTCTACGACCCCAAGCGCCGCACCCTCACCCTCAAGGTGCTGCTCGGCGTCAACCCCGACCCGTCCAAGGACGGCGCCTTCGACGGTCCGGACAACATCACCGTCTCGCCGTACGGCGGTCTGGTCATCGCCGAGGACGGCGAGGGCATCCAGCACCTCTTCGGCGCCACCGAGGACGGCCGGACCTACCCGATCGCGCGCAACGACCTGAACATCGCCACGGCGCAGGAGCCGGAGTTCAGCGAGTTCACCGGTGTGGTCTTCTCACCCGACGGATCGACGCTGTACGCCAACATCCAGGTGCCGGGCATCATGCTCGCGATCACCGGGCCCTGGCGCCGCCAGCGCTGACGTAGGTCGATCAGGCCGAAGGCGAAGGCCGGACGGCCGCAAGGCCCGGGGGAATCCTCCCGGCCGGGGGATGCGTTGACGTGAAGGTGACCTCACGTCTGCGCACCACCCCCTTCTCCATCCTGGACCGCTCCCGTACCCGCCAGGGCCGGGAGCGGTCGCAGGCGCTGCGCGACACCGTGCGGTTCGCCCAGCAGGCCGAGGCCCTCGGCTACCACCGCTTCTGGGTCTCCGAGCACCACAGCGTGCCCGGCGTCGCGGGTTCGGCGCCCACGGTGCTGGCGTCCGCCGTCGCGGCGGCGACGGTCCGCATCCGGGTGGGCACGGGCGGGGTCATGCTGCCGAACCACCGCCCGTTGGTCGTGGCGGAGCAGTTCGGGGTGCTCGAATCCCTCTTCCCGGGCCGGATCGACATGGGCCTGGGCCGCTCCGTCGGCTTCACCGACGGCATCCGCCGCGCCCTGGGCACCGAGAAGGACGCCGCGCAGGACTTCGGCGTCCAACTGGACGAGCTGCTCGGCTGGTTCACCGGCGAGCAGGGCGCCCACCCCCAGGTCCACGCCCATCCGGCGGAGGGGCTGCGGCTGCCCGTCTTCGTCCTGGCCACCGGCGCCGGCGCGGATCTGGCGGCGCAGGCCGGGCTGTCCCTGGTGATCGGCGATCTGCGGGGCCGGGACGAGATGCTGCGCGCGATCGACCGCTACCGCGCGGGCTTCCGCCCCTCGGCGTGGTCCTCCGCCCCGTATGTCGTCGTCTCGGGCAATGTCGCGGTCGCCGGCACGGCGCAGGAGGCCCGCAGGCTGCTGCTCCCCGAGGCATGGGCGATGGCCTACTCCCGCACCCACGGCGCCTTCCCGCCGCTGGCCCCGGCTTCGGAGATCGAGGCCCGGGAGATGACCGAGAAGGAGCGCGGCTTCTACGAGCGGGGCCTGCGCGGCCAGTTGTACGGCACGGAGGACGAGGTCGCCGCCGCGCTCGACGAGCTGATCGAGCGCAGCGGCGCCGACGAGGTGCTGGTCACGACGAGCACATACGACCGCGAGGCCCTGCTGGATTCGTACCGGCGCCTGGCCCGCGTGGCGGGGCTGTCCACCGCATCCACAGAGGCAGAGGCCGTTGCCGGTGGGCTCGGGCCTTGACGATGCGTACGCGGCCCTCGCAGAGCATGCGCATGTCCTCGGGATCCGAGGCGAGCATCACCTGTGGGTGAGGGAGTACGCAGTGCGGTGGCGGCCCACCACCGCGTCGATGGCGTTCTGGTGCCCGTGCAGGCCTGCCTCCACGAGGAGATCGATCGCTGCCCGGCCGATGTCCTCGGTGACCGGCTCGACCGTGAGCCGGGACACAAGCCACCGGAAGCGTGCGCTGTTCACTCGGCGGTGGTGAGCTTCCACGAGCGTCAGGACGCTCACCACCACTCTCATGTCTTCTTCTTCTGCTCCACGGATGAGCGCCATGACGTGATGGTCGTTGAGGACAGCCTTGGACAGCCCTTCGCTGTCCAGTACAAGGGTGCCGCCTTGTCCCATCAGGCGGCGGGCTCAGCGGTGGCGGTCTCATCCCCGCGGAGGAGTGCCCGCGCCGCGTCGACCTCGGCACGGCTCAGCGGGCCTGTTCAGCCTCGTACGCCGCGGTCAGCTCGGCGAGGTTGTCCCTTTCGATCTGCCGTTGTACGGCTGCGTCGACGTAGGCGGAGAAGCCGCGCTTGCCGACCCGCGCATGCACGGCCGCGATGTTGCCCGCGTGCAGACTCACCGAGACGTTCGAGGTCGGCCCTCGCCGACTCCGTAGATGGCTTCTGGTCGGCCGCTTTTCGGCGATCCGAGCGATCGTCAGAGGGCCTTGCCGGCGGGCTTGGCCATGCCGCGCACGGTGCGTGAGTCCACGTACTCGCCCATCGCGGTCATCTCCCACTCGCCCGAGAACTGCTTGATCAGCTTCGCCATCATCACGCCCGTGCGCGGCTCGGCGTGGGTGAGGTCGAAGCGGACCAGCTCCTCGCCGGACTGGGCGTCGAGCAGGCGGCAGTACGCCTTGGCCACATCGGTGAACTTCTGGCCGGAGAAGGAGTTGACCGTGAAGACCAGGCCGGTGACCTCGGGCGGGAGGCCGCCGAGGTGGACGGTGATGGACTCGTCGTCGCCTCCGCCCTCACCGGTGAGGTTGTCGCCGGAGTGCTGAATGGCGCCGTTGAGGATGGCCAGCTTGCCGAAGAAGCAGGCGTCGATCTTCTTACGGTCGACACCGAAGGCGATCACGGACGCGTCCAGGTCGATGTCCTTGCCGCGGAAGGCGGGCTCCCAGCCCAGGCCCATCCGCACGGAGCTGAGCAACGGGCGGCCGCCCTTGACCAGCGACACCGTCTGGTTCTTCTGGAGGCTGACGCGGCCCTTGTCCAGATTGATCTTCCCGGTGGCCGGGGCCGGTGCGGCGGCGGGCGGCGAGGCCGGGGCGGCGGCCGGCGGGGCGGTCGGCATGGGCGGCGGGGGCTGGAAACCGGCGGGCGGGCCGCTCGGCGGGGCCGGCGCCTGGGCGGCAGGCGCGGCGGGCTCCTCGACCGACACCCCGAAGTCGGTGGCGATGCCCGCCAGGCCGTTGGCATACCCCTGCCCGACCGCGCGCACCTTCCACGCCCCATTGCGCCGGTAGACCTCCACGATCACCAGCGCGGTCTCGCTGCCCAGCTGTGGCGGGGTGAAGGAGGCGATCACCGCGCCGTCGTCGGCGCCGCGCACGGTGGCGGTCGGCTCGGTGCCCGCGAACGTCGCCCCGGGCGCGTCCAGACTCGCGGTCACCACGATCTTCTCGATGTCGGCGGGGACGGCGGCGGTGTCCACGGTGATGGTGTCGCCCGCGCCCGCCGCACCGGCGCGATGGGTCACTCCGGGTCCGGCGGGCTGGTTGTAGAAGACGAAATCGTCGTCGGAGCGCACCTTGCCGTTGGCGGTGAGCAGCAGGCCCGATACGTCGAGCCGCACCGGAGCGGTGACGTCAACCGCCACGCGCGCGACGGAGAGGGGGAGGTTCGAGCCGGGTGTCATAGCGGTCATGCCCGGGGTAACGAACGTCCCCGCTTTACGGTTCCTTGACCTGCGTCCGACTTCCGTCAAGACCTGCCCCGCCGTGGTGGCCGTGGCCTGCCCTCCCATGGTCGGCCGTGGCCTGCCCCGCCCCGATCGCCCCGGTCCGACTGTCGGTGGCCCCCGCCATCATGGTCCGCATGACGACCGAGCCCGCCGCACTGCACACCCTGGCCCGCACCCACCTGCCCGCCGACCTCGCGGCCCGCTGGACCGGACTGCTGCGCCCGGCCGCCCACCTCCGCCCGGCCGGGACGGCCGATCCGGTCGTCGGCCGGCTCGGCGGGCTGCCCCGGCTGCCCGAGGGCATGGACTGGCCGGTGTGGGAGGAGCACGGCCCGCTGGGCTTCGTCGCGGAACTGGACTGCGCCGCGCTGCCTCGCGAGGAGCTGGACATACCGCTGCCCGCCGACGGCCGCCTGACCTTCTTCTACTACGGCGACGAGGACGACGACGCGCTGGTCGACACCGCCGACCCGGACACCTGGGCCGGTGCCCGCGTGCTCCACCTCCCGCCCGCGTCCGCCGACGCGCCCGAGCGGCCCGCACCGGCCGGTCTCACCCCCTACCCGGAGCTGCCACTGACCGTCCATATGGGCCCGAGCGCCCCCGACTTCGATCTGCCCGCGCTGACCGTCGCGTTCGGCGAGTACGCGTTTCCGGACGCGTTCGAGAGGGCGATATGGGACCACCAGAGCGGTATCGCCCATCAGATCGGCGGCCATGCCCAGTCCGTTCAGGGCGCGGTGGAGATCGTGGTGGCGCATGGCGCGCTGGGCGGGCGGGACGTGTCGTGGGAGGATCCACGGCTCGACGAGGAGGCGGGGCGCTGGGTGCTCCTCGCGCAGTTCGACTCCGACGAGGACGCGGACATGATGTGGGGCGACAGCGGCGCCCTGTACTGGCTGATCCGCCCCGACGACCTCGCCGCGGGCCGCTTCGAGAAGGCCATGTTCACCTGGCAGTGCTGCTGACGGTTTTGCCGCCCCGGCAAAACCCGTTGGGGATCCGTCGGGTGCCGATCGATTCTGCGGGCTGATCCCGTCAGGGAGGCCGACCCTTCAGAAAGGCACCCGCCCATGCATGTCTTCGTCACCGGCGCGAGCGGCTACATCGGCGGCACCGTCGCCGTCCGCCTGCTCCGAGCGGGCCACCACGTCAGTGGGCTGACCCGCGATCCGGCCAAGGCCGGGCAGCTCGCCCGGCTGGGCATCGAGCCGGTGGTGGGTTCGCTCGACGACGCGGGCCTCCTCGCCGCGCGGGCCCGCCGCGCCGACGCCGTGGTCAACGCGGCCGACAGCGACCACCGCGCGGCCGTGGAGACGCTCATCGCCGCCCTGGCCGGATCGGGTAAGGCGCTGATCCACACCAGCGGCTCCAGCACGGTCGGCATCGGCACGGAGGGCGAGGTGTCGGAGGCGGTTCACGACGAGGACGTCCTGGCCCCGGGATCGGCCTGGGAGCCCGACCACCCCGTCCGGGCGGCCCGCGTCGCCATCGACCGCCTGGTGCTCGGCGCGGCCGAGCGGGAGGTGCGGTCGGCTGTGCTGTGCGACAGCCTGATCTACGGGCAGGGGCGGGGCCCGGGCCGGGACAGCGTCCTGATCGCCGCACTGGTCCGGCAGGCCCGCGCCGGTGGAGTCGTCCGCCATGTCGGCCCCGGCCGCAACATCTGGTCCACCGTCCATGTCGACGACGTCGCCGACCTCTATCTCCTCGCGCTGGAGAAGACGCCCCCGGGTGCTTTCTACTTCGTGGAGAACGGTCAGGAGTCGTTCGGCGCGATCGCCGGGGCCATCGCCCGCTCCCTCGGCCTGCCCGGCCCCCGCCCCTGGGACCCCGACGCGCCGGACAACGTCTGGGACGCCCAGTTCGCCCGGCACGCCCTGGGCTCCAACAGCCGCGTACGGGCGCGCCGCGCCCGCGACCTACTCGGCTGGGACCCGCGACACCGCTCGATCACGGACTGGATCCTCCGCGAGCTGCGCTGACCGATCCGGGCGGCGGCGCACGGTGGCGGCCGTCACGCCGATCACGCACACCGCCATGCCCGCGAGGGCGGTCCATCCGGGCGCGTCCCCGAACATCGCGTAGGCCCACACCAGCGTGGTCGGGGGCGTGAGGTAGATCAGCGCGCTGGTGCCGGTGACGCCGTTGCGGCGCAGGCTCAGCCAGTAGAAGCCGTAGCCGCCGACCGTGGAGAGCAGCACCGTCCAGACCACCGCGGCCCAGAAGCCACCGCCCGCCGGGGGCGCGGCATGGCCCCCGACGAGGGCGACCCCGGTGAACAGCACGGCACTGACGAGGCAGTGGAGCGGTATGGCGTCCACGGGGGCGAGCGGCGCCCGCGCCCTGCGTTCGAGGAAGCTCGCGGCCAGCAGCGCCGCCATGGCGGCGAAGGGCAGCCCGTACGCCCAGGCCGGCGCGGCGGCCGGGCCCGCCGACAGATCGCCCTGGACGACGAGCGCGACCCCGCCGAGCCCGATGGCCAGCCCCGCCCACTGGCGCGGGCTGACCGTCTCCCCGAGCAGCCGCCCGGCCAGCGCGCCCGCCGCGAGCGGCTGCAACGCGGCGATCAGCGCGGCGGTGCCGGACGGCACGCCGAGCCCGACCGCCCAGACGATCCCGCCGAGATAGCCGCCCTGCGAGAGCGCCCCGATCGCCGCCTGCTCGGCCAGGGCGCGTGGGCGCAGTCGGCGGCGCCTGAACAGCGCCCAGGCGCCGCCCAGGATCGCCGCCGCCGCGAGGAAGCGCCACATCAGCAGGGTGTCGGCGGCGGCCTCCCGGGTGCCGAACTCCGCTCCGATGAAGCCGGAACTCCACATCACGACGAGGCCGATGGAGGTGACGGCGGCGCTGACGGGCATGGGGATGTCCTCGTTCTGGTGGGGGTCTGGTGTCTGGGCTCTGAGGTCTGGGATCTGCGTCGGGTATACCGATCTGTTTAGTTCCCTCGTCCACTAGACTAAACAGATCGGTATACACGTCAACCCCGACCCGGAGGTGATCACGGCATGGAAGCGCCTACGGGAGTGCTCACCCCCGCCGCGCGCCGCATCCTCGACACCGCGGCCGAGCTGTTCTACGGGCAGGGGATCAACGCGGTCGGCGTGGATCTGATCGCCAAGCGCTCCGGCGTCACCAAGAAGACGCTGTACGACCGCTTCGGCTCCAAGGAGGCCCTGGTCGCCGCGTATCTGCGGGAGCGCGATGAGCGGTGGCGGGCATGGCTCACCGCCGAGGTCGAGAAGTCGCCCCCGGCGGATCGCGCCCTGGCCACGTTCGACGCGCTCGCGCTGTGGGTGGCCCGCGATAACCCCCGCGGCTGCGGTTTCGTGAACGCGGCGGCCGAACTGCCGGACGCCGGGCATCCGGCCCGGCAGGTGATCGCCGACCAGAAGCACTGGCTGCGGGGCTATCTGCGGCGGCTGTGCGAGGAGGCGGGCGTGGCGGCCCCCGGCGAGCTGGCGGACGAACTGCTGCTGCTCCACGAGGGCGCCACGGTGCTGAACGGGCTCTCGGTGGTCGCCGACCCGGTCGCCATCGCGCGTGAGCTAGCCCTGCGGGCGCTGGAGCGGGCCGGAGCGGTCTGACGGTTTGGTCTCGGCCGCGATCTCGGCCCATACGGTCTTCCCGGGCCCGCCGCCGCGCCGGGGCCCGACCGCCCAGCGCTCGGCGAGCCGTGAGACGAGATACAGGCCGCGTCCGGTTTCGGCGTCGGGCGCGGCGTCGGTCGCGGTGGGCGCGGGCCGCCTCTCGGCGCGGGCGTCCGACACCTCGATCCGGATCGTCCCGGCGGTGTCGCCGCCCAGGGGCGCGGTCAGCCGTACGTGGAAGTCCCGCCCCGGGACCCGGCCGTGCCGCACGGCGTTCGCGGCCAGCTCGCTCGCGATCAGGGTCGCGGTCGCGTTGGGGCCGGAATCGTACGGGTAGCCCCACGCGGCGAGTCGGTGCGCCACGAGCCGCCGGGCGAGGCGCGCACCGCGCGGTGTCGAGGTGAACCGCATGGCGAACTCGCCGGGCGCGGGGGTCGGTTGTCCCTGGGCTGTACCTCGTGAGGGGGCATTTTCGGTCGTCATGGGCACGAGCCTTGCGGGGGCGTGCCTAGCCTGACCAGCAAGCGCGTAACTACGGAGCGTGTCTGTAGGAGTGCGGTGGCTTCGGTGTCGGAGTTGTCGACCGTGACCTGTGGTCGGCGCGGCGGAGGTGAGGGGATATGGCGAGTGCGGGACGGCCGGAGTTGCCGGACGGGGAGGATTCCGGGGCGTTCATCAAGAGCTTCGGGCTCCAGATCAAGCTCTTACGGGAGCGCGCCGGGCTCACGCAGGCGGAGTTGGGCTCGCGCGTCGGTTACGGCGCGGACCAGATCGCGGCGGTCGAGCAGGGGCGGCGCATCCCCAAGCCGGAACTGATCGACAAGGCGGATGAGGTGCTGAGCGCCGGGGGGCTGTTGAAGGCGATGAAGGGGGAGGTGGCGAGGGCGCGGTATCCGGCGTTCTTCCGCGACGCGGCGCGGTTGGAGTTGGATGCGATTGAGCTGCATGCTTACGACGCGCTTCTGGTGAACGGCCGATTGCAGACCGAGGAATACGCGCGAGCGGTCTTCACCATGTGGCGGCCGCTGCTGGACGAGGAGACCATCGAGCAACGCGTCGCCGCCCGACTTGCGCGTCAGGAGATCTTCTCCAAGTGGCCCGCGCCGTTGATGAGCTTCGTTGTTGAGGAATCCGTCCTTCAACGGCCGATCGGTGGTAGGCAAGTGCTTCGCGGGCAGCTGGAGCAGTTGCTGCTGATTGGTCAGAAGCGGAACATCGAGATCCAGGTTATGCCTACGGAGCGGGGCGACGATCACGCGGGTTTGGGAGGCTCGTTGACGCTCATCGAGACGGCTGGGCAGCAGCGAGTGGGGTACGTCGAGGTACAGGAAGTCAGCCGTCTCCTGGTTGAGCGGAATATGGTCCGAGCATTGCACGCTCGCTATGGGATTATCCGGGCGCAGGCTCTCCCCCCAAGGGAGTCGCTGGCCTTCATCGAGAAATTGCTAGGGGAAGCATGAGCATCGAAGAGACAGCTGGCGGTATAAACGATCTGACGTGGTTCAAGAGCAGCTACAGCAGTGGGGCGGGCGGCGAGTGCGTAGAGGTCGCCGTGGACTGGCGTAAGAGCAGCTACAGCGCGGGGAATGGCGGCGAATGCGTCGAGGTCGCCTCGTGCCGTCCCGACACCGTGCATGTCCGGGACAGCAAGGGCAGCACCGGTCCGATCCTCACCTTCACCGCCCGTGAGTGGGCCGAGTTCGTGGGGTTCACCGCGAGCGCGAAGACGGACGTCTGACGCACAGCGATCTCTGATGAGGGGCCGTCAGCCTGCTGACGGCCCCTTTGTCGTGCGCCGCTTCGGAGCGGGCCTCATGGGCAGGTCAAACTGTTCAGCTGAAACTGGACAGTCTGGACTGAAGGAATTACCGTGAGGGGCATGGCAGAGACCTCTCGCGGCATGTCCGCGTCCGCCGTGCGCGCCGCGCATGAGATCCGTGTGGTGATCGGCCGGCTGCGGCGGCGGATCAAGGAGACGTACGACAACGAGGAGCTCACGCCCTCCCAGACGTCCGTGCTCAGCAGGCTCAGCAAGGAGGGTCCCGCCTCGGCCAGTGCCCTGGCGGCGGCCGAGCGGGTCCGGCCGCAGTCGATGGCGGCCACGCTCGCCGCGCTGGACGAACGCGGGCTGATCCAACGGCGTCCCGACCCCGATGACGGGCGGCGGCAGCTCGTCTCGGTGAGCGAGACCGGCGGCGCGTTCCTGGACGACAAGCGGCGGGCGGGCGAGGAGTGGCTCACCCGGGCGCTGGAGAGTGGCTACACGGAAGCGGAACGGCAGACCATCCTCGAGGCGCTGGCCCTGCTGGACCGGCTCACCCGCGCATGAGCGCCCCGCTGGACCGCCTCGCCCGCCTCGTGGGGCGACGGGCCACGGCGGACGCGGCCACGGCTGATGCCGACAAGGCGGACGCGGATAAGGGGAACGCCTTCGATCGGAGGCTCCTCGCGCCGATGATGCTGGGTTCGATGCTGAACCCGGTCAACTCCTCGATCATCTCGGTGTCGTTGGTGCCCATCGGCGCCGCGTTCGGGGCGCCGCCGTCGCAGACGGCCTGGCTGGTGTCCGCGCTCTACCTGGCCACCGCGATAGGCCAGCCGGTCGTGGGCCGGATGATCGACCTCTACGGACCGCGCCGCCTCTTCCTCCTCGGGACGACGCTGACCGGGATCGCCGGGCTGATCGGGCTGCTGGCCCCGAACCTGGGCGTACTGATCGTCTCCCGTGTGGTGCTCGGATTCGGCACCTGTGCGGGCTATCCGGCCTCGATGTCCCTCATCCGCAGCGAGGCCCGGCGGACCGGCCGGGACAGCCCCGCCGGAATCCTCGCGGCGCTCGCGGTCGCCAGCCAGACCGTCGCCGTCGTCGGCCCGCCCCTGGGCGGGTTGCTGATCGGGCTCGGCGGCTGGCGCACCACGTTCGCCGTCAACATCCCCCTCGCGGCGGCCGGTCTGGTCCTCGGCGCCCGGCGCCTGCCGAAGGAACGGCGGCCCCCGGCGGAACGCACCGGCGAGCGCGTCCGGCTGGACCTGGCCGGTATGGCGCTGTTCGCCGCCATGCTCGTCTCGCTGCTGCTGTTCCTGATGGAGCCCCGGGCCGACCGCTGGTACCTGCCGGTGCTGATGGCCGTGGCGGCGGCCGGGTTCGCGGCGCGGGAGCTGCGGGCGGCCGAGCCGTTCATCGATCTGCGGGTGTTCGGCGGCAACGCGCCCCTGCTGCTCACCTACGGCCGTGCCCTCCTCACCGCCGTCGTCTCCTACGTCTTTCTGTACGGCTACACCCAGTGGCTCCAGGACGGCCGGGGGCTGACGGCCTCCCAGGCGGGGCTGGCCCAACTGCCGCTCTTCCTCACCGGTATCGCGGTCTCCTCCGCGACCGGCCGCCGCGCCGAGGTGCGCGGCAAGCTCCTGGTGGGCGGTGTGGCACAGGTCGTCGCATGCGTCCTGATACTCCTGCTCCAGCCGCACAGCGCGCTGTGGCTGCTGATCGCCGTCGCGCTCGTCTTCGGCGTACCGCAGGGGCTGAACAACCTCGCCCTGCAGAACGCGGTGTACCACCAGGCCGATCCGGAACGGATGGGCTCCTCGGCGGGTTTGCTCCGTACGTTCTTCTACCTCGGCGCGATGGTCGCCTCCAGCGCCAACGGGGCTTTCTTCGGCGCCCGCGCCGACACCGGCGGGCTGCACGGCCTGGCCTGGTTCATGCTCGCCGTCGCCGGTCTGTTCCTGATGGTGACGGTCGTGGACCGCTCACTGGGGCGCATCGGTCCCGCCGGCGACTCGTCCGATCCCCCGTCCGACTCCTCCTCTCCGCACGAACCCCAACAGCGAAAGGCTTGATGAACATGACCACGCACCACACCGCTCTGCTCGCGATGGACCTCCAAGCGGCCATGGTGGGTCAGGTCCAGGACGCGGACTACCTGCCGCGTGTGCGCCGCGCGATCGACGCCGCCCGCACCGCCGGGATTCCGGTTCTGCACGTCGTGGTGGGCTTCCGGTCCGGCCGTTCCGACATCTCCGACCGCAACAAGGCGTTCGGCGGCCTGCCCGAGGGCGTGTTCCGTCCCGGGGACCCGAACGCGGCCATCCACGCCGATGTCGCGCCCAGGCCCGACGAGGCCGTGATCACCAAGAAGCGGGTCAGCGCGTTCGCCGGAAGCGACCTGGAGCTGGTGCTGCGCTCCGGCGGTATCTCCCACCTCGTCCTCGCCGGGATCGCGACCAGCGGTGTCGTGCTGTCCACACTGCGCCAGGCAGCCGACCTGGACTACCGGCTCACCGTGCTGGCCGACGGCTGCGCCGACTCCGACGAGGAGGTCCACCGGGTGCTCACCGAGAAGGTGTTCCCCCGGCAGGCGGAGGTCACGACGGTGGAGGAGTGGGCCAAGACGGTGAGCTGAGGCGGCGGGGCCGAGTTGTTCGGTAGGCCGTTCGGGCCGAGTTGTTCGGGCTGGGCCGTTCGGGCTGATGGTTCGCGCTGGGCTGTTCGGGGTTGAGCGGCTCGGTCGGGTGCGGCGCCGTCTCGCGCCTTCGGCGCATGTGAGCAGCGGGGCAGGGGGCGCCCGGCCCGGCCCCCGTCGCCGGGCGGCGGGCCGGTGGGGGCGGGGCCCGGTGGCGGCACCGGTGCTCCGGGGCCCGGACCGGTGCCGGGCTGCCGGGCCGCCGAGCTGCACCGGCCCGCCCGGCATCGGGTACCCCCTCTGGAAAACCCTTGACAAATTAGTTGCGTCAGATCAAACAATTTGTGGAGGGGTACCCGGAGAGGCCGGTCGGGCAGTGAGATTGAGAGCCACCGTTCACACAGTGGTGTCAGGCTCGTCGGACCGTTCCGGTGCCGTCACGCCCGTCAGCGAGGTAGGCCGAACGGCGGTATCCATCGACGGGCTGGCGGTGGCACCCCATCGGCAGGTCGGCGGCGACACGGCTTCCGGTGCGGCTGACCGGCGACGTGCTCAGCACCTCACGGTCGGCTTGTTGTCATCACAGCGGCCGCTGGAGAAGTGGCTCTCTACCCACGGCGGTGGGTCCGGTGTCAGGCGGGCTTGCGGGCCTCGATGAGGAACCGAGCGGTGTGCGCGACGAACGGACCCTCGCTCTGGATCTGGTCGTGCAGCTGCCGCAGCCGGTCCCGGTACTGGTCGACGGTGAACCCCGGCACCATCCAGATCACCTTCCGCAGGAAGTAGATCACCGCGCCGACGTCGAAGAACTCGGTGCGCAGGGACTCCGAGCGCAGGTCCTCGACCTCCAGCCCGGCCGCCTCGGCCGCCCAACGGGCGTCGTCGGGGTGCCGCTTGCGGCGCACCTCCTCCGGCTGCGGGCCGAGGAAGTACTCGACCAGCTCGAAGACGCTGGCAGGGCCGACCTGCTGGGAGAAGTACGCGCCTCCCGGCCGGAGCACCCGGGCGATCTCCTCCCACCAGACGGTCACTGGGTGTCGGCTGACCACCAGGTCAAATGCCTCATCGGCGAACGGCAGCGGCGGCTCGTCCTCGTCTGCGACGACCACCACTCCCCGTGGATGCAGCAGCGCGGTGGCCTTGGCGATGTTCGGCTGCCAGGACTCCGTGGCCACCACCAGCGGCGGCAGCTTCGGCACCCCGGCCAGAACCTCCCCGCCGCCGGTCTGGATGTCCAACGCGGCCGAGGCCCGTGCCATCCGCTCACCCATCAGACGCTGGTAGCCCCACGACGGGCGCTGTTCGATGGCCCTCCCCTGCAGCCAGGAGAAGTCCCAGCCCTCCACCGGGGCCGACTCCGCCTCCGCCACCAGATCCTCAAACGTTCCTGTCATACCTGAACCGTCCCAGCTCGGCCCGTGGATCGGCGACCGGATATCGCTGTCCCGGCGCATGCGTCGGCTGCTGCCGCACCCGAGACGCTCTCGAAGTCACCAGGGGTTGCTCGATCACCAGGCTTCCCCTGCACCCAGGTCGCTCGAACGAGTGACATCAGGCGTTGCAGGCATGCCGAGAGCTGAGGCTCCAACCGCCAATTCACAAGGGTGCAAGCGGCTCTCATTTCCGTTGCCCGAGTGGCTCTCGTTCACCCTGTCGAAAACAGGCCGGCTCCGGGTGCATGGAACCCACCGGCCCGCGCTCCGGATCGGACCGCACTTCCCACATCGCTGAGCCGTCACGCCCCCGGCATCCCACCGGCCCGGCGGCCGGCGGCGGAGCCTCGCCCCCCACCCCCCGACCCATGCTCAAAGCCACCTGGCCTCGGTAAGCGGCGCCCCTACGCACACGGGCAGCCCGAAAACCTCGGCACGGCACCAGAACCCCTCAACCCTCAACGCGGCACCAGAAACCCAACGCGGCACCAGAAACCCTCAACGCGGCCAGATGGGCGGGTTGGTGCAGAACGCGCCGCCGAGGTTCTCGTGGTCGGGGTTGCCCGGCTCCAGCTCGCCCTGTTCGGCGATCAGCTTCGCGGCGTACGGCTCGGAGTCGTCCCTCGGCTCGTACCCCAGGGCGCGGGCCGAGGAGAGGTCCCACCACAGGCGGGTGTTGGCCGAGCTGCCGTAGACCGCGGTGTAGCCCACGTTCTCGGCCGTAAGGGCGGCGTGGAGCAGCCGGGCGCCGTCCGCCGGGCTCATCCAGATCGACAGCATGCGGACCGTCGTCGGCTCGGGGAAGCAGGAGCCGATGCGGATGGCGACCGTCTCGATGCCGTACTTGTCCCAGTAGAGCGAGGCCAGGTCCTCACCGAACGACTTCGACAGCCCGTAGAAGGTGTCGGGGCGGCGCGGGGTATCGAGCGGGATGAGCGGGTCGTCACCGACCGGACGCGGGGTGAAGCCCACGGCGTGGTTGCTGGAGGCGAAGACGACGCGGCGGACGCCCGCCTCGCGGGCCGCCTCGTACAGGTTGTAGGTGCCCTCGATATTGGCCCGCAGGATCTTCTCGAATGAGGCTTCCAGGGAGATGCCCGCGAGATGGATGATCGCGTCGACGCCCCGCGCGGCCTCGCGCAGGGCGTCCCGGTCGGACAGATCCGCGGTGATCGCGTCCGGCTCGCCCTCGATGGGGAGCTGGTCGAGGAGCCGCAGCTGGTATCCGTACGGCGGCAGCAGCTCGCGCATCAACGTGCCCATGCCGCCTGCGGCGCCGGTGAGGAGGACGGTGCGGGGAGCGGGCATGGTCGGATCTCCTCCGTGGGGGAATCATGGAGCGGGTTTTTATATGTGGTTTTTATTCATGTATGCGATTTGAATTCATGGCCACCGTAAGGATCGGCGCAGGAGCCGTCAAGGGTGGGGTGGCGCCGTGGAATTCACCGCCGGGTGAGGGGTGTCACCCCGTTGGCACCCTTGACCGGTGACCGATGGCTGCCTTACGGTGAGCGTGTTCACGAATGTAGATGACGATCAGAAACGTGCACACTGCGTCGGTGGGTGACGGCGGGTCGGTGTACACGACAGGGAGAAGCCCGTGACCTCAGCTTCACTCGCCGAGCGCCTTGACGGACTGCTGTTCTTCCCCGTGACCGCCTACGGTCCCGATGGCGCCCTGGACCTGGAGATCTACCGCGCGCATGTCCGCGCCGGGATCGAAGCGGGGGCGGGCGCCGTCTTCGCGTGCTGCGGCACGGGCGAGTTCCACGCCCTGACGCCCGAGGAGTTCCACGACTGCGTCGTGGCCGCCGTGGAGGAGGCCGCCGGGCGGGTCCCGGTGGTCGCGGGCGCCGGGTACGGGACCGCGTTGGCGATCCAGTACGCCAAGCTGGCCGAGCGGGCCGGTGCGGACGGGCTGCTCGCCATGCCGCCGTATCTGGTCGTGGCCGATCAGGAGGGGCTGATCCGCCACTACAGCGCCCTCGCCGGCGCGACCGATCTCGACATCATCGTCTATCAGCGGGACAACGCCGTCCTGGCCCCGGAGTCCGTGGCCCGGCTCGCCAAGGTGCCCGGCATCATCGGCCTCAAGGACGGCCTCGGGGACCTCGACCTGATGCAGCGCATCGTCAGCGCGGTGCGGGCGGGCGCCCCCGACGAGGACTTCCGCTACTTCAACGGCCTGCCGACGGCCGAGCTGACCGGCCTCGCCTACCGCGGGATCGGCGTGACGCTCTACTCCTCCGCCGTCTTCTGCTTCGTTCCCGAGCTCGCCCTCGCCTTCCACAAGGCGCTCATGACGGGCGACGACGAGACCGTCAACAAGCTGCTCGACGGCTTCTACCGGCCGCTGGTCGAGCTCCGCAACCAGGGCCGCGGCTATGCGGTGTCGCTGGTCAAGGCGGGCGTCCGGCTGCGCGGCCTGGACGTGGGCGAGGTGCGGCCGCCGCTGAGCGAGCCCAGCCCCGCTCACGTCAAGGAGCTGGCCGACCTGATCGAGCGCGGTATGGCGCTGGTCGGAGACGGAGACGGGGACGGGGAGGCGCGGTGAGAGCCTCCGCCTTCGTCTACCCCTGGGACGTCGTCGGAGACCCGGACGCCGCGCGCCGCATCGCCGATCTCGGCGTCCAGCAGGTGACGCTGGCCTCCGCCTACCACTCCACCCGGGCCCTGACCCTGCGTCACCCCGACCACCGCATCGTCACCGCCCGCCACGCGGCCGTGCTCTACCCGCCGGACGCCGAGCGGTGGCAGGGGCGGGAGCTGCGCCCGTACGAGCAGTCGTGGGTGCCGGGCGACGACCCGTACGGCGAGGCGGCAGCCGCCCTGGCCGACGCGGGTCTCGAGGTCCACGCCTGGGTGGTGCTCGCGCACAACACCCGGCTGGGCGAGGAGCATCCGCGGATCGCCGTGCGCAACGCCTATGGCGACCGCTACCCGTGGGCGCCGTGTATCGCCCGCCCCGAGGTGCGCGCCTATCTGGTGGACCTGGCCGCCGAGGCGGCCGTACGGCCGGGCACCCGCGGCACCGAGCTGGAGTCCTGCGGCTGGTACGGGCTGGCCCATCTGCACGCCCACGACAAGATCGGCGGGGTGCCGCTGGGCGGCGCCGGCCAGTATCTGATGTCGCTGTGCTTCTGCGAGAGCTGCGGCGCGGGCTATGCGGAACTCGGGGCCGACGCCGAGGAGCTGCGCCAGGCGGTCGTGCGCGCTCTGCGGCCGGTGTGGACGGGCGAGACGACCGCGGACGGCGGTGACCGCGCGGGGGAGTGGGCCGAGGTCGAGAAGCTGCTCGGCGCCGACCACGCCGCCGTCTTCGCGACCTGGCGCAACCGGATCGCCAGCAGTCTGCGGGGTGAGGCCGTGGCCGCCGTAAGGAGCGCGGCGGAAGCGGACTTCCGGGTTCTGCTGCACGCCGACCCGGCCCCGCACCGGCTCGGCGCCAACGTCGGCGTGGACCCGGCCGATGTGCTGGCCCAGGCCGACGGGGTCGTGCTGCCCTGCACAGGGGGCGAGGCAGCGCGCTCCGCGGTCCTGCCTCCCTTCGTCCCGCACCGGACCGAACGGACCGTGCTCGCCGCCAACTTCACGGTGGTGACGGGGATGGGCGGCAGCCCGGCGACGCTGGCCGAGGACGCGGCCCACGCGGTGGAGCTGGGCGCCGACGAACTCCGCCTGTACCACGCGGGTCTGGCCTCGGACCAGGACCTCGCAGCTGTCCGTACGGCCCTCGCCGAGCTGGGCTGAGCCTGGGCCTGGGCCGAGCGGAGCCTGAGGCCGAGCGGAGCCTGAACCGAGCCGAGCTAGCCGATCCGAACCCTGAGACCCGGCCCGGGGCCCGCCCTTGTGGCGGGTTTCCGGGACGGGTCGGCGGATTGTCGGAAGCGCGACACCCCGTGGCATCGCCACGATCGAAGGGTGTCGACGAAACGGACCGCCCCACACCGCAGGGCCATCACGCTGATGTCCCTGGGCCACGCCTGCGTGGACATCTACCAGGGAGCGGTGGCCGCGCTGGTGCCGTTCTTCGTCTCCGAACGGGCCTACAGCTACGCCGCCGCCTCCGGTGTCGTGCTGGCGGCCTCGCTCCTGTCGTCCGTAATACAGCCGCTGTTCGGGGCGCTCACCGACCGGTGGGCCATGCCGTGGCTGCTGCCGGTGAGCACGCTGGTGGGCGGTGCCGGCGTGGCGCTGAGCGGGGTCACCGGCTCCTATGCGCTGACCCTGGTGGTGGTCGCCGTCTCCGGGGTCGGCGTCGCCGCGTACCACCCCGAGTCCGCCCGGGTGGCCCGGCTCGCCAGCCGGGGCAGCCACACGGCGATGAGCTGGTTCTCCCTCGGCGGCAACATCGGTTTCGCCGCCGCGCCGCTCGCGGTCGCCGCCGTCATCGCCACCGGCGGCCTGCGCGCCTCCCCGCTGCTGGCCGTCCCCGCCGTCGCCGGAGCCGCCCTGTGCGCGGCCACGCTACGGGCACTCAGGGCCCCCGGCGTGGCGACCGGGCCCGCGCGGGCGAGCCGTGGGGGAGAGGGAAGGGACGACTGGCCCTCCTTCCTCCGGTTGTCCGGGGCCATCATGTGCCGCTCGATCGTCTTCGTCGGGCTGAGCGCGTTCATCTCGCTGTATGTGCGCGAGCGCGTCGACGGAGGCGAACTGGCAGGTACGGCCGCCCTGTTCGTGCTCTACGTCGGCGGCGCGGCGGGCACGGTGGCCGGAGGCGGACTCGCCGCCCGGTACGGCCGTATCCCGGTCGTCCAGTGGTCCTACGCCCTGACCGTCCTCGCCGTCGCGGGCGTCGTCCTCGTCCCCGGCCCGGCGCTCTACCTCTGCGTGGCGCTCGCCTCGGCCGGGCTGTACGTGCCCTTCTCCCTGCACGTCACGCTCGGCCAGGACTATCTGCCCCGCCGCGTGGGCACCGCGAGCGGCGTCACCCTGGGACTCACCGTCAGCGTCGGCGGCCTCGCGAGCCCCCTCATCGGCGCCCTCGCCGACGCCACGACCCTGCGCACCTCCCTCGCCCCCCTGATCGCCCTCCCCGCCCTGGGCTGGCTCCTCCTGCGCACCCTGCACGAGCCCGCCCTCCCCGAAGCCCTCACCGGCCACCCCCACCCGGCGGAAGCCGAGGCGCCCGAGCGGGCCTAGGGGCGGCAGCCGGTCCTTGGGCCTCGGTGCAGTCGGTCCCGGGCGGCGTCGCCCATCCCGCGTTCCGCATCACCCGCTCCACCGTCTCCGCCAGCGCGCTCGCCACCGGAATCACCGTCTCGCCCCCGCCCGGCAGCAGGTCCAGCGGCCGGTACCAGTCGCGCATCTCCGGCTCGCCGTACTCGTGCGCCTGCGGCTTCGTGGCGTGCCGCCGCAGCGTTTCGGCGAACGGGACGTCGAGGTAGTAGGCGTGGGTGCGGCCCAGGTGGTCGCGGCACAGGGCGTCCAGCACCGGGCCGCGCAGCGCGATCAGCCGCGTCGTCGCGGAACCCGTCCTCATCCGGGCCACGCTAGCGGCGTCGGTGGCGAGTTGCGGGGCGTGTGCGGGCGATTGCCCGCCGTGCGCGCATTTTTGCCAGAACCGTTGACGAACCCCTGGGGCCGCCCTAACTTCATCGCGTCATACTTCATACGTCATATATGAGACGCGATATGTGAGATCTGAGAGCAGCCATGGACATCGCCCCCAGCCCGATCCCCTCCCGCACCCAGTACGTGCTGGAGGCGGTCAAGCACGCGATCCTCACCGGGCGGCTGCGCCCCGGGCAGGCGCTGGTGGAGGCCGAGTTGGCCGCGCAGTTCGGGGTGTCCAAGACGCCTGTACGGGAGGCGCTCAAGACTCTCGCGGGACGGGGGCTCGTGGTGATGAGCGAGTACAAGGGGGCCACCGTCAGGACCGTCGACACCGCGATGGCGCATGCCGTCTACGATGTGCGGCTGCTCCTGGAGCCCGAGGCGCTGCGCCGGACCGTCGCCGCGCGGGCCGGGCTGGAGGCCGCCGGGGCCGCGCTGGAGCGGTCGGACGCGGCCGACGATCCGGCCGGGCGGTCGCTGGCCAACCGAGACTTCCACCGGGCGCTCTATCTGCCCTGCGGCAACCCCCTGCTGACCCGGATGCTCGACGAACTGCGGGACCAGGCCGCGCTGGTGTCGGCCGTCGCCTGGCAGGCGGTGCCCTCCTGGGAGCAGGAGGCCCACGAGCACCGGGAGATCCTGGCCCGCGCGCTCGACGGCGACGCCGACGGGGCGGGCCGCGCCCTGCACGACCACATCTCCTCCTTCGTCCGGCGCGCCTTCCCGGACCCGGAGTCTCCGGACCGGGAGTCCCCGGACCCGGAGTAGCGCCCGGCGGCCCCGGTCGCCGACCCCAGCACCATCCGAACAGCTCGCCCGATGCCGACATCGAGAGAAAGGGTTCGTATGGACTACTCACCGCTGAGGACGGCGCTCGCGGATGTCGTGGCGATCCCGGTGACTCCGTACGACGCCGACGGCGCCGTGGACCGCACCGCCTACCGCGCCCTGCTGCGCCGGCTCCTCGACGGCGGGGTCAAGGCCGTCACCCCGAACGGCAACACCGGGGAGTTCTACGCCCTCACCCTCGAAGAGCGGCGACTGGTCACCGAGCTGACCGTCGAGGAGGCCGCCGGCCGGGCCGCCGTCCTCGTCGGCGTCGGCCATGACGCGGCCACCGCGGTCGAGGCCGCCCGCCACGCCCAAGCCGCCGGGGCCGACATGGTGATGGTCCATCAGCCGGTGCATCCCTACGTAGCCCAGGACGGCTGGATCGACTACCACCGCACCATCGCCGAGGCCGTCCCCGAGCTGGGCGTGGTGCCGTATCTGCGCAATCCGCTCATCGAGGGCGCGGCCATCGCCCGGCTCGGCGAGGAGTGCCCCCAGGTCATCGGGGTCAAGTACGCGGTCCACGACGCCACCCGCTTCGCCGCCGTGGCGCGCGACGCCGGGCTGGACCGGTTCGTCTGGGTGGCCGGGCTCGCCGAGCTGTACGCGCCCTCGTACTGGGCGGTCGGCGCCACCGGCTTCACCTCGGGCCTGGTCAATGTGGCCCCCAACGTCTCGCTCAACATGCTGGGCGCGCTGCGCGCGGGGGACTATCCGGGCGCGATGAAGGTGTGGGAACAGATCCGGCGGTTCGAGGACCTCAGAGCCGAGCGGCAGTCCGCCAACAACGTCACGGTTGTCAAGGAAGCGCTGGCCGCGATGGGTCTGTGCCGCCGCGATGTCCGCGCCCCGAGCAAGCCGCTGCCCGAGCCGAGGCGCGCGGAAGTCGCCGCGATCGTCGAGGGGTGGTCGGTATGAGCGCCCTGCCAAGAGCCGGTACGAGCGCTTCGCCGAGACCGCGCAAGCGCCCCGAGGAACTGCGCAGCCACCAGTGGTACGGCACCGAGGGCCTGCGTTCCTTCAGCCACCGGGCCCGCACCCGCCAGCTCGGCTATCTCCCCGAGGAGCACCTGGGCAAGCCGGTCATCGCGATCCTCAACACCTGGAGCGATATCAACCCCTGCCATATGCACTTGCGCGACCGGGCCCAGGCGGTCAAGCGCGGGGTCTGGCAGGCGGGCGGTTTCCCCCTGGAGTTCCCGGTCTCCACGCTCTCCGAGACCTTCCAGAAGCCCACCCCCATGCTCTACCGCAACCTCCTCGCCATGGAGACCGAGGAGCTCTGCCGCTCCTATCCGGTCGACGGCGCCGTACTGCTGGGCGGCTGCGACAAGTCCACCCCGGCGCTGCTGATGGGCGCGGCCAGCGCCGACCTTCCGGCGGTCTTCGTCCCGGCCGGGCCGATGCTGCCGGGGCACTGGCGCAATGAGGTGCTGGGTTCGGGCACCGACATGTGGAAGTACTGGGACGACAAGCGGGCCGGGCTGATCGGCGACTGCGAGATGTCCGAGCTGGAGCGGGGGCTGGCCCGTTCGCCCGGCCACTGCATGACGATGGGCACCGCCTCCACGCTGACGGCCGCCGCCGAGGCGCTGGGCGTGACCGTGCCCGGCGCCTCGTCCATCCCGGCCGTGGACTCCGGGCACGACCGGATGGCCGCCGCCTCCGGGTTACGCGTGGTCGAGCTGGTCTGGCAGGACCTCAGGCTCTCGGAGATCCTCACCCGGGAGGCATACGAGGACGCGGTCGCGACCGTGCTCGCCCTCGGCGGCTCCACCAACGCGGTGATCCATCTGATCGCCATGGCGGGCCGGTCCGGGGTGCGGCTTACCCTCGACGACTTCGACCGCATCGCCCGCACCGTCCCCGTGCTGGCCGATCTGCGGCCCGGCGGCCGGTATCTGATGGAGGACTTCCACTTCGCCGGCGGGCTCCCGGGCTTCCTCTCCCGGCTGACGGACGTTCTGCACCTGGACCGCCCCACCGTCGCCCACCCCACGCTGCGCGAACAGCTCGACGGCGCCCTGGTGCACAACCCCCGGGTGATCCGGGAGCGGGCCGACCCGCTGGCAGAGGAGGGCGGAGTGGCGGTGCTGCGCGGCAATCTGTGCCCCGACGGCGCGGTCATCAAGCACATCGCGGCCGAGCCCCGGCTGCTGAAACACACCGGCCCCGCCGTGGTCTTCGACGACTACAAGACGATGCAGGCCACCATCAACGACCCCGCCCTCGGCATCACCGAGGACAGTGTGCTGGTGCTGCGCAACGCCGGTCCGCTCGGCGGCCCCGGAATGCCCGAGTACGGGATGCTGCCGATCCCCGACCATCTGCTCAAGCAGGGGGTGCGGGACATGGTGCGGATCTCCGACGCCCGGATGAGCGGCACCAGTTACGGGGCCTGTGTGCTGCACATCGCGCCCGAGTCGTATGTGGGCGGCCCGCTCGCCCTCGTCCGCGACGGCGATCAGATCACCCTCGACGTGGCGGCGCGGGTGCTGCGGCTGGAGGTGGGCGAGGCCGAACTGGCGCGGCGCCGGGCGCGGTGGACCGCCCCGCCGCCCCGCTACGAGCGCGGCTACGGCGCGCTCTACCAGGAGCAGATGACCCAGGCCGACACCGGCTGCGACTTCCGCTTCCTGGCCCGCCCCGGGGCGGTGCCCGAACCCTACGCGGGCTGACGCCTCCTCGGCAGCGTCAAATTTTTTTGTACGAGATATCGAACGATATTCGGTAAGCGCTTCACGGAAGCGCTTCACCGACCCGTACCCCGTCGACTCCGAGAACGGAGAAGCAGTCATGGCCGACGCCGTGGCGAAACCACCCCGGGTCACCCGGCGCCGTACCGGAGGACCGGCCCGCCGCCTCCCGTATCTGCTGATCGCCCCTGCCGGGCTGCTGATGCTGGGCTTCATCGCCTATCCGATGCTCAGCGTCCTCTACTACAGCCTGCGGAACTACAACGTCACCAAGCCCTGGCGGAACGGCTACGCGGGCTTCGACAACTTCACCCGGATCCTCACCGACGACCCGCAGTTCTGGGACACGCTCGTCTTCAGCGGCAAATGGGTCGTCACCGAGGTGCTGCTGCAGCTCCTGCTCGGCCTCGCGCTCGCCCTGCTGGTCCACCAGACCTTCCTCGGCCGCGGCCTCGCCCGTGCGCTGGTCTTCTCGCCCTGGGCCGTGTCCGGGGTGCTGACCACCACCATCTGGATGCTGCTCTACAACCCCTCGACCGGCATCAGCCGCTATCTCGCGGACGCCGGGATCGGCACCTACGGCACCTCGGTGCTCTCCGACACCGGCACCGTCTTCTGGGCCGCCGTCGTCGCCGAACTCTGGCGCGGCGTGCCGTTCTTCGCGATCCTCATCCTCGCCGACCTGCAGTCCATCCCCCAGGACCTCTACGAGGCGGCCTCGGTCGACGGCGCGGGCCGGGCGCGGCGGTTCTTCCACATCACCCTGCCGCATCTGAAGGACGCGATCATCCTCTCCACGCTGCTGCGCGGCGTATGGGAGTTCAACAACGTCGATCTGCTCTACACCCTCACCGGCGGCGGACCGGCCGGGCAGACCACCACCCTTCCGCTGTACGTCGCCAACACCGGGATCAACGGCCATGACTTCGGCTATGCCTCCGCGCTGACCACCGTCGCCTTCGTGATCCTCCTCTTCTGCTCGATCCTCTATCTGCGCCTGAGCAAGTTCGGAGGCGAGACCAAGTGACCGCCGCATTCGCCGAGCAGGGCACCCGGCCCGCCCCCGCGGCCGCCCCGCCGCCCGCCGCCCGCGGGAGGCGCCGGCGCGGGCTCGACCAGGGCGTACCGCGCTGGCAGATCTATCTGCCGCTGTGCCTGTATCTGCTGTTCACCCTCGTCCCCTTCTACTGGATGCTGCTGTTCGCACTGCGCCCCGCGGGCTCGAACGCGCTGGTGCCCTGGCCGATCACCGGTGAGCACTTCCAGAAGGTGTGGAACGAGCGCAGCTTCGGGATCTTCTTCCAGAACAGCATGATCGTCGGCGTCGCCTCGCTGGTGATGACGACGGCGGTCGCGCTGGCCGGCGGCTATGCCCTCGCGCGCTTCGACTTCCGGATCAAAAAGGGCTTCATGCTGGCGCTGCTGGCCTCGCAGTTCATCCCGGGCGCGCTGATGCTGGTGCCGCTCTTCGAGATCTTCAAGAACCTGCAGATGATCAACTCGCTGGGGAGCGTGGTCATCGCGGAGACGGTCTTCCAGCTCCCCCTGTCGATCATCCTCATCAGCGGCTTCATCAAGAACGTACCGGTGTCGCTCGAGGAACAGGCGTGGGTCGACGGCTGCGGCCGCTTCCGGGCCTTCTGCGCGGTGGTGCTGCCGCTGCTGCGCCCCGGGCTGATCGCGGTCGGCTCCTTCGCCTTCGTGCACAGCTGGAACCACTTTCTGTTCGCACTGATGTTCCTCAGTTCCCAGGACAAGCAGACCATCCCGGTCGGCCTCAACACCCTCATCGGCGCGGACAGCGTCGATCTGGGCGCGCTCGCGGCGGGTGGGGTGATCGCCGCGGTGCCCGTCGTCATCGTCTTCGCCTTCATCCAGAAATGGCTGATCACCGGCTTCAGCGCGGGGGCGGTCAAGGGCTGACCGACCCGGTCGGCGGCACAACGTATGCGGACAAGGAGGTCCGAGCATGGGCATGGCGCACCCCCGGGGACGAGGGGAAGCCCCGGCCGAGGAACCGATACCCGTCGTCCTCGCGGGCGCCCGAGGCCATGGGCGCTGGCATCTGGACAACATCCGCCGACTGGCCACCGAGGGAACGGTCCGGCTCGCCGGGGTGTGCGAACTTCAGCCGCTCACCCGTAAGGAGCTGGGCGACGGGCTCGGCGAGCCCGAGCAGTCCGCCGACCTGGCCGGGCTCGTGGCCCGGACCGGCGCCCGGATCGCCGTCATCTGTACTCCGATCCACACCCACGCCGACCTCGCCCTCGCCGCCGCCGAACGCGGTGCGCACCTTCTGCTGGAGAAGCCGCCCACACCCTCGTACGCCGAATTCGCCCGGATGAGCGAAGGACTGCGCGGCTACGGAACCGCCTGCCAGATCGGCTTCCAGTCGCTCGGCTCCCACGCCCTGCCCGCTATCCGGCACATCGTCGCCGACGGCCGTATAGGGGCGATCCGCGGCATCGGCGCGGCCGGGGCATGGGCCCGCGACGAGGAGTACTACGCCCGCGCCCCCTGGGCCGGACACCGCACCCTCGACGGCCGCGACGTCGTCGACGGCGTCCTCACCAACCCCCTGGCCCACGCCGTCGCCACCGCCCTGCACCTCGGCGGCGCCGACCGGGCCGAGGACGTGGCCGGTATCGAGCTGGAGCTGTACCGGGCCAACGCCATCGAGGCCGACGACACCTCCTGCGTACGCATCCGCACCAGCCGTGGCCCTACCGTCGCCGCCGCCGTCACCCTGTGCGCGGAGGAGCCGGGTGAGCCGTATGTCGTCGTCCACGGCGACCGGGGCCGGATCACCTTCTGGTACAAGCTGGACCGGGTCCGCGTCGAACGCGACGGAGCGCCGCCAGAGACCACCGACCACGCGCGCACCGATCTGCTGGACAACCTCGTCGCCCATCTGCGCGACGGCACCGAGCTGCTCGCCCCACCGGACCGCACGGGCGCGTTCATGCACGTGGTCGAAGCGGTGCGCACCGCCCCCGCACCGGTCCCGCTGCCCGCCGACGCCTGGCGCACCGAGCCCGGTGCGGGCGTCACCTCGCGAGCCGCCAAGCGGCGCGTGGTGACCGGCATCGACCGACTGGTCACCGCCGGCGCCGAGCGCCTCGCCCTGTACTCGGAACTGCGCGCCCCCTGGGCCGCACGCCCCGCGGAGGTCCCGCACCCATGACACCCCTGACCCCCTCGAACCCGCTGACCCCCTCCCTCACCCGCCGTCCCCCCTGCACCGTGCTGCGCCATGAGAACCGGGTCGTGGGGTCGTATGTGCACCGCCCCCAGCTGCCCGGCACGGTCGCGCCGCGGCCGTATCTGCACCCCGTGCGCACCCTCGGCGGCGTCACCGTCACCGGGCTGCGGCCCGCCGAGGACGCGGCCCACCTGGGTGTGTCCATGGCCATCCCGGAGGTGGCGGGATACGACTTCCGGGGCGGCCAGGGCCGCCTGGACCCCATGGGGAGCCAGCGCCATCTCAGCTGGTTGCTGCGCGATCCCGATGGCTTCGTGGAGGAGCTGTCATGGGCGGCCGACGGGCGGCAACTGCTGCTGGAGCGGCGCACGGTGGCCGTACGGTCCCTCGGAACGGCCTGCTGGGCGCTGGACTTCACGTCCGCCCTCACCAATGTGACGGGCCGGGAGCTCGCACTCGGCGGGGCGGGCCACGGAGGCGGTTTCTTCTGGCGCGTCCCGCGGTGCCCCGAGCCCGCGAAGGTCTTCAGCGCCGACGGCGAGGGCACGGCGGCGGTGCACGGACGGCCCGCGGACTGGCTCGCGCTGGCCACCGACGAGTGGACGCTGGTCTTCGTCGGCGCGACCGGCGACACCCGGGCCGACCCGTGGTGCGTGCGCACCGGGGAACACGCGGCCGTCGGCTCGGCCCTCGCCGCGGAGCGGCCGCTGCCCATCGCCCCCGCCGACACGGTCACCCGACGCATCGTCACCGCGATAACCGACGGCCGCCTCCCCCGCCCGGAGGCCGCCCGCATAGCGAGCCATCTCTCGGACAAGGGCGCGGCCGTATGAGCAGGGTTGTGGGCAATCGTCCTTCCCCCAGCTACCGCTGGGAGGTGCCCCTGGCGGAACGGGTGGGCACAACCGACCCGCACAGGGCCACCGTCCCCAGCCGCAACGGCGCGACCTCAAGACCAGCAACCGCAAGGGAACCCACAAGGAGACGGACGCACACCATGAACTCACGCACCCGCAGAACGACCCGCACCGCAACCGCCCTGGCGGCATTGCTCGTCCTGACCGCCACGGCTTGCGGCGACGACGGCTCGACCACCGGCGAGGAGGGCTCCGGCAAGGGCACCATCACCTTCTGGGACAACAACGGCGGCCCCCGCACCAAGGTCTGGAAGCGGATCATCGCCAAGTTCGAGGACAAGTACCCCGACATCACGGTCAAGTACGTCCCGATCCCGATCACCAATGTGCAGTCGAAGTACGACACCGCCATCCAGAGCGGCGGCGACAGCCTGCCCGACGTCGGCGGCGTGGGCACCGCGTATCTGGCCAATCTGGTCGCCCAGGGCGCCCTCGACCCCGTGACCGACCGCATCGACGACAGCGCCCTCAAGGGCAAGCTGATCAAGAACATGGTCGACAGCGTCCGCGCGGCCGGCGGGGAGGACCAGGAGCTGTACTCCGTCCCGACCTCCGCCAACCAGGGCACCCTCTGGTACCGCACCGACCTCTTCAAGGCGGCGAAGCTGCCGGCGCCGGACAGCTGGGAGAGGTTCTACAAGGCCGCCGACGAGCTGACCGACAAGGGCGGGAACAGGTTCGGCTTCACCCTGCGCGGCGGCGCCGGCTCGATCGCCCAGGCGCTGGACATGATGTACGCCCAGTCCGGCATCGCGTCCTTCTGGGACGGCGACAAGACCACCCTCAACGACCCCAGGAACGTCGCGGCGCTCGAGAAGTACATCGCCCTCTTCAAGAAGGTCACGCCCGCCGCGGACCTCAACAACGACTTCGCCAAGATGGTCGCCCAGTTCGACCAGGGCGACATCGGGATGCTGCAGCACAACCTCGGCAGCTATGTCGACCATGTACGGCTGCTCGGCAAGGAGAAGATCGCGGGCATACCGCTGCCACCCTCCCGGGCCGGGGCGGCGCGCACCATCGTCTCCAACCCGGTCGACGGCCTCGGGCTGTTCAAGGCGAGCAAGAACAAGGCGGCGGCCTGGAAGTTCATCGAGTTCGCGGCCTCCCCGGAGATGAACAGCCTCTGGAACGAGGACGTCGGCGCGATCCCCGCCAACGTCGGAGCCGCGGACGACGACTGGATCGCCGAGGCCCCGCCGACCAAGGCCGCGCTGGAGTCGCTCAACGATCCGCGGACCAAGGTCGTCCAGCTGCCGTACTACCTCCCGGACTGGAACAACATCAGCAAGGCCGACAACGAGCCCGGCTTCCAGAAGGTGCTGCTCGGCCGGATGACCGCCAAGGCGTTCTGCGACAAGGTCGCCGACGAGCTCAACGCGGCACAGGCGGACTGGAAGAAGCACCAGGGCTAGCCGGGCTCGATCACCACGCCGCTCCACGGCTCCCCGGGCCGCGGGCCTCTATAAACCCCGTGTATACGTGCCGTGTATAGTGCTCGCAGTTTGTGCCGCCAACTTTATGTACTTGTGCATCTGTTGGCGGCATTGCGACCACTACTGACAACAAGAGGACTTCGGGGATATCAATGGGGCGAAAAGGTCGAATATCCGGACTGCTCGTGAGTGCCGTCTGTCTGACGCTGGGCCTCACCGGCTGCGGCGCGTCCTACGACACCACCTCGCCGCGCAGCGCGCGGGAGCACGCGCTGAAGGACGCCGGGAACGCGACACCGGCCGCCTCGAAGCCGGACGTGCCGAAGAAGGGCGACAAGGCCAAGGGCTCGGTCGACTGCTCCCGCGCCAAATGCGTCGCCCTCACCTTCGATGCGGGCCCCAGCGAGAACACCCCCCGGCTGCTGAAGATCCTCAAGCGCGAGAAGGTCCACGCGACCTTCTTCATGCTCGGCAAGAAGCACATCGACAAACACCCCGACCTGGTGCGCCGCATCGCGGACGAGGGGCATGAGCTGGCCAACCACACCTGGTCGCACGAGATCCTGACCAAGAGCGACGACGACGTGGTCCGCTCGGAGATCACCCGCGTCCAGGACGCCGTCAAGAAGCTCACCGGCCGTACGCCGCTGCTGATGCGGCCGCCCCAGGGGCGTACCGACGAGCGGGTCTCCAAGATCTGCCGTGAGCTGGGCGTGGCGCAGGTGCTGTGGAGCGTGACGGCGAAGGACTATCTGACGAACGACTCCGCGCTGATCGAGAAGCGGGTGCTGGACCAGACGAAGCGCGACGGGATCATCCTGCTGCACGACATCTACAAGGGCACGGTGCCGGCGGTGCCGGGGATCCTGGCGAAGCTGAAGAAGGACGGCTATACGGTGGTGACGGTCTCCCAGCTGATGGCCCCGGCCACCCCGGAACCGGGCAAGGTCTATCGCCCATGAGGCAACAGACCAACACGACCGACCGTTTCCGAACATCTTCGGCCACAAAACGATCAAGACTTGTCGCAAGCTATCGCGAGGCGATCGGAATTTCGTAATCTAAGAATCCTCGGGTGCCCGGCAACCTAATCTGGACGGGCGGCAACTACGACATGGGACGGGCCGGTCCGGATCCTCCGGTCCGTTCTCTCGACGCGGAACAGGAGTTGCCATGGGGCTGAGGCGCAAGCGGGGCCGCCACCGTCGCCGTAAGGACCGCACGCTGCCGCTGGGCAGCGCCGTGATCGTGGCGTCGGCCGTGGCCGGGGTGTATCTGACGGCTTCGCCGGAGGGCGCGAGCGCCGTGCCCACCACCGTGTACGTGGCCACCAATGGCAGCGACGGCAACAGCGGCACCCTCAAGTCCCCCTACCGAAGCCTCGGAAAGGCGATATCCGCCGCCAAGGCGGGCACCACCATCGAGGTGCGCGGCGGCACGTACTACCCCGCCAGGACGCTGCGCAGCTCCGTCAGCGGCACCGCCCGCGAGCGCGTCCAACTCCGGCCCTACAGGGCGGAGAAGGTCCGGCTCGACGGCTCCCGGCTGGGCGAGGGCTCCTCCCTGGTCTCCCTCAGCGCCGACTACTGGACGGTCTCCGGGATCGAGCTGCGCAACGCCCCGGGCGGCGGCCTGGTCTGCACCTCCTGTGCGAGAAACGTCTTCCAGAACCTCAGCACCCACGGCAACGGCGACACCGGACTCACCCTCCGCGGCGATGACACCAACGGCAACGTCATCCGGAACCTGGACTCCTACGGGAACCACGACGACGCCACCGGCGGCCAGAGAGCCGACGGCATGGCCCTCACCCACGGCTCCGGCACCGGCAACGTGGTCACCGGATCCCGGCTGTTCCGCAACAGCGACGACGGCCTCGACCTGTGGATGTGGGCGAGCCCCGTCACCATCGAGCACTCCTGGGCCTTCGGAAACGGCCGGAACCGCTGGCACATCCCCTACTTCAAGGGCGACGGCAGCGGCTTCCAGCTCGGTGCCGACCGCCGCGGTGCCCCCTCGCCCGCCCATGTCGTACGGACCTCCGCCGCCTGGGCCAACACCAAGAGCGGCTTCGAGGCCGGCGGCAACACCGGAGCCCTCCAACTCCAGCGCACCACCGCCTTCGACAACTGGGGCAAGGGCTACTCCTTCGCCGGCTCCCGCGCCCGCCTGACCCGCAACCTCGCGGTCTCCAACGGCCGCGGCAGCGCGGACACCGGACGCCTCGCCGTCTCCCGGGACAACAGCTGGACGCCGGGCGGCCCGCCCACCCCGCCGCTGGTCACCACCGACCCCACCACGGCCCTCGGCTCCCGGCGGCAGGACGGCTCACTTCCGGTCACCAGCTTCCTCGTGGTCATGGACCGCACCGAGATCGGCTCGACGATGAACTGAAACCCCGGGAAAACCTGAATCGCGCTCATGGCGGGCACAATCCCTTGATCCGGCACGCCGCCGGCCCGCACGCCGTCCCCGAGGAGCGCGACCATGGCGAGACAGATCACCGACAAGGCCCCGGCCCCACCGCCGCCCGGACTCCCCATGTTCGACCGGTACTTCCGGATATCCGAACGCGGCTCCACCCTCGGCCGCGAGGTCCGGGGCGGACTCGCCACCTTCTTCACGATGGCGTACATCCTCGTCCTGAACCCGATCATCCTGGGCGGGGCGAAGGACAAGTTCGGCGAGCAGCTCTCCGGCACCCAACTCGCCACCGCCACCGCCCTGGTGGCCGCCGTGATGACCGTCCTCATGGGCATCGGCGGCAATCTTCCGCTCGCCCTCGCCGCCGGCCTCGGGCTCAACGCCGTCGTCGCCTTCCAGATCGCCCCGCAGATGAGCTGGGCCGACGCCATGGGTCTGGTGGTCCTGGAGGGCCTGATCATCTGCGCGCTGGTGCTGACCGGGCTGCGCGAGGCGGTGATGCACGCCATCCCGCAGTCCCTGAAGCAGGCGATCAGCGTGGGGATCGGGCTGTTCATCGCCTTCATCGGCTTCATCGACGCCGGGTTCGTCTCCCGTATCCCCGGCCCCACCGGCTCCACGCCCGTACAGCTCGGCGCGGACGGCCGGCTCACCGGCTGGCCCGTCCTGGTCTTCTGCGTGGGGGTGCTGCTGACCGTCGCGCTGATGGCGCGCAAGGTCAAGGGCGCCCTGCTGATCAGCATCGTCGGCTCGACCGTGCTCGCGATCGTCATCAACGAGATCGCCGACATCCGGCCGGAGGCATGGGGGCTGACCGTGCCCACCCTCCCCGACAGCGTGGTCGACACCCCGGACTTCGGGCTGATCGGCTCCTTCAGCCTCTTCGGGGCGTTCCAGCAGGTCGGCGTCATCACCATCGTCCTGCTGATCTTCACCCTCATCCTGTCCGACTTCTTCGACACCATGGGCACGGTCGTCGGCGTGAGCAATGAGGCCGGGCTGCTCGATGCCGAGGGCAGGGTGCCGGGCCTGGGGCGGGTGCTGCTCATCGACGGCGCGGCGGCCGCCCTCGGCGGCGCCGCCTCCGCCTCGTCCAACACCAGCTATATCGAGTCCGCGGCGGGGGTCGGCGAGGGCGCGCGCACCGGCTTCGCCAGCGTGGTCACCGGAGCGCTGTTCGGGCTCGCGCTCTTCCTGACCCCGCTGGCCACCGTGGTGCCCGCGCAGGCCGCCGCCCCGGCGCTGATCGCCGTCGGCTTCCTGCTGATGAGCCAGGTGCGGTCCATCGACTGGGAGCGCATCGACATCGCCGTCCCGGCGTTCCTCACCATCGCCCTGATGCCGTTCAGCTACTCCATCTCCAACGGGATCGGCGCCGGGTTCATCTCCTACGTGGTGATCAAGGCCGTGCTGGGCAAGGCGCGTGAGGTGCACTGGCTGCTGTGGGGGACGGCCGCGCTGTTCGTCGTCTACTTCGCGATCGATCCCCTCGAGCAGCTGCTCACCTGAGCCGTGACGCCCTCCCCCTGGGAGTCGCCCCGCCCCGTCAGCTGTGGCCCATGATGGGGCGCGGGCGGTAGGGGTCCTCCAGGCGGGCCACCTCCGCCTCGTCGAGCGTCAGCCCCACCGCCGCGACCGCGTCCTCCAGATGGCCGATCTTCGTGGCCCCGACGATCGGCGCGCTGACCGCGGGCCTGCCGAGCAGCCACGCCAGCGCGACCCGCGCCGGGGACACCCCGCGCTTATCGGCGATCTCGCGGGTGGCGTCCACGATGGAGAACTCCGCGTCCGCGTACCACTTCTCCACCAGCGGATCGTTGCCCGCCCGGACGGTGGTCCCGGTGCGGTCCCGGTCGCGGGTGCCCGCCAGCAGTCCGCGCGCCAGCGGGCTCCAGGGGATGACGCCGACGCCCTGGTCCAGGCAGAGCGGGTTCATCTCCCGCTCCTCCTCCCGGTAGAGCAGGTTGTAGTGGTTCTGCATGGAGACGAACCGGGTCCAGCCGTGCGCCTCGGCCGTGTGCTGGGCCTTGGCGAACTGCCAGGCGTACATGGAGGAGGCGCCGATGTACCGGGCCTTTCCGGCCCGCACCACGTCGTGGAGCGCCTCCATCGTCTCCTCGATGGGTGTCGCCGGGTCGAAGCGGTGGATCTGGTAGAGATCCACATGGTCGGTGCCCAGCCGCCGCAGCGAGGCGTCGATGCCCGCCAGGATGTGCTTACGGGACAGCCCGCGGTCGTTGGGGCCCTCTCCCATCGGGGAGTAGACCTTCGTGGCGAGGACATAGTCGTCGCGGCTGGGGAAGAGCTCCCGCAGCAGCTCGCCGGTGATCTCCTCGCTCCGGCCCATCGAGTACATGTCGGCGGTGTCGAAGAAGGTCACCCCCTCCTCTACCGCGCGCCGCACGATCGGCCGCGCGTCGTCGATGTCCAGCTGCCAGGGCCGGTGTTCGGGGCTGCCGTAGCTCATCATGCCCAGGCAGATCCGCGACACCTTGATGCCCGACGCGCCCAGCCGTGCGTACTCCATGCGCCTTCTCCTCCGCCCATCCGCCCGTTCGGTCGACCCGTCACAGCAGACCACCCCGGCCGCCGGTTGTCAGCCCGGTGTGCCGCCCGATATCAGCCGGGTGTGCGCCCGACGTCAGCCCGGTGTGACGAAACCGCTCTCGTACGCGGCGATCACCGCCTGGGTGCGGTCCCGCACCCCCAACTTGGTGAGCACCGCGCCCACATGGGTCTTGACCGTGGCCGGCCCCACCGCCATCCGGGCCGCGATCTCGGAGTTGGACAGCCCGTCGGTCATCAGCCGCAGCACCACGGCCTCCCGCTCGGAGAGCCGGTCGCGCAGCGCCCGCGCGCTCGCCTCGCGGTCCGGGCCCCGGGCGGCGGCGTGCTCGGCGGCCAGCGCCCGCACGGCGGCCGGGAACAGCAGCGAATCGCTGCGCGCCACCAGCCGCACCGCCTGCATCAGGTCCTCCGCACGGGCCCGCTTGAGCAGAAAGCCGCTGGCCCCGGCGCGCAGCGCGTCGTACACATAGCTGTCGTTCTCGAACGTCGTCACCACGATGACGCGCGGCGGGTCCTCCATGGTGCTCAGGATCCGCTCGGTGGCGCGGATGCCGTCGACATCGGGCATCCGGACGTCCATCAGCACGACGTCCGGACGCAGTTCACGGACCACCGGTACGGCCTCGGCGCCGCTTCCGGCCTCGCCGACGACCTCCAGGTCCGGTTCGCTGGAGAGGATCGCGCGCAGCGCGGTGCGCACCATCCGCTCGTCGTCGACGAGCACGATGCGCAGCGGGGACGGCGGGGCGTCCACCGGGGACGGCGGGGTGCTCATCGGGACGCCTCCAGCGGGAGCCGGACCGTCAGCCGCCAGACGCCGTCCACGGTGTCCCACGCACAGGTGCCGCGCAGCAGGGTGGCTCGTTCGGCGATGCCGCGCAGCCCGCGGCCGCCGCCGGTGGGCCGTGCCCGAGTGGCTCCGTTCACCGGGTTCTCCATCGTGATCTCCACCTTCTTCGGGTCCTCGGCGATCCGGAGCCGCACCGGCACCCGGCCCGCGTGGCGCAGCGCGTTGCTGAGCCCCTCCTGGACGATGCGGTACGCCTCGCGGGAGACGACGGGCGGCAGCCGGTCCAGCGCGCCCGGGGCCGTCAGCTCGACGGCGACGCCCGCGGCCCGGGTGCGGGCCAGCAGCCCGTCCAGATCCATCAGGGTGGGGGAGGGGGCGGGGGCCGGACGGTCCTCCCCTTCCCGTAACAGGCCCAGCACGCTGTCGAGTTCGCCGACCGCGTCCCGGGTGGTCTCCTCGATGGCCGCCAGCGCCTCCCGGGCGAAGTCCGGATCGGTGTCGAGGACCTTACGGGCCGCGCTCGCCTGGAGGGTCACCGCGCTCAGTGCATGGCCGACCGAGTCGTGCAGCTCGCGGGCGAGCCGGTTGCGGGAGGCCAGCCGGGTGGCCCGCTGCTCGGCGGCGGCGAGCCGTTCGGCGGGGGCCGGGCCGAGCAGCGCGGGTGCACAGCGGGCCAGCAGCGCCCCGGCGGCCGCGGCGATCCCCATGATCACACCCAGCAGCAGCACCCCGGCCAAGGGCGCCAGCGCGTGGGGGGCCGAGGCGAAGGCGTGCGGCCAGCCCTCGTCGGCGTACGAACCGTCGGTGAACGGCAGGGCGACCAGCAGTGCCGAGGCGGGCAGCAGGGACAGGGTGAGCCCGCTCACCAGCCCGCCGATGGCCAGATGCAGCCCGTACCAGAGCAAGGTGCGGGCGCGCGCGTCCCACGACCCGGCGGGCCCGGCCGCGAGCTCCGCGGACTCCGGAAGCCCGCACAGCGAACGCGCGGCGGTGGCCTCCAGGGGGCGTACGAGCGGGAGCAGCGCGGTGGGCATGGCCAGCGGCAGGGCCAGGGCGAAGGTGCCCAGCTGCCATAGCAGGGAGGTGAAGGGCACGGCGTCCCGCAGGAGCATCGCGAAGACGACGCCGGTCAGCAGGTAATACGGCATCAACAGGGCGCCGCCGAGCACCAGATGGACCCAGCGCAGCTGGGCCCGGCGGCCGGCCACCGCACGGACCGCCCGCCGCCACCACGCCCCGGTCACGGGGCCCGGTGCGCTGCCGCGCCCAAGGCGGAGCCGCACTCGCGGAAGAAGCGCCCGTCGGCCGTGAGGACGGGCAATCCGACGGTCATCCGCACAGCGTAGGTTAGATTCATCGGCGCGGTCGGCTCCTTGGCGGGCGGGCGGGTGCGGGACGCGTCGGCCCGCCGGGAAGGGTGTGGGTCACGGGGACCAGCCTCGCGGCGCGCCGGGCGCCGCGCCTCACCCTGGCCGACGATCCGCCTCCGCCGCGCGGCGGAGGGGCCGTCCTCCCGTGGGTCAAAGACGTCGCGTCGCGAGGGTGAGCCGGTCCCGGGCGTCGAACAGGGCGTCCTTGATCATCTGCTCATGGGTGGGGGTGAGCCGGGCCACCGGCACCGAGCAGCTGATGGCGTCGCGCGAGGGGGTGCGGTACGGGATGGCGATGCCGAAGCAGCGCAGGCCCAGGGTGTTCTCCTCGCGGTCCACCGCGTACCCCTGCTCCCGGATCAGGTGCAGCTCCTCGATCAGCTTCTCGCGGTCGGTGATGGTGTGTTCGGTGAGCTGGCCCAGCGTCTCCGGCAGCAGCTTGCGCACCTGCTCGTCGGAGTACGTGGCCAGCAGCGCCTTGCCCAGCGAGGTGGAGTGGGCGGGCAGTCGGCGGCCCACGCGGGTGAAGGGGCGCAGATAGTGCTGCGACTGCCGGGTGGCGAGATAGACGACGTTGGTGCCGTCGAGGCGGGCGAGGTGGATGGTCTCGGTGGTGTCGTCCGAGAGCCGGTCCAGGGTGGGGCGGGCGGCGGCCACGACCTCGTCGCCGTCGATGTAGGAGGTGCCGACGAGCAGGGCGCGCACCCCGATGCCGTAGCGGGTGCCGGTGGCGTCCGTCTCCACCCAGCCGAGCTCCACCAGGGTGCGCAGCAGCATGTAGAGGCTCGACTTGGGATAGCCCACGGCCTCCTGGACCGCGGCGAGGCTGTGCATTCCGGGCCGCCCGGCGAAGAACTCCAGCAGTTCGACCGTGCGGACAGCCGATTTGACCTGGGCCCCGCCCGTCTCGGCAGCTGACATCGCCTTGACCCCTCTGTTCGACCAGCCATAGAGTCCCGAGGGGAAATTCATCACCCGGGACAGCGTTCAGCATATCGAACACCGTCGATGTGTGGGACGCAAGCAGCGGTAACACCACAGCAGGAGGAATCCGCGGTGTCAGCACCAGTGTGGAGCGTCGACCCCCGAACCGGAAAGCAGCGGGAGCAGGTAGCGGTCGAAGCCACGGCGGAGGAGGTCGACCGCGTGGTGCGCGCGGCCCACGCCGCCCGCGGCTCCCTGGCCGACCGCACGGTGCGCGCCGCCCTGCTGCGCACCGCCGCCGAGCTCCTCGACGAGGCCCGTGACCAGCTGGTCGAGGCCGCCGACGCGGAGACCGCGCTCGGCCCCGCCCGGCTCACCGGCGAACTCGCCCGCACCACCTACCAGCTGCGGGCCTTCGCGACCATCGTGGACGAGGGCGCCTTCCTCGACGTCCGCATCGACCACGCCGACGCCACCCAGACCCCGCCCTGGCCCGATCTGCGCCGCTACAAGCTGCCGCTCGGTGTCGTCGCCGTCTACGCCGCCAGCAACTTCCCGCTCGCCTTCTCCGTGCCCGGCGGCGACACCGCGAGCGCCCTCGCCGCGGGCTGCCCGGTCGTCGTCAAGGCCCACCCCGACCACCCCGCCACCTCCGAGGTGGCCGCCTCCGCGCTGCGCCGTGCCGCCGAGCGGGTCGGGGTGCCCGCTGAGGTGATCGCGGTGGTGCACGGTTTCGACGCGGGTATCGAGCTGGTCAAGCATCCGCTGATCGCCGCCGCCGGCTTCACCGGCTCGGTCCGCGGCGGCCGCGCCCTGCACGACGCGGCGGCCTCCCGGCCGGTGCCGATCCCCTTCCACGGCGAGCTGGGCAGCCTCAACCCGGTCGTGGTCACCGAGGCCGCGGCCATCGAGCGCGGCGACCAGATCGGCGCGGGGCTCGCGGGCTCCATGACGCTGGGCGTGGGCCAGTTCTGCACCAAGCCCGGCTTTGTGCTGGCCCCGGCAGGACCGGCGGGCGACGGCCTGGTGAAGTCCCTCACCGAGGCGGTCAGCAACACCGACGCGGGCGTCCTGCTCGACCACCGGATGCGGGACAACTTCGTCGCCGGGGTCAAGGAGCGCGCCGAACTGGCGGATGTGGAGGCCCCGGTCACCCCCGGCTCCGGCGGTGAGCACACGGTCAGCGCGGGCTTCCTGACCGTCCCGGCGCGGCGGCTCGCCGAGGACGGTCCGCACGATGTGCTGCTGGAGGAGTGCTTCGGCCCGGTGACCGTCGTGGCGCGCTACGAGAGCGACGAGGAGATCAGCGCGGTGCTCGGCCGGCTCCCGGGCAACCTCACCGCCACTGTCCAGATCTCCGCCGCCGAGGGCGAGGGCACCGAGGGCCGGGCCGCTGCGCTGATCGCCGAGCTCACCCCGCTGGCCGGCCGGGTCCTGGTCAACGGCTGGCCGACCGGTGTCGCCGTCGCCCCGGCCCAGCACCACGGTGGCCCCTACCCGGCCACCACCTCCACCTCCACCTCGGTCGGCGGCACCGCCATCGAGCGCTGGCTGCGGCCGGTCGCCTACCAGGACACCCCGGCCGCCCTGCTGCCGCCGGAGCTGCGGGACGAGAACCCGCTGGAGCTGCCCCGGCGGATCAACGGCATCCGGGAGCAGCGCGGCTGAATCCCCGGAAACGACCTCCGGGAGCAGCACCGCTGAAGCCCGGACCGACGGCGCGGCCGCCGGACCCGCGGACCTGACCCGCGGTTCCGGCGGCCGTATCGGCGTGCCCGCGGCCGCCTACGGCTCCCGGGGGTCTCTTTCGGCCGATCCGCCGGTGAGCCCACCCGGGCGCCGCGCCAGACATGGGCATCGCCGCAGGTCAGCGGGTATCCATAAGGTTTACTTGAAGGCATCCGACAGGGAAACGCGATGGACGCCGGGGTGAGCCGGTTCCATAGTGGATGGTCATGGAGAGCCTGGCGGGCGCCGAATTCGCGCCACACACGACATATCTCACCACCGCGTCCAGCGGTCTGATCCCCGCACGCTCCGTGGCCGCCGTGAAGGCGGTCCTCGACGGCTCGGCCGCCGGACGGCCCATCGTCGATGTGGCCTTCGAGGCGGTCGAGGAGAGCCGGGTCGCCTACGCCCGGCTCGTCGGCGTACCGGCGCGCCGGGTCGCGGCGGGCAGCTCGGTCGCCGTCTACGCGGGGATGATCGCCACGTCGCTGCCGCCCGGAGCCGAAGTCATCGTCGCCGACGGCGACTTCAGCTCCCTGGTCAACCCCTTCGCCGTCCGCGGCGACCTCAAGCTGCGCATCGTGCCCCTGGAGGAGATCGCGGAGGCGGTACGGCCCGGTACGGCGCTGGTGGCCGTGAGCGCGGTCCAGTCCGCGGACGGGCGGATCGCCGATCTCGACGCCATCGCGGAGGCGGCCCGGACCCACGGGGCCCGCACCCTGGTGGACACCAGCCAGGCGGCCGGCTGGTTCCCGGTCAACGCCGACGAGGCCGACTACACCGTCTGCGTGGCCTACAAGTGGCTGATGTGCCCGCGCGGGGCCGCCTTCCTGACCGTCCCCGAGGACCTCGGCGAGCTCACCCCCGTCTTCGCGGGCTGGGTCGCGGGCGAGAAGCCCTGGGACAGCTGCTACGGACCGGTGGCGGAACTCGCCCACTCCGCCCGCCGTTTCGACGAGAGCCCGAGCGTGTACTCCTACGTCGCCGCGCGGCACTCCCTCGCGCTGATCGAGGAGCTGGGCACCGAGGCCATCGCCGCCCACGACCGCGCGCTCGCCGACCGCTTCCGGGCCGGGGTCACCGGGCTCGGCCACCAGCCCGTCGCCGCTCCCGGCTCGGCCATCGTCTCCGTACCGGGGCTGGGGGACGCCGCGTCCCGGCTGGCGGAGGCGGATGTGCATGTCTCGGCGCGGGCCGGCAACCTCCGCGCCTCCTTCCACCTGTACAACACGGCGGCCGATGTGGACCGGCTGCTGGAGGAGCTGTCCCGCTGAGACAGGGGCCGGAACGGGGCCGGAAAAAATCTGAGGGAAGCCGGGGCACCCCGGCTTCCCTCAGATCACGGACGTCAGCTCAGCGCACGGCGGTGATCACCGTACGGGCGTGAAGTCCCTGGCCCCGATGAAATCCGGCCGGGGGACCGGTGCCGCGAACGGCTCTACGGCAGTGTTCTCCACGCTGTTGAACACGATGAAGACGTTGCTGCGCGAGTAGGGCGTGATGTTGTCGCCCGAGCCGTGCATGCAGTTGCAGTCGAACCACGTCGCCGAACCGGCCTTGCCGGTGAACAGCTTGATGCCGTGCTTGTCGGCGAAACCGGTGAGCGCCTCGTCGGACGGGGTGCCCGCGTCCTGCATCTGCAGCGATTTCTTGTAGTTGTCCTTCGGTGTCTCGCCCGAGCAGCCGAGGAAGGTACGGTGCGACCCCGGCATGATCATGAGGCCGCCGTTGGTGTCGTAGTTCTCGGTCAGCGCGATCGAGACCGACACGGTCCGCATGTTCGGCAGCCCGTCCTCGGCGTGCCAGGTCTCGAAGTCCGAGTGCCAGTAGAAGCCCGAGGCGCCGAAACCCGGTTTGACGTTGATCCGGCTCTGGTGGACGTAGACGTCCGAGCCGAGGATCTGACGCGCGCGGCCCACCACTCGCGGGTCGCGCACCAGGTTCGCGAACACCTCGCTGATCCGGTGCACCTCGAACACCGACCGTACGTCCTGCGACTTCGGCTCGATGATCGAGCGTTCGTCGGCGCGCACGTCCGGGTCGGCGACCAGCCGGTCCAGCTCGGCGCGGTAGACCGCGACCTCGTCCGGAGTGATCAGCTCGTCGATTGCCAGGAAGCCGTCGCGATCGAAATCGCTCAGCTCGGACGGTTGCAGCGGCCCGGGGGCGCCCGGCTCGGACCACACCACGGGGTCCACGCGCGGTGTGGCGACCTCCATGGCCCCACGGGTCGGGTACAGGTCAGTGACCGCGGTCATCGGATCATGCCTCCTCGGTCTCGGTGATCAGCGGGTATACGCCGTTCTCATCATGGTCCTCCCGTCCCGTGATCGGCGGGTTGAATACACAGACGCACCGGAAGTCTGTTTTGGGGCGCATCGTGTGCTTTTCGTGCCCGTTCAGCAGGTACATGGTGCCGGGCGTGATCCAGTGCTTCTCACCGGTCTCGTCGTTGGTGAGCTCGGCCTCACCCTCGACGCACAGCACCGCCTCGATGTGGTTGGCGTACCACATCGACGTCTCGGTGCCCGCGTAGAGGATGGTCTCGTGCAGCGAGAAGCCGACGCCCTCCCGGGCGAGCACGATGCGCTTGCTCTCCCAGGTGCCGGACTTGGACTTGATGTGCCTCTCGGTGTCCTCGATGTCCTTGAAGGATCGGACGATCACGGTGGGTTCTTGCCTTTCTCTTCTCTGCGGTACGGGAGGGTTATGCGGTCTCGCGGACCGCGCGGGCGAGGGTCCGCAGCCCCTCGTCCAGGTCATCGGGGGAGATGGTCAGCGCGGGCAGCAGCTTGACGACCTCGCTCTCGGGGCCGGACGTCTCGACCAGCAGACCGAGTTCGAAGGCGCGCTTGCAGACCGCCGAGGCGCGCGGCTTGTCCTCGAACTCCAGGCCCCACACCAGGCCACGGCCGCGGAAGTGGGTGCCGGACTGCTCCTCGCAGATGGCGCGCAGGGCCTGCTCGACCTGCTCGCCGCGGGCCAGGGTCTGCTTCTCCATCTGGCTGTCGGCCCAGTAGGTGTCCAGGGTCGCGGCGGCGGTGACGAAGGCGGGGTTGTTGCCGCGGAAGGTGCCGTTGTGCTCGCCGGGCTCCCAGACGTCCAGCTCGGGCTTGAAGAGCGCGAGCGACATCGGCATGCCGTAGCCGCTGATGGACTTCGACACGGTCACGATGTCCGGGGTGATGCCCGCCTCCTCGAAGGAGAAGAAGGCGCCGGTGCGGCCGCAGCCCATCTGGATGTCGTCGACGATCAGCAGCATGTCCTGGCGCTCGCACAGCTCGGCCAGGGCGCGCAGCCACTCGGGCCGGGCCACGTTGATACCGCCCTCGCCCTGCACGGTCTCGACGATCACGGCGGCGGGCTGGTTGAGGCCGGAACCCTGGTCCTCCAGCAGCCGCTCGAACCACAGGAAGTCCGGGATCGTGCCGTCGAAGTAGTTGTCGAACGGCATCGGGGTGCCGTGGACCAGCGGGATGCCCGCGCCGGCGCGCTTGAAGGCGTTGCCGGTCACGGCCAGCGAGCCCAGCGACATGCCGTGGAAGGCGTTGGTGAAGGAGACGATGGCTTCGCGCCCCTTGACCTTACGGGCCAGCTTCAGCGCGGCCTCGACGGCGTTGGTGCCGGTCGGGCCCGGGAACATGACCTTGTAGGGCAGATCGCGGGGGCGCAGGATGTTGTTCTGGAACGACTCGAGGAACGCGCGCTTGGCCGTGGTGGACATGTCCAGGCCGTGGGTGACGCCGTCACGCTCGATGTAGTCGATCAGCGCCCGTTTCAGTACCGGGTTGTTGTGGCCGTAGTTGAGCGACCCGGCTCCGGCGAAGAAGTCGAGGTAGGTGTGGCCGTCCTCGTCGAACATGTGGCTGCCCTGCGCACGGTCGAAGACGGCGGGCCAGCCACGGCAGTAGCTGCGCACCTCCGACTCCAGGGCCTCGAAGACGCTCAGGGCGGGCGGGGTGATGGTCACAGCGTTCTCCTGGGAGAGGGGTGTGAGGGGGGTGAGGGGGGAGGATCGGGGTGATCGGGGTGTGATCAGGGGAGATCAGGTCCGGTCCGCGCGCGGCCCGAGCGGACCGATGCGGTAGAGCACCTCGGGCTCGTGTCCACCGTCGGGGAAGAGACCGCCGTGGAAGAGCACCTCACGCTCGAGCTGCGCTCCATGCCGTTCGGCGAACGAGGTGAACAGCCGGTTCGAGGCGGTGTTGTCAGGGGTGATCGTCGTCTCGATGCCGCGGACGCCCGCCCTGGCGACCCGGGCGACCAGCCCGTCCAGCAGGGTGGCGGCCAGTTTGCGGCCACGCCAGGCGTGGTCGACGGCGACCTGCCAGACGACGAGGGTCTCGGGGCGCTCGGGACGGATGTAGCCGGTGATGAAGCCGACCGGTCCGCCGTCGGCGTCGCGCGCCACTACGGATGTGGCGGCGAAGTCGCGGCACCACAGGAGGTAGCTGTAGGAGGAGTTGAGGTCCAGGGCTTTGGAGTCGCGGGCGATTCGCCAGATCGCGGCTCCATCCTCGACTCGCGGTGTGTCGAGGGTGAGGCCCTCCGGCAAATCCAATTCGCTACGGACTAGGTCTGCTTGTGCGGCGGTCATGCAAATTCAATTTACCCAGCAGAATCAGAAAATGCATCGCGGTGGGGGGTTACGTGGAGGGGGGTCGATGTGTTATCACGCGGGAGCGCGTGCGCGCGCGGCCGTTGGCCGAAAGGCGGTAATTTGTAGGGGAGTTACTCGGGCAAAGCGGATCGCGTGTGGGGTCTGTCACATATATGTAACCGGCCGATGACCGTCTTGAATTACGGGATCAGGAACCCGTGAAAAATTTTTTGTTTAGGAATCGCAATGGCGGGCAGACGAATGTGGAAGCAGTAGCGGAAAAACGCGGAGAATTTCCGGCCGCGCCGCCATGAATTCAATCCCCCACGGTGAACCGAGGGAAGTCGCCCCGTACCGCGAAGGCCCCGGAGGCGCCGTTGCCCGAGGCCGAGTACGCGTCCCGGCCGGTGTCCCGGTCCCCCTCGGCGTGGTTGTACTGCCCCGCGAAGACATGCCGGCCCGCGGGCACGGTGGCGCCCTTCCGGAGCGTCCAGCGGTAGACCAGCACACCGTCCTCGACGCGGGTGGCGGCGGTCACATCGCTGGTCGGCAGCGAGGTCCAGGACCCGGTGGACAGCACGTCCCCGGTGTCCGCGACCCGCAGCTCCACCGTCAGCGAGGTCAGCGGCCTACCGATGGTGAGCGCGATGTCACTCTGCGCCCAGTACGGATTGGAATGGGCGTTGATGGCGCCCTTGGACCGAACGGTCGGCTCGGCGAGATGGTTTGGACCGGCCGCGGTGGGATAGGCGCTCGGCGTGTGCCGCTCAGCATCGCTCTGCGACCCGGCGCCCGGCTCCTCCCCGGGCCGCCTGTCCGCGCCCGCGCCCGCCGGAGGCGCGGGAGGCTCGCTCGAGGTGCGCACCGTCTGCGGCCGCTCGGCACCGTCCGTGGCCACCACCGCGATCCCCGTCGCCGCGACCGCCGCGGCCAGCCCGGCGACCGGGCCCACCAGCCGGGGCGCCCAGGTCCGGCGCGGGCTCGTCCGCGCGCCCCGGCCCCGGCCGTCGGCCGCCATGCCCGCCGTGACCCGGGCCAGCATCCGGATCCGGTCCGGCTCATGGGAGGCGGCGGCCGTACGCAGCTCGGCGACGACATCGCGGCCCTCGGGGCGCTCGCGATACTCGATCATCAACTGCCCCCTCCGGCGTGCCCGGCGTGGCCCATGTGACCCGAGTGGCGAGCGGGTCCAGTGTGGCCCGTGTGGCCTGTGTTCCCAGAGCGGAGCGTTCGTACCGTCTGCTCGGCCTCCGTCGCCCCGGGCAGCTCGCCCTCGCCGTCCGGAGGGCCGAGCAGCCGCTCCAGCTCGGCGATTCCGCGGGAGGTCTGACTCTTGACCGTGCCCACCGAAATGCCCAGCGTCCGGGCCGTCTCCCGCTCGGAGAGGTCGAAGGCGTGCCGCAGCACCACGCATGCGCGCTTGCGGAACGGCAGCCGGACCAGCGCCGCCTGCACATCCACCACGGCGGGCACATCCGGGTCGTCCACATGGTCGGAGCGCTGCGAGGAGAAGAGCGCCACCCGCCGCCGCTCGCGCACCAGACTGCGGATCCTGGAGCGGGCCAGGTTGGCGACCACACCCCGGGCGTACGCGGCCGGATGGTCGGCGGCCCGCACCCGGTCCCACTGGTGCCAGACCGCCACCAGCGCGTCGGCCGCCAGGTCGTCCGCCCCGTCGGAGCTGCCGAGCAACAGATGGGCGAGGCGGGCGAGTTCGGCGTGGTGCCGCTCGAAGAAGTCCCGGAATTCGGCCTGCGGGTCGTTGGGGTGTGGGTTGGGCTGTGGGCCGGTGTGCGCCTCGGCGTCGGCCTGTGAGGCGGTGTGCGGGCGGGTCCGGGCGTCGTCGGCCGATAAGCCGTCGGGGTCCTCCGGTGCGCCGGGCGCTCGCGCGGTGCCCGCGGCGGCCGCGTCATCGGCGGGAGCGTTCACGAGGACCTCCTCACTGCCGCTCCTCCGGTGGGTTGCGTGAGCGTAGCAGCGCTGCGCATGTTGTTCGAGTGGCGCCGTTCCAGCTCCTGGGAATTGGCCGGTCAACGCCCTGCTCCGGTCTCGTACAGTGCGTTGCATGAGGGATAGCGCGGTGCTCCACATCAAGGGCCGGGTCCTGGTCGGACCGGACACCGGCGACGCTGCCGGGGACGTCCGGGACGAGCTGTGGGTGGTCGACGGCAGGATCACGTTCGAGCGGCCGGCCGGGGCCAGAGACGTTCGGCTGGTCGAGGGCTGGGTGCTGCCCGGCCTCGTCGACGCCCACTGCCATGTCGGACTCGACGCCCATGGGGCGGTGGACGATTCGACGAGCGAGAAACAGGCGCTGACCGACCGCGACGCCGGGGCGCTGCTGCTGCGGGACGCCGGATCGCCGGCCGACACCCGCTGGATCGACGACCGCGAGGATCTGCCCCGCATCATCCGGGCCGGCCGCCATATCGCCCGCACCAAGCGCTATATCCGCAACTACGCGCATGAGATCGAGCCGGAGGACCTGGTCGCCTATGTGGCCGCGGAGGCGCGGCGCGGCGACGGCTGGGTGAAGCTGGTCGGCGACTGGATCGACCGGGAGACCGGTGACCTTGGGGCCTGCTGGCCGCGCGGCGCGGTCGAGGCGGCCATCGCGGAGGCGCACCGGCTGGGCGCGCGGGTCACGGCGCACTGTTTCGCCGAGGAGAGCCTCGCGCCGCTGGTCGAGGCGGGGATCGACTGCATCGAGCACGCCACCGGGCTCACCGAGGAGACCATCCCGCTGTTCGCCGAGCGGGGCGTGGCGATCGTCCCGACCCTGGTCAACATCGCCACTTTCCCCCGGCTGGCGCTGGGCGGCGAGGTGAGGTTCCCGCGCTGGGCGGACCATATGCGGCGGCTGCACGCGCGCCGGTACGAGACGGTGCGGGCGGCCTACGACGCGGGCATCCCGATCTACACCGGCACCGACGCGGGCGGCGGCCTGGCCCATGGGCTGGTCGGGCAGGAGGTGGCCGAGTTGGTGAAGGCGGGCATCCCGGCGCGGGACGCGCTCTCGGCGGCGACCTGGGGGGCGCGGTCCTGGCTCGGACGGCCGGGGCTCACCGAGGGGGCCCCCGCCGATCTCGTCGTCTACGACGCGGATCCGCGCGCCGATGTGCGGGTGCTGACGACGCCGCGGCGGGTGGTGCTGCGAGGCCGCGTGGTCGGCTGACGGGGCGCGGGAACGGGCTGACGGGGCGCGGGAACGGGCTGACAGGGCACGGGGACGGGCTGACAGGGCACGGGGCGCGGGTCGACGGGGCGCGGGAACGGGTGGGGCAGGGGGTCCTGAAGGGGCTCCTGAAGGGAACGCGGCTCGAACGCGACGGCGAACCACACCCTTTGGGGTGAACGGACATCATGTGTCTGCCTGTTTACCCTCAGTGCGCAAATATGGCGTGGTCGAGGCCGTCGGCGCCCGTGGAGTCCCCCGCGGCAGGCGCCGGCGGCTCCATGTCTCCTGTGGGGGTCAACTCACGTGTCCTGTTCCAGTAACACCTACTTCGGCATGCCCACCCGCCGTCTGGCGGCCGCCACTGCCGCTGCCGCGGTCTCCGTCCTGGGCCTGCTGCCCGCGGCGACCGCGCAGGCCGACACCGGTGCGACCACCGGTAAGGCGGGTGCGGTCGTGCTCCGCACCGATCTCGATGTCTCCCTGCTCAACAAGACCGTCACGGCTCCGCTCTCGGTGGTGCTGAACGAGGTGCACGCACCCGCGACGGCCAGTAAGACGGCGCTCACCGCGACCCTGGACGGCGTGGACGGGGGCCGGCCGTTCAGTGTGCTGCGGGCCGATGTGGCCACCGCCCGGGCCGCCGCGGACAAACAGCGCGCCGAGGGGTACTCCAACCTCGTCAACGCCAAGGTCCATGTGCCGGGTCTGGCCGCGGTGCCGCTGATCTCGGTCGAGCAGGTGACCTCGAAGGCGGTGTGTGCCGCCGGGAAGCGGCCGACCGCCCAGTCCAACCTGCTCGGCAGCGTCAGCGTGCTCGGCAGGAAGGTCACCTTGAACACGAGCGGCACCACCACGGTCGATGTGCCGACGCTCGGCCAGGTCCGGCTCGATCTGTCGCGGACGGCCACCACCTCGCGCACGGCGGCGGCCACGGCCCTCAACCTGAAGGTCTCCGTGAACCCGCTCAAGCTGAACGTCTCCGAGGTCGAGGGTCAGGTCACCCTCGCCCGGGCGACCTGCCAGGCGCCCGTCGCCGCGGCGGTCCAGCCCAGCCCGAGCGTGGGCCCGCAGACCACGCCCGAGCCGAAGCCGGAGCACCTGGCCGAGACCGGTGGCAGCTCGGCCACGCCGTATCTGGTGGGCGGCGGAGCCCTGCTGCTCGCCGTGGGCGGCGGGGCCGTCGTCCTGGCCCGCCGCCGGCGCGCCGGCGCCGGCGGCGACGCCGCCTGACGCCTGACGTCTGACCCTGGCCTGGCCCGTTGGGCCCGGTGCCCGTGCCGTGCCCAACGGCTCGGGCGCCGGGGCTGGGGGCGGGTGCCGGGCCGGGATACGACATCGGGTCCCGGGCTCGGGTGTTGGGCCGGGGCTCGGCATTCGGTCCCGGGCTCGGGTGTTGGGCCGGGGCTCGGGCGCCGGGCCGAGGCTCGGTATCGGGCTCGCGCCCGGCCGCGGGTGTTGGGCCGGTCACGAGGGCCCGGGCAAGCCCTACGTGACCGCGCGCCGCTCCACAGGTGCGCGGTCCGGCCTTGTGGTCAGGCAGCGCGGTGCGCGTTCAGTCAGCGCGCTCAGGCGTCCGGTTCGGCGATGGCCTTCGCCAGGGCGATGACGAAGCGGTCCGTCGTGGCGCGGTCGCGGACGGCGATCCGGAGCCAGTCCGGGCCGAGGCCCGGGAACGTGTCACCGCGGCGGACGGCGAAGCCCAGCTCGCGCAGCCGGGTGCGGATCGCCGCCGCGCCCGGCAGATGGATCAGCAGAAAGGGCCCGGCCGCCGGGCCGCACACCCGCACCTCCGTCAACTCGGCCAGCCGGTCGGCCAGATGGGCCCGGTCGGCGGCCGTACGGTCGGCGGCCCGCGCGGCCTCGGCGAGGGCGGGCGGGGCGCAGCACGCCTCGGCCGCCGTCAGGGCCGGGCTGGACACCGGCCACAGCGGCTGGACCCGCTCCAGCGCCGTGACGGTGTCCGGCTCCGCCAGCACATAGCCGATCCGCAGCCCCGCCAGACCCCAGGTCTTGGTGAGGCTGCGCAGCACCACGAGCCCCGGCACATCGGTGCGGTCCGCCAACGACTCGCGCTCGCCCGGGACGGCGTCCATGAACGCCTCGTCCACCACCAGCGTCCGTCCCGGCCGGGCGAGACCGGCCAGGGCATCGGCCGGGTGGAGCACGGATGTGGGGTTGGTGGGGTTGCCGATCACCACCAGATCGGCGTCCTCCGGCACCGCGTCCGGGGCCAGCCGGAAGCCGTTCCGCTCATCGAGGATCACACGCTCCACGGTGTGCCCCGCGTCCCGCAGCGCCGCCTCCGGTTCGGTGAACTGCGGATGCACCACCACCGGCCGCCCAGCCGCGATGGCACGGGCGAGCAGGACGAACGCCTCCGCGGCGCCCGCCGTCAGCAGCACCCGGCCGGCCGGAAGCCCATGGCGCACGGCGACCGCCTGCCGCGCCGCCCGCCCGTCCGGATAGGCGGCCAGCCCGTCGAGGGAGTCGGCGATACGGGACTTGAGCCAGTCCGGAGGCGTACCGGCCCGGACATTGACCGCGAGGTCCGTCAGGCCGGCATCGGCACCCCGCACCTCCGCGTCCCCGTGATGCCGCAGATCGAACCCGGCGGACACGCCATCGGCGGCCGGGGCGGCGGACCCGCTCGTGGGCAGGCCCGCCGATGGATCAGTGGACATCGGCGTGGGTATCGGGATGCGCGAAGGCATGGGCCTCATCGCCGAACCCGGCGCGCCCGGCGGTGTCGGCCACCTCCTCATAGCGCTCCATGACCAGGTCGGCCAACTCCTTTGCCGGGCCGATGACATCGGCGGAGACCACCTCGACCTCGGGGTAGGCGAGTCCCCAGCCCTCCGCCTGCTGCCGCACCCGCTCCAGGGTGTCACCGGCGAACAGGACGTACGGCAGCACCACGACCCGACTGGCCCCCAGCTTGGCGCAGCGGTCCAGACCCGAGGCCACATCCGGTGCGGCGAGCGAGGAGAAGGCCACCTCGACGCCCGCGAAGCCACGGCCCTCCCACAGCAACCGGGCGGCGCGGTGCACCTCGGCGTTGGCCTCGGGGAGCGGCGAACCGTCGCCCACCAGCAGCACGGTGGTCTCCGCGCGGTCCGAGGGCAGCCGGGGCCGGTTGCCCAGCGCCTCGTCGAGCCGCCGCTCCAGCACGCTCAGCAGCGTGCGATGCGGGCCGAGCGGCCGGGCGGAGGCGAAGGAGGCGTCGGCATGCCGCTCCGCCTCCTGGGCCAGCGCGGCCGCGATGCCGTCTCTCGGGGGAGCCGCCGGGATCAGCGTCAGCGGGACGACCGCGAAGCGGCTGACCCCTTCGCCGACGAGCCGGGTGACCGCATCGGACAGCGGGTGGCTGCCCGGTCCGGTGAGGCCACCTGCCACGGGCAGATCCGGGTGGCGTGCGGCCAACTCCCTTACGAATGCGTGAAAGGCGGTGGCATGCCTTTCGTCTCGCGTGCCGATGCCTGCGAGGAGCAGGGCGGGCGGGGTCGTCACGAGGTCTCCTTGGTGCAGGTGGTGCGGGTGTCACGGTCAGCAGGGGGCGGCGGGCTGTTCCGCCCCGAGACGTTACTGACCTGCGTCGGGACGGTCGACGGCAGGTCTTCACTGTCCGTCCTGCCCGGATTTGACCGCCGCCGGGCGGCGAGCGACGGCGCAGGTGGCCATTCCGGGGCGGCCGTGCGGCGCGGACTTCCGCTTGGCGACCAGCAGTTCGCCGCCAGGTCCGGCGGCCAGCAGCGCGGCCGCCTCGGCGACCCCGGCCGTGCCCACGGCCGCGAGCGGCGCCGCGGACGGGTTCGGCACCTCCACCGCGGCCAGCGCCGCCGCCGGGTATCCGCACAGCGGCACCCCCAGCCGCTCGGCCGCCGTCAGCAGTCCGGTCTCCCCGGCCTTGGCCTCCACGGTCGCCAACTCGGCCACGCCCCTTGGTGAAAGGCCCGCTTCCGCCAGGGTCGTCTCGACCAGCCCGATCACCTCGGCGACGGACACACCCCGGCTGGCCCCGACCCCGACGACAAGCGGTGCCCCGGGCAGGGGACACGCCGTGCCCCGGCCGATGACCTCCACGTCAGCTCACCGCCTCTGCTCAACCGGCAGGGGACACACATCTGTCGGCGAACCGGGCCGCCGCGCCTGGGACCGAGGCCCAGTGCACGTGCAGATAGGAGGCATGCACATTTCCCTGTGCGAACCCTTCGGTACGACGCTCCGGGTGGACGAGCCCCCAGGCGGGCTCCGCCCCCGCTTTGGGCACGATGGTCGTGCGGTGGAACTCATGGCCGCGCACCCGTGTCCCCGCGGCGGCGAGTGCGGTGTCGGAGATGGCCACGGCCTCACGGTAGCCCAGCGTCAGACGTTCCGACATCCGTGCCTCGGCGGCCAGCACCCCGCACATCGGCTCCCCGTCCAGCGAGCGCGCCAGATACAGCAGTCCGGCACATTCGGCGGCGATGGGCGCGCCGGACGCGGCGAGCCCCGCAACGGCTGCCCGGAGCGGCTCGTTCGCGGACAGCTCGGGGGCGTAGACCTCCGGGAACCCGCCGCCGATCACCAGGCCGCCGGTGCCTTCCGGGAGGCGCTCGTCCCGCAGCGGGTCGAAGGGGACGACCCGTGCCCCGGCCGCCGTGAGCAGCTCGGTGTGCTCCGCGTACGAGAAGGTGAACGCGGCCCCGCCCGCCACGGCGACCACCGGCCGCGGCGCGCGGCCTCCCCGGCCCCCGGCACCGGGGGCGGCCTCCACCGCCCGGCGCATCTCCTCCTCCGGATCCCAGGCCGGCTCGGACAGGGGCGGTGCGCTGCGCGCCAGCGCCAGCAGGCCCTCGAGATCGCAGCCCTCCCGCACCCGCGCTGCCAGCGCGGCCGCCGAATCCACCGCCTCCGCCTGGCGCTCGGCCACCGGCACCAGACCCAGATGGCGGCTCGGTGCCCGCACCTCGCGCGTCCGGCGCAGCGCGCCGAACACCGGCACTCCGCACCCCTCCAGCGCCTCGCGCAGCATCGCCTCGTGACGGTCCGAACCGACCTTGTTGAGGATCACCCCCGCGACCCGCACCTCGGGGTCCCAGGAGGCGAAGCCATGCACCAGCGCCGCCACCGACCGCGACTGCGACGACGCGTCCACCACCAGCACCACCGGCGCCCGCAGCAGCTTGGCCACATGCGCCGTCGAGGCCAGCTCGCCCTGCCCGGCCGCCCCGTCGAACAGGCCCATCACCCCTTCGACCAGGGCCAGATCGCAGCCCGCCGCCCCATGCAGGAACAGCGGGGCGATCCGCTGCGGACCGCACAGATAGGCGTCCAGATTCCGGCCCGGGCGCGCGCCCCCGGCCCGGGACCGCCCGGCCGAGGAGGTGGCCGAGGAGATCGCGAGCGCGTGATAGCCAGGGTCGATGTAGTCCGGGCCGACCTTGTGCGGGGACACGTCCAGACCGCGCTCCGCGAAGGCGGCCATGAGCCCCGCGGTGACCGTCGTCTTCCCGCTGCCGGAGGCGGGCGCCGCGATCACCAGACGCGGGACACTCACCACTCGATGCCTCGCTGGCCCTTCTGACCGGTGTCCATCGGATGCTTGACCTTGGACATGTCGGTGACCAGGTCGGCGAAGTCCACCAGCTGCGCCGGTGCGTTACGCCCCGTGATGACGACGTGCTGCGTCCCGGGTCGGTCCCGCAACACCGACACCACCTCGTCGGGGTCCACCCAGCCCCAGTGCATCGGATACGCGAATTCGTCCAGCACATAGAGCCGGTATGTCTCCGCCGCGAGATCGCGCTTGACCTGCTCCCAGCCCTCGCGTGCGGCCTCCTCGCTGGAAGCCATGTCGCGCTGCACCCACGACCAGCCCTCGCCCATCTTGTGCCATGCGACGGTCCCCCCTTCGCCCGAGTCGCCGAGGACGCGCAGCGCACGCTCCTCACCGACCCGCCATTTCGCGGACTTTACAAATTGGAATACACCGACCGGCCAGTTTTGGTTCCATGCCCGCAGCGCCAGCCCGAACGCCGCGGTCGACTTGCCCTTGCCCTGACCTGTGTGGACGAAGACCAGCGGGCGATTGCGGCGCTGGCGGGTGGTCAGTCCGTCGTCCGGGACGACGGTCGGTTGTCCTTGCGGCATCAGGCGGCCCTCCGAGGGTTCGATACGGTTCGTACATCGCGCACCAGCGCGGTCACGCTGTCCGCGCGCAACTCGTCGAGTGTCACCGGCGTGGCCCGCAGTTCGCGGGCGAGCGCGCCCGCCAGCCCCAGCCGCACCGGCCCCGACTCGCAGTCCACCACCACCGAGGCGACCCCGTCGCCCGCGAGCATCCGCGCCGCGCGCCCCGCCCGTTCGACGGGCGTGGGCCCGCCGGACCGCTTCGCCTCCGTGGCCCGCCCGTCGGTCACCACGACCAGCAGCGGACGGCGTGAGGGATCCCGCAGCCGCTCCACCCGCAGCACCTCCCGGGCCTTCAACAGCCCGGCCGCCAGCGGCGTACGGCCGCCCGTCGGCAGCCGCTCCAGCCGCACGGCCGCCGCGTCCACCGACGAGGTGGGCGGCAGCGCCAGCTCCGCGTCCGCGCCCCGGAAGGTGATCAGCCCGACCTTGTCCCGCCGCTGATAGGCGTCCAGCAGCAGCGACAGCACCGCGCCCTTGATCGCGCTCATCCGCGTCCGCGCGGCCATCGAGCCCGACGCGTCCACCACGAACAGCACGAGATTGCCCTCCCGGCCCTCGCGCACCGCCTCACGCAGATCGTCCCGGCGCACCAGGAGGCCGGGACCGCGCCGCCCGCGCGCCCGCTGATGCGGGGCGGCGGCCCGGACGGTCGCCGTCAGATGCAGCGCGGAGAGCGTCCCCCGCGGGCGGCGCGCCCCGGTGGTGCGGCCGTGCGCGCTGCGGGCGCGCGACCGACGTCCGGCCGCGCCCTCGCCCAGACCGGGGACGTCGAGCCGCCGGGTGCGGAACGGTTCGGCGGCGCCCACGGCCGCCCGCTCACCGCCGGCTCCACCACTACCGCCGTCCGTTTCCCCCGCCCCGCCGCCGTCATCGGCCCGGGCGGAGTCGGTCTCGCGGTCGGCCGTCTCATGCTCACCCGTGCGCTGGTCGGGGACGGACGGCTCGGGCGCGGTGGGCGGCGCCTGCCCCCCTGCCCCGTCGCCCGCGCCCTCCTGGGGCCCGCCTCCGGGGTTGTCGGGGCCGCCCGGGCCGTCCGGCCCGTCATCCGGGCTGTCGGGGCCCTCCGGGCCCGGGTCCGGATCCGGCTCCGGCTCGTCCTCCTCGAACTGCCGCAGGATCTCGTCGAGTTTGTCCTCGTCGAGCCCCGGCGCGTCGAATGGGGCCCGCCGCCGCCGGTGGGGGAGCGACAGCAGCGCCGCCCCCCGTACGTCCTCGGTCCGCACGTCGGTGCGCCCGGCCCAGGCGGCCAGCGCGGTCGCCGTACGGGCCGTCACGATGTCCGCGCGCATCCCGTCCACCTCGAACCCGGCGCACACCGCCGCGATCTGCCGCAGCGCGCGGTCGCCCAGCCCCACCCGGGGCAGCAGAGCGCGCGCCGCCGCGATGCGCTCCCGCAGGGCGTCCTCGTCCGTCGCCCAGCGCGCCGCGAACCCCTCGGGGTCCTCGTCGTAGGCCAGCCGCCGCCGCACCACCTCGACTCGCTCGTCGGTGTCCCGGGACGCCGCGACCTCCACTGTGAGACCGAAGCGGTCCAGCAACTGCGGCCGCAGCTCGCCCTCTTCCGGGTTCATGGTGCCCACAAGGAGGAAGCGCGCCGCATGCCGCACGGAGACCCCCTCGCGCTCCACGTAGGAGGCGCCCATGGCGGCCGCGTCGAGCAGCAGGTCGATCAGATGGTCGTGGAGCAGGTTGACCTCGTCGACGTAGAGCACCCCGCGGTGGGCGTCCGCGAGCAGTCCGGGCTCGAACGCCTTCACCCCGTCCGACAGCGCCCGCTCGATGTCGAGGGCGCCGACCAGGCGGTCCTCGGAGGCGCCCACGGGCAGTTCGACCATCCGCGCGGGGCGCGCCTCTCCGGTGTCCGGTTCATGGGGCCCGTCCGGGCAGGACGGGTCGGGCGCGGCCGGATCGCAGGAGAACCGGCACCCGGCCACCACGTCGACCGGGGGCAGCAGCGCCGCGATCGCTCTTACGGCGGTGCTCTTGGCCGTGCCCTTCTCCCCGCGCACCAGGACGCCGCCCACGGCGGGTGAGACGGCGTTGAGGAGCAGGGCGAGCCGCAGACCGTCCATGCCGACGATCGCGCTGAAGGGGTAGGTGGTGGTCACGCGGCGGTACCTCCTGGTGTGCGTGGGCGTCGCGGTCCGGTGTCGGTGTGGGTGTCGGGGTTCATCGCGACGTCCCCCCTGGCGCCCCCGGAGGGACGAACGGCAGCCCCTCCGGGACGCCCTTCTCGATGAGCCGCAGCAGTGCGTCGGTGTCGGCGTGTTCCTCGATCAGGTCGCCGAGCCGGTCGAGTTGCTCCTCGCGCAGCTCGCCGAAGCGGGTGTCCGGCGCCGGTACGAATGCCCGGCCCGCCGCGGCGGCCACCCGGCGCAGAAACGCCCGCCGGAAGCCGTCGCTCTCCAGCGAGCCGTGCCAGTGGGTGCCCCACACCGAGCCCACCCGGCAGCCGTCCAGGAAGGGCTCCTCGGCCCCGTCGAGCAGCTCGGCGACCCCGTGGTGGATCTCGTAGCCCTCCACCCGCTCGCCGAGCGCCTCGCCCACCGGCCGGGCCAGGGTCTTCTCCGCCGCGAACCGCACCCGCACCGGCAGCAGTCCGAGCCCGGCGACCGTCCCGGCCTTCGACTCGACCTCGTCCTCGATGCGCTCCCCGAGCACCTGGAAGCCGCCGCAGACGCCCAGCACCGGACGGCCCTCGGCGGCCCGCCGGGCGATCGCGTCGGCGAGCCCGCGCTCACGCAGCCACTCCAGCGCCCTTACGGTGCCCCGGGTGCCCGGCAGCACCACCAGATCGGCGTCGGCCAGCTCCTCCGGCCGGTCCACGAACCGCACGATCACGCCCGGTTCGGCCGCCAGCGCGTCCACGTCCGTGAAGTTGGACATCAGCGGCACGGCGGCCACCGCGATCCGCAGGACGTCCGCGCCGTAAGGGGGCGCCACGACGCTCTCCCGCACCGTGCCGCGCAGCGACATCCGAAGTCCGTCCTCCTCGTCGATCCCCAGCCCGTGGGCGAACGGGAGCACACCGACGGTCGGGCGCCCGGTGAGGTCGCGCAGCATGTCCAGACCGGGCTCCAGAAGGCTCACATCGCCGCGGAACTTGTTCACCAGATAGGCGGCCACATGCCGTTGGTCCGCCGCCGACAGCAGCGCGGTGGTGCCGAAGAAGGACGCGAAGACGCCACCGCGGTCGATGTCGCCGACCACCACGACCGGAAGCCCGGCGGCGCGCGCCAGCCCCATGTTGACGATGTCGGTGCGGCGCAGGTTGATCTCGGCCGGGCTGCCCGCGCCCTCGCAGATCACCGCGTCATGGGTGCGCCGCAGCTCCTCCAGGCACTCCGTGACGGTCCCCAGCAGCGCCTCCCGCCCCGAGGCCCGCGTGCGCCCGGGGGAGGCCGCGTCCGACGGCGGGTTCGCCGTGGGCCCCGACCGCCCGAAGTACCCGCGCGCGCTCAGCTCGCCCACCGGCTTGCCCAGCAACACCACTTGGCTGCTGCGGTCGCTGCCCGGCTTCAGCAGGACCGGGTTCATCAGCGCGCTCGGCTCGACGCGCGCTGCGGCGGCCTGCATGGCCTGCGCCCGCCCGATCTCCGCCCCCTCCCGGGTGACGAAGGAGTTGAGCGACATGTTCTGCGCCTTGAAGGGGGCCACGCTGACGCCCTGACGGGCGAGCCACCGGCAGATCCCGGCCGTCACGACGCTCTTGCCCGCGTCGGAGGTCGTGCCCGCGACGAGCAGCCCCCCGCCCCGCGCCCCGGAACCGTTGGTGCCGCCCTTACCGCGTATCCCGCTCATCCACCGCCCCTTCCCAAGGCCTGAGGCCGCCCCGTCAACGCCCTCAGGACCGGCCGGGCCGCCACGGACACCCCGAGTGCCAGGACGCCGACGCGCCGCGACAGCCGTATCGCCCGCTCGATGTCGGCCGACTCCACCGGCCGCCCGCCGGAGTTGAGTACCGGCCGGTGCTCGGCCCGGCCGCCGTAGGTGAGGGTGCCGCCCAGCCGCACCCCGAGCGCGCCCGCGAACGACGCTTCCACGGGGCCCGCGTTGGGGCTCGGGTGGCGCCGGCCGTCGCGCCGCCAAGCGCGCCGTGCACCGCGCGGATCGGGGCCCGCGAGTGTCGCCAGGGCCGCCGTAAGGCGGGCACCGGGCCAGCCGGCCACATCGTCCAGACGGGCCGCCGCCCAGCCGAACCGCCGGTAGCGCGGCGACTTGTGGCCCACCATGGCGTCCAGGGTGTTGACGGCGCGGAAGCCGATGAGTCCCGGTACGCCGCCCACGGCGCCCCACACCAGCGCGCCCACGACGGCGTCGGAGGTGTTCTCGGCGACCGATTCGACGACCGCGCGGGCGATCTGCGGTCCGTCCAGCGCCTGAGGATCGCGGCCGCACAGATGCGGCAGCCGCTCCCGGGCGACCTCCAAGTCCCCCGTGGCCAGGGCTCCGCCGACGGCCCGTGCCTCACGGCCCAGCGTCGTACCGCCCAACACGGCCCAGGTGGCGGCGGCGGTCAGCGCGGCCTCCGCGCCACCGCGCCCGCCGAGGGCCCGTACGGCGCGGGTCAGCAGCGCGGCACCGGCGGCCGCGCCGCCCGCGCACAACGCGGTGTGCAGGGCCCCGTAACCGCGGTGGTCCCGCCACAGCCGGCGCTCGGCGGCCGCGGCGGCGCGCCCGAACGCGGCGACCGGATGGCCGCGGCGCGGATCGCCGGTGGCGAGATCACCGAGGAAGCCGAGGGCCGCGCCGCACGCGAACGAGGCGTGATCGGCACGCATTCGTCAGGCCGCCGTCACGCCTCGGCGCGGCGGCACATGACCAAAGGGGCCAGGGGGGCCGAAGGGGCCGGAAGAGCCAGGGCGGACAGAGGAGACTGGCGGCGTGGCGGTGCCGGGCATGGCGGTATGTCCTCACTCAGGGTCCGCGCCCTGGTTCGACTGACCGGCGGTGAAAGTCTCCTGGCTCCCGGATCCGCGCCCCTCCCGGTCTTCCAGCCCCGCGTACGGAAGGAACCGCACGGTCGAGCCGTGACCCCATACAGGCGATGGGAGAGTGCTCCCCGGTGACAGTGGCGGGACCGCGCCGGATTCTCACCGGCTTCCTCTCCTGCCGCCGTTTGGCTCGGGAAGTCCACCATGGGCCGCGAATGGCCGTCAACTCGCATATGACCCATGACGCCCGAGTGTGCCGAGCCCCACAGACGGCGGCCGCACACGAGGCGGCCGCCGGACGGTCGGCGCTGGTCAGCGCCACCATCCGGCGGCCGGTGGGTCGATGAGGACGCGAGCCTCAGGCGACGATCAGATAGATGCCGTACGCCACGGCCGCGGCGCACAGCGCGAAGCAGGTGTATGCGCCGGTGCGCGCGAGCGCGGAGGCGCCGACCGCGCCACCGGACACGGCTGCCGCGCCGCCCTGCTCCGGCGCCGCCTTACGGGACGTCCCGAGGATGCCCAGGGTGAAGACGCCCACCATGCCGACGGTCACCGCGAGGCTGACGCCGAAGACCTGGCCGAGTGCCGCCCAGTCGATGCTCATGTTCCGTGGCTCCTTAGCGGGTGGTGCTGCTCGCGGCGGCGGGGGTGGGGGTCTGGTCGAGGGTGTGCTCGGCGATGCCGCTCTCAGGGGCGGCCTCGGCCGCGCTCTCGGGGGCGGAGGGCTTCGTACCCGCGGGCGGTGGGGCCACGGACCGCAGGGCGGCCGTGACGGCGCCCACCGGCTCGTGTGCGCCGACCTCGTTGACGTTGGTGTGGTCCACGGGCTTGCGGCGCGACAGCGCCCAGATCGCCCCGCAGGCCAGGACGGCGAGCACGGCCACCGCCGTGATCCCCGCGTTGCCCTGGTCGGCCAGCAGCGCGGCGCCGCCCGCCACCAGGCCCGCGGCCGGGAGGGTCAGCACCCAGGCGGCCACCATGCGGCCGGCGGTCGACCAGCGCACCACCGCGCCCTTACGGCCGACACCCGCACCCATGACGGCGCCGGAGCAGACCTGGGTGGTGGACAGCGCGAAGCCGATGTGGGAGGAGGCGAGGATGACGGTCGCGGCGCCGGTCTGGGCGGCGAAGCCCTGCGGCGGCTGGATGTCGGTGATGCCCTTGCCCATGGTGCGGATGATGCGCCAGCCGCCCAGGTAGGTGCCGAGCGCGATGGCCAGGCCCGCCGAGACGATGACCCACAGCGGCGGGTCGGAGTCGGGCGCCACCACGCCCCCGGTGACCAGCGCCAGGGTGATCACGCCCATCGTCTTCTGGGCGTCGTTGGTGCCGTGGGCCAGGGAGACCAGGGCGGCCGAGGCGATCTGCCCCGCGCGGTAGCCCTTCGCGGTGTCCTCCGAGGAGCGGCCGCGGCCGAGCCGGTAGGTGAGCCGGGTGGCGGCCAGCGTGGCGATGCCGGCCACGACCGGCGCGGCGACGGCGGGTATCAGGACCTTCATGACGATCGCGTCGCCGTTGACCCCGTCCAGGCCGACGGAGACCACCGTGGCGCCGATCAGGCCGCCGAACAGGGCGTGCGAGGAGCTGGAGGGGAGTCCGGCGAGCCAGGTCACCAGATTCCACAGGATCGCCCCGACCAGTCCCGCGAAGATCACTTCTGGTCGGATACCGGAGCCCTCGTCGATGATCCCGCCGGAGATGGTCTTGGCCACCTCCACGGACAGGAACGCGCCGACGAGATTGAGGACGGCCGACATCGCCACCGCCACCCTGGGACCGAGTGCTCCCGTGGAGATGGTGGTGGCCATGGCGTTAGCCGTGTCGTGGAAGCCGTTTGTGAAGTCGAACACCAAGGCCGTGACGATCACGATCCCGATGAGAAGCGTGATGTGTTCCATACACCCGGTCAATCAGTTCGAAGGTCGTTAGTGGCACGGTGAACGTAAGGAGGCAGGGTGAACGGAAGATGAACTGAGCAGGGCATCAGGGTGACGTGGTTGCGGGAGTGCTAAAGCCTGATGAATTCAAGCCTACTTTCCTATGTCGTACGGGGGTTGGGCCTCGGCCGAGGACTACTGGAGGAGGCCCCGGGACCGGCCCCGCGGCCGCCCGCCGTTCACCCTCGTCCACCCGCACGGGGGCGGGTGCCCACGAGGCGCGGTCGTAGACATGCGCCGCGCCCGTTCCGGTCCCGCCATCGCCCGGCCGCCGGACGCCTGGGAGGATCGGGCCTCGGAGGTGAGGGCAGGTGACCCAGTCGCGATCCACGCGGCAGCCGCAGCCGCGGCTGACCCACCCCCTGCGCCAGGCATGGACGCAGGTGGTGAGAACGGCCCGCAGAACCACCGCCGACGGCCTGGTCGTCGGCACTTCGGGCAATGTCTCGGCCCGGGTCGGCGACACCGTGCTGGTGACCCCGAGCGGCGTCCCCTACGACCGGCTCGGCCCGCGGGACGCCGTCGCCGTCGACCTCGACGGACAACAGGTCCTCGGCACGCTCGAGCCCACCAGCGAGCTGCCCATGCACCTGGCCGTCTACCGGGAGACCGACGCCGAGGCCGTGGTCCATACCCACGCCGTCCACGCCACGGCCGTATCCACGCTCGTCGACGAGCTCCCCGCGATCCACTACATGACCGCCGCGCTCGGCGGACCGGTCCGCGTCGCGGCCTACGCGCTCTACGGAACGGACGAACTGGCCGACGCCATGATCGATGCGCTGCGCGACCGCAGCGCCTGTCTGCTGCGCAACCACGGCACCGTCGTCCACGGCGCCACCCTGGACCAGGCGTACGACCGCACCGCCCAGCTCGAATGGATGTGCCGGGTCTGGCTCACCGCGGTCTCCGTCCCCGGCCGCACCCCCACCCTGATCCCGCCGGACGAGCTGCGGCGCGCCGCGGACAAGCTCAGCGGCTACGGCCAGCCGAGCTGAGCCCGGCCGGGCCGCCGGGCACGCGCCCGGGCCCCGCACCGCACGCGCTCCGGCCCCGGCCGGACGGTCACCCGGCCGAGCACGCCCGCTGGCCGGGGGCCGCCTCCCCGCCCACACTGGGAGGGATGCGCCTGTGGACAACGGCGGTCGCAGCCGCCACCACCTTGCTGGGTGCCGGCGTGGCCGCGGTGGCGGCCGGACGGTACGCCACCGACGCTGCGCTGAAACCGGCCCCCGACCGTCCGCTGCCGAACGAGCCCCCGCTCACCGTGCACGCGACCGCGGCCGGCCAGATCACCCTGACCCGCTCGCTCGCCTCGCTGCGCCCCGGCGTCTACGGCCTCACCGGCCCCTCCTGCCACGCCGTCGTCGGCCCCGTCATCGAGGACGCCCCGCACCCCGCCGACTGCGTGGTGCGCCGCCTGGAACGGGTCACCCACGGCGACCTCACCCCCGGCACCCGGGTGCGGCTGACCCCCCAGGTGTACATCGGCGATCCGCGGGACGCGCTCGGCATCGACCGCGCCGACGTCGACGTGCCCGGCGAACTCGGCCCGCTGCCCGCCTGGTTCATCCCCGGCGAACGCTCCACATGGGTGATCACCACCCATGGCCTCGGCACCACCCGTGAGCACCCTATGGTCGTCATGCCCTTCCTGCGGCAGCTGCGGGTGCCGGTGCTCGACCTCGCCTACCGCGGGGACCCCGGCGCCCCCGGGCCCAAGGACGGCATATCCCACCTCGGCGACACCGAATGGCGCGACCTGGACGCGGCCCTCCGCTACGCGGTGGCGTACGGAGCGACCGGGATCGTGCTCCACGGCTGGTCCATCGGCGCCTCGATGGCCCTTTACGCCGCCGCGAACTCCGCGCTGCGCCACCGCGTCCTCGGCCTCGTCCTGGACTCCCCGGTGCTCGACTGGCAGGCCACCCTGCGCGCCCTCGCCGCGGCCCGCGGCATCCCCGCGCCGCTGCTCCCGCTCGCCCTGCGAGCCGCCGAGGGGCGCACCGGGCTCCACGACAGCGTGCTTCCGGAGGTGGCCGATCCCGAGCGGTTGTCCGTGCCCACGCTCGTCGCCCACGGCCCCGACGACACCCTCGCGCCCTGGCATGTCTCGCGCGAATTCGCCGACCGCAGACGCGACCTGGTCACCCTTCACACGGTGCGGCGGGCCCCGCACGCGGCCATGTGGAACGCGGACCCCAAGGGGTACGAGGAGGCTCTGCGGCGCTTTCTGGTACCGCTCCTGTAGCGCCCGTAAGACGATCGCGGAAGCGCGTGCGAGACGGCGCGGGAAGCGTTCGCGGGGCGGTGGCGCAAGCGTCCGTAAGATGGCGCGAACCGTTCGCGGCGACCGCCGGACGGGTGCCGATTGGGCTTTCGGGCCGTCAACGGCGAGACTGCTTCCGTGACGTCCCGTACTCCGCGCGACTCCCGGCTCCGACTCGTCCGCAACCGGCCGATGGCCACCGCCCGCCGGCCCGCGGTGAACCGCGGCTCAAGACCGGCGCCCCGCCCGCCGGAGGGCACTCCGCCCCCGGCGGAGCTGGCCCGGCGGGCCAGGGCGGGGCTCACCGGGGCCGTGGCGGTCGCCCACTGGGCCGCGGCCGAGCACGGCGCCCCCGGCGCGCTGTCCGACGAGGCCGCCGCCCGCGCCGCCGCCGCGCTCGGGCTGAGCGAACCGGAGGTGCGGAGCGACTGGGACCGCGCCCGCCTCATCGGCCTCATCGAGCACCACGCGGGCACCACCCGCCCCGGCTGGCGGCTGCAGGCGTGGGACCGGGACGACAGCGCCGTGCTGCGGGGCTGGGTCGCGCTCCTCGACGCATGGTCCCTGGCCTGCCCCGCCCCGGCGGCGGCCGAGCCGACGGCGGTCGCGGAGGTCGTCGAGGCCGTACCGCAGCTGCTCTCGCTGCTGCAGCTCTCGGCCGGCCCCATGCAGATCTCCGCCCTGCTGGACATGCTCCGGCAGCGGGTCGCCGAGCTGCGCACCGAGCGGTGCGAGGTTCCCCAGGAGGCCACGGAGCTCCAGGACGCCACGGAGCCGCAGGAGCCCGCGCAGGGCGCCGGGAGTGCGGGGAGCCTCGACGACGCCGAGGACACCGCCACCCTGGAGGGGCTGCTCGACTGGGTCCTGGATGCCCTCTCGTCCGTCGGGGCGCTCACGGTGCGGGAGGAGCCCCAAGAGGGGCCGGACGGGCCGGAGAGCGCCGGGAGCGCGGCCGACGAGGCCAAGGGCGACAGCCGGGAGGCGGAGCTGACCGCGCTCGGCAACTGGGCGGTGTGGGTCAAGCTGGAGCAGATCTGCGTCGCCGCCCAGAGCCCGGCCGGGAACATCGAGCAGCCCGCCCCCGACATGCTGCGCGGTTGTGCGGGCCTGACCCCGGGCCCCGCCCGCGCCGAGTACCGGGCCTGGCTGGCCGCCCGCCCCGTCGGCAGCGCCGTCACCGAGCTGATCGAGGCGGCGCGCGGCGACGACGCGCTGCTGCGCGGGCTCGCCTTCGAGGCGCTGCGCGTCGTCGGGGCGCCCGCCGAGCCCGCCGTACGGGCCGTCGTCGACGAATCGTGCCTGCGGCCGTACGCGCTTCTGTGGCTCGCCGAGCACGAGGGCGCCGACCCGGACGAGGCACTGGACGCGCTCACCCGCGAGGAGGCCACCTGGCTGTGGGTGGACACCGCCGCGGCCATCTCCGACCACGGCGAGAGCCCGCTGCTCGTCCGCCACCTGGAGTCCGCCGTGCAGGGCACCGTGCCCGCGCTGCTGGAGGAGGTACGGGCCGTGGGGCACCCCCGCACCGTGCAGGTCCTGGTGGCACTTGCCGCCGCCCACCCCGATCCGGCCCTGGCCAAGGCGGTGCGCCGGGCGGCCTTCCAGGTGCACACGGGCGGGGCTTGACAGGTTCACACAGGCCGGGCCCGGGGGGAGCGGCCGCGGGGGGGAGGAGAGCGGCCGCCACGGGAGACCATGGGGGAAGGCCGTAAGGTCGCGGCGAGGGCCGTAAGGCCGGGGGAAAACGACTTGCCCGCACCGCTAAACTAGCCGCATGGCAATTCTCCTCGTGCATTAGACGGCGTCGGCCGCTCTCGTCCGTCCCGTCCGCCGCTACCCTGCCCAGGAGTAATTCCCGTGATCACCGCCTCCGGCGTCGAGCTGCGTGCCGGCGCTCGCGTCCTCATCGAGTCCGCTTCCTTCCGCATCGCCAAGGGCGACCGCATCGGCCTGGTCGGCCGTAACGGCGCGGGCAAGACCACGCTCACCAAGTGCCTGGCCGGTGAGGGCATCCCGACCGCCGGCACCATCACCCGCTCCGGTCAGGTCGGCTACCTCCCGCAGGACCCGCGCACCGGCGATCTCGACGTCCTCGCCCGCGACCGCATCCTCTCGGCCCGCGACCTCGACTCCGTGCTCCGCAAGATGCGCGAGAACGAGGACCGGATGGCCAACGGCAAGGGCGCCACCCGCGAGCGCGCGATGAAGAAGTACGAGCGCCTGGAGACCGAGTTCCTCACCAAGGGCGGATACGCCGCCGAGGCGGAGGCCGCGACCTTCGCCGCCAGCCTTGGCCTGCCCGACCGGGTGCTCGGCCAGCCGCTCCATACGCTCTCCGGCGGTCAGCGGCGCCGGGTCGAGCTGGCCCGGATCCTCTTCTCGGACTCCGACATCATGCTGCTGGACGAGCCCACCAACCACCTCGACGCCGACTCGATCACCTGGCTGCGGGACTACCTCAAGACCTACAGCGGCGGCTTCATCGTGATCTCCCACGATGTCGACCTCGTCGAGACGGTCGTCAACAAGGTCTTCTACCTGGACGCCAACCGCTCGGTGATCGACATCTACAACATGGGCTGGAAGCTCTACCAGGCCCAGCGCGAGGCGGATGAGAAGCGCCGCAAGCGCGAGCGCGCCAACGCCGAGAAGAAGGCCGCGGCGCTCAACTCGCAGGCCGACAAGATGCGCGCCAAGGCGACCAAGACCGTGGCCGCGCAGAACATGGCCCGCCGCGCCGAGCGGCTGCTGGCCGGACTGGACGAAGTCCGTCAGAGCGACAAGGTCGCCAAGCTCCGCTTCCCCGACCCGGCCCCGTGCGGCAAGACCCCGCTGACCGCGGAGGGGCTGTCGAAGTCGTACGGCTCGCTGGAGATCTTCACCGATGTGGACCTGGCCGTCGACAAGGGGTCCCGAGTCGTCATCCTGGGGCTGAACGGCGCCGGTAAGACGACCTTGCTGCGACTGCTGGCCGGGGTCGAGAAGCCCGACACCGGTGAGGTGACCCCCGGCCACGGGCTGAAGCTGGGCTACTACGCGCAGGAGCACGAGACGCTCGACCCGGACCGCACCGTCCTGGAGAACATGCGCTCCGCCGCCCCGGACCTGGACCTGGTCGACATCCGTAAGACGCTCGGCTCGTTCCTGTTCTCCGGCGACGACGTGGACAAGCCGGCCGGAGTGCTCTCCGGCGGTGAGAAGACCCGGCTCGCGCTGGCCACCCTGGTGGTCTCCTCGGCCAATGTGCTGCTCCTGGACGAGCCCACCAACAACCTCGACCCGGCCAGCCGCGAGGAGATCCTCGGTGCGCTGCGCACCTTCGCCGGTGCGGTGGTGCTGGTGACCCACGACGAGGGCGCCGTCGACGCGCTGCAGCCGGAGCGGATCATTCTGCTTCCGGACGGCGTCGAGGACCTGTGGGGCGAGGCCTACGCGGATCTCGTCGCGCTCGCCTGACGAGGGCCGATGGCGGCGTCGGGGCGGCGTTCCGGCCGCCGCCCCAAGAGTCCGGTTCCTCCGCTCCGGCGCCCTTCTCATAGATCATTCGGCCTAGGCGTGATCCATCATCTGAGTGAGAGCGGCTGGTATCGCGGCGCGTCGTGGGCCACCGGCGCACGCGACGTGCCGTGCGCCGGTCCGGACCTCTGCGACGTTGCTCACGTATGCCCTGACCTGCCTATTCGCCGATGAACACGAAAGAGTGTCAGGTTGAACAGCGCCGGAATCCTTGATTCCGAAGGCCGTCGCGCCGCGATCTCCCGCAATCCTTCATCCACAGACCTTGCCGAATGGGTGGCCAGGAAGCTCTGTAGGGGTGATCATGAGAGTCCAGAGCGCACTTCCCATGAGGAGGCACGGGTGGCCGAGACTCTGAAGAAGGGCAGCCGGGTGACCGGCGCCGCGCGCGAAAAGCTCGCGGCAGACCTGAAGAAGAAGTACGACTCCGGGGCGAGCATCCGGGCGCTGGCCGAGGAGACCGGCCGTTCCTATGGATTCGTTCACCGGATGCTCAGTGAATCCGGAGTTTCCCTACGGGGACGCGGCGGCGCGACGCGAGGCAAGAAGGCCGCCACGGCCTGATCGCACGCGCTGTGCTCCGTCATCAGCAGCAGGTATGGACAGGGGTGCCACCCGGCTGATCGTCGGTTCGGCCGGGTGGTTACTGTGCAGTCACTTGTACTGACCGCACTCGACCGGAGGCCCCTGTGACCCTGCTCGACAAGGACGGCGTTCAGCTCACCGTCGATGACACGGTCGCCACGGTGACCCTGACCAACCCGGCGAAGCGCAACGCCCAGTCGCCCGCCTTGTGGCGGGCGCTGGCCGAGGCGGGGAAGCTGGTGCCGGGCACCGTGCGCATCGTGGTGCTGCGCGCCGAGGGCAAGTCCTTCTCGGCGGGCCTGGACCGTCAGGCGTTCACGCCCGAGGGATTCGACGGCGAGCCGTCGTTCCTCGAGCTGGGGCGCGGCTCCGACAGCGAACTGGACGCCGCCATCGCCGAGTACCAGGAGGCGTTCACCTGGTGGCGGCGGAACGACATCGTGTCGATCGCCGCCGTCCAGGGTCATGCCATCGGGGCCGGTTTCCAGCTCGCGCTCGCCTGTGATCTGCGGGTCTGCGCGGACGACGCACAGTTCGCCATGCGCGAGACCAGCCTCGGGCTGGTGCCGGACCTCACCGGTACCCATCCGCTGGTCGGGCTCGTGGGATACGCCCGGGCGCTGGAGATCTGCGCGACCGGGCGGTTCGTCCATGCCGACGAGGCCGTGCGGACCGGGCTCGCCAATCTCGTGGTGCCCGCGGCCGAGCTCGACGGCGCGGTCCAGGACCTGGCGGCGGCCCTTCTCGCCGCGCCCCGCGACGCCGTGATCGAGACCAAGGCGCTGCTGCGGGGGGCCGTGGACCGCACCTACGAGGACCAGCGCGTCGCCGAGCGCGCCGCCCAGGCCCGCCGACTGCGCGACCTGGCGGGGCTGACGGACTAGCCGGCGCCGTTACGGGCCGACAGCGCCGCTGTGACCAAGCCAGCGCCGCTACGACCTACGTTGCGCTGGTGGACCGCAGGCGCCGCTTCCGGTGGGGGTCGCCCGCGCCGCCACGGCGTACGCGCCGTCACGGCACCCGCGGCGGCTCCACCGTCGGCACCGCCTCCAGCACCAGCACCGCGAGGTCGTCGTCGATCGGCTCGGGGCTGAAGTCATACGTGGCGCGCCGCACCCGCTCCGCTACCGCCTTGGCACCGAGCCCGACGCAGTCCCGCAGGATGTCCGAGAGACCGTCGTCGTCATCCAGCTGACGGACGCCGTTGCGCCGCTCGGTGACCCCGTCGGTGACGCACAGCAGCGTCTCGCCGGGCGCCAGGTCAAGCGTGTCGGCGTGGAAGTCCGGGTTCTCGTCGATGCCGAGCAGCATCTGAGGGCTGGCGGCGGGCGCCACCGCACCGTCGGTGGTCAGCCGCAGCGGCAGCGGATGGCCGGCGCTCGCCAGGGTGCAGCGGGCGCTGCCCCCTTCCGGGTCGGGCTCCAGCTCCCCGTAGAGCAGGCTCAGGAAGCGCGGCCGGGACTGTTCGCCGTCGATCTCCGCCGCCTCCGCGTCCTCCTCCACCAGCGCCTGGTTCAGCCGGTTGAGCACCGACTCGACACCATGGCCCTCGCGGGCCAGCAGCCGGACCAGATGGCGGGCCAGCCCCGTGACCGACATCGCCTCCGGATCGCTGCCCTGAACGTCGCCCAACAGGAAGCACCAGCGGCGGTCGCCCATGGGGAACAGGTCGTAGAAGTCGCCGCCGACGGTCTGTCCCTCGCCATGCGGCTCGTAGACGATCGCCGTGTCCACCCCCGGAATGTGGGCGAGCGACATGGGCAGCTGCCGGCGCTGCAGTGCCCGGCTGATCGTCGCCTGCCGGGTGTACTGCCGGGCCGTGGCCACCGCCTGGGCCACTCGCCGCGCCACGTCCTCCGAGAGCCGCACCACGCCCTCCGCCATCCGTGGCACGCCCGCCCGGCCGATGAGCAGGGCGCCATGGCTGCGGCTGTGTGCGATCAGCGGGAAGCACACCGCCGATCCGCCCTGGCTGTCCGCGATCCCGGGCCAGGGCCAGGAGGTGCCCGCCGAACCGAGCCCGGTGGGCGGCGGATGCCGCTCCAGCGACAGGCGGAGCGCGCCGATACGGTGCTCATCGCTGTGCCAGACGCGGGCGAGCTGCAGCCCGCCGCTCGGGGTGGTCAGCCAGACCGCGCACCAGTCGGCCAGCCGGGGGACCAGAAGCTGCCCGGCGAGGGCGGCGACCATGTTCTCGTCGAGCTGGCCGGTGAGCAGTTCACTGGCCTCGGCGAGGAAGGACGGCCCGCCGCGGTCGACCCAATCGGCGGTCGGATCACGCTGCTCGCGCGGCGTCACGGGGGCGAGGGTCTCCGCGAACCGCAGCTCACGCCCGAGCGCGCTGGTGGGGATGGCGTCGGACTCGGGCACCGCACGCCCGACGTCCAGCCGGAACCAGACCGCCTTACGGGTGCGGTGATAGGTCACGCCCCAGGATTCGGCGAGCGCCCCGATCAGCTGGAGCCCGCGGCCACGGCCCCGGCGCTGGGTCTCGGGCCCTCCGTAGACGGTGCTGGCGGGGTGGAGGTCCGCCACCTCCACGACGATCCCCGGCCGTCTCGGCGCGTCGGCCGCGCCGGGCGTCTCGTCGGGCTGCCCCAGGGTGTCGCTCTCGTCGGCGGTGCCGTCACCGGGCTGGAGCCGGCAGACCACCTCGACCCGGGTGCCCGCGTGCAGGACCGCATTGGTGACCAGCTCGCTCACCAGCAGCACCGCGTCGTCGATCGACCGCTCGTCGAGGGCGACCGGCGCGAACGCCTCCGCGGCGCTCCGTCCCGTTAGTGCCGTACGGACGAAGGTGCGCGCTGCGCCGGGCGCGCGCACGCTTCCGGGCAGCGTTGTCCGTGAGACGGACTCACGCGCGAGAGGAAACAAGACTCCCACGTGCGGCTCCAGGGCGATATGGGCGGTTTAGGCCATCTAGGTGCCATATTATGACAGACAGGGGGAATTGAATGATCTTTAAGGGACGACGCCATGGCACTCGACCCGATCACCACCGGCACTTCCCCGGCGCGGCCCGCGGAACGTGCGGATTCCGCTGGGCCGTCCGGCCCGGCGCGCGGTGTGGAGACCACGTCCGAGCTGCGCTCCCTGCTCGCGGCGATGAACGCACTGTGCGACGGTGACTTCACCGTCCATGCCGACCCCTCGGCCGAGGGTGTGGTCGGCGAGATGGCCGGGGTCTTCAACCAGCTCGTGCTGCGCAACGCGCATCTGGCCGGGGAACTGCAGCGGGTGCGCCGAGAGGTGGTGCGCCAGGGCAGGCTGGACGAGCGGATCACCGCGAGCCCCGGTCTGGGAGCCTGGACGACCAGCGTGGACGCGGCCAATCACCTGTTGGACGCCCTGGTCGGCCCGGTGTCCAATGCCACGCGGGTGCTTGACGCGATCGCGTCGGGCGACCTGACCCAGCGGGTGGATCTGCACGACGGCAACCGCCAGCTCCGCGGCGATCTGCGGCGGCTTGGGCGCGGGGTGAACCGCACGGTGGACCAGCTGTCGCTGTTCACCGGCGAGCTGACCCGGATCGCCCGCGAGGTCGGCACCGAGGGCCGGCTGGGCGGCCGCGCCAAAGTGCAGGGACTCTCCGGCGACTGGCGCATGGTGACGGAGGCCGTCAACACCATGGCCTCCCGGTTGACCGCGCAGGTCCGCGACATCGCCGAGGTGACCACCGCGGTCGCCCGCGGTGACCTCACCCGCCAGGTGACCGTCGAGGCCACCGGTGAGTTGCTGGAACTCAAGCTCACCGTGAACACCATGGTCGACCAGCTCGGAGCTTTTGCCGACGAGGTGACGCGGGTGGCGCGCGAGGTGGGCACCGAGGGTGAGCTGGGTGGCCGGGCGCAGGTCCGTGGCGTGTCCGGGGTCTGGAAAGACCTCACGGACAGCGTCAACTTCATGGCGTCCAACCTGACCTCGCAGGTCCGCAATATCGCCCAGGTGACCACGGCCGTCGCCAACGGCGATCTCTCGCAGAAGATCACCGTGGATGCGAGGGGCGAGATCCTGCAGCTCAAGTCGACGATCAACACCATGGTCGACCAGCTCTCCGCCTTCGCCGACGAGGTGACGCGGGTGGCGCGCGAGGTGGGCACCGAGGGTGAGCTGGGCGGCCGGGCCCAGGTCAGGGGCGTCTCCGGGGTCTGGAAGGACCTTACGGAGAACGTCAACTTCATGGCCGACAACCTGACCTCGCAGGTCCGCAATATCGCCCAGGTCGCCACCGCCGTGGCGGAGGGCGATCTGAGCAAGACGATCACGGTGGAGGCGAAGGGCGAGATCCTGGAGCTGAAGTCGACGATCAACACCATGGTGGACCGGCTGTCGTCCTTCGCCGACGAGGTGACACGGGTGGCCCGCGAGGTGGGCACCGAGGGCAACCTCGGCGGCCAGGCCCAGGTCCGCGACGTGTCCGGGGTCTGGAAGGACCTTACGGAGAACGTCAACTCCATGGCCCTGAACCTGACCTCGCAGGTCCGCAATATCGCCCAGGTCACCACGGCGGTCGCCAACGGCGATCTGTCGAAGAAGATCACGGTCGATGCCCGGGGCGAGATCCTGGAGCTCAAGGAGACCGTGAACACCATGGTCCAGCAGCTGCGCTCGTTCGCCGACGAGGTCACCCGGGTGGCCCGCGACGTCGGCACCGAGGGCCAGCTGGGCGGCCGGGCCGGAGTTCCGGGCGTCTCCGGGGTCTGGAAGGACCTTACGGACAACGTCAACTTCATGGCGTCCAACCTGACCTCGCAGGTCCGCAACATCGCGCAGGTCGCCACCGCCGTGGCCGAGGGCGATCTGAGCAAGAAGATCGACGTGGACGCGCGCGGCGAGATCCTCGAGCTGAAGACCACCATCAACACCATGGTCGACACGCTCTCCTCGTTCTCCGACGAGGTGACCCGGGTGGCCCGTGAGGTCGGCAGCGAGGGACGCCTGGGCGGTCAGGCCCGGGTCGAGGGCGTCTACGGCACCTGGAAGCGGCTGACCACCGGCGTCAATGAGCTCGCCCTCAACCTGACCACCCAGGTGCGCGCGATCGCCGAGGTCGCCTCCGCCGTCGCCCAGGGCGATATGTCCGGGTCCATCTCGGTCGAGGCACAGGGCGAGGTCGCCGAGCTGAAGAACAACGTCAACCTGATGGTCGCCAACCTCCGCGAGACCACTCGCGCCAAGGACTGGCTGGAGTCCAACCTGGCCCGTATCGCCTCCCTGATGCAGGGCCACCGCGATCTGGTCGAGGTCGCCGACCTGATCCTGAGCGAGCTGACCCCGCTGGTCAACGCGCAGTTCGGGGCGTTCTTCCTCAGCGCGGCCGGTGCCAAGCCCGGTGAGGGGCTCGAGTTCATCGCCGGATACGGCACCGATCAGGACGCGGTCGGGGGCGACGGCCAGACCCTGCGGACCGGCCCACCGGGCCGCGGGCTGGTCGCCCAGGCGGCGGTCGGGAAGAAGCGGATCCTCATCAACGACGTCCCGCCCGACTACCTCGCCATCAACTCCGGGCTGGGCTCCGCGCTCCCGGCCAGCGTGGTCATCCTGCCGATCCTCTACGAGGACCAGGTGCTCGGAGTGATCGAACTGGCCTCGTTCAGCCGGTTCAGCGAGGTCCACCTGGCCTTCGTCGACCAGTTCGTGAACACCATCGGCGTCTCGATCAACACCATCATCGCCAACGCCCGCACCGAGTCGCTGCTCTCCGAGTCCCAGCGGCTCACCACCGAGCTGCGCCAGCGCTCGAACGAGCTGCAGCGCTCCAACGCGGAGATGGAGGAGAAGGCCGCGCTGCTGGCGACCGCCTCCCAGTACAAGTCCGAGTTCCTCGCCAATATGTCGCATGAGCTGCGCACCCCGCTGAACTCGCTGCTCATCCTGGCCCGGCTGCTCGCCGACAACCCCGAAGGGCGGCTGTCCCCCCAGGAGGTGCAGTTCGCCGCCACCATCCACCGCTCCGGCTCCGATCTGCTCCAACTGATCAACGATGTCCTGGATCTGTCGAAGATCGAGGCGGGCCGGATGGACGTCCGCCCGAAGAAGCTGCCGCTCGTCAAGATCCTGGACTATGTGAACGCCACGTTCCGGCCGCTGGCCGTCGACCGCGGACTGTCGTTCGAGATCGCCGTCGGCGAGGACGTACCGCGCGAGATGTTCTCCGATGAGCAGCGGCTCCAGCAGATTCTGCGCAATCTGCTCTCCAACGCCCTGAAGTTCACCTCCTCGGGCGGGGTGACACTGCGCGTCGAGCGCACCCCGGGAGCGGAGTTCGAGGAGGAGGCGCTGCGGTCCGCGGACGCCGTGATCGCCTTCGCCGTCACCGACACCGGTATCGGCATCCCGCCGGAGAAGCTGCCGGTGATCTTCGAGGCGTTCCAGCAGTCCGACGGCACGACCAGCCGCAAGTACGGCGGCACCGGCCTCGGCCTGTCCATCAGCCGGGAGATCGCCGGAATGCTCGGCGGCCGGATCGTGGCCAAGAGCGAACTGGGCGTCGGCTCCCGCTTCACCCTCTACGTCCCCGTGCACTACAGCGGCGTCGCCCCGGTGCCCGACCCTTCGGACCCCAGGGCCACCGGCTCCACCGTCCCGGCGGCGGCCCCCGCCCCGGACGAGACGCTGCCGGACACCACCGACCACGCCCCCAGCGGGGTCTTCGGCGCGGCGGACAGCCTGGTCGCCGCCCGGGCCCTGAGCGGCGGGGCCGAGGCCGGCGCCGGAGAAGAGGCCGAGGACCACGACGACGGCTGGCCGGGGGCCACCCAGCTCAAGGAGTGGCAGCGCGGACGCCCCGGCCGGGTGCTGGACGGCCGCCGCATCCTGATCGTCGACGACGACATACGGAACGTCTTCGCCCTCACCCATGTGCTGGGCCGGGTCGGCATGACGGTGAAGTACGCGGAGAACGGCCGCGAGGGGCTGGAGGTACTCCATCGCAACCCCGACGTCTCGCTGGTCCTGATGGACGTGATGATGCCCGAGATGGACGGGTACGAGACGATCCGGGCCATCCGGAGCACACCCCGTCTGGCCGATGTGCCGATCCTCGCCCTGACCGCGAAGGTCATGCCCGGCGACCGGGAGAAGGCCATCGACAGCGGCGCGAACGGCTATGTCCCCAAACCCGTGGACGTCGACCGGCTGATGTCGGCGATCCTCGAGCTGCTCGATCCGGTGGAGGAGGCGGGGAGCGAGGACGCCGCGTCTGGTGGTGACGCTGCCGCGTCAGGTGGTGACCCTGCTGTGGTTGGTGGTGATGCCGTCATGTCTGGTGGTGACCCTGCCGTGGGTGGGGATGACGCCGTCACGTCTGGTGGTGACGCCTTCGACGATGCGTCGCTCGGGGTGCCGGGTGGTGTCGAGGGCGGCGATGGGGACGGCGTCGTTGATGGCCCTGGGGAGGACGGCCCTGGGGAGGACGGCCCTGGGGAGGATGGTGAGGGCGCCGGCCGGGGTGGGAGCGCGCCCGACGAGACCGGTCCGCCGAGGCCGAGGCAGGGGGAGTGATGACGACCGCATGCGAGAAGGCCGGAATCCTCATCGTCGACGACATGGAAGAGAACCTGGTCGCGCTGGAGGCCGTCCTCGGCCCGCTCAATCAGGAGCTCGTCCGCGCTCGCTCCGGCGAGGAGGCGCTGAAGGCGATGCTGCGGCAGGACTTCGCCGTCGTTCTGCTCGATGTGCTGATGCCGGGCATGGACGGCTTCGAGACCGCCGCCAACATCAAGCGGCTCGACCAGACCAAGGACGTCCCGATCATCCTGCTGACCGGGACCGACGCCGACTCCGACTACGCCTACCGGGGCTATGCGATCGGCGCCGCCGACTTCCTCACCAAACCCTTCGACCCCTGGCTGCTGCGGACGAAGGTCAATGTGTTCCTGGAGATGCACCGCAAGAACTGCCAGCTCGAGGCGCGGACCGCGCAACTGGCCGACCGGGTCGCGGAGCTGGAGCGCACGGTCGAGGGGCTGCGGAAGTCCAGCGCCGAGGGTTGATCGGGCCGGGCCGGCCGGCGGCCGCGGTTGACCGGCCAGGTCCGGCCAGGTCCGTTCAGGTTGTGGTCACGGGTCCACGGCGGTGACCAGGACGGCCACCGTGGGCGGCTGGTCCCCCGGGGCCGGGAGCGGGGCGGCCTGGGCCACCGCCGTTCGCACCGCCCGTGCCACGTCCACGGCGCGGTGATCCGCCGCCACGGCCAGCTCGATCCGGATGTGCGTGCCCTCGATCCGTACGGGCCGGGGCGATCCCAGCACCGGCGCGAGCCGGGTGACGCCGGGGACGGAGACGGCGGCGCGAGCGGCGGTCGCGGCGGGGTCCGGGCCGGGGCGTTCGACCGATGTCGGCCGTGGTGGTGGTTGGGGTTGGTGGGGTCGAGGGGTCGCCGGGGGCGGTGGCGGGAGTTCGTCCAGCACGTCCATCACCCGTACGTCCACCGTCTCCACCAGGAGGCCCAACCGGTCCGTCGCCGTGTCGAGGAGTACGTCGCGCAGCCGGTCCGCCGTCACGGGAAGCGGTTCCTCCAGCGTCGCCCCGCACTCCGCCGCGATGCATAGCGTTCCCGGCGGCAGCGCGCTCGGCGGGGGCGGTACCGCGGGTGTCGCGGCGGTGTCGGGGTCGGCGGGCGCGATCCGAAGCGCTCCCAGGCGTGCGTCGGTGATCTCGTCGGCGGCCCGCCGGAGCACCTCGCCGGCCGCGTGTTCGGTGATCCAGGAGCCGTCCTCCCGCCCGCCCAGGGGCAGCAGCCGTCCGAGTCGAAGTTGTTCCCTTACGGTCTGCGCGAGCCGGTCTGTGACCACCGTGTCACCCCTTGGCGCCGGACGGGACCGAGCCTTACTGGTCTCGGCCTGCCGTGTGCTCTCAGCCTGCCGCATCGATCGCGCGAGTGCCGCATCTCCGAGGCGGTTCGGGGAAGGCCCCTTTAAGGTTGACAGCAGAGCGAGCGGAAACTTCTTCGACCGCTCTTCGCCTCGGAAGGGACGATCGGTGATGTCCGAGACCGCACCACGGAACCGACCCGAGACCCCCGCCACAGAGCCCGCCGCCGGCACTCCCAGGACCCTGGGCGCCAGGGGCGGCATCGCCCCGGCCGCCAACGACCGGCCCCGGCGCGGCGGAGGCGACCCCGGCTCGCGGGGGCGCACCACCATCGCCGATGGCGTCGTCGAGAAGATCGCGGGTATGGCGGCCCGCGATGTGGTCGGCGTCCATGCGATGGGCGGCGGCCTCGCACGAACCTTCGGAGTCGTACGGGACCGGGTGCCCGGCAGCCGATCGGTCGCCCGTGGGGTGAAGGCGGAGGTGGGAGAGGTACAGACGGCCCTCGACCTGGAGATCGTGGTGGACTACGGCGTCTCCATCGCCGATGTCGCACGGGCCGTGCGGGAGAACGTGATCGCGGCGGTCGAGCGGATGACCGGCCTCGAAGTGGTCGAGGTCAATATCGCGGTCAGCGATGTGAAGTTGCCGGACGAGGAAGAGGAATCGCCGGAGCCGCGGCTCCAGTAGGCCGGCAGTGGTTCCGGTTGGCTCCAGCAGGGGAGCACACGATGAGCATGGCCGTGGTCGGGATGATCGCGGGGATGGCGCTGGCTTTCGCCGGTTACTTCGGTGGTTTCGGGGCCTTTCTGCTGGTGGCGGCGTTGGGCGCCGTCGGGTTTATCGTCGGCCGGTTCCTGGACGGTGATCTGGAACCGGGCGACTTCTTCCGTTCCCGTGGCCGTGATGACGGACGGCCACGGTGAACACTTTGACGACGACAGGCGCGATGACGACGGCAGGGGCCGTGGCGACGACAGGGGCCATGGCGGCGGTTGAGGCCATGACGACAGTAAGGACGCGCCGTGGTCGAGCCGGGTGAGCGGGGTGCGACGCGGATCGCGGACCGGGTCGTCGCGAAGATCGCCTCGCAGGCGGCGCGGGAGGCGCTGCGGGCGGACGGGGCTGATGTCGCGGATGCGGCTGCCGCTGGGGGCGCGGCGGATGCAGCGGACCTGGCGGACGTCGTGGATACGGCGGGTGCTGCGGATGCCCATGCTGCGGATGTCGGCCTTACCGATGCCGCCGCCGCGCGGCCGCACGCGGTCGCCGTGGTGCGCGGGGACGTCGCGCGCGTCCGGGTCGCCGTCGAACTGGGCTATCCCTCGGACATCGGCGCGCACTGTGGTGCGGTGCGTCGGCAGGTGATCGAACGGGTAGGCGAGTTGACGGGCATGGAGGTGCCCGAGGTCGTGGTGACGGTCGAACGGCTGCATGTGCCGCAGTGGGAGCACCCGGAGCGGAGGGTGCGTCGGGGGAGGGACAGGGTGCGATGAACGCGGACCAGAAGATGCGTCAGTCCACCTCGGCGTCGGCGTACGGCGGGCGGGCGGGGAGGGGAGCCGGGGACGGGGATCCGCCCGTGCGTATGAGGCGCTTCTGGTCCGTGCGGCGGGTACCGGCCGCGATCGTCGCCCTGGTCATTGCCGCCATCAGCGGGCTGCTGCTGTACGACGTGGCGGCCGTGCGTTCGGGTCGGCCCGCCATGCGATGGCGGGAATGGCTCGCCGACGAACTCGCCTCGCGGCCGCTGGACGACGCGTGGGTCATGGGCGGGGCGGCGCTGTTGGCCGCGCTGGGGGTGTGGATGGTGGTCCTCGCGTTGGCGCCGGGGCTGCGCGGGCTGCTCCCGATGCGTCCGCCGGAGGCGGAGCCGGGGGCCGAGGCGGAGCCGGGGAAGGCTGTGGAGCCGGGGAAGGCTGTGGAGCCGGGGAAGGCTGTGGAGGCGGGCGCCCGGGCCGGGGCCGCCGTACGGGCGGGGATCGACCGGACCTCGGCGGGTCTGGTGCTGCGGGACCGTGCGATGGAGGTGCCCGGTGTGCGGTCCGCCCGCGTGGATGTGGGCCGTCGGCGGGTCAGGGCCCGGGCGCTGGCCCACTTCCGTGATCTCGACGAGGTACGGGCGGATCTGGACGCCGCCCTCCACGAGGGCATCCGGCAACTGGGCCTGGCCCGGCGGCCCGCCCTGTCCGTCCGTGTCCGGCGGTCGGCGAAGTCGAAGGGGTGAGCGCGCCATGCTGAGTGTCGTCAACCGGGTGCTGCTGGGGGTCGTCGGTCTGGTGCTGGCCGGGGTGGGCGCGGTGGTCCTGGCCGGGTGGCCGCCGTTCGACGGGCGAGGCGACGTGCTGCTGAGCCGGGCGGACCGGACGCGGTGGCGGGACGCCGAGTGGTGGTGGCCGGCCGCCATCGCGGCGCTGGCGGTGCTCTTCGTGCTCGCGCTGTGCTGGTTCCTGGTTCAGATGCGGCGGCGTCGGCTGCAGGAGGTGCTGGTGGAGACGGGCGACGGCGAGGGCGCCCTGCTGAGGGGGCGGGCCCTGGAGGCGGCGCTCCTGGCGGACGCGGAGTCCCTGGACGGCGTGGAGCGGGCCCACGTCCTGCTACGAGGCCGACGGACCACGCCGGAGGCGCGGATGGGGCTGGTACTGGAACCGCGCGCGGAACCGACGCTGACGCTGGACGCACTGCGGGCGGAGGCCCTGGAGCGTGCACGGAGCTCGGCGGGCCTGGAACAACTCCCGGCGGAGGTGCGCCTGCGGGTGGCCCGGCACGGGGCGGAGCGGGCGCGGTAGGTCTGCGGGGGTGCCCTTGGGACGGGGGCGCCCTTGGGTGCGCGGTGCGCGGTGGGGTGTGTGGTGGGTGCCGGGTGCGGGGCCTTGGGGGCGGGGCCCTGGACCGTATATTTACGGCGCCGTTGGCCGGGGGCGTGGGGTTGGCCGGGGATGGGCGCCACAAATACACGTAAGCGTCCAGGACCCCACCCCTGCGGCCCCGCCCCCTCCTGCCGTCTCGCGGCCGCCCGCCGGTGGCACGGGCCGCCTGTCCGTCCCGTGTTCAGCCCGGGGGCCGGGTGTTGGGGTGGGGGAGGAGCGGCCCCGCCCCCTCCCGCGGTCTCGCGGCTGCCCGCCGGTGGGCCGGGTTCCGGTTCGCTGGGGCACGTTACGCGCCCCCTCCCGCCGTCTTGCGGCTGGGCGTCGGTGGCATGGGTGGTGTGCGGTTCCGGATCGTTCGGGGGAAAAAATCAGCCCCTCCGGCGTTTGAGGAGCGGGGTCCGGGGCGGAGCCCCGGCGGGGGTGAGGGGGGTGGAGCCCCTCCTTCGGGAAGGGGCGGGGTGGGGGGCTTTCCGCCGGAGGCGTCCACGGTCCGCACTTGGTGCACGGCCCCGGGGCCGGGTCTTGGGCGGAGCCCCGGCGGGGCCGAAGCCCCACCCCGCGCGGGGGGAGCCGCACAATGGTGTTGCGCGGGTTGCCGCCGGACGGCCCAAAGCCGCCTCAGAAGTTGTGCAGGGCCCCACCATCCACCGGCAGCATCAGCCCCGTGAGGTACGACGCCGCCGGCGAAAGCAGAAACGCGGCGGCCTTGCCGAATTCCTCGGGCGTCCCATACCGCCGCAGCGGAATCGCCGCCGCGTTCCGCTCCCGTGAGGCCTCCGCGTCGCCGGAGAGGGCGTCGAGTTCGCGGACGCGGTCGGTGTCGATGCGGGCCGGGAGGAGGCCCACGACGCGGATGCCGCGGGGGCCGACCTCGAGGGAGAGGGACTTGGCGAAGCCGGCGAGGCCGGGGCGCAGGCCGTTGGAGACGGTGAGGCCGGGGATCGGCTCGCGGACGGAGCCGGAGAGGACGAAGCCGATCACGCCGCCGGAGGGGAGCTGCTCGGCGGCCGTACGGGCGAAGCGGACGGCGCCGAGGAAGACGGAGTCGAAGGCGGCCTGCCACTGAGCGTCGGTGATGTCGGCCGTCAGCCCGGCCGGCGGGCCGCCGACGCTGATGAGGACGCCGTCGAAGCCGCCGAAGCGCTCGCGAGCGGTGGCGATGAGCCGGGCCGCGGCCTCGGGGTCGGCGTTGTCGGCGGCGACGCCGACGGCGTTCGGGCCGAGGTCGGCGGCGACGGCGGCCGCCGTATCGGCGTCGCGGCCGGTGATGACGGCCTTCGCGCCGTCGGCGATCAGCTCACGGGCGGCGGCGAGGCCCAGCCCGCGGGTGGCTCCGGTGACGATGTACACCCGGTCTTTGAGTCCAAGATCCATGGAGTCAGTCTGCCCTGGGCTGCTCCGCGAGGGTGAGGGCGGTCCCCACGAGGCCGATATGGCTGAACGCCTGGGGGAAGTTGCCGAGCTGCCGACCGGTCGCCGGGTCGTACTCCTCGGCGAGCAGCCCGACGTCGTTGCGGAGAGCGAGGAGGCGTTCGAAGAGCGCGCGGGCGTCCTTGTGGCGGCCGGCCAGGTGGAGGGCGTCGGCGAGCCAGAAGGAGCAGGCGAGGAAGGCACCCTCGGAGCCGGGGAGGCCGTCCATACCGCCGGCGGCGGTGTAGCGGCGGATCAGGCCGTCCTCGCTGAGCTCGCGGCGCACGGCGTCGATGGTGCCGATGACGCGGGGGTCGGTGGCGGGGAGGAAGCCGACGCGGGGGATGAGCAGGGTCGCGGCGTCCAGCTCGGAGGAGCCGTAGGACTGGGTGAAGGTGGACCGCTCGGGGTCGTAGCCCTTGTCGCAGACCTCACGGTGGACGGCGTCGCGCATGGCGCGCCACCGGTTCGCGTCGCCGCTCAGCTCGGGGGCGGCCTCCATGGCGCGGACGGCGCGGTCGGCGGCCACCCAGGCCATGACCTTGGAGTGGACGAAGTGGCGGCGGGGTCCGCGGACCTCCCACAGCCCCTCGTCGGGGTCGCGCCAGGCGGACTCCAGGAAGTCCATGAGCGCGGTCTGGATCTTCCAGGCGTGCGGTTCGGCGGGCAGCCCGGAGGCGCGGGCGAGGTGGAGGGTGTCGAGTACCTCGCCGTAGACGTCGAGCTGGCGCTGGTCGACCGCCCCGTTGCCGACCCGGACGGGGGTGGAGCGCTCGTACCCCTCCAGCCAGGGCAGCTCGTGCTCATGGAGCCGGCGCTCGCCTCTGAGGCCGTACATGATCTGCAGCTCGGCCGGGTCGCCGGCGATCGCGCGCAGCAGCCAGTCGCGCCAGGCGGCGGCCTCCTCGTGGTAGCCGGCGCGGAGCAGGGCGTTCAGGGTGAGGGTGGAGTCGCGCAGCCAGCAGTAGCGGTAGTCCCAGTTGCGGACCCCACCGAGCTGTTCGGGCAGCGAGGTGGTGGGGGCTGCGACGATGCCGCCGCTCGGGGCGTAGGTGAGCGCCTTGAGGGTGATCAGGGAGCGGATGACGGCGTCCCGGTGCGGGCCCTCGTAGCGGCAGCGGGCGGCCCAGTCGCGCCAGTCCGCCAGGCTGGAGCGGAGGGAGTCGTACGGGTCGATGAGCCGGGGGCGGGGCTCGTGCGAAGGGTGCCAGGTGAGCACGAAGGCCACCCGGTCCCCGGCCGAGACGGTGAACTCGGAGCGGGTGCTGAAGTCCTTGCCGTAGGTGTGGACCTCGGGCTCCGAGCGCAGCCATACGGAGTCCGGTCCGGCGACCGCGATCCGGTGGCCGTCGGTGCGGCGCATCCAGGGGACGATCCGACCGTAGTCGAAGCGCAGCCGGAGGACGCCGAGCATCTCGACGCTGCCGGAGACGCCCTCGATGATACGGACGACATCGGGGGCGCGATCGCGCTGCGGCATGAAGTCGATGACCTTGACCGTGCCGGTCTCCGTCTCCCAGACCGACTCCAGGACGAGGGAGTCGTCGAGGTAGCCGCGGCGGGTGCAGGCGCCCGCGCCCTTGGGGGCGAGCCGCCAGTGGCCGTTGTCACGGCCGCCGAGGAGCGCGGCGAAACAGGCCGGTGAGTCGAAGCGGGGCAGGCACAGCCAGTCGATCGAGCCATGGCGGCTGATCAGGGCCGCCGTCTGGTGGTCACCGATGAGGGCGTAGTCGTCGATGTGCTGGGCCATGTCCGGGCGCCTTCCCCCGGAAGGCGGATCCTAGGCCCGGACGGTGCTCAGTCCGCCGTGGCCGCGGCGGGGACCTTCTCCGGGGTGGCCGCCGCCTTCGCGGCCTCCGCGGCGCGGTCCCGGCGCTCGCGGCGGGCCAGGACGACCCAGCCGATGGGCACACCGGCGGAGAACAGCCACCACTGGACGGCGTACGCCATGTGCGGGCCGATGTCGCTGTGGTTGGGCGCGGGGACCGGCTGGGGCTGCTTGTCGCCCTTGGGGGAGGACGAGGTGAGCTCGACGTAGCCGCCGAGGACGGGCCGGGACAGAGCCTTCGCCTGCTGCTCGCTGTTGATCAGCGAGACCTGGCGGGGCGGCAGCCCCTGCTTGTCCTTGATGCCGCTGTTGCCGGTGGTCTCGTCGGCCTTCAGCCGGCCGGTGACGGTGACCTTGCCGGAGGGAGCGGCGGGGACCTTGGGGTACGCGGTGAGGTCGGCACCGGCCGGGATCCAGCCCCGGTTGACCAGGACCGCGCGGTCGTCCGGGAGCAGCAGCGGGGTGAGGACGAAGTAGCCGATGGACTGCTCGTCGGAGCCGGTGCGCTGGCGGACGACGACCTCATGGGCGGTGTCATAGGTGCCGGTGGCGGTCACCGTGCGCCAGGTGTCGTCGCGGGCCACCGTACGGCCGGGGGAGGTGAGCTTGTCGACGGCCACGGCCGGGGCGTCGAGGCTGTCCCCGATCAGCTGGTTCTGCGCGACCCGGTGCTCATGGCGGTGCAGCTGCCAGAAGCCCAGCCTGATCATCGTCGGGATCAGCGCCAGGGCGACAAGTGTGAGGATCACCCACTGCCGGGTCAACAGGAAGCGGTACACGTCCTTGACCCTACTCGGCGTGGATTGTCCCTCGGCCGCTGGGGGCGGCCCAGGCACAATCCACGCAGGTGGCCGGGTTCACACATGGTCGACGATGCCCACCTTCCCTTCCGCCCGCGCGCAGTGCGCACAGCAGTAGAACTGGCCGTCCGCTTCCACGCCCTGCCCGATGATCTGGGCGCGGCAGTGTTCGCAGATGGGCGCCATGCGGTGGATGGCGCACTGGAAACAGTCGAAGACGTGCACATTGCCCTGCGCGTGCACCTCGAATGTCATCCGGTAATCGTTTCCGCATACCTCACAACGTGCCATGCGCCTCAGCGTGCGGGCCCGCGCGGTGGCGGGCGAGCGGCGGGCGGGCGCGTCGCGCCGACTTCACCTGTTTGTCGGCGGCGCGGGGGTGACGTCCTGGAGGAGCTGCATGAAGGCGGCCTCGTCGATGACGGGCGTGCCGAAGGAGCGGGCCTTGGCGGTCTTGGAGGTGGGCGAGTCGGGGTCATTGGTCACCAGCACGCTGGTGAGCCGGGAGACGCTGGTGGCCACGTGCAGCCCGGCCTCGATCGCCCGGTCCTCCAGCAGCTCGCGGTCGACGGAGGTGTCCCCGGAGAACGCCACCCGCATGCCCTGGACCAGCTGCCCGCCCGGCTCGTACCGCCCGGGGTTGGGGTAGGGGCAGGCGGGGCGCTTGCGGCTGGGGCGCCAGGTCTGCCGGTACGACCGCTGGCGGCCGATCGCCGGGCCGTCGGACCACTCGGTGAGCGGCTGGCAGGCCAGCAGCGGCAGGCGCAGCCCGGTCTCGGCGGCCCGGTGGAGGCTGGGCCGGAAGGTCTCGGCGAGCACCCGCGCGTCGTCCAGGGCGTGGTGGGCGCGCCGCTGGACCACTCCGTAGTGCGCGGCGAGGGTCTCCAGCTTGTGGTTGGGCAGCGGCAGGCCCAGCTCCTTGGAGAGGGCGATGGTGCACAGCCGCTGCCGCACGGGCGCGGCGCTCTTGGAGCGGGCGTACTCGCGGGCGAGCATCGACCAGTCGAAGGCGGCGTTGTGCGCGACCAGGACGCGGTCGGCCAGGCGCTCGGCGAGCTCCCCGGCGATCTCGGGGAAGCGCGGGGCGCCCTCGAGCACCTCCTCGGTGAGGCCGTGGATCCACACCGGGCCCGGGTCGCGCTGCGGATTGACCAGGGTGTACCAGTGGTCCTGCACCGCGCCCCGAGCGTCGAGCTGATAGACCGCCGCGGAGACGATCCGGTCGTCGCGGGCGAGGCCGGTGGTCTCCACGTCGACGACCGCGTAACCCTGCGGATAGGTGGCCGGCCAGGAGGACGGCGGCGCGGGGTGCGGTGCGGCTGTCGTCGGGTCTTCGAGCATGGTCAATGAGGATACGGGCCGCCGCCGACAACCCTGACCGGCGGGCCGGTCGGGGCAGGCGGAGCCGCCGGGTTGACGGGGCGTCGGGCCCCGGCCGGAGGTCAGAGGTCGGAGAGGGCCAGCTGCAGATCGACGTCGCTGGTGAGGAGGCGGCCGGCGCGCTTGTCCTCCGGGCGGTCGGGCACCGTCACCTTCACCCCGGGCGAATCCCCGGTGAGAACCGTCACCTTGGCGCCGTCGAAGCGCGGGGCCCGCCGCTCGATGACGGACTTCAGCCGGTCGGCGGCGCGCTCGGCGGTCCGTTTGCCGTCGGTGAGGGCGCAGATGACCCCGGATGTCTCCTTCGCGGATTTCGCCAGCTGTCCGGTGGCCGTGACGCGCACCGCCCCCTTGGCGTTCTTCCCGCCGAAGTCGACGCGGTAGGCATCGCCCAGACAGCGGTCCAGAGCCTGGTAATCCGGGTCGTCCGCCAGGGACTTGCCCTTGGCCGGGCTCACCGAGGACAGGTCCTTGCCCGCGGAGCCGAAGGAGAGCTCGTCCTGGGCGACCCGGAGGGTTATGCCCTCCTTCTTCCAGATGGTCTCGCCGTGCCAGGTGCTCCGGGCGAATTTGCCCGCCTTGAGCTTGGCGGTGATGCGGTCCGCGTCGAAGGAGCCGTCCCAGTGCCCGGCGTAGCCATTGGTCACATCGGTGTCGATCATGGCCGGATCGAGCCCGTAGGCATGGGCGTTGAAGCGGTAGCCGCTCAGCAGTGGGCTGCCCGGCCGGCCGACCGTGCGGAACCGCTGGGAGTCGCCCTTCTCCAGCGAGCGCACCCGGTCGGCGTCGAGATAGGAGACCTGGGCCCCCGTCGCGCCCGCGACCGATACATGCCCGACCGCGGCCATCAGGGGTGAGGGGGAGTCATCGCCGCCCGACCCGGAGGAACACCCCGTGGTGAGCGCCGACAGCAAGCAGGCGAGGGCTATGCCGCCGGTCCGGAACCGTTCTCTGGCTCTGCGCACAGGCGGGGAGCTTAATCGGCCAATGGCTCCTGGGCGACCCCTATTGTTGACATCTCATCTACCATACTTGTTGGTAACTACCCCTAGCGGCGGCCTTGCGGGCGGTTCTATGTTGCGGACATGCCGCACCTGCCCAATGCCGTGCTGTGGTCGATACCGGCCTTTGTCCTGCTCACCGTCGTGGAGATGGTGAGCTACCGCTTCCACCCCGACGACGACGCCGAGGGCTACGCGGCGAAGGACGCCGCGACCAGCGTCACCATGGGGCTCGGCAGCCTCGTCTTCGACCTGGTGTGGAAGATCCCGATTGTGGCGGTCTACGCCGCCATCTACGAACTCACCCCACTGCGGGTCCCGGTGCTGTGGTGGACGCTGCCGCTGATGCTGCTCGCCCAGGACTTCCTCTACTACTGGTCGCACCGCGGGCACCATGTCATCCGCATCCTGTGGGCGTGCCATGTGGTGCACCACTCCAGCGAGAAGTTCAACTTCACCACCGCCCTGCGGCAGCCCTGGACCACCTGGACCGTGTGGCCGTTCTACGTGCCGATGATCGCGCTCGGGGTGCACCCCGCGGCGGTGGCCTTCTGCTCGTCGGTGAACCTCGTCTACCAGTTCTGGATCCACACCGAGCGGATCGGCACCCTGCCGCGCCCCATCGAGTTCGTCTTCAACACCCCCTCGCACCACCGCGTCCACCACGCCTCCCAAGGCGGCTATCTGGACCGCAACTTCGGGGGCATCCTCATCGTCTGGGACCGGCTCTTCGGGTCCTTCGTCCCCGAGATCGAGCGGCCCGTCTACGGCCTGACGAAGAACATCGGCACCTACAACCCGCTGCGGGTGGCCACGCACGAGTACGCGGCCATCGCCCGGGACATCGCGGCGGCGCGGGGCTGGCGCGAGCGGGCGGGCCGGGTCTTCAGGGGGCCGGGCTGGCAGCCCGCGCCGGCCCCGGAGCCCGGGTCGGCTCCGGAGGCCGGGCCGCGGGAGCCGGTCGGTGAGAGCGCGCGGTGAGGGCTGCCGCCGGGCGCGTGACGGGGGCCCTGCCCGCCCTCTTCGCGCTGCTGACCGCGGTTCACCTGGGCGCGCTGCTCATGGACGCCACCACCGTCGTCCATCTCACCAAGCCCGCCCTGATGCCCGTCCTCGCCGCCTGGGCGCTGGTGCGCGGCGGACCGTGGCCGCTCCCCGCCGCGCTGGTGTGCGGCTGTGGCGGCGATGTGCTGCTGCAGATCGGTGGCGAGACCGCGTTCCTGGCCGGAATGGGGTGCTTCGCGGCCGGGCACCTCTGCTATCTGGCGCTGTTCACCCGCACCGGGCGGGGCGCCCTGTTCGCTCGCGCCGGGCAGCCCCGTACGGCGCCCTGGGTGGCCGCCGGGTACGGGGCCGCGTGGCTGGGCACGGTGGCGCTGCTGTGGCCCGGCCTAGCATCGCATCTGCGGCCTCCCGTCGCGGGCTACAGCCTGCTGCTGACGGTCATGGCGCTGGCCGCGCTCGGGGCGGGTCCGTGGACCGGGCTCGGCGGGGCGCTGTTCATGCTCTCCGACACCCTGATCGCGGCCGGGCTCGCCGACTGGCCACGGCCACCGGTGCCGCAGTTCTGGATCATGGCCACCTATATCGCCGCCCAGTGGCTGCTGATGGTCGGAGCGACACGCGAGGCGATCCCGCGCCCCGGGCCGGAACCGGCGCTCGTCGGGCCGTGAGGAGCGCCGGCCGGGCCACCACGGGTGCTCCTCAGGCCACCACGGGTGCTCCTCAGGCCACCACGGGCGCTCGTCAGACCGTGGCGGGCAGCCGCCTCAGCCGGACCACCCGCAGCGGGTCCGAGGGGCGGTCATGGCTCAGCTCCCAGCCCCGGGCCCGCGCCGCCTCCAGGACATAGCCCGCGCCCACCCCGCGGTACTCGCGCACGGAGACGTCGTGCGGGCCCGGCGGCGGGGCCTTCTCCGCCTTCTGGGCGGCCAGTTCCTTGCCGGTCCAGGTGGCGATGCGCTTGTCGACCCGGGCCCGGTAGAAGGCCGCGTCGCCCTCGTGCCGCAGTTCCGGGAGCGTCACGCACCAGGCGGGCCACACCGCCACGCTGTCCCCGAACTTGTCGATCAGGCCGAGGAACCCCTTCTCGAACCCGGGGATGACCGTAAGGATCTCGGCCACGATTCCGAAGGCGATGAAGCCGAGGAAGATCACCACGATCAGCGCCCACCACAGCGGCAGCAGCAGCACGGTCAGCACGAACCGGATCAGCAGCCAGAAGGCCGGCCGCGGGGGCAGCGGTCCCCAGGAGGCGTCGTGGTGCACGGGAACGGGGTCCTCTCGCCGCTACATGGGGAACGCGTACGGGCCGCCGGGTGGCTGATCCACCCTGGCGGCCCGTGCATTGTGTCAGCCGGTCACTTCTCGACGGCGTCCAGGGCGTCCGCGAGCCCGGCGCCGTAGAAGCCGTTGTAGCCCTTGCCGCCCTCGCACACCGCGTCGACCGTGCCGTCGCCGTCGATGTCGTACGGCGTCGGGCAGGCGAGGTCATCGGCCTCGGCCTTCAGCAGCGCCTTCACCATCCAGGGGGAGGCGTGCGGATGGGTGCTCTTGACGAGCGCCGCGACACCGGCGACATGCGGCGAGGCCATCGAGGTGCCCGCCATGTAGCCGTACTGCCCGCCCGGCAGCGTGTTGTAGATCAGACCGCTGGTCGCCGGGGGCTCCGGCTTCTGGTAGACGGTGCTGTCGCCGCCGGGGGCCGCGATGTCGATGATCCCGAGGCCGTAGTTGGAGAACGAGGACTTGAGCGTCTTGGCGCCGGTCGAGGCGACCGTGACGACGCCCGGCAGCTGGGTCGGGATGTCCAGGCAGACGCTCGGGTCCACCTCCCGCTCACCGGGGGTGGTGTCGTTGGGGCTGGAGGGGTCGGTGATGGTGTCCGAGGTCAGGTCGTAGTTCTCGTTGCCCGCCGCGGCCACATTGACCACGCCCTTGCGCTCCGCATACGACGAGGCCCGGCGCACCGCCTCGACCAGAGCCTTCTGGTCCGGGTCGGTGGTGCAGTTGAAGTACCACGGGTCGGTGTAATAGCTGTTGTTGGTGACGTCCACGCCGTGCTCGGCGGCCCAGATGAAGCCGCAGACGACCGCCTCGGTGTAGAAGAATCCGGCCGTCGTGGACACCTTGATACCGGAGACCTTGACGCCCGGGGCCACGCCGGTGACGCCGATGCCGTTCTTCGCGGCGGCGATCTCCCCCGCGACATGGGTGCCGTGCGGGGACTCCTCCGCGGTCGGCCGCCAGGCGCCGTCGGTGGTGTCCGGCTTGCCCGTCACACAGTTGACGGACGCCTTACGGTCGAAGTTCGGCGCCAGGTCGGGGTGGGTGTCGTCCACCCCGGTGTCGATGACCCCGACGGTGACATTCCGGCTGCCCAGGCTCTTCTCATGCGCCTTGTCCGCCTTGATCGCCGGCAGATCCCACTGCAGCGGCTCCAGCGGGTCCTGCCCGGCCTTGGCCTTCGCCGCCACCGCCTGCCGCTCCTTCTCGCTCAGCAGCTTCGGCGTGTCGATGTCGTCGGTGGACTGGGCGGGCAGCGGGGCGGTGCGGGTGTTACCGGCGGAGGCGACGCCGCGGACCTTACGGACGCTCTTGGCGAAGTCCGGGTTGGCGGAGTGGACGACGATGACGCCGATCCGGTCGTACGACACGACGACCGTGCCGCCGGCCTGGACGATGGCCTTGCGGATCCGGGACGGGTCCTGCCCCGGCCGGGTGTTGACGACGTAGCTCAGTGACGGACCGTCGGCCGCGGTGGCCGCGGAGGCGTGGCCGTCCCGTCCGAGAGCGGTGGCGGTGGTGGGCAGGAAGGCCAGCGCGGTGGTGAGCGCCATGGCGGCGGGTATCGCGGCGGTGCGCAGCGGCAGGGAGGTGCGGCGCGGCGTCATGGGTACTCCGGTTCTCTCGATGGGGTGAGGAGGCTCTGTGCGGACGGACCGGGCTGGATGGACAGCGTTCCGGACCGGGGGCGCGGACGCGCGCTCAGCGCGCCACTCGGGGGACGTGGAGCCCCCGGGCGCGGGCGGCGGCCCAGCGGGCCGCGTCAACGGCCGCGGTACGGCCGGGGTCATCCGCACAAGCGAATGTGCGCGCTCTCGGGGCGCGGATCCCGCGCGCCGCCTCGATGCCCCGGGACGCCGCGAGACCGGGGCAGAGACGGCGGGGAGTGGCGATGAGGCGGTGCAAAGCCGACGGACCGTCAACAGCCCGCCGTCCGGGTCTTGGAGGAGCCGATCTCAGATGAGCCATGGGGTCTCCACTTCATCCGTACGGGCCGCCCGAACGCCGTCAGCGTCTGGGCGGGTACATGACGAAGGAAGCTATCGCTGATCAAGGTCGGACATCAATGCATTCCGGAAGAAAACCCGCCACAGTACCCGGAGCCGATCCTCGCTTCGAAGTCGTATCCGTCTCTCAACCAACCTGCCCCTGTCGTAGTGGGTCGGCGTCGCCCTACCATGCGTGATCTGGATCACCTCCGCCGCCGTGTTCATCCCCGTCGGACCCACTCACCAGGAGAGACCGTGGATACCGCACCGGCCAATGATCGTCCCGACGATCAGCGGCAACGAGACCGTTCTTCCTACGCCGAGGTGCAAGCGAGCGCGGAGTTCGGCGAACTGCGCGGTGCCCACCGCTCGTTCGCCTTCCCGCTCACCATCGCCTTCGTCAGCTGGTACCTGCTCTATGTGCTGCTGTCCAACTACGCGGGCGACTTCATGGGCACCAAGGTCGTTGGCCATGTCAACGTGGCCCTGGTGTTCGGGCTCGCCCAGTTCCTGACGACCTTCCTCATCGCCTGGTGGTACTCCCGGCACGCCGCCGCCAAGCTCGACCCCCGCGCCGAGGCGATCAAGTCCCGTATGGAGGAGCGTTCATGAGCCCCCATCTGCTCGCGGCCGAGAGCGCCTCGGACAACCGGCCGCTGATCATCACGCTCTTCGCGGTCTTCGTCCTGGCGACCCTCGGCATCACCATCTGGGCGGGCCGGCAGACCAAGGACGCCAACGACTTCTACGCCGGCGGCCGCCAGTTCTCCGGCTTCCAGAACGGCCTCGCCATCTCCGGCGACTACATGTCCGCCGCGTCCTTCCTCGGCATCGCCGGCGCCATCGCGCTCTCCGGCTACGACGGCTTCCTGTACTCGATCGGATTCCTCGTCGCCTGGCTGGTCGCCCTGCTGCTGGTCGCCGAGCCGCTGCGCAACTCCGGGCGCTACACGATGGGCGACGTCCTCGCCTACCGGATGCGCCAGCGCCCGGTGCGCACCGCCGCGGGCGTCTCCACCATCGTCGTCTCGATCTTCTATCTGCTGGCGCAGATGGCGGGCGCCGGTGTGCTGGTCTCCCTGCTGCTGGGCATCACCAGCGAGGCCGGGAAGATCCTCATCGTCGTCCTCGTGGGCGTCGTGATGATGCTCTACGTCACCATCGGCGGCATGAAGGGCACCACCTGGGTGCAGATGGTCAAGGCCGTGCTGCTCATCGCGGGCACCCTGCTGATCACCTTCCTGGTGCTGCTGAAGTTCAACTTCAACATCTCCGACCTGCTGGGCGAGGCGGCCAAGAACAGCGGCATCGGAGAGTCGTTCCTGGAGCCGGGGCTGAAGTACGGGCTCAACGCCACCACCAAGCTCGACTTCATCTCCCTCGGCATCGCCCTGGTCCTGGGCACCGCGGGACTGCCGCACATCCTGATCCGCTTCTACACCGTGCCCACCGCCCAGGCCGCCCGTAAGTCGGTCAACTGGGCCATCGGCATCATCGGCGTCTTCTACCTGATGACCATCGCGCTGGGCTTCGGTGCCGCCGCCCTGCTCGACCACGACGCCATCATCGCCTCCAATAAATCCGGCAACACCGCGGCCCCGCTGCTCGCCGAGGAGATCGGCGGCGGACCGGACTCCACGGGCGGCGCCATCCTGCTCGCGGTGATCTCCGCGGTGGCGTTCGCGACGATCCTCGCCGTGGTGGCCGGGCTCACCCTCGCCTCCTCGTCCTCCTTCGCCCACGACCTGTACGCCAATGTCATCCGTAAGGGCAAGGCGACGCAGAAGGAGGAGATCTCGGCGGCGCGCTGGGCCACCGTCGGCATCGGCACCGTCGCCGTCGTCCTCGGGGTGTTCGCACGAGATCTCAACGTCGCCGGACTCGTGGCGCTCGCCTTCGCGGTCGCCGCCTCCGCCAACCTCCCGACCATCCTCTACAGCCTGTTCTGGAAGCGCTTCACCACCCAGGGGGCGCTGTGGTCCATCTACGGCGGACTGATCTCCTCGGTCTTCCTGGTGCTCTTCTCGCCCGTCGTCTCGGGCAAGGAGACCTCGATGTTCCCGGACGTGGACTTCCACTGGTTCCCGCTGGAGAACCCCGGACTGATCTCCATCCCGCTGGGATTCCTGCTCGGCTGGCTGGGCACCCTCGTCTCCAAGGAGCAGCCGGACAAGGACAAGTACGCCGAGCTGGAGGTCCGCTCCCTCACCGGCCACGGCGCCCACTGACTTGCCCCAACCACCCGTGCGGCCCCTCCCTGTCACATCCGTCGCGTACGCTGCAGGACAATTGACCACAGTGCACGCGACGTCAACCGTGGAGGGGCCGCCACCATGCTGATCGACACCTATGGTCGCGTAGCCACCGACCTTCGGGTCTCCCTGACCGACCGGTGCAATCTGCGCTGCACCTATTGCATGCCGGAAGAGGGCCTGCAGTGGCTCGCCAAACCGGATCTGCTGACCGACGACGAGATAGTCCGGCTGATCGGGATCGCCGTCACCGACCTCGGGGTCACCGAGGTCCGCTTCACCGGCGGTGAGCCACTGCTGCGCCCGGGTCTGGTCGGCATCGTGGAGCGCTGCGCGGCCCTCGCCCCGCGCCCCCAGATGTCGCTCACCACCAACGGCATCGGGCTGGAGCGCACCGCCCAGGCCCTGCGCGACGCGGGCCTGGACCGGGTCAATGTCTCGCTCGACACCCTGCGCCCCGAGGTCTTCCAGGCCCTGACCCGGCGCAAGCGGCATGACGATGTGCTGCGCGGCCTCGACGCGGCGCGCACCGCCGGGCTGACCCCGGTGAAGGTCAACACCGTGCTGATGCCGGGGCTCAACGACGACGAGGCGCCCGATCTGCTCGCCTGGGCCCTGGAAAACGACTATGAGCTCCGCTTCATCGAGCAGATGCCGCTCGACGCCCAGCACGGCTGGAAGCGCGACGGCATGATCACCGCCGGGGACATCCTGACGAGCCTGCGCACCCGCTTCACCCTCACCGCCGAAGGCGAGGACGAGCGCGGCTCCGCGCCCGCCGAGCGCTGGCTGGTCGACGGCGGCCCTTCCCGGGTCGGCGTCATCGCCTCGGTCACCCGCCCCTTCTGCCGCGCCTGCGACCGCACCCGGCTGACCGCCGACGGGCAGGTGCGCACCTGTCTGTTCGCGCGCGAGGAGTCCGATCTGCGCGGAGCACTGCGCTCCGGGGCCCCGGACGAGGAGATTGCCCGGCTGTGGCGGCTGGCGATGTGGGGCAAGAAGGCCGGATCGGGGCTCGACGACCCGTCGTTCCTCCAGCCCGACCGCCCGATGTCGGCGATCGGCGGCTGACGGCCGCCGGGGCCGGGGGTCGCGGGGGTGAGGGGCCGCGGTCAGTGTTCGGTGGCCGACCACTCCGCCAGTGTCACCACGTCCTTGAGGAAGCCCCGCATCCCGAGGAACTCCGACAGATACTCGCGGTGTTCCTCGCAGGCCAGCCAGGTCTTGCGCCGCTCCGGAGTGTGCAGCTTGGGATTGTTCCAGGCCAGCACCCATACGGCGGGGGCGCGGCAGCCCTTGGCGGAGCAGATCACGGTGTCGGTCTCGGCGGTGGTCTCGCGGGTGTTCACACCGCAGACTCTACGGAAGGCCCGGCGGACATGGCGACGCCGGGCAGCCACGGGGGGAGCCGCCCGGCGTCGGTCCGTCGCTCCGACGGGGGATGCGGAGCGCGTACGCAGTATGTCACGAGGGATGGGGCCCGGTGCACCGGTCCTGCACTATTGATCTGAGGTTTTCTTGAGCTTACGGAAACGTGGCAGGTCAGCCCCGCTCGCCCCGTCCAGGCTCGCTGATATGTCCGACGTCCTCCGGGACGGATTCCGCCCGGCGGGAATCGGTCGGCTCCTCGCCGCGCCCGGCGATCAGCATCGGGCGGGGCGGGGTCGGGATGAAGGTGGTGGGCAGCGAAGTGCTGTTCTCCCGGCCCGCGTTGGCGATTACCACCGCGACGTAGGGCAGCACCACGCCCAGTACCAGGGCCACGATGGCCACATGGCGCTCCACGTTCCACAACACCGCCGCCAGCACGACCGCGAGGGTCCGCACCGACATCGAGATCACATAGCGGCGCTGCCGGCCGCGGACGTCATCGGCCAGCCCCTGCCGGGCTCCGGTGATCCGGAAGACCTCCGCATCGCCATGCTTCCGCATCACGTTCCACCACCTGATCGCCGAGCGGGCTTCCCCCGCTCTGGGACGTACTCAACGTTACGCCGCGTCTGCTGTCGGTTCGAGACCGGGGCGCCCTGATGGGGGCCGTCCGGGGTGCGCCAGAAGGCATACCGGCCCTCCGGCGTGCGCCGTAGCCGAAGTGGCCGAACACTGGAGGGGATGTGCATCTCCCGTGCATCCCTTCGCCGCGTGTCAGGGAGGCGACATGAGCTGGCTATGGGCGATCGTCGTGGGTTTGATCCTGGGTGTGATCGCCAGGGCGATCCTGCCCGGCAAACAGGCCATTCCGCTCTGGCTGACCTGCATCTACGGCATCCTCGGCGGCATCCTGGGCAATGCGGTGGCCGGCTGGATCGGAGTCAGGCACACCGAGGGCTTCGACTGGATCCGGCATCTGCTGCAGCTGGCGGGTGCGGTGGTGATCGTCGCCCTGGGCACCCCGCTGTGGCACTCCATCCGCGGCGGCGGACGCAGACATGGTGCGACGCGGACCTGAGCGGTGGCCCCCGGGAACGCGGCAGGTCGCGCCGGGGGTGCCGACACGATGGCGGTGCCGGGGGCCGGGTGCCGGGGTGCCGATACGGCGCCGATGACGAGCCGTCCGGGCGCCGACACGGCGGCGGCGGCCGGCGCGCGTGGTGGACGCGCACCGGCTGCCGCTTTCGTCCAGCGTCCAGCGGTGAGGCGGGCGGGTTACACCCCGTGCACCTGGGCGATCTTCCGCCCGGCCTTGAGGTAGACCGTGCCGGAGCCCGCCGTCACCCCGGTGGACGCCAGCGTCTCCGCGACCACCTCGGCCAGCGGGCGCACCGCCTGGGCCTCGGGGAGCACCACCGACTCCTGGCCGCTCTCGGTCTCGATCACCAGCCGCAGACCGTTCTGCTTGGCGACCCGGCGGGCGGCCGAGGCGCTGGGCTGGAACTCCAGCACCTTGCTCAGCACGGTCGCGATGGACTCGGCGCCGTGCTCCCCGGCGTCGACCACCGGCAGCGTCTCGACGTCGGTGAAGCTCTTCTTGGAGAACTGGGCGACAAAGCCCGCACGGGCCGCCATCGCCTTCTCGACGCCGTACAGCGCCGCCACGACCTCACCCGCCAGGACCTTCTTCAGATCCATCGGGTGCAGCGACCGGTCCTCCACCCGGGCCGTCGCGGCGGCGATCTCCGCGTCCGTCCACTCGGTCCATGCCTCCAGGTACGGCTTCATCAGCCGGTCCGGAATCGACATGATCTTGCCGAAGACATCGTCGGCGGTCGCGGACAGCGCGACATAGTTGCCCTTGGACTTGGACATCTTGGCGCCGGTGCCGTCCGTGCCCTCGATCAGCGGCATCGTGACCACCAGCTGCGGCCGCTGCCCGCGCAGCTCCATCAGCTTGCGGCCCATCTGCAGATTGAGCAGCTGATCCGCGCCACCCAGCTCCACATCGCACTCCAGCGCCACGGAGTCGAGGGCCTGCGCGATCGGGTAGAGCAGCTCGGACATGGTGAGCCCCGAGCCGGCGGCCAGCCGGTTGCGGAAGTCCTCGCGCTGCAGCAGCTGGGAGACCGGCACCTGGGAGAGCAGCCCCAGCAGCTCGGGGAAGGTGTACGGCGCCAGCCACTCGCTGTTCTGCCGGAAGCTGACCTTCTCGAAGTCGAAGAACGGCCGGACCTGGTCCTGGTAGCCCGCGAGGTTCCGGGCGATGTCCTCGTCGGTCAGCGGCGGGCGCTCCGCCGTACGGCCCGACGGGTCGCCGATCTTGGCCGTGAAGTCGCCGATCAGCAGGGTGACGTCATGCCCCATGCGCTGGAAGCGGCTGAGGATGATCATCGGCACCACATGGCCGAGATGCACATCGGCGGCCGTCGGGTCGATGCCCAGCTTGATGCCCAGGCCCTGGCCCGCGCCGCGGCGCTCCTCGATCCGCTTGGCCAGCTCCGCCACGCCGGGCAGGATCTCGACCGTACGGGACGCGATCAGCTCGGCCTGCTCCGTCGGCGACAGGTCCGTCAGATCGATATAGCGCCGCGAGCCCGTCTCCTCGAGCAGCTGCTCGACGGTCTTGTCGGAGGAGAGGTCCTGGGAGAGGAGCTCGGTGGCGCGGGCGACGGATTCGCCGAGGCGTGTCATGGCGTTCCTGGGGATAGACGAAACGGATACGGATCAGATCGGGCGTGGACCAGTCTATTCGGCTCGTTCACACCCCCTTGCTGACCGAGCTCATATTGAAGTCCGGGATGCGCAGCGCGGGCACCGCGGCGCGGTTGAAGTAGTCGCTCCACTCCCGTGCCAGCGTCCGCTCGGTGCGGCCCGCCTCGGTGGCGCGGGCGAGCAGATCCACCGGCGATTCATTGAATCGGAAATTGTTCACCTCACCGACCACCTCGCCGTTCTCCACGAGATAGACGCCGTCCCTGGTCAGCCCGGTCAGCAGCAGCGTCGCCGGGTCGACCTCGCGGATGTACCACAGGCAGGTCAGCAGCAGCCCCCGCTCGGTCGAGGCGACCATCTCCGCCAGCGAGCGGGTGCCGCCCGCGTCCGCGATCAGGTTGTCGACGGGGGGAGCGAGGGGCAGCCCGGTGAGTCCGGCCGTATGCCGGGTGGTGATCAGATGCTGGAGTACGCCGTCGCGGATCCAGTCGGTGGCGGACAGCGGCAGACCGTTGTCGAAGACCGACGCGTCGTCCCCGGACGCGTGCGCGATCACGAACGGCGCCGCCTCGAGCCCCGGCTCGGCCGGGTCGCTGCGCAGCGTGAGGGGCAGCTCGGACAGCTTCTCGCCGACCCGGGTGCCACCGCCCGGCTTGCTGAAGACCGTACGGCCCTCCGCCGCGTCCCGCGCCGAGGAGGACCACAGCTGGTCGATCAGCAGATCGGCCACGGCGCTCGGGGGCAGCAGCGTCTCGTAGCGGCCGGCCGGCAGCTCGATCCTCCGCTCGGCCCAGGCGAGCCGCCGGGCGAGCTCGGCGTCGATCGCGGCCGGGTCCACATCGGTGAAGTCGCGGGTGGCCCGCCCGGCCCAGGCCGAACGCGTCCGGTCCGGGGACTTGGCGTTGACCTCGAGCGTGCCGGTCGGCTGGTCATGGCGCAGCCGCAGCCCGGTGGACGTGCCCAGGTAGCTGGAGACCAGCTCATGGTGGGCGAATCCGTACAGCTCCCGGCCGCCCGCGCGGGCCCGGGCGAAGGACTCGCCGAGGGCGGGGGCGAAGTCGGCGAACACCTCGGAGGAGGTCACGGCGGGGGAGTCGGTGAAGCCGGGGGAGACCGCCGCACCCGCGTCCCGCTCCACCAGCGGCTGGGCGTCCTCGGCCGGCTCCGCCTCCCGCGCGGCCGCCTCGGCGGCCCGGACCAGCGGCTCCAGCTCGTCGGCGGTGACCGCGGACCGGGACACCACACCCGAGGCGGTGCCCTGTCCGCCGTTCACGGTGGCCACGACGGTCAGGGTGCGGCCGCGGGTGACGCCGTTGGTCGTCAGGGCGTTGCCCGCCCAGCGCAGATTGGCCGTCGAGCTCTCGTTCGCGATCACCACACAGCCGTCCGCACGGGACAGCTCCAGGGCGCGCTCGACGATTTCATGCGGCTTGCTGCTCATCGTCCCGCCTCCTGGGTGGTGTTGAGGATGTTGACGCCGCGGAACAGCGCCGACGGGCAGCCGTGCGAAACGGCCGCGATCTGCCCGGGCTGAGCCTTGCCGCAGTTGAAGGCGCCGCCCAGGACGTACGTCTGCGGACCGCCGACGGCCGACATCGACCCCCAGAAGTCGGTGGTGGTGGCCTGGTAGGCGAAGTCGCGCACCTGCCCGGCGAGAGCGCCGTTCCTGATGCGGTACGCCCTTTGCGCCGTGAACTGGAAGTTGTACCGCTGCATATCGATCGACCAGGAGCGGTCGCCGACCAGATACAGACCGTTCTCGACGTCCCCGATCAGCTCCTCCGTCGAGGGGCCGCCGGGGGCGGGCTGGAGCGATACGTTCGCCATCCGCTGCACCGGCACATGGCCCGGCGAGTCGGCGAACGCGCAGCCGTTCGACCGCTCGAAACCGGTCAGCCGGGCGATCCTGCGGTCCAGCTGATACCCGACGAGCGTGCCGTCCTTCACCAGATCCCAGGACTGCGCGGCCACCCCCTCGTCGTCGTACCCGATGGTGGCCAGCCCGTGCTCGGCCGTCCGGTCCCCGGTCACATTCATCACCTCGGAGCCGTACTTCAGCTTTCCGAGCTGGTCGAAGGTGGCGAAGGAGGTGCCCGCGTACGCCGCCTCGTAACCGAGCGCGCGGTCCAGCTCGGTGGCGTGGCCGATCGACTCGTGGATGGTCAGCCACAGATTGGACGGGTCCACCACCAGGTCGTACGACCCGGCCTCGACGGATGGCGCCCGCATCTTCTCGGCGAGCAGTTCCGGGATCTCCGCCAACTCCGCGTCCCAGTCCCAGCCGCCCGCCCCGGGCCCGCCGGTCAGATACTCCCAGCCGCGCCCGACCGGCGGGGCCAGCGTGCGCATCGAGTCGAACTCTCCGCTCGCCGGGTCCACCGCGACGGCGGTCAGCTGCGGATGGAGCCGGATGCGCTGCTGGGTGGTCGTGGTGCCCGCGGTGTCCGCGTAGAACTTGTTCTCGTGGACGGTGAGGAGCGACGCGTCCGCGTGCGCGACCCCCTCGGCCCGCAGCAGCCGTTCGCTCCACTCGGCGAGCAGCCCGGTCTTGTCGGCGTCCGGCACCTCGAACGGGTTGACCTCGTACGAGGACACCCAGGTCCTGTCGGCATGCACCGGCTCCGGCGCGAGCTCCACCCGCTCATCGGACCCCGCGGCCTCGATCACCTTGGCCGACAGCTTCGCCATCGCCACCGCCTGCGAGGCGACGCGAGCGGCGGCGTCCATGGTCAGATCCACCCCTGACGCGAACCCCCACGCCCCACCGTGCACCACCCGCACCGCATACCCCAGGTCGGTGGTGTCCGAGGCCCCGGACGGCCTGGCATCCCGCAACCGCCAGGCGGCACTGCGCACCCGCTCGAACCGGAAGTCGGCATGCTCGGCCCCGAGCGCGCGGGCACGCGCGAGCGCCGCGTCGGCGAGCGCCCTCAGGGGCAGCGCGAGGAAGGACGGATCAATCTCGTGCGCCACGGGCGACTCCCCTTCGTCGGTGTACGTCTGGTTGGTTGGTGTCCGTCGGCAGTGAACCATGGCTGCACGACACAGGGCGCCCTTTTTGCTGCGGATGCCCGGGCCTCGCGTCTGTAACCTGGTCCCCCGACTTGCCTGTCGTAGTATGAGGCCACCGGGCCGCGAACTCGACCGAAATCGTCAGCGCTGGTCTTTCGGTTCCGGCAAGCCGTGGAGAGCGTAGATTGCCTGACGCTGCTCTTCCACGGTGCCCACCTCTGAGCAGGGTGCTGGATCGAGAATGTAAACCTCTGCTTGGTTCACGGTGCGATTCCTGGGGTCGAACGTGTAGGCGTACAGCCCGTCCGACATCTGTGCTTGCATGCCGCTCAACGTGATATCCAGTCGTGCGCCTTGGCAGCAGAGCAGAAGTCCTTCCTTCTCCAACTCTTCCCTGAAGAGTGAGAGGCACCGAAAGAAATTCCCTGCCTCGAATTCCGTCCTGATGCCACTCTCTCTCGTGCAGGAGATTCTGTGCGGATGCGTCCCGAGTAGTTCTACCTGAACAGACTCCGTCGCGCCGGACCTGCTTTGTGCGACGAGCGTACTTACCGTTGTCACTCTGGTCCTTTGTAGTGGGGGTTTGGAATCCAATTGTGGAATCTGTCCCAAGCTCCAACGATATCAGAGGAGTCGATTTTCCTCGGGAAGGCGATCTCCTTTTCGTGGGCGCTGGGATTTCCGGGTAGTGTATTGTTCACGTCGATGCCATCGTCAATGGTGTCGACCATGTATACATAGCCATCGCTATTCGATCCGAAGCGACTGAATGCGTGAGATTTTTCTAGAGAGGTGGCCACGTATCCCGATTCGGCTGTATGTACCCCCGAGATTCCGTAAACGTGTTCCTCCAGGCTCATGTTGTCGCCTTTCGGGGAGAAGCCGTTTTCGAATATCTCTTCCACGCCTCTCGAATCTTTCCGGTACCGATGGTTCTTGTTTTCTTTCGGGCAATCCGGTGCGAGCCCCAGCGGGTCAGTCTGCGCACTTGGATTATGAACGTAGGTTCTCGGGTTAGGAGCTGGCTGCAGGCCCAACGGATCGGGGCACGTATAGCGCGCCGTCTCGGGGTCGTAGTGGCGGAAGTAGTTGTAGTGCAGGCCCGTTTCGGGGTCTGCGTACTGGCCGGGGAAGCGGAGGGGGCAGTCCACCTCTGAGGTTCCCGGCGGGGTGGGGAGAGGGGTGCCCCAGAGGGTGGTGCGGTGTTGCCAGGCGAGGGTGCCGTCGGGGGCGATGAGCTCGGTGGGCGTACCCACCAGGTCCGTGACGATCGCGTGGAAGCGCGTGTCGTAGTCGGTTCCGGCCGTCCTCGACGTCGTCGTCTGAGATAGCGGACGGTGGGTGCCGGGGGCGTAGTCCCACGTCGTGGTGTGACCGTCGGCCGTGGTCTGTTCGGCCAGGCGCGTGCCGTCCCAGGTGAAGTCGATCCGCTCGGCGACCGTGTCGTCCGCCGCGAGGCGGTGCTTGGCGGCGCGGCGGCCCAAGGGGTCGTAGGTGTAGCGCCAGCGGGCGCCGTCCGGGGTGATGGCTTGGGTGAGGCGGTCCTCCGCGTTCCAGGTGTAGGTCCAGGTGTGGCGCTGGCCGTTCAGGAGGCGGCGGGTGCGGCGGATCAGACGGCCCTGGGCGTCGTGCTCGTAGGTCGTGCGCTTGCTGCCGCCGCCCGCGTCGCGGATGAGGGTGCCGCTGAACTCACGCGGGCCAGGAGATGGGTGCTTGGGGGCCTCGGCTCTGGTGAGGTTGCCCGCCGCGTCGTAGGCGTAGGTCTCGGTCCAGCCGTGCGCGTGGACCGCCGTCACGCGGCCGACCGGGTCGAGGTCGAAGCGGCGGGTGCCGGACGCCAGTTCACGGATCTCGGTGAGGTGGCCGTCCGGCCGGTAGCTGTACGCCCGGTGCTGGATGAGGGCGTTGGCCGGGCCGGTGACGGTCTGGCCCGTCATGCGGTTCAGGTCGTCCCAAGCCTGCGTGAGTGTCACATCGGCGCCGAAGGTGCGCGACGTCTCGCGGCCCGCCGCGTCGTAGCCGAGGCGCAGACTGTTGTCCGCCGTGGTGAGGGATACCGGACGCGATGCCGCGTCATACGTCCACGTGGAGCGGACCCCGGCCGAGGTCATGCGTTCGGTGCGGTTGCCCGCTGCGTCGTACGCGTAGGTCGTGGTGCGGCCGTTGACCGACTCGGTCAGGATCCGTCCGAGTGCGTCATAGGTGCGGGCAAGCTCCGTGTCTGGGTTCGTCGCCCCCGTCAGACGGCCTGCGGCGTCGTATCCAAAGGCTGTCTCGGTGCCGTCGCTGCCGCGTGTGGAGACCGTACGGCCCAGGACGTCCCGCCGATAGTGCAGCCGCTCGCCCGCGCCGTTGGTGCGGGTGCTGATGCGGCCCGCCGCATCGTGCTCGTACGACAGCGTGCGCCCGTTGAAGTCGGTTTCGGAGATGAGCCGCCCGGCCCCGTCATAGGCGTAGGTCCAGGTCAGGCCCTGGGGGTTGGTGACCCCGGTCAGGCGCAGCTCGGTGTCGTAGGCGAAGGCGTACGTCGCCCCGTCCGGGTCGGTCCGCGTCGCCGGGAGGTCGAAGTGGGTGTGGGTGTGGCGGGTGGTGTTGCCCGCCGGGTCGGTGTGTTCGAGGAGGTTGCCCTCGGCGTCCCAGGCCCAGGTCTCGCGGCTGCCGTCCGGCCGGGTGCGCCAGGCGGGCTTGCCCTCGATCGTCCAGCCCTGGCGGGTGACATGGCCCAGGGGATCGGTGACGCGGGTGATGCGGCCATGGGTGCCCCGGCGGACCCGTGTCGTGTTGCCCAACCCGTCGGTGATTTCCACCGGCAGGCCCGCCGCGTCGCATACGACATGCGTGGTGTGGCCCAGCGCGTCCGTGACCGAGGTCAGGTTCCCCGACTCGTCGTACGTGTAGCGCGTCAGCGCGCCTGCGGGGTCCGTCGTCCGTACGCGGTTGCCCCGCTCGTCGTAGGCGTGGCGCCACACCGCGCCGTCCGGTTCGCACACCTCCAGCGGCCGGCCATCCCCGTCGTACGTGGCCGTGGCCGCCGTGCCGTCCGGGCGGTCGACGCGTATCAGGTTGCCGGAGTCGTCGTACGCGTAGCGCGTGGTGTGGCCCAGCGGGTCGGTCACCGACAGCGGCAGGCGGCGTGTCTGCGGATCCCACTCGGTGCGGGTGGTGTGGCCCAGCGCGTCGGTGCGGGACACCGCCCGGTACGCCTCGTCGAAGACGTAGGTGATGCGGTGGCCGAGCGAGTCGGTGTAGACGGTGGTGCGGGACGCCTCGTCGTAGTGGAAGCGGCCGGTCATCATGTCGTCCGAGCCGATGGTGCGCAGCACCCGGCCCCGGTGGTCATAGACGTACCCGAAGCTGGTGCCGTTGCGGTCGGTCCATGAAGTGACGCGGTGCTGGTCGTCGTAGGTGAACCGCATCGGCTCGCCGGTGGAGTTGAAGACCTCGGTCAGGTCGCCCGCGCCGTTGTAGCCGAAGGAGACCAGTAAGGTCCCTTCCTCGGCGTCACCCACGCCCAGCAGTCGCAGTCCGGTGACACGCATCAGCTCCGGATCGGTGTCGATCGCGATGCGGTACCCGCCGGAGTGCGCCACCTCTCGCGGGGTGCCGTCCTCGTCGTAGGTGAACGTGATGGACCGCCCATTGCGGTCCTCGATCACCTCGAGAGGGAGCTCATTGCCGTTGCCACCCAGCGGGGCGAAGTGCAGTGTGCGGCCCCGCTCCGGTATCTCGACCCGCATCGTGCCGCCCGCCGCGCCGTCCCAGCGCAGGGGCCAGCGCGGGCCCCGCGCCGGAAACGTGTCCTCCCCGGGCGTCGGCACCCCGTAGCGCAGCACCATGCCGTCGGCCGTGACGAACACGATCCCGTCCGCGTCCAGCTCCAGCCGCTGGTCGAGCGTGGCCGCCCAGGTGCGGCCGAACCAGCCGCCGCAGGTGTGCCCGGAGACGAAGGTGCGCTCCAGGACCAGGGGGAGCGCCCCGGGCAGGGACACGTCCGTGGCCGGCATGACCATCTCGCCGGTGGCGACGTCGACCGGGTCGTCCTCGCAGTCCCTGTCGTGCGTATGCCGGTCGTGCGTCCCCTCGCTGTCCGCCCGGCCGGACGCCTCGCCGTCCCGGCCCAGGGCCCTCTTACGGAGCGCCAGCCGCTGGGCGGCGGTCTGGCCCGTCCGGAGCTCCTTGCGCAGCGCGCTCGCGCCGCCCGTGGCCAGGGCCAGCAGCAGCGACGGGGTGATCTCGCCCGCCGCGCGCAGCGGGTCCTTGGACCACAGGTCCCAGTTCGTGACCGCCTTGGCGAACTCCTTGGGGTGCTGGGCCGCGTACGCCGCGCCGTCCGCCATGCCGGCCAGCTGCATCGCCAGGCCCTTGCCGTCACCCTTGGCGATCGAGGCGGGGATCTCGCCCAGGCCCAGGATGCCGTGGTGGACCTTCCACAGCCCGTCCTTGAAGCCGTCCCCGACCTTCTGCCAATTGCTCGGCTTGTTCGGGGCCTTCTCCGCCGCCTTGTCGATCTTCTTCTTCGACGCGTCGACGACCAGCTGCAACTCCTCGATCAGCTTGTCCAGCCGACCGACACACCCCTCCATCGCGGCGATGCCCGGATCGGTCTCCGAGGGCTTCTCCGGCAACTGCTCGTCGCCGCGCTTCACCGCGTCGTTGTACGACTCGACCTTCTTGCCGTACGCCTTGGACGCCGCCCGCGCCGCGTCCGCGTCCTCGATGATCGCCTCACACCGCTTCTGCACCGACCGCAGCTTGGTGGCGTACGCCGCCAGCGCACTCGCCGCATGGGTGAACTGGTCATGGCCCGAGGTCAGTTCCTTCGGCAGCCGGTCGACCGACTTCCGGAACTCGCTCGCGCCCTTGCCCGACCAGTCCGCCAGCTCCAGCGGCCGCAGCTTGTCCTTGCCGTCCTGGAAGGCACCCGCGTACGCGCGCAACTCCAGCACCAGGTCGTCGATGTCGTCCGGGTTGCCCGGGATCAGGTCTTTGGGCCCCGCGTCCTCCGGTATCCGTATCTGCGGGGTCCGCCCCGCGTCCGGATCGCCCATCAGGACTCGTCCCCGTACTCACTCTGCAGTTTGCGCGAGAACTTCGACAACGCCGTGTCCTCCGGGCGCTTCTCCATCTCGGGCGCGCCCACGTGCTCCCAGGACCACTTGGCCGCCGCGCCCGAGGGGAGCTTGGCCATGTTCTCGTCCGAGGGCCAGAAGTCCTTGATCCGCATCAGATCCGCCAGCATGTACCCGGCTATCGCCTCGTACAGCCGCTCCACCACCGCGTCCGCGTGATCGGCCAGTTCCCCCATGCCGAAGCCCCACTCCTTGAGGAATCCCTTGCCGGATTCCAGGAGTTCGGGCGCGCCGCAGTGCTGGAGGTAGCCCGTCAGCTTCTCCTGGCCGTTCTTCACGGCGCGGGCCCCGACGACCGACTCCTCCAGCGGGGCGATCAAACCCTTTACGGAGGCGATCTCGATCTTGTAGCCGTCGGCACCCTCGTTGCCGCCGTACTTGCCGTGTTCGCCACCCTCGCTGGGGGCGCGGTTCACATTCCGCGCGTCAGGATCCGCCACCGTCAGCCCTCTCCTCGCGGCCGTCCGCTTCCTGGCCGTCCGCTTCCTGGCTTTCCGCGCCCTGGGCGTCCGCGTCGCGCAGCGTCCGCGCGTCCAGCAGGAACGGGCGCTCACCCAGCGGGTCCACCAGTGCCCGTACACCCTCGGGCAACAGGCCCACCAGGTCCTCGACAGTCGTGGACGCCCATCCGCACGCCCCCGCGAAGCGCGCGAGCCCCTCGACCGAGGTGAAGACCGGCACGAGCGGGCCGCCTTCGGCGGTCTCCGAGACCAGGAAGCCGGGCTCCTCCGGGCGCTGGAAGTACAGCCGCGCCTTCCGTAGCGCCGCCCACTTCTCCCGCTCCGGCATCCGCGCGGCGGTCTCCTGGCGGATGAGGTCCGCCAATGTCGTTCTGCCAGCCTGACCAGGCGGTCTACTGTCCCCTCCCCCAAACATGCGGGCCATCTTCGCACAGGTGACCGACACCATTGGTGACCGCCACACGACACGGCGTGATGACGGGTCGCTCGGGTGCTTTCGGGCCCGTGAGAGAGGCTCGGGCCCGAAAGTGCAAGATCGGCAGGACCTACCGGTTTTGTCCGCGGCTGGCTATCCCTGAAAGGGCGGTCCCGGTCGGGGCCGCATTCTCGGAAGGAGTCCGGTCATGGACGACTGGTACGTGGACGACCGCTGTACCAACTGCGATGTCGCCCGGCAGTTGGCGCCCGAGCTGATCAGCGAGGTCGGCGGGCGGTCGGAGGTCGTGCGCCAGCCGCGCGACGAGGCGGAGGCGCGGCGCCTGCACGCCGCCGTGTTCGCCTGCCCCACCCGCTCGATCCGCCCCGCGTCCGGGCAGCCGGACCGGGCGCTCGACCCGTTCCCCATGGCCTTGGACGACGGTGTACTGATCTGCGGCCACAACTCCCAACACACCGCTGGGGCCAACTCCTATTTGCTGCCGCGGCCGTCCGGCACGGCGATGATGATCGACACACCGCGCTGGAGCCGGGAGCTGGCCGGGCGTTACACGGCCTCGGGCCCCGTCACCGATGTGCTGCTGACCCACCGCGACCACGCCGCACACGGCCGCCGTTACGCCGATCACTTCGGCGCCCGGCTGTGGATCCACGAGGGTGACCTGGACGCGGCGCCCGACGCGGACCAGGTGATCCGGGGCCTGGAGCCCGTGGAGATCGGCCCGGGAATCACCGCCCATCCGCTGCCGGGTCACACCCTGGGCAGTGTGCTCTACCTCGCGGACGACCGGTACTGCTTCAGCGGTGACAGTGTCTACTGGTCGCGCGCGCTCGGAGATCTGGCCGTGGCGGAGAGCGTGACCTGGCACTCCATCGAGGAGCTGGCCGCCTCACTCGCGAGGGTGGCCGGACGGCTGCGGTTCGAGTGGATCCTGCCGGGCCATGGCGACCGGTGCCATCTGGACGCCGAGGAGATGTCCCGGCGGCTGCGGGCGCTGGCGGAGCGCACGGGGCTGCTGCGACCCCGGCCGATCGACTTCACGGCCGTCCGGTGGTGAGGGCGGGCCCGGTTGGGGGAGAGGCCGGGGTCGAGCCCGGCGGGGGTCGGTGACCACCGCGTCTGAGCAGGAAGGTGACCACTGGTTTCTGTAGGAAGTCGACAGGGAGGGACACCCGCCCCTGTGGGTGCCCGATTCCTCCTCGAGGGCCCCGGACCGATAGTTTGCGAGGGTGGGGGTCGGCACGCACTGTGACGTCCGGCTCGACACCGACATGAGAGATCGACAAGAGAAGGTGGTCCCTTGAGCCGCTCGGTTCTCGTCACCGGAGGCAACCGCGGCATCGGCCTCGCCATCGCCCGTGCCTTCGCCGATGCTGGCGACAAGGTCGCCATCACCTACCGGTCCGGCGAGCCGCCGGCCGACCTGCTCGCGGTCAAGTGCGACATCACCGAGCCGGAGCAGGTCGAGCAGGCGTACAAGGAGATCGAGGAGAAGCACGGCGCGGTCGAGGTCCTGGTGGCCAACGCCGGGGTCACCCGCGACCAGCTGCTGATGCGGATGTCCGAGGAGGACTTCGCCACCGTCCTCGAGACCAACCTCACCGGCACGTTCCGCGTGGTCAAGCGGGCCAACCGGGGGATGCTGCGGGCCCGTAAGGGGCGCGTGGTGCTGATCTCGTCGGTCGTCGGGCTGATGGGTTCGGCCGGTCAGGCGAACTATGCCGCGTCCAAGGCGGGCCTGGTGGGCTTCGCCCGCTCCCTCGCCCGTGAGCTGGGCTCGCGCAACATCACCGTCAATGTGGTCGCGCCCGGTTTCGTCGACACGGACATGACGCGCGCGCTCAGCGACGACCAGCGCGAGAACATCGTGAAGCAAGTACCGCTCGCGCGTTACGCGCAGCCCGAGGAGATCGCCGCCTCGGTCCGCTTCCTGGCCTCCGACGAGGCCGCGTACATCACTGGAGCCGTCATCCCTGTCGACGGCGGATTGGGCATGGGTCACTGAACGTCATGAGTGGAATTCTCGCCGGCAAGCGCATCCTGGTCACGGGCGTCATCACCGAGGCGTCCATCGCCTTCCACACCGCCAGGCTGGCCCAGGAGGAGGGCGCCGAGGTCATCCTCACCGGCTTCGGCCGGGTCTCCCTCGTCGAGCGGATCGCCAAGCGGCTGCCCAAGCCCGCCCCGGTCATCGAGCTGGACGTGCAGAACCAGGAGCAGCTGGACGGCCTGGCCGACAAGGTGCGCGAGCATCTGGGCGAGGGTGTCGACCTCGACGGCGTGGTGCACTCCATCGCCTTCGGCCCGCAGGGCGCGTTCAACTTCCTCGAGGGCAGCTGGGAGGACGTCGGCACCGCCGTGCACGTCTCGGCCTACTCCCTCAAGGCGCTCACCATGGCGTGCCTGCCGGTGATGCCGCGCGGCGGCTCGATCGTCGGCCTGACCTTCGACGCCCAGTTCGCCTGGCCGAAGTACGACTGGATGGGCGTGGCCAAGGCCGCGCTGGAGTCCACCAGCCGTTACCTCGCCCGCGACCTCGGCGAGAAGAACGTGCGCTGCAACCTGGTCTCCGCCGGGCCGATCAAGTCCATGGCCGCGAAGTCCATCCCCGGCTTCGAGGAGCTCGCGGACGTGTGGAACCACCGGGCCCCGATCGGCTGGGACCTGACCGACCCGGAGCCGGCCGGCCGCGGCGTCGTCGCCCTGCTGTCCGACTGGTTCCCGCGCACCACGGGCGAGATCGTGCATGTCGACGGCGGTGTGCACATGATGGGTGCCTGAGCACACGGCGTTTCCGCGCGACGGCCGCCGTCCCGCCCCCGCGCACCGGGGGGCCGGGGCGGCGGCCGTTCCGCGTGCGCGTTCACCCGTCCGGGGGAACAGGACGCGCGTCCGGGTGGTGGGCACCCGCACTGTGGAGCCATACGACGAACCGACTCACCGGAGCGCCAGCGCCAGCGGCACGGCCGAGGAGGTCCCGCATGCGTACGACCCGCCGTGTCGCGGCCGCGCTGCTGCTCCTCGCCACGGTGGGTCTGGTCATAGCCGCCTCCAGCTCCGCCGCGCAGGAACGGCCCAAGAGGCGCGAGGCCGCCTGCAGCACCTCGGTGCGCGGCTCGCACGCCACGGCCAGCTGCTTCAACCCCAACCCCAACGCGGACCGGGTGCAGCTGCATGTCGAATGCGCCCGCTGGTGGGACCCGGACATGGACGCCCGCCCGGTGGAGGTCGGCCCGGCCCAGCACGTGGACCTCGCCGAGCGCTGCTGGAAGGAGATACGGAAGGCGTGGGTGAGCCACCACGCTGAGCGCTGAACCCACGCGCCCGAAGGCTGCCGCCTGCCTTCGGGCGGCCGCCGGTCGCTCAGCGCGCGCGGAGGCGGCAGCCGAACGGGTGGGTGCTGGCCTCGGCCGCCGCCTGTTCCCCGTCGCCCTCCCGGATCGCCTCCACCAGCCGTCCGTGGTCCACATACGTGTCCGGGCCCATTCCGCTGCCCACGTCCGCGCGCAGGAAGTCCCGTACGACCGCGCCCAGGTCCGCGTACAGCTCCGCCAGCACATCGTTGTGCGAGGCGGCGACGACCGCCATGTGCAAGGTGGCGTCCGCCTCGACGAACGCGTCCGGATCGCCCGCCTCCCAGGCCCGCTCGCGCCGGTCCAGCTGTGCGTCCAGCTGCTTGAGGTCCTGTTCGGTGCGGCGCTCCGCGGCCAGCTGGGCCGCCTTGGTCTCCAGGGCGCTGCGCAGCTCGGCCACATGACGGGGGTCGGCGGCGGCGAAGCGGCGGTGCATCACCCCGGCCAGTTCGCTGGTCGCCAGCACATAGGTGCCCGAGCCCTGGCGGATGTCCAGCAGCCCGTTGTGTGCGAGGGCGCGTACGGCCTCCCGCACGGTGTTGCGCGCGACCCCCAGCTGCTCGACCAGCTCGGGCTCGGTGGGGATCCGCGAGCCCACCGGCCATTCGCCCGAGGTGATCTGGGCGCGCAGCTGGGCGATCACCTGGTCGGCGAGGGCGGAGCGCCGGGGCGAGGTCAGCGGCATGACTCTCCTGTGCGTGGGGCGGATATGGCCCGAGGTGAGCGAACGGGTCGAACGGGCCCTTCCATGATGCCGTCAGGCCGTTACCGGGCGGTCGCTCACCACTGGACGGGTATTCATCCCATCATTCTATGATGGTCGGCATGCACACGCCCCCGTCTGACGATCTCGCGACGCTCGACACCGCCGACTCCGCGCCCCGCCCGGCGGAACCGGGAGGCCCGCGCCGCGCCGTCTCACCCTGGCGAGGCCGCGTCATGGCGGCAGGGCTCATCCTCGCCGCGCTCAATCTCCGCCCCGCCGTCACCAGTCTCGGTCCCCTGCTCGAAGAGGTCCGCGCCGACCTCGGGATGAGCGGCACCGTCGCCGGAGTGCTCACCTCCGTGCCCGCGGCGTGTTTCGCGCTCTTCGGGTTCACCGCACCCCGGCTGGCCCGGCGCTGGGGGCCGGTGGCCATCGTCTGCGCCGGGCTCGCCGCCATCGCCGCCGGTCTGCTGCTGCGCCCCCTGGCCGGCGGGACCGTGGCCTTCCTGGCGGCCAGTGCGCTCGCCCTGGCCGGGATCGCGGTGAGCAACGTCCTGATGCCGGTGATCGTCAAGCGCTGGTTCCCGGACCGGGTCGGCTCGATGACCGGGCTGTACTCGATGGGTCTGTCGCTGGGCACCGCCGCCTCCGCGGCGGTCACCGTGCCGCTGACCGACGCACTGGGCGGCTCCTGGCGGACCGGGCTCGGGGCATGGGCGCTGCTCGCCGCGGTGGCGCTGGTGGCGTGGCTGTTCCTCGCCCGCGGCCGTACGAGCGATTCGGGGGCGGACGGCGCCGAGGCGACCGGTACCGAGGCGGGCCGTACGGACGCGGACGCCCCGGCCACGGCCGAGAGCGTCGCCCCGGCCGACGGGCCCGCGATCCGCATCACCCGCAGCCCCCTCGCCTGGGCGATGGCCGTCTTCTTCGGCTTCCAGGCCACCGCCGCGTACATCTCCATGGGCTGGATGCCGCAGATCTTCCGGGACGCGGGGGTCTCCGCCTCCACCTCCGGATTGCTGCTGGCCGTGATGATGGCGATGGGTGTGCCGCTCGCCTTCGTCCTGCCGCGGATCGCCGCCCGGCTGCGGCACCAGGGCGTCCTGGTCGTCATCCTCGGCGTCTTCGGCCTCACCGGTTACGCCGGGCTGTGGCTGGCTCCGGCCGCAGGCGCCTGGGCCTGGGCCCTGCTGCTCGGCATCGCCAACTGCGCCTTCCCGCTCGCCCTCACCATGATCGGCATGCGGACGAGGACCCACGCGGGCGTGGTCCGGCTGTCGGCCTTCGCGCAGTCCGTCGGCTATCTGCTGTCCATCCCGGGCCCGCTGCTGGTCGGCGTGCTCTACCAGCACAGCGGCGGCTGGGGCCAGCCCATCGCGCTGATGGCCGGGTTCATGGTGCCGCAGATCATCGCGGGCGTGCTGGCCGGACGCGACCGCACCCTCGAGGACGAGGTCTGATCGCGGTCGCGTACGGAGGCTGATCCATGTCGCGTGCGAGGGCTGATCGAGGTCGCGTACGGGGGATGGGAGACTGGTGCCATGCCAGTGCTCGATGAGAACCCCCCGGACGGCCAGAAGAAGCTCCTCATCATCCTCGGCGTGATGCTGGGCATCACCGTGATCGTCGGCGTGATCGCCACCCTCGCCTCGCCCTGACCCGGGGCGGGGGACCGGATGGTGGGGCTGGCCCCACCATCCCCTAGGGGGCTGGGCTCAGGGGTAAGTGGGTGGCTCACCGGATGGGAGCCGCCCCGCCCGCTCCGTACCGTCGAACCATCGACACGTTCGGCGACCCGGAGGCGATCCCATGTCCGCCCGCACCCGTACCCGGCCCGCACACCCGGTGGACAGTGGCATGGACGTCCGGCTGCCGTGGTGGGCCATCGTTCTCCCGACCGTGGCCTTCGCGGCGCTGCTGCTCCTGCTCACCGGGCCCACCGACGCCCATGCAGAGAGCGGTGTCTCCGGACCGGTCTCGCAGGTCGTGGACTTGCTGCACCAGACCTTCGGGGACGCGGCACCGTGACCACCGTAGGCGGTGGTGATCAGCCGTGTCCGCCATATCGCGGCTGTGCTCACGTTTGACGAGGTCGTTCCAACACCCTGCGCTTCGTGCACCGATTCATGCGAAGCTGGGACGCATGAGCGTCGATGTGCCCCGCAGGATTGTCCTCCTTCGACACGCCAAGGCCGACTGGCCCCAGGTGGCCGACCATGAGCGCCCGCTCGCGGAGCGCGGCCGCAATGACGCCCCGCTCGCCGGGCGCCGGATCGCGGAGGCCGGTCTCACCCCCGAACTCACCCTCTGCTCCACCGCGCTGCGCACCCGTGAGACCTGGAAGCTGGTGGTCCACGAGCTGCCGCACCGCCCCAAGACCGTCTACGAGGAGCGGCTGTACGACGCCCCGGTCGGTCAGCTCATCGAGGTGATCAACGAGACCGCTGACGACGTCACCGATCTGCTGGTCGTCGGCCACAACCCCGGGATGCACGGCCTCGCCGACGCGCTGGCGGGCGAGGCCGACGAGGGCGCCAGGGAGCGTATGGAGCGTGGTGCCTTCCCCACCTCCGCGTTCGCCGTCGTGACCTTCAGCGGCTCGTGGAAGTCGGTCGAGATCGGCTGCGGGCGTCTCGCCAGCTTCTGGGCGCCCCACGAGTGATGCCCGATTCCCGGGTGATCCCCCGGGCGTGATCTCAGCCCACCGGCCCCCGCTCCGCCGTCGTACGGGGAGTGGGGGCCGGTGCGCGTTCCGGGCCGGGGCCCGTCAGCCCTGGGTCCCTCGGCCTGAGCCCTCGGGTCAGTCCACGTGCGCGTCCGCCGCCTCGACCTCTTCGCGGGTCACGCCCAGCAGATACAGCACCGTGTCGAGGAACGGCACGTTCACGGCGGTGTGCGCGGCCTCCCGGACGACCGGCTTGGCGTTGAAGGCGACGCCCAGCCCGGCCGCGTTCAGCATGTCCAGGTCGTTGGCCCCGTCGCCGATCGCGACGGTCTGCACCAGCGGCACCCCCGCCTCGGCCGCGAAGCGCCGCAGCAGCCGGGCCTTGCCCGCCCGGTCCACCACCTCTCCGACCACCCGGCCGGTCAGCTTGCCGTCCACGACCTCCAGGGTGTTGGCGGAGGCGAAGTCCAGCCCCAGCCGCTCCTTGAGATCGTCGGTGACCTGCGTAAAGCCACCGGAGACCACGCCCACCTGATAGCCGAGACGCTTCAGGGTGCGGATCAGCGTACGGGCGCCGGGCGTGAGCCGGACCTCGGCGCGCACCTTCTCCACCACGGACTCGTCGATCCCCGCCAGCAGCGCGACCCGCGCGTGCAGCGACTGCTCGAAGTCCAGCTCACCGCGCATCGCCCGCGCCGTGACCTCGGCGACCTCGGCCTCACAGCCCGCATGCGCGGCGAAGAGCTCGATCACCTCGTCCTGGATCAGGGTGGAGTCCACGTCCATGACCACCAGGCGCTGGGCCCGGCGCTGCAGCCCCGACGCCACCACGGCCACATCGACGCCGATATCGGCGGCCTCGATGGCCAGCGCGGTGCGCAGCGGCTCCGTCTCGGCGCCGGAGACCTCGAACTCCACGGCCGTCACCGGATACTTCGCCAGCCGGAAGATCCGGTCGATGTTGCCGCCGGTGCCGGTGATCCGGGAGGCGATGGCGGCGGTCGACTCGGCGGTCAGCGGATTCCCCAGCACGGTGACATGCGACCGGCCGGTGCCACGCGGGCGGTTGTCGCCCCGGCCGGAGATGATCTCGGCCTGGAGCCGCATCGACTCCGCCCAGCTGTGCACGGTGGCCCGCAGATCACCCTCGGTGCCGTCGGCCGTCGGGGCCGTGACCAGGACGCACAGCACGATACGGCCCCGGGTGACGACCTGCTCTATGTCCACTATGTGCACGCCGTAGGCGGCGAGAGTGTCGCAGAGGCCGGCGGTGATACCGGGGCGGTCCTTGCCGAAGATCTTGACAAGGAGGGTGGGGACATCGTCGTCGTCCGGTACGGCGGTGACAGGGAGGATCCGCGGTGTGCTCATGGTCTTCCCACCGTATCCGGCTCATCCCGCGGTGCGCGCGGCAGCCCGCACCGTGGACGGTCGCCTGAGGTGGAACGTTCATGTCCCGGTCGCCGCGGCGTCACCCCTCGCATGATCGGCGGCTTCATGCGCCACATCCGCCGTCGTGCCCTTCGCCCCCGCCGTGACCCTCGCCTCCCTCGCCTCCCTCGTCCCCGTCGTCGCGCCGCCCGACGGCCGCCCCGTTGTCCCGCCGCCCGACGGCCGTTCCGTCATCCCGCCGCGCGAGCGCCGCGGCCCGGCGGCCCGCCGTGCCCGTGGCCCATGCCACGAGCGCCCCGGCGGCCCCCGCCGCCGCGCCCCACCCCGCGCCCAGCGCACCCGCGAGCGGAGCGTTTCCGTACAGCTCGAGCCCCGCCCCGAAGGCGTCGAAGCCGAGCACGGACAGGCTCGCCCCCGCCGAGACCCGGGTCAGCCACACCAGCAGCGGCAGCGCGAGCGCGGCCGCCACGCCCAGCCGCAGCGCACACCACCTCGCGAAGGCGAACGGCCGGGAGCTCCCCACAGGCGTACGGGCCGCGGTGAGCACCCCGGCGGCGAGCATCAGCAGCACACTCGCGACCACCAGCAGCCAGACCCGGCCGTCGAGCTCGGCCAGCCGCCCCACCGTGAGCGGCTCCCCGCCCGGCCCGGCGAGCAGATCGTCCACGGGGTCGGGCAGCACCTGCCTCAGCGCGCCGCTCGCCCTGCCGTACCAGGGGACGAACAGCCCCAGCGGTACGCCGATCCACACCCCGCCCGGCGCGTCGAGCAGCGCCGACCCGAGCACCAGCCCCGGATGGTCGTCCCCGACCGCCGCGTAGATCCCGGCCACCAGACCCGCGCCGACCGCGAGCACCAGTACCCCGCACAGCGCGGACACCGCCGGCCGGACCGTGCGGTGCAGCGCCTGCCCGCCGGGCGGCAGCGGGGTACGGCGCGCGGCCAGCAGCGCGAGCAGCAGGACGGCGACGACCCACACCGCGCCGCCCAGCAGCGAGCGGCCGGCCGCCACGGTGAAGCCGACGGACGCCTTGGCGTCGACGAGCTCGGCGAGCCGGTCCGGCAGCAGCCCGGCGCCGATGTCCGCGATATCGCCGAGCTGCTCGGGAAGCCGGCTCAGCAGATCGTGCTCGGTGCGCTGTCTGCCGAGGCCAGGCAGGACGAGCGTGGCGCCGTCGATCGTGACCGTATCGTTGCCCACCCAGGTCAGCCCGGCGAGCAGCAGCAGGAAGAGCACGGCCACGAGGCCCGCGCGCACGGCGAGTTCGGCCCGGCCGATCACCGCCCCCGCGGCCCGCAACGACCGTACGAACAGCCACCCCAGCAGCAGCGCGCCGACCAGGCTCACCCCGAGTGGCGCGATATCGATGGCGGCGTGGGCCTGGGCGCCCTCCAGCCCGAAGACGCCCACATCGCCGGACGGAGTGACGGAACCGCCGACCGCCAGCACCGTCACCGCGGCGGTCATCGGCCCGAGCGCGCCCGCACGGTCGGCGCCGATCAGATGCAGGCCGAGTGCGGCGATCCCCACCATGGCCAGAAACGCCCAGCTCACCGTCGCGATCGCGGCGAGCAGCGCGGGCCCCCAGGGCGCTCGTCCGCCACCGCTCGCGCTCATATCGCCGACTCCCGATCGTCGCGAGTTGCCCGGATTAACCATGATCCGCACTATCCGTCAGTGCTTACCACTTTCCGAGGGCCTTTCGGATGAGTCAATGACGCCCGAGTTGTGGTCTTGTCAAAGCCCGACTTCCGGTGAAGGGACTGAGCCTGAAATAGTTCCTCAGGATGTTCGCCATCCCTAGACTCCCTCTGTCAGGGGGGTAACTCGGGGGACAACTAGTGGGGCATGGAGTGCCGGAACTCGTACTGGAATTGAACGGACAGACCTGGACACTTGATCCGTCCAGGTCGTACAGCCTGGGGCGTGACCCACAGGGCGACATGGTGCTGGACGACGCCAGAGTCTCCTGGCGGCATGCCACGGTGCGCTGGGGTGGGCGCAGTTGGGTCATCGAGGATCAGGGCTCCACCAACGGCACCTATGTGCAGGGCCGGAGAATCCAACAGGTGGAAATCGGCCCTGGTTCGGCCGTCCATCTCGGCAATGCCACCGATGGCCCTCGGCTCAGCGTCTCCGGCGGCGGCGCCTCGATGGGCGCCGCGGGCGCGTACGGCCAGCAGGCGGCGATGGGCATGCCCCAGCAGGCCCAGCAGCCCCACCAGGCTCAGCAGCCCCCCGCCCAGCAGCAGCCGCAGCAGCAGCCCGGCCCCGGCTGGCCGCAGCAGGGTGTACCGCAGCAGGGTGTACCGCAGCAGGGCGCGCCGCAGCCCCAAGGCTGGCCGCAGCCCCAGCAGCAGCCCCAGGCCCCGCACCAGCAGCAGCCGTTCATCCCGCAGCAGCAGGCGCCCCATCAGCAGCCGCAGCACCAGCAGGCCCCCCAGCCTCCGCAGCAGCAGCCTCAGGCCCCGCAGAACAACCTCGCGCAGAACGTTCCCGGCACCGGCCCCTCCGGCCCGGCGGGCGCCGCGCCCGCCCAGGGCGACCGCAGCCCGACCACCTTCCACCAGCTGGCCGCCGGCCGGGTGATGCGCATCGGTCGTGCGCTGGAGAACGAGCTGGTCGTCTCCGATCTGCAGGTCTCGCGCCACCACGCCGAGTTCCGGGCGCTGCCCGACGGCCGCTTCGAGATACGCGACCTCGGCAGCCACAACGGCACCTATGTCAACGGTCAGCCGGTCCGGCAGCAGATCATCGGCCCCACCGACACCGTCGGCGTCGGTCACTCCACGTTCCGGCTGGTCGGCGACCGCCTCGAGGAGTTCGTCGACACCGGTGAGGTCTCCTTCTCGGCCCGCCATCTGACGGTGACGGTCGACGGCGGCAAGCAGATCCTCAAGGACGTCTCCTTCGGCGTCCCGGAGAAGTCCCTCGTCGCGGTCATCGGCCCGTCCGGCTCCGGTAAGTCCACGCTGCTGAAGGCACTCACCGGCTACCGTCCGGCCAACCAGGGCGATGTCCTCTACGACAACCGGAACCTCTACAAGCAGTTCGCCGAGCTGCGCCAGCGCATCGGTCTGGTGCCCCAGGACGACATCCTGCACAAGGAGCTGACCGTCCAGAAGGCCCTGCGCTACGCCGCCAAGCTCCGCTTCCCCGGTGACACCGCCGAGGCCGAGCGCGAGGCCCGGATCGACGAGGTGCTGCGCGAGCTCAAGCTGGACATCCACCGGGAGAAGAAGGTCACGGCCCTCTCCGGCGGGCAGCGCAAGCGGGTCTCCGTCGCGCTGGAGCTGCTCACCAAGCCGTCGCTGATCTTCCTGGACGAGCCGACCTCCGGTCTCGACCCGGGCATGGACCGCGATGTCATGCAGCTGCTGCGCGGTCTCGCCGACGACGGCCGCACCGTGCTGGTGGTCACCCACTCGGTCGCCGAGCTGGCGCTGTGCGACAAGCTCCTGGTGATGGCGCCGGGCGGCTCGGTGGCCTATTTCGGCCCGCCGGACGAGGCGCTCAACTTCTTCGGCTACGACAGCTGGGCGGATGTCTTCTCGTCGTTCGAGAACTACCGCGACTACGACTGGGCGGGCCGCTGGCGCGGTTCGCAGCACTACCAGATGTACGCGGCGGACCTCGACTCCGTCGCCCCGCAGTCCGTCCATGTCCAGGCGCCGCCGACCCGGATGCAGAAGCCGCAGAGCTGGGGATCGCAGCTGTGGACGCTGATCCGCCGCTATCTGTCGGTGATCGGCTCCGACAAGGGCTTCATGGGGCTGATGGTGATCCTGCCCGCCGTGCTGGGCTCGGTGAGCGTCGTCATCCCGGCGAAGTTCGGCCTTCAGATGGCCCCGAAGGGCAGTTTCAACCAGGCCGCCGGGACGGTTCTGCTGATTCTCGTGGTCGGCATGTGCTTCACCGGCGCGGCCAATTCCGTACGAGAATTGATCAAGGAACGGGTCATCTACGAACGGGAACGGGCGGTCGGCCTGTCCCGCTCCGCGTATCTGATGTCCAAGGTGATCGTGCTCGGTGTGATCACCGCCTGCCAGGGCGTCATCATCTCCGCCATCGGTCTCTCGACGCGCAAGATGCCCGCGGAGGGCCTGCTGATGCCGCCGGCCGCCGAGCTCTGCCTGGCCGTCATCGCGATCGGCTTCACCTCGATGATGGTCGGCCTGGTCATCTCGTCCCTGGTGAAGACGGCCGAGAAGACCATGCCGCTGCTGGTCATGTTCGCGATCGTCCAGGTCGTCTTCACCGGCGTCCTGTTCAAGATCTACGGATCGCTCGGTGTGGAGCAGTTCGCCTGGCTGATGCCGTCCCGCTGGGCGGTCGGCGCGGCCGGTGCCACGCTGGACCTGGGCCCGGGCGTCGGCCACATGATGGCGCCGTGGGACAGCAAGAAGCCCCTGGATACCGACCCGCTGTGGGAGCACACCACGACCCAGTGGGGCATCGACATGATCGCGCTGATCGTCCTGGGCATCGCGTGCGGCTTCGTGGTCGCGCGGCTGCTGCGCCGCCATGAGCCGGAGGTCATGCGCAAGTAGCCGCGGCCCCCGGTGGTCATGCGCGAGCAGCCGCCGTCACCGTCACGCACAAGGGTGACGGCACCCCTCGCACACAGGGGGTGCCGTCGCCCTTCGGCGTCGCAACGCCGGGTTCGGGACGGGTCGTTCAGGCTCAGTACGGGCCGTTCACGTTGTCCATCGAGCCGTACCGGTCGGCCGCGTAGTTGCAGGCCGCGGTGATGTTCGCGACCGGGTCGTAGGCGTCCCAGGCGGTGCCCTCGACGTGGTAGGCCTTGAAGGTCGGGGCTATCACCTGGAGCAGGCCCTTGGAGGGCACGCCGTTCTGGGCGTTGATGTCCCAGTTGTTGATGGCGCGCGGGTCGCCGCCGGACTCCCGGATGATGTTGCGGTGAATGCCCTCGTAGGTGCCGGGGATGCCCTTCTTCTTCATGATGTCGAGGGATTCCCGGATCCAGCCGTCGAGGTTGTCCGGGTAGGTCTTCTTCTCGGCGGCGACCGTCTCGATGCGCGCGGCGGAGCGGCTCGCGGCCTGCTTGACGGCGCGCTCCTTGGCGGCCTTGGCCTCGGCGGCCTTCTTCTGGGCGGCGTCTTCCGCCGCCTTCTTCTGGGCGGCCTCTTCCGCCGCCTTCTTCTTCGCGGCCTCGGCCGCGGCCTTCTTCTCGGCGGCCTCTTGCTTGGCCTGCTTGTCGGCGAGCGCGGACTGCTTGACCAGGGCCTCGTGGTGGGCCTGGGCGTCGGCCTTCTGGGACGTGAGGGCGACGGGCTTGTTCGGCAGATCCTGGGCCGTCGTCTTGGCGTCCGCGTTGCCACCGGGGACGACTGCGAAGGCTATGGCGGCCGCACCGGCGGCAGCGATTCCGGCGGCGGAGTACTTGTGCGTCTTGTTCAGACGGGCGTAGCCGGGGATGTTGGGCAGGGGCATGGCGGAGTAGACCTCTTCCAATCGCTTGAGTCGCAGGCCAAATCGGCGCGCAGAGCGCCGTTCCTGGATCTACGGCGCCGTGCGACTGGGGGAAATTCTTAGCTGCCGCAAAAAGCTGTCGCAAAGGCGTGACATACGATGCTGCTTAGTGGATAAGTAGGCCGCTCATGCCCACGCGGACGGCCGTCATCCCCGCTCAGTCGCCTATGAAACGTCCACTAAGCACGTTCGTAAGTGATTTAGGTCGTGTGTCCGGGCTCACATCGCGGAGCTTCTCATATTGCGCGCTGTGCCCACGCAAATGCTCAGGGTGTTTGTTTTTTCCACCCCTGCAACAGCCCCTTTGGGGGTCCTGTGTGCGCCGTTCGACCTAGGGCTCAGGTCTTATCAGGTGGCCGCCGACCGGCCGATATGCCCACCGGATGGCGGGTCGGTACGGTAATGGCCATGACGAAAGGACGGGGCGGTGGACCCGGGGCCGGGCTGAGTCGGGTGAGCGGGGCGCTGCTCGCCATGAGCCGGCATCTGGAAGTCCGTGATGTCCTAAAGACCATCGTTGTGTCCGCCCGTGAGCTGCTCGATGCGGAGTATGCCGCTCTGGGGGTCTCCGATGATCACGGAGGTTTCGCCCAGTTCGTAGTAGATGGGGTGAGCGATGAGCAGTGGAAGGCCATCGGGCCGCTACCCCGGCAGCACGGCATTCTCGCCGCCATGCTCAAGGACGCCACTCCGCAGCGACTCGCCGACGTGCGACGTGATGTCCGTTTTGAGGGATGGCCATCGGCTCATCCGGAAATGTCGGATTTTTTGGGTCTTCCCATTGCCGATGGCGATGAAGTTCTCGGCGCGGTATTCCTCGCCAACAAACGATGCCCCAAGCCCGAGGGCGGCTGCGGTTTCACCGCCGAGGACGAGGAGCTGCTGTCCATCCTGGCCCAGCACGCCGCCATCGCCCTGACCAACGCCCGGCTCTACGAGCGCAGCCGCGAGCTCACCATCGCCGGGGAGCGGGCCAGGCTCGCCCATGAGCTGCACGACGCGGTCTCCCAGAAGCTCTTCTCGCTGCGACTGACCGCCCAGGCGGCCACGGCCCTGGTGGACCGCGACCCCGACCGCGCCAAGGACGAGCTCCAGCAGATCGCCCTCCTCGCCGCCGAGGCCACCGACGAGCTGCGCTCCGCCGTCGTGGAGCTGCGCCCCGCCGCGCTCGACGAGGACGGCCTCGTGGCGACCCTGAGGACGCAGGTGCAGGTGCTCGACCGGGCCCACTCCGCCCAGGTCACCTTCGCCTGCCACGGCGTGCGGGCGCTGCCCGCCGCCCAGGAGGGGGCGGTGCTGCGGGTGGCCCAGGAGGCCCTGCACAACGCGCTGCGCCACGCCGACGCGCGGCAGGTCGACGTCACCCTCACCCGGCACGGCCAGGGCGCCCGGCTCCGCGTCGCCGACGACGGCAGGGGATTCGACCCCTCGGCCGTACGGCGCGCCGGGCGCCACCTCGGGCTGGTGTCGATGCGGGACCGGGCCGGCGGCGTCGGCGGCGCTCTGACCGTGGAGTCGGCGCCCGGTAAGGGCACCGTGATCGAGATGGAGGTGCCCGGTGGCTGACCCCGGACGGATTCGGGTGCTGCTCGTCGACGACCACCAGGTGGTGCGGCGCGGTCTGCGGACCTTTCTCCAGGTCCAGGACGACATCGAGGTGGTCGGCGAGGCGTCGGACGGCGAGGAGGGCGTCGCCCGCGCCGAGGAGCTGCGCCCCGACGTCGTCCTCATGGACGTGAAGATGCCCGGCCTCGACGGCATCGAGGCGCTGCGCACCCTGCGCGACCTCGACAACCCCGCCCGGGTGCTCATCGTGACCAGCTTCACCGAGAAGCGCACCGTGGTCCCGGCCCTGCGCGCGGGCGCCGCGGGCTATGTCTACAAGGACGTGGACCCCGAGGCGCTCGCCCGCGCCATCCGGTCCGTCCACTCCGGCCATGTGCTGCTCCAGCCCGAGGTGGCCCTCGCGCTGCTCTCCCAGGAGGAGGGCGGCGGCCAGGGGCGCGGTGGCTCACTCACCGAGCGGGAGCGCGAGGTGCTCGCGCTGATCGCGGACGGCCGGTCCAACCGGGAGATCGCCCGCGCGCTGGTGCTGTCCGAAAAGACCGTGAAGACCCACGTGTCCAATATTCTTATGAAATTGGACCTCGCTGACCGTACTCAGGCCGCGCTATGGGCCGTACGGCACGGGATTGGGGCATGAACAGCGTTTCTCCGTGAAATCACACCAACGGGTGGCTATCACTCGAACAGCGCAACTCAGCATCAGTCGGGCCGTTTTTCACGGCGTACCGCGGCGGATCGCCGCGGTCACGCGCTGATGAATGAAGGGTCTTGCCAAGTGAAGAACATCAAGAGGTTCGCTGCCATCACGATCACGGCCGGCGGACTCGCCGTCGCCGGTGCCGGTGTCGCCACCGCCCAGGGCCCCTGGGCCGACGGTGGGGCCACGATGTCCCCGGGTGTCGTCTCCGGCAACAACATTCAGGCGCCCATCCACGTGCCCGTGAACTTCTGCGGCAACACCATCTCGGTCATCGGGTCCATGAACCCGGCGCTCGGCACCCCCTGCGGCGGCTGACCGCCACCCGGCGAATACACGACGCACCACCGACCGGCCCCGGAGGCACCCGCCTCCGGGGCCGGCCCCATGGCATCCGGGGGAAGCCAGAGACCGCCAGGGAAGCGCAGGGACCCTCCGGGAAGCGTCAGAAACCCCCCGGGCACACCAGAGACCCCCGGGGAAGGCCAGAGACCCCCGGGGAAGCTCAGAGACCCCCGGGGAAGCTCAGAGACCGCCCCGCTCCCGCTCCTCCACATACGCGTTGTACGCCGCCACCTGCGCCCGCCGCGAGGTGCGCTCCACCGGCCGCAGTGCCTTGGCCCGCGCTGTGATCTCCGACGCGCTCACCGCGCCGCCGTGCTCCCGGCCGTCCCCGCCCGCCATATAGGCGATGTCCACCAGCGCACCCACCCGCTGCGCCAGCTCCAGCACCCGGATGGCCCGCGGCGGATAGCCCGGGGCCAGCACCTCGCGCCCCCGCTCGGCCCGCGCCCGATACGCCTCCAGGGCCGCCTCGGCCACTGGGCCCGATCCGGCCACATTCAGCCGCGAGAGCACCTCCGTGGCCTCCCGCAGCGCCTCGGCCAGCTCCCGCTCGGCCTCGCTCAGCGACGGCACATCGGCCGGCGGCGCCTCCCGCACGCTCTGGCACCGCCAGACCACCTCGATGTGCTGATCGCCCTCGGGCCCGGCCGCCGACACCTCGGGCACCAGGCCGAGCGCCGCGCCCGTCGCGATCACCGCCTCACCCGCGTCGAGCGCGTGGGCGTTGAACTCCGGCGGACCGCTCAGCCCCAGGGGATGCCCCGCTATGGGCAGCGCCACCCGCAGCCCCTTGGCCCCGAGCGCCCGCAGCCGCCCCAGCGCCAGCGTGAGCCCCACCGGCCCGGACTCCCCCGGAAGCCCGGCCACCCGGTGCGACGCGTCCTCATCCGCGATGCGATGCGCCGCCTCGTCGGGGGAGACAAGTCCGGCGATAAGGGCATTTCCCCAAGCAGCGAGGCGCCCTGAACGTGGTTCATCGAGCATGGCACCAGCCTAAGGACTGGCACCGACAACGTGTGGCGTAGGTTTTCCTCAGGGGGCTGCGCCCACAGGCGCACGCACGACTCGAGACTGCAATGGGAGACAACGCGCTCATGAGCGAGGTTCTGGAGCTGCTGGACGTATCGGTGGTCCGCGATGGGCGGGCTCTGGTGGACGAGGTCTCCTGGTCGATCAAAGAAGGCGAGCGCTGGGTCATCCTCGGGCCCAACGGCGCCGGCAAGACCACCCTCCTCAACCTCGCCTCCAGCTATCTCTTCCCGAGCGCCGGAAGCGCCCGGATCCTCGGCGAGCAACTCGGTCGCGTCGACGTCTTCGAGCTGCGCCCCCGCGTCGGCATGGCGGGTATCGCCATGGCCGAGAAGCTGCCGCGCAGCCAGACCGTCCTCGAGACCGTCCTCACCGCCGCGTACGGCATGACGGCCCACTGGCAGGAGGACTACGACGCGGTCGACGAGACCCGCGCCCGCGCCTTCCTCGACCGCCTCGGCATGACCGAGTACCTCGACCGGAAGTTCGGCACCCTCTCGGAGGGCGAGCGCAAGCGCACGCTCATCGCCCGCGCCATGATGACCGACCCCGAGCTGCTGCTCCTCGACGAGCCCGCGGCCGGACTCGACCTCGGCGGCCGCGAGGACCTCGTCCGCCGCCTCGGACGGCTCGCCCGCGACCCGCTCGCCCCGTCGATGATCATGGTGACACATCATGTCGAGGAAATCCCCCCCGGCTTCACCCATGTTCTGATGATCCGCCAGGGCAAGGTGCTCACCGCGGGCCCGGTCGAGACCGAACTGACCTCCCGTAACCTCTCCCGGTGCTTCGGACTCCCGCTGGTCGTCGAGCGCTACGGCGAGCGCTGGACCGCCCAGGGCCTGCCGCTGGCCTGATGTCCGCCCCCTGCGCCCGCCGTGTCACCGGCAGGTGATCCGCGCACTGTCCCCGGGGACCGTCGACAACTACCATGACCATGTGGATCCATGGGTGTGGTGGCTGATCGCCGCCGTAGGACTGGGTATCCCGCTCGTACTGACCGCGATGCCCGAATTCGGGATGGTCGCCGTCGGTGCCGTGGCCGGTGCCATCACCGACGCGCTCGGCGGCGGCATCGTGCTCCAGGTCGTCGTCTTCTGCGCCGTCTCGGTCGCGCTGGTCGCGGTCGTGCGCCCGATGGCGGTCCGCAGCCGCCGTCAGCAACCCGAGCTGCGCAGCGGCATCGAGGCGCTGAAAGGACGTCAGGCCGTCGTCCTCGCACGCGTCGACGACAGCGGCGGCGGCCGCATCAAACTCGCGGGCGAAGTGTGGTCCGCGCGCTCACTCGACCCCGGCCAGGCGTACGAACCCGGGCAGCAGGTCGACGTGGTGGAGATCGACGGTGCGACGGCCGTCGTCATGTAGACGCCGTACCGGGAGTGTCCTACCAAGAGTTGAGGGCGCCCGGGTTGAGCTGCGGAGTCGACCATGGATCTGACAGACTCCACCCTCGGGAACCGCCAGACCTGATCATCCCGACCATCCGAATCACCGCATGAAGGGCACGGGGAGCCGCTGTGGAACCGATCATCATCGTCCTGATCATCCTCGTGGTGCTGGTCTTCATCGCACTGATCAAGACGATCCAGGTCATCCCACAGGCCAGCGCCGCCATCGTGGAGCGCTTCGGGCGCTACACCCGCACCCTCAACGCGGGCCTCAACATCGTCGTCCCGTTCATCGACTCGATCCGCAACCGGGTCGACCTCCGTGAACAGGTCGTGCCCTTCCCCCCGCAGCCGGTGATCACCCAGGACAACCTGGTCGTGAACATCGACACCGTCATCTACTACCAGGTGACCGACGCCCGCGCCGCCACCTACGAAGTCGCCAGCTACATCCAGGCGATCGAGCAGCTCACCGTCACCACCCTGCGGAACATCATCGGTGGCATGGACCTCGAGCGCACCCTGACCTCCCGCGAGGAGATCAACGCGGCGCTGCGCGGCGTCCTCGACGAGGCCACCGGCAAGTGGGGCATCCGCGTCAACCGCGTCGAGCTCAAGGCCATCGAGCCGCCCACCTCCATCCAGGACTCGATGGAGAAGCAGATGCGCGCCGACCGTGACAAGCGCGCCGCGATCCTCCAGGCCGAAGGTGTCCGGCAGTCCGAGATCCTGCGCGCCGAGGGCGAGAAGCAGTCCGCGATCCTGCGGGCCGAGGGTGAGTCCAAGGCCGCCGCGCTGCGCGCCGAGGGCGAGGCCCAGGCGATCCGTACGGTCTTCGAGTCCATCCACGCCGGAGACCCGGACCAGAAGCTGCTCTCGTACCAGTACCTCCAGATGCTGCCGAAGATCGCCGAGGGCGACGCCAACAAGCTCTGGATCGTGCCCAGCGAGATCGGCGACGCCCTCAAGGGCCTCGGCGGTGCCATGGGCAACTTCGGCCCGTTGACCGGCGGCGGAAACGGCGGCGGCACCCCCGCCGCCACCGGTAAGGAGCCCGCCCCGCGCCGCGAACAGCCCACGATCGACTGAACGGACGGCAGTGGGACGGGCCCCCTCCAGCGCCTGAGGCGGCCCGCCGGCGCTCCCCGCCGGGCCCCTGCGGGACGAACCCGGTGCTAGGCAGGAAGCGCCAGCCACTCCGGCAGAGCGTCCCGCTCCGCCGCCCCCAGGGCCAGCAGCAGCGCATCCGAAGGCGTCGGCTCGAACGGCACCTGGAGCAGCCGCATCCCCGCCTGCTCCGGAGTCCGGTCCGCCTTACGGTGGTTGTCCTCCGCACAGGAGGCCACCGTATTCAGCCAGGTGTCCGCGCCCCCGCGCGACCGCGGCACCACATGGTCCACGGTCGTCGCCCGGCGGCCGCAGTACGCGCACCGGTGCTGGTCCCGGACCAGCACCCCGCGCCGCGACCACGGGGCACGTCTTCGGAACGGCACCCGCACATAGCGGCACAGCCGGATCACCCGTGGCAGTGGCAGATCGATGTCCGCGGCCCGCACCCGCAGCCCCGGGTGGGCGTGTTCGACGACGGCCTTGTCCTGGAGGACCAGCACCACGGCGCGCCGCAGCGTCACCGTCGCCAGCGGCTCGAAGCTCGCGTTCAGAACCAGTGTCTCGCGCATCCCGACCACCCCCGCATCCCGCTGTCCCGGCCCCGCGCCCGGAATGGGCGGGACCGGGATCAACTCTGGCCGGGAGCCTGGCCGAGAACAACGCAATTTCGCCGCGTCAGCCCGCGGCCGGCACCTCGTACTCCCCGATCAACTGGGCACGCCCCAGCGTGTGGAACCGCAGATTGAAGCCGACCACCGCGGGGGTGGCATCCGCGTCCGGGCCCAGCTTCTCCGCGTCCACCGCGTAGACGGTGAACACATAGCGGTGCGGACCGTCCCCGGGCGGCGGCGCGGCCCCGCCGAAATCACGGGTCCCGTAGTCGTTGCGCGCCTGCACGGCACCCTCGGGCAGGCCCGTGAAGCCGCCACTGCCCGCACCCACCGGAAGCTCGGTGACCGTGGCCGGGATGTCGAACAACACCCAGTGCCAGAAGCCGCTGCCGGTCGGCGCGTCCGGGTCGAAGCAGGTGACGGCGAAGCTTTTCGTACCCTCCGGGAATCCCTCCCAGCGCAGCTGCGGAGAGGTGTTCCCCTCCGCCTGCACCTGGGCGGACTTGAGCGTGCCGCCCGGTTGCACATCGTCGCTCACCACCGAGAACGACGGCACCGGCGGATGGAAGTCATGGGGGAGCGGCGGCCGGTTCTGCTCGGACACGTCGAGAACCTCCTGAGGTTGCGGTGGATCATCTCCGCGGCCAGCCTAACGAGACCGCCAGACGGCGGGCTGGCACCATGGCGCCCATGACCGGCCCCACCCTCGCCCTCCACCTGCGCCTCGACGGCGTGACGGACAAGGACGGCTTCCTCGACCGCTGCGCCCGGGACCTGCGCTTTCCCGACTGGTACGGGCGCAACTGGGACGCTCTAGCCGACTGCCTCACGGATCTGTCCTGGTGGGCCGAGGGCCGCGAGCCCAGCGGCTGTCTGCTGGACATCCAGGGCTGGCTTGCCTTCCGCGACGCGGCCCCCGACGCCGCCGCGATCGCGGCGGACATCCTGGCCGACGCGGAGGCGTACTGGGCGACGCAGGGACGGCCTCTGGTGGTGCGCTACGACGACGGCCCCTGACGCACGACGCACCACACGCCGACATACGACGCGGGGCGTGCGCCGACCTGCCGTCGGTGCACGCCCCGCGCGGAAGTCCGGCCCAGGGGAGGGAAACCTCAGAACCAGTTGCGCTTGCCGCCGACCTGGGCGAGCCACTGGTTCAGATAAGCGGCCCAGTCGGTGTCCTGGAAGGTCGCCAGGTTCATCGTGAACGACCGGTAGGTGTCACTGCCCTCGGTGAACAGGCCCGGCTTCTTGTCCATCTCCAGCACCACGTCCATCTCGCGGTCGTCCGCGACGAAGGACAACTCCACCTGGTTCAGCCCCCGGTACTGCTCCGGGGCGTAGAACTCGATCTCCTGGTAGAAAGGCAGCCGCTGCCGGGTCCCACGGATGTGCCCCTGCTCCAGGTCGGCGCCCTTGAACCGGAAGCCGAGCGAGCCGAAGGCGTCCAGGATCGCCTGCTGGGCGGGGAGCGGATGCACATTGACCGGGTCCAGATCGCCCGAGTCCACCGCGCGCGCGATCGCCAGCTCCGTGGTCACCCCCACGTTCATACCGGTCAGATGCCGGCCCAGGAACATGGTGATCGGGGTCTCCCACGGGATCTCCAGGCCGAACTGCACCGCGTGCACCGCACCCGGCTGCACCTCGAACGCGCCGCCCAGCTGCTGCCGGGTGAACTCCACGTTCTGCTTGTACTCCTGGTCGTCCCGCTCCACCTCGACCCGCGCCTGCAGGCCGACCGAGAGCGCCTCGATCTGCTGCGCGACCGAGCCGCCCTGGATCCGGACCTCGCCCTGCACAATGCCGCCCGGGACGACGTTCTCCTCGGTCAGTACCGTCTCCACCGAAGCGCCACCGGCACCCAGACTCGCGAGCAGCTTCTTGAAGCCCATGTTCTCCCTCTCAAGGACGCGACTGCGTCTTGACTTGATCGCACTCGATCACTGTTGACACCTAGGAACGCGAAACAGCCGTGAGCGGTTCCGCAGCTCATACCCTTCCAGCGGACCGGTGCCGCCTCCAACCACCGGTTCATATCTGTTCCACTACGCTCGGGCCGCGTGACAGCAGGACCTGACCGCGAGCCCCTCGACCGTTCCTTCTTCGACCGACCCGTTCTCGAGGTCGCGCCCGACCTCCTGGGCCGCCTCCTGGTACGGCGCACCCCGGCCGGACCGATCGAATTGCGCCTGACCGAGGTCGAGGCATACGCGGGCCCGGCCGACCCCGGCTCGCATGCCTACCGTGGCCGCACCGAGCGCAATGCCGTGATGTTCGGCCCCGCGGGTCATGCGTATGTCTACTTCACCTACGGCATGTGGCACTGCCTCAACCTGGTCTGCGGACCGGAGGGCCACCCCAGCGGGGTGCTGCTGCGCGCGGGCGAGGTACGGCACGGCGCTGAGTGGGCCCGTCAGCGCAGGCCGAAGGCGCGTAACGACCATGAGCTGGCCAAGGGCCCGGCCCGGCTGGCCACGGCCCTGGGGGTGGACCGCCGTCTGGACGGCAGCGATGTCTGCGCGGGCGCCGACGCCCCGCTGTCCATACTCACCGGCCACCCCGCCCGGCCCGACCAGATCCTCAGCGGCCCGCGCACCGGTGTGGGCGGCGAGGGCGCAACTCACCCCTGGCGCTTCTGGATCGACGGCGAGCCCTCCGTCAGCCCCTACCGGGCGCACACCCCGCGGCGCCGGAATTCGACGCGCCGTCAGGTCGGAACTTGACTCTCCTGGACGGGACGCCTAACGTAGCCCGAGCCGCTTGAGACGGGCAGCGCTGTCGGCACGATCGCACGATCGAGTCACCGCGGCCCCGGAGCGGCCAACCACTGACGACAACTCCCGAACAGGGTCCTATTTCGCTGCGCGAAATCAGGACCCGGGGCTCCGATTAGGAGCTGAGCGGGAAATTGGCTAAAGTAGTGGACACGCCGGAAGGCGCGAAAGACCCCGCTCCAACAGGGGGCCGGAAACGGAATTCGGACCGGAAACGGAACGGAAAACGGATCTGGTAAGGTTGGAAACACCGAAGGGAAGCGCCCGGAGAAACCGGT
>NZ_JBIADZ010000003.1:161405-590201 GCF_042868035.1 Streptomyces sp. NPDC007875 | reverse complement strand
TCGACGGTCAGGTCTTCGGCGAAGTGCCGGTCGCCGGTGGCGTCGGGCACGTACTTCACACAGACAACGATCCTCAAGCTCACGCCGGCTCTCCTTACTGTTCGTGGATGTCCGCGCTGCCCCACCGGAGCACCTGAACGAGGGTATGGCACTCAGTACCCTCAGTAAAGGCACTCAGTATCGCTTTCGTCGGGCGCTGGTGTTACGTTCCCTCCATGGCGGACGCACGCGACGAGGGCAGGGCGACCGCGGCGGTGAGCGGGCCCGGGCCGTCCGGCAAGGCACCCATGCGCGAGGTGCTCATCGAGGCCGCGTTCCAACTCTTCGTGGAGCATGGCTTCGAGCGGACCACCGTGGACGACATCGTCGCGCGGGCCGGAGTGGGGCGCCGGTCGTTCTTCCGCTACTTCCCGTCCAAGGAAGACGTCGTCTTCCCCGACCATGAGCGCTGCCTGACCGAGATGAGCGCCTTCCTCGCGACGAGCACCGACGGCGAACCGCTCGACGTGATCTGTGACGCGGCCCGCCTCGTCATGCGGATGTACGCCGCGAACCCGGAGTTCTCCGTGCAGCGCTATCGGCTCACCCGCGAGGTGCCCAGACTGCGCGGCTACGAACTGTCCGTGGTGCACCGCTACGAGCGGACCCTGGCCCACTACCTGCGGCAACGCTATGCGGGAGACCCGAACGGAGCGCTGCGGGCCGAAGTGCAGGCCGCGGCCATCGTCGCCGCGCACAACAACGGGCTGCGGACCTGGCTGCGAGGCGGTGGGCACGGCGACGGCGCGAAGGCGGTGGATCAGTCGCTGGCATTCGTCCGGCAGACATGGGGCAGTGCCGGCGAATCCGCGGAGAGCGGCGCCGCGCCCGCGCCGGAGAGCGAGGAGGACGATGTGGTCGTCATCGTCACGCCGCGGAAGGCTCCCCTGTGGCGCGTGGTGCAGAAGATCGAGAAGACGTTGGGGGACGACTAGCCACCGGCGTGGCACTCAGGTGCCTTGAGAGGGAACTCAGTGCCATACCGTGGCCATGTGCGGGCTCATGAGGGCGGCGCCGACCCGCTGGTCGCCGCGCGCGTGTACCGATGCACACCGTCGGCGAATGCCACCGTCGCCCGCCCTCGCAGCACGAGGACATCCAGGTGTGCGGCCGTCTCGTTGATCGCGAGCATCTGGTTGAAGGCGCTCAACTCCGCGAACGGCACGGCCCGTCGCGTCCAGGCGAGCTTGCGGGCCACCGCGTGGGCGTCGAGTGTGTTCTCGCCCAGCGCCGCCAGGCTTCCGGCCAGCCGTTCGTCGTGGTGGGTGAGCAATTCGGCGACCCGGGTGTGAGTGCTGTCGGCGACCGGGCCGTGTGCGGGCAGCAGACGGGCGTCGGCGTAGTGGGTCATCAGCCGCAGCGAGTCCAGGTAGTCGGCGAGGGGACGGCCGCCGGGCTCGGCGAGCTCGAAGCCGATGGACGGGGTGATATGCGGCAGGACGTGGTCCCCGGAGAACACCAGCCCCCGCTCTTCGTCCAGGAAGACCACATGGCCCTTGGTGTGCCCGGGGGTGGGGACGACACGCAGCTCGCGCTCGCCGAAGCGCAGGGTCTCCGCGCCGAGCCAGCGATCGGGGGCCTCCCACACACTCGGGTCGTAGCCGCCGTGGTCCATCGCCTCGATGCGGTCGGCGAGGTCCGCGGCTCCCGCCGCGCGCAGGGTCCGCAGCGAGCCCACGGGCCGGTCGCTGCGGAGTCGGGCGAGCATCTCCAGGCCGGGGCGTTCCCCCGCGCCGAGGTAGACGCGCGAGCCCAGAAGCCGGCGCAGTTCCACCGCCTGCGTGTAGTGGTCGCGGTGGATATGGGTGACCAGGATGTGGCTGATGTCGCCGGGGTCGCGGTCGATGGCGGCAAGGGCGTCCTCGAGCACCTTGCGCGCCTCGGGGATCGCCCAGCCCCCGTCGATCATGACGATGCCGTCGTCGGCCAGATCCTCCAGGAGGTAGACGTTGACGGCACGCAGCCCGTCGCCCGGAAGTGGCAGCGGGACGCGGTGCACCCCGGGCTGTACGGTCTGGATTCCGGCCTCCGCCCAGGGCGCCTGGTCGAACCGTGCCGTCATGATCCTCCTTCGCAGGTGTGCAGGCTGATGGCCAGGTCCCGGGCCCCGCCCCGGTCGAGCTTGCCGACCTTCGTCTGGGGCAGCTCCTCGACGTCGTAGACGTACTCGGGCCACTTGGCCTTGGACAGACCGACGCTCTCCAGATGGCCGGTCACCTCGGCCAGCTCGACGCCGCCGCCGTCCTCGGCGACGACGAGCAGCGCCACGCGTTCGCCGAGGACATCGTCGGGGACCGGTGCGACACAGGCTCTGGCCACGCGTGGATGGCTGGCGACCGCGCGCTCTATCTCGGTGATGTCGATGTTGCGGCCACCTCGGATGATGATGTCCTTCTCGCGGCCCATGATGGTGAGGGTGCCGTCCTCGTGGACCATCAGCAGGTCGCCGGTGGGCAGATAGCCGTCCTCCGTCAGCTCCGGCGGATCGGTCCTGCCTTCGCGGGCGTACCCGAGGAAGAGGGAAGGGCCGCGGACCTGCGCCCGGCCGCTCACCCCCGGACCGGCCGTCTGACCGTCGGGGGTGAGCGCGCGCACGTCCGTACCCGGGAAGGGGCGGCCGTCCCTGCCGAGCCGGATCTCCTCGGGGTCGTCGGGGCTCGGCGAGGTGTGGCCCAGGCACTCGGACATGCCGAAGACGCGGAGGATCTTCGTGCCCAGGGACCGTTCGGCCCGGGCCAGGGCCCCGCGGTCCATGGGCCCGCCGCCGACGGTGATCGACCGGACGCCCCGGAGGACGCCGGAGCCGGCCGCTTCGGTGCCCATCTGCAGCGCCATGGTCGGTACGCACATGGTCCAGCGGACACCGGCCTCGGCCATCCGCCGCAGCGCGACCGCCCTGTCCCATTTCCCGGTCAGGACGAGTGGCCCGCGCAGCACGAGGGAGAGATAGACCCCGAAGCAGTACGCGGCCGTGGACGACAGCGGCACGATCGCGGCGACGGCGTCGCCCGGCGCCAGGCCGTTGACGTTGATGGTGCTCGTGGCGGCGTAGTGCAGGGCCCGCTCGGACTGGACGACGCCCTTGGGGCGCCCGGTCGATCCGGACGTCAGGCCGATGAGGGCACCGCCGGCCCACCGCGACACCTCACGGCTGTCGGGTGCGGACCGGCAGGTCCAGCCGTCGAGCACCGGCCGCGCCGGGTCCGGCAGCCGGGTGGGCACCGCCCACTCGTCCATCGCCGAGGGCTCGGCGACGACGGCGTCCGGACGGATGTCCTCCCATGCGGCGGCGAACTCGGCGGGTGTGGTGTGCCGATTGACCACCGCGAGGACCCCGCCCCGCAGCCCCACGGCAAGGGTGGCGGCGATGGTACGCCATGAGTTGTCCGCCTGGACCAGCACGGTGCCGACCGAGCCGCCGGGCTCGCCCGCGGACAGCGCTCCGGCCAGCCGTAGGGCCTCGTCGAGCAGCTCCCGGGCCGTATGGCTGCCGGTGTCGTCGATCACCGCGATGAAGTCGGCTTCTTCCGCCTTCTGCTGGAACTCCCGCACTACCTGTCGCATCCTGCCCCTCGCCGCTGTGCCGAACTCCGTTTGCCGAACGCTGTGGTGCTTGATCAGCCGCTGGACCGGGGCCGGGCGGCCCCGGCTCCTCAGGCGGCGAACATCTCCGCCTCGTGTCCCATGACCGCGATCCGGCGGCCCTTCATGTCGCCGACCTGGGCGACGGCCTCGGCCCACTCGGGGCTCGCGAGGGCCTTCTTCAGGTCCTCCGGGGAGTCGAAGCCGAGTACGGAGATCCCGTCCCAGCCCTCGGAACGCGGCTCCAGAGCGGCGTCGATGTCGGTGTGGCGCCAGGCGCGCAGCCCGGGCAGGCGGTAGGTCAGCTCCGCGTGGTCGCCGCGCCACCAGGTGATGAACTGCTCATGCGTCCACTCCGGGGGCCGGGCTGCCAGCAGGACGAGGTTGTACATGACGGTGCTCCGCACGGGGTCGAGGGGATATGGGTGGTGAGCGGGTCCGAGACCGCTCAGGTGAAGCGGATCTCCGACGAGCGCCCGATGAGCAGGCGCCGCAGTCGGCCTTCGCCGTTCACCTGCCCGGCGGCGACGAAGCTGGCCTCGGGGACGCCCGCCCGTCGTACCTCGCCCAGGAAGAGCTCGTCCTGGCCGAGCGTGGTCGCCGACAGCAGATGGTGGGTGCGGGTGCCCTTCTCACGCTGTTCGAGATAGCCGACGAGGGCGGCGCGGTCCCCGGCGAAGTCGGTGGCGTTGCCGTCACCGGTGGAGAACAGGATGGACAGCGAGAAGTCGTCGCTGATCAGGTCGAGGATCCGGGACGGCTCGTCGCCGTCCAGTATCTCGAACCACGCGGTGAGGAAGGGGGCCGCGGCCGGGGTGTCCGTCATGCCCGGCTCCCGTCGTTCGCCCAGTCGACCAGCTCGAACGAGGTGGTGAAGAAGGACTGGTAGCGCGACAGGAGCCCGCCCGGCGAGATCACCGCGGCCGAGAGGAAGGAGCCGGTGTACCGCCCGCCCTCCGTCACCACCCCGTACACGGTCTCGACGTCGCCGTCCTGGCTGTGGCGCAGGATCTCATGCGACCGGTCCTTGGGGTTCCGGCCGGCGATGTAGGCGGCGAAGTCCTCCTTGGATTCGCCGGTGACCTCACTGCCCGGCAGGGCGATGAGGAAGCGGAAGTCGGGTTCGAGCAGGTCCAGCGTCCGTTCCGGATGGTCGCTGTCCATACTGGCCATATACGTGCGCAACGTCATGACTGCGCCCTTTCGATGGGTGGCCGAGCGCCTCGGGACCCGGGACCGCCGCAGCGGACCCCAGATCAACCTGAGTTCAGTTCAATTCAGTGTGGATGCTAATCCCCAGGAAACACGGCTGACAAGAGTCCGTACGAAACGCGAAACGGCCCCCGGCGGATATCCGCCGGGGGCCGGAGGCGACAAGGAGCCGCTCAGGGTGTCACGTGGCGACCATGCGCACGCAGGCGCCCTCGATCAGCTCGCTGACCTCGGACAGCGGCGTCGGCCCCGAGGGGCGGTACCACCGCCAGACGCTGACGATCAGGCCGAGCACGCCCGAGCCCAGCAGTTGCGCGTCCCGGAGCGGGAAGGCGCCCATGGACATGCCTCGGACCAGCAGGTTCGTCCAGTTCCGCTCGACGAGCTGGACCAACTTGCGGGCCTCGACGCGCTCGGCCTCCTCCCGCTTGGACTTGCGCGTGCCGGAGAGCAGATCCATGTGGTTGTGCAGGATCCGCATCTGCAGGACCTCTTGGTCCGAGACGTCGTAGGCCGCGCGGACGGCCGCCCGGAGCGCCTCGGTCGGGTCCTCGACGCCCTCGGTCGCCTCCGTGAACTTGTCATGGGACCGCTGGAGCTCCAGCCGCATGATGGTCAGCAGGCAGTGCGTCTTGGACTCGAAGTAGTGGTACAGCGCCGTCTGCCCGATGCCGACCCGCTCCGCCACGGTGGACCACTTGGTGGCCTCGAACCCCGTCTCGCCGAAGCAGTCGACGGCGGCCACCAGAATGGCGGCGCGCTTGGACCTCGGTCCCGCTTCCGGTTCAACGATTCTCGTCGCCATGCCTCGTCTCCTGGCTGCAGCCCACCGTGTCCGTACCCGAGAGTAGCCCCAAGCTGAACTCAGTTGCCAATCGACATGAACGGACCCGGGTCAAAGACGCTCCAGCACGGTCGCGTTCGCCATGCCGCCACCCTCGCACATCGTCTGCAGACCGTAGCGCCCCTGGGTCCTGCGCAGTTGGTGAACGAGCGTGGTCATGAGCCGGGCGCCGGTGGCGCCGAGCGGATGTCCGAGCGCGATGGCGCCGCCAAAGGCGTTGACCCGCTCCGGGTCGGGGCCGATCTCCTTCTGCCAGGCGAGGACGACGGAGGCGAACGCCTCGTTGATCTCCACCAGGTCGATGTCGCCGATCGACAGCCCGGCCCGGTCGAGGACCTTCTCGGTGGCGGGGATGGGGCCGGTCAGCATATGGATCGGATCGGAGCCGACGACGGCCATGGTGTGCACCCGTGCGAGCGGGGTCAGGCCGTGGCGGCGCACCGCCTCCTCGGAGGCGATCAGCAGGGCGGCGGCTCCGTCGGAGATCTGGCTGGAGACCGCGGCGGTCAGCCGGCCGTCCTCGGTGAGGGTTTTCAGCCCGGCCATCTTCTCCAGGGTGGTGTCGGCGCGCGGGCCCTCGTCGGCGGTGAGTCCGAAGGCCGGGGTGATCTCGTCGTCGAAGGCGCCATCGGCCTGGGCGGCGAGGGCGCGCTGGTGGCTGGTGAGCGCGAATTCCTCCATGTCCGCCCGGGAGACGCCCCACTTCTCGGCGATCAGTTCGGCCCCGCGGAACTGGGAGACCTCCTGGTCCCCGAAGTGCTCGCGCCAGCCGTCCCCCGCGTACGGGCTGCCCATACCGGCCCGTTCGCCGACGGTCATGGGGCTGGCGATGGGCACCAGGCTCATCACCTCCACCCCGCCGGCCACCACCAGATCGGCGGCCCCGGAGCCGACCGCCTGGGCGGCGAAGTGCACGGCCTGCTGGGAGGAGCCGCACTGGCGGTCGATGGTGGTGCCGGGGACGTGCTGCGGCAGCCCGGCCGACAGCCATGCGGTGCGTGCGATGTTGCCGGTCTGCGCGCCGATCTGGCTGACGCACCCGAAGTACACGTCGTCGACGGCGCCCGGGTCGGCTCCGGTGCGCTCCAGCAGGGCGCGCAGCGCATGGGCGCCGAGATCGGCGGGGTGCACGCCGCTGAGCGTGCCCTTGCGGCGGCCGACGGGGGTGCGGACGGCTCCGACGATGAATGCTTCCGACACGGTGGGGCTCCAGGGGTTTCGGGGAGAAGTCAGGTGCTGGGGGCGGCGCGGGTGAAGTCGGGTGCCCGCTTGCCCAGGAAGGCGGCGACGCCCTCGCGGCCCGCGGCGGAGGCGGCCGCGGCGGCGATCGCCTGGGCCTCGCGGTCCAGGTGCGTACCGAGGTCCGAGGTCAGCCCGGTGGCCACGAGACGGCGGGTGGCACCGAAGGCGGCGGTGGGTCCGCCGCACAGCGCCTCGGCCGTGCGGACGGCCTCGGCGGTCAGCTGGTCGGGGGCGACGATCCGGCTCACCAGTCCGATGGCCCCGGCTTCCGCCGCCTTGATGCGGCGGTTGGTCAGCAGCAGGTCCAGGGCCCGCTTGGGGCCGATGAGCCGGGGCAGGAACCAGCTCACACCGGCATCCGGTGAGTAGCCGATCCCGGTGTAGGCGGTGGTGAACGAGGCGTTGTCGGCGGCGAGGGTCACATCGGCGGACGCGGCCAGGCCGATGCCCGCACCGGCGACGGCTCCCTGCACGGCGGCCACCACGGGTGCGTCGCCCGCCGCGAACGTGCGCAGGGCCTCGTGGAGCGCGCCGGTCACCGCGATGAGGTGCTTCTCCAGCGCCTCGCCGGAGAGCCGGGCGAACTCCCCGAGGTCGCCGCCGACGCAGAAGGACTTCCCCTCGCCGGTCAGCAGCACGGCCCGTACGGACTCGGTTGCGCACACCCGCGCCGCGTCCAGCAGTCCGCGTGCCATCTCCAAATCGATGGCGTTGCCCGCCTCGCCACGGCGCAGGGTGACGCGGGCCAGGCCGTCGTCGATCTCGATGCCGACCCTCATCGCGCGGTCCATCCGCCGTCGACGGTCAGGACCTGCCCGGTGCAGTACGAGGAGGCGTCCGAGGCGAGGAACACCAGGGCGCCGTCGAGTTCATGGGCGTCGCCGCCGCGCCGCAGCAGGGTGTTGCGCTCGACCCAGCGGCTGGAGCGCTCGTCGCCGAAGAGGTCCGCGGTCATCTCGGTACGGAACCAGCCCGGGGCGAGCGCGTTGACGCGAGTCCCGCTTCCGCCCCACTGTCCGGCCAGCTCCCGGGTCAGCCCGATCAGCCCGGCCTTGGACGCCGCGTAGCTCGCGCCGCCCAGTGGGGCGGCGGTGACCAGGCCGAGGATGGAGGAGACGTTGATGACGCTCCGGGGCGGCGTGCCGTCCCCGGCGGGTGCCTCCGCCACGAGGCGTGCCAGGTGGAAGGGGGCGGTGAGGTTGACGCCGAGGACGTCGGCGAAGGCGTCCGGGGATTCGTCCTCGGCGCGGGTCTCGCCGGACGTGGCCGCGTTGTTGACCAGGATGTCGACGCGGCCGGTGGTGGTCGTCGCGGTCTCGATCAGCCGCGTACGGTCGGCGGCGAGCGAGACGTCGCAGGCGACGGGGTGAATGCGCGCGTCGGAGTCGGCGAGTTCCTTCAGCCGGTCGATGCGCCGGGCGGCGGCGAACACGGTGGCGCCGGCCTGTGCGAGGACGGCGGCGAAGCGTGCGCCGAGCCCCGCGGACGCGCCGGTGACCACGGCCGTCCTGCCCCGCAGCGAGAACAGCTCCGCGGCGGCTTGGGGCGCGCTCATCCCTCCACCCCGATCGGCAGGGCGGTCGCGCCGCCGTCGAGCACCAGGGTCTGGCCGGTCATCCACGAGGAGGCGTCGGAGGCCAGGAACAGCGCCGCCTGGGCCACGTCCTCCACGGTGCCGAGGCGCCGCAGCGGCAGCTTGGCGGTGAGGATCGGCTCGCGGACCTCCCATACCGCCCGCGCCAGCTCGGTCTTGATCAGCCCGGGGGCGATGGCGTTGACGCGGGCGTGCGGGCCCAGTTCGTAGGCGAGCTGCCGGGTCATATGGAGCATGGCGGCCTTGGTGGCGTTGTAGTAGCCGATGTGCGGGTCGACGATGAGCCCGCCGACGGAGGCGATGTTGACCACCGCTCCCCCGTGTTCGGCCATCCAGGCCCGCCAGGCGCACCGGGTCCAGGCGATCATGCCGTACTGGTTGACGCGGACCGTCTTCTCCGCGCGCGGCAGGTCCAGGTCGAGCAGATCGCCGTGGTACGGGTTGGTCGCCGCGTTGTTGACGAGGATGTCGAGGCGGCCGAAGCGGGCCATGGTCTCCTCGACGCACCGCTCGGCCTGCTCGGGTTCGCCCGCGTTCGCCACCACCGTGTGCACATCGCCGTCGCCCTTGACGCGCTGCAACTCCTCGCGGGCCTCGGCGAGTCCGGCCGGTTTACGGGCCGCGATCACCACGTGTGCGCCGGCCGCCCGGTAGGCGGTGGCGATGCCGAGGCCGATGCCACGGGATCCGCCGGTGATGACGGCCACCTTGCCGTCGAGGCTGTTGGCGCTCACGCCGCTCCCGTCTCCGTGTCGGTCTTCTTCTTGTATTGCGCGAGTTCCTGGCGGGCCACCGTCCGCAGATGGACTTCGTCGGGGCCGTCGGCGATCTGCAGCGCCCGTGTGATGGCGTACAGACGGGCCAGTACGGTGTCGTCGCTGACCCCCGCCGCGCCATGTGCCTGCACCGCCCGGTCGACCACCTTGTGGGCGACCTCCAGGGCCGCGACCTTGATGGCGGCGACCTCCATACGGGCGGCGGCGTTGCCGACGGTGTCCATCAGCCAGGCCGACTTGAGGACGAGGAGACGCAGCTGCTCGATCTCGATGCGGCTGCGGGCGATCCACTCCCGGACCACTCCCTGGTCGGCGAGCGGCCCGCCGAAGGCGGTGCGTTCGGTGACGCGCTCGCACATCAGCCGCAGGGCGCGCTCGGCGAAACCCACGGCGCGCATGGCGTAGTGCATCCGCCCCGGACCGAGCCGTCCCTGGGCGAGCGCGAAGCCCTCGCCCTCGCCGCCGAGGATGTTCTCCGCCGGGACGCGGACGTTCTCGAAGAGCACATCGCCGTGTCCGAGCCGGTCGGTGTAGCCGAACATCGGCAGGTCGCGCAGGACGGTGACGCCCGGGGTGTCCCGGGGGACGAGCAGCATGGACTGCTGCCGGTAGGTGGGCGCGTCCGGATCGGTCTTGCCCATCAGGATGATCAGTTCGCAGTCGGGGTCGAGGATCCCGGAGGTGTACCACTTGCGGCCGTTGACGACGTAGCTGTCGCCGTCGCGGGTGATGCGGGTGCGGATGTTGCGGGCGTCGGAGCTCGCCACCTCCGGCTCGGTCATGGCGAAGCATGAGCGGATCTCCGCGTCGAGCAGCGGGCGCAGCCAGCGTTCCTGCTGGTCGGGGGTGGCGTACAGGGCGAGCAGCTCCATGTTGCCGGTGTCGGGCGCCGAGCAGTTGAACACCTCGGGGCCGATGATGGAGCGGCCCGCCAGCTCCATGAGCGGCGCGTATTCGAGGTTGCTGAGCCCCGCGCCCCAGTCGCCGTGTGCCATGAAGAGGTTCCACAGGCCCTCGGCGCGGGCCTTCTCCTTCAGCTCGGCCATCACCGGCGGCAGGGCGTGCGGGTCGTCCCCTTCGGCCAGCTGCCGGTCATACGTCGCTTCCGCGGGGAAGACGTGTTCGTCCATGAACGACCGCATGCGGTCCTGGAGTTCACTCGCCCGTGGCGAGTATCCGAAATCCACGATTGCTCCTGTTCGGTGGGGGCGTACCGGTGCCGGATCAGCCGAGGATGTCGCGGGCGGTGCGGATCATCGCGGCGATGGTGGGCGGCAGGCGTTCCTGGTCCGGGTCGTGGTGCTTGCCCTCGCGGTGCCGGCGCAGATTGTGGCCCATGATCGCGGCCATCTTCATGCGGCCGAGTGCCCGGAACCAGTCCATCTCGGGCAGCGCGGGCCGCCCGTCGCGGTAGGTGTCCAGCAGTTCGGCCTCGCCGGGCAGTCCGGGCACGGCGTGTCCCAGCTGGGGGAAGTTGCGGTGGTCGGCGAAGAGCAGAAACCAGCCCAGGTCGATGCGTGGGTCGCCGACGCTCCAGATCTCCCAGTCGACGACGGCCATCGCTCGCTCGCCCACGCAGAGCACATTGCCGAGCCGGAAGTCCCCGTGCAGCAGCACCGGCGGGAGGCCGCGGGGGACGCCGTCGGCGAGACGTGCCAGCAACTCCTCGCCACCGGGCCGAAGTTCGGCGGGGACGGCACGCAGGGTGCGGCTCCACCGCTCCAGCTCGCCGGCGGCGTCGAGCGGTGCGGGCGCGTCGAGCCCGGGTGTGTCCACATCGGTGCCGTGCAGCCGCCGCAGGACGGAGGCGATCTCCAGCATCCGGGCGCGGGCCGTCGCGGGGTCCATCTCATGGTCGTCCAATACCGGCTCGATGGCCTCCCCGGCCGCGAAGTCCATGGCGAACCAAGCGGGTTGGGTCGCGTCGACGGCCACGACGCCCGGTACCGGCACCATGGATCCGGTCAGCGCGCTCAGCACCCGCGCCTGGCGCAGGACGTCGTTGCGTCCGACGGGGCGCTGGCCCGGAGGCACCGCCTTGACGACGTACCGGGCATCCCCGGCCGCGACCTCGTAGGTCAGCCCCGAGTGGCCACCCGGCAGCACCGTCAACTCGCCGACCGGCGCCCCCGGATGGTGGCGGGCGAGCCGGTCGCGGACCCGGGCGGCCAGCTCCGGCACCTCGGTGGCCATGCTCATCGGACGGGCTCCTTGGGCAGGCCGAGCACGCGCTCGGCGAGGATGGTGCGCTGGATCTCGTCGGTGCCGCCCGCGATGCTGTAGCCGGGGGCGCCCAGCAGATGTTCCGTCCAGGCGTAGGTGCCCCACTCCCCCGTGTCCGCCACGAGGCTCGGCCCCAGCAGCTCGGACACCAGGTCGCTGGTGCGCCGCATGGTCTCGGTGGCGTACAGCTTGCCCACCGAGGCCTCCGCGCCCGGTTCGCGCCCGGCGACGAGGGCGGCGGTCACCCGCAGTCCCATGAGCCGCTGGACGAGGGTGCGGAGGTGGAGGTCGGCGGCCCGCTGCCGTTCGCCGCCGGTGAGGGGGCGCGAGAGGTTTCCGGCCAGGTCCAGCGCCCGATCGGCGTTGTCCAGGCCGAGGCTGCCGGAATCGAGCCGTTCGGCGGCCAGCACGCTGAGCGTGACTCGCCACCCCTCGCCGACCGGCCCGAGCCGGTCGGCGTCGGGCACCCGCACACCGTCCAGATACACCTCGTTGAAGCTGGTGCCACCGGTCATCTGCCGGATGGGCCGTACGGTGACGCCCGGCGCGTCCATGCGCACCAGGAAGACGGTGATGCCGGCGTGCTTGCGGACGTCCGGATCGGTGCGGCACACCGCCACGCCCCAGGTCGCCACACGGGCCCCGGAGGTCCATACCTTGTGCCCGGTCAGCACCCAGCTTCCCCCACTCTCGGCTTCGCTCGAGCGGGAGGTGCCCCCCTCCTCGCGCACCGCCCGGGTGCGCACCGCGGCGAGGTCGGAGCCCGCCTCGGTCTCCGAGAACAGCTGGCAGGCCAGTTCGTCGGTGCGCAGCATGGGCACGAGCCAGCGCCGCTTCTGCTCCTCGGTGCCCCACAGGCCGATCGCGGGGGCGACGAGCGCTTGGGTCACGGGGAAGATCTCTGGGCGGTGCGGTACGTCGAAGGCCGCCTCCTCGCCGCGGTAGAGCTGCTCGTAGTACGCGGGCAGACTGCGTCCGCCGTACTCCTGCGGCCAGTTGAGCGCGGACCAGCCCTGGTCGTAGCGGGTGCGTTCCCATTCCTGGACGCGGGCGGTGTGCTCGCGCTCCTGCTCCTCGGTCCAGTTCTCGAACACGGCGACGGAGTCGGAGCCGCTGCCCCACTCCCCGTCGGCGGCGCGGGGCCGGGCCACGCCGGCGAGCCACGTCCGGGCCTCGGCGCGGAACTCATCGGGTTCCGGGATACCGCTCATGTCTTCCTCCACCTCCGATCGGGGGGCCGTTCAGCCGGACATTCCGCGGGCCGGTGCGCGGGACGTTCGGCGGGACGTTCGGCGGGACTTTCAACGGGACAAGACCGTGCAGGCGCTCACGCCGGGGGCGCCGTACACATGGGTGAAGCCGATCCTGGGACGGTCCGGGACCTGGCGCTCGCCGGCCCGGCCGCGCAGCTGCTGGACGACCTCGTAGACCTGGCGCAGTCCCGAGGCGCCGATGGGTTCGCCGTTGGCGATGCAGCCGCCGTCGGTGTTGACCGGCAGCGACCCGTCGATCCCGGTGGCGCCGGAGGCGATCAGCCGCTCCTGCTCACCGTCCTCGCAGAATCCGCACTCGGCCATGTGCATGACCTCGGCGCCGCTCTCGGTGTCCTGCAGCTGACACACATCGACATCGCCGGGGCCGAGCCCCGCCTCCTCGAAGGCGGCGGCGGAGGCGTCACGGCTGACGCTGGTCAGTGCGCCCCCGGGAATCCACGGGCTGAACACCTCGAACGAGCCGAAGCGCCGGGTGCGTACGGCCGCCGAGCGCAGGGTGACCGGTGTGCTGTCCATCGCACGGGCGGCCTCGGGCGAGCAGAGGACCAGCGCCGCCGCGCCCGCTCCCGGGGAGCAGAACATGAAGCGGGTCAGCGGATCGCTGACCATGCCGGATGCCAGGACCTCCTCGGCGGACACCGGTTTGCGACGCCATGCCTCGGGGGTCAAACCGCCGTTGCGGTACGCCTTCTCGGCGACCAGCGCGAGGGTCCGCGGGGTGATCCCGTGGTCGTGCATATAGCGCTGGATCTTCATGCCGAAGAACTGGGTGGTCACCATCAGCCCGTCGCTGCCGTACTCCGCGCCCAGGCCCCAGTCCTCGGGCCTGGGGTCGAAGGCGCCGCGCGGGTGTTTGTCGAAGCCGACGGCGAGGACGACGTCCGCCATGCCGGAGCGGATCGCGTTCACGGCGGAGACCAGCGCGCTGCCGCCGGTGGCGCAGCCGTTCTTGACGTTGACGAACGGCAGCCCGGTCAGGCCGAGTTGGGCCACCAGAGTGTCCGCGAGACCCGCGCTGTCGCTGCCGCCGAACGCGGCCCGCACCCGCGACCACGCGATCCCGGCGTCCGACAGCGCGGCGTTCACGGCGGCGACGGCCAGCTGCCGACCGGTCTCCTCCGACCGGCCGAACGGGGTGCGCCCCGCGCCGCAGATCAGCACATCGGTGCTCACGAGCCCTCCTCGCTCAGGGGTGTGGGCCTGGCCCGGGGCACCCCGGGACCGGCGGTCACGGAGAGCGGCATGCCGATGCGGACGGCGTCGAGGTCGTCGACGTCGAGGACGGCGGCCACTCGCACGCCCTCCGCCAGCTCGACATAGCCGAGCGCGAACGGCTCGAAGCCTCCGGGCGGGGCCTGGTAGGGCGGCGACTTGGGGGCGTACCGCTGCACCGTCCAGGTCCACAGCGTGCCCGTGCCCTGGAGGGCCGCCGGATCGGCCGGCCCTCCGCAGCGCGGGCACGTGTCGTCCGCGGGGTACACCGCCACCGAGCAGCCGGAGCAGCGTGCGCCCTGGAGCCCGCCGGCGGCGGGGCTCCGCGGATCCGTGGTCATCCGGATCAGCGCCCCTGCCACTTGGGTTCGCGCTTCTCCAGGAACGCCGACACACCCTCGTTCGCGTCCTCGGAGTTGAGCGCCACGCCCACGGCGAGGTGCTCCATCACCATCAGCGACTGGGTGTCGGCATCCAGGCTGCGGTCGATCGTCATCTTCGTGAGCCACATGGTGAAGGGGCTCTTGTCGGCGAGGTGGCTGATGAACTCCTCGACTGTCGCGTCCAGCTCATCGGCCGGGGCCGACTTGTTGATCAGGCCGAACTCGGCAGCCTCGACGCCGGAGAGGAGCTTGCCGGTGAGCATCAGCTCCTTGGTCTTGCGGATGCCGATCATGCGCGGCACCCGGTAGATCGGACCGGCCCCGCCGAACAGCGCGCGGCGGATGTGGAAGTCGCCGATCTTCGCGTCGTCGGCGGAGATGGCGAAGTCGCAGGAGATCATGATCTCGAAGCCGCCGGCGGTGACATGGCCCTCCAGGACCGCGACCGAGGGGGTCTTCATCGAGTACAGGCGGTCGCACACCTTCGCGGACTTCACCGCGACGTCGATCGCGTTCGACTTGCCGACGTACTCGGCCTTCAGGCTGTCGAGGTCGAACCCCGAGCAGAACGTGCCGCCACGGCCGCGCACCACCAGGACCCGAAGCTCGGGGTCCTCGTCCACCTCGGTGATGATCTCGTCGAGCCGGTCCAGGATCGGCACGGTGACGCAGTTCTTCTTCCACGGACGGTTGAGCCACACACGGGCGACGTGGCCGTCGCGCTCGAACTGGATCTCTTCTTCCGTTGTCATCCCTCACCCCTCTGAAACTGAACTGAATTCACTACAACTTTGATTCCAGAGCCGCATGGTGTCAAGCCCTTGATCGAGACATACCTAATCGGGTTCAGGCAGCGGGGCGGGTGGCGAGGCCCACGAGCCCGGCGAGCCGGGCCCGGTGCTGGTCCGCCGTGCCGAACAGCACCTCGGCGCCGCGCGCCCGGCGCACGTACAGATGCGCCGGGTGCTCCCAGGTGAAGCCGATCCCGCCGTGCAGCTGGACATACTCGGCCGTGGCCAGGCGGAAGGTCTCGGAGCAGACCACGGCGGCGGCACAGGCGGCCACTGGCAGCTGAGGCGAGGCGATGGCGGCGCAGGCGGTCGCGTACGCGGCCCCCGAACGCGCCGCCTCCAGCGCCACCAGCACATCGGCCAGCCGGTGCTTGACGGCCTGGAAGGATCCGATGGGGCGGCCGAACTGGTGGCGCTGCGCCACGAAGGCGACCGTGGCCTCCAGCGCATGCCCGCTGCCGCCGACCTGCTCGGCCGCCAGCGCGGCCCGCCCGGTGTCCAACGTGGCCGAAACCGTGCCCTCGGACTCCTCCGCCGTGCCCACGACAGTGGCCGGGGCACCCGAGAACTCCACCAGCGCCTGGCGCCGCGTCCCGTCCAGGACGCGGCGTGGACTCCGCCGGCAGGTGCCGGGGGCGGGCTCGCAGGCGAAGAGCCGAGGTCCGTCGGGTGTTCCGGCCCGTACCAGGAGCAGATCCGCACCGGCCCCGTCGAGCACGAAGTCCGCCTGCCCGCGCAGCACCCAGCCGTTGCCCCCCTGTTCCGCGACAACACCGGGCTCGCCGGACTCATCGAGGCCGCCGGGACCACCGGGGCTGCCGGGACCACCGGGGCTGCCGGGACCACCGGGGCCGAACCCTGCCACGGTGGCGGTGAGCGTACCGTCGGCGATCCGGGGCAGATAGCGCTCGCATGCCGTACGGTCGCCGCTGAACAGCAGGGCGTGCGCGGCCAGGACCACCGTGGGCAGCAGCGGCGCGCAGTGCAGGGCGCGCCCTGATTCCTCCAGGGCCACGGCCAGCTCGGCGAAGGTGAAGCCCGACCCGCCGTACTCCTCCGGAATGGCCAGGCCGTGGACGCCGATCTCGCCCGCGAGCCGCGCCCAGAGCGCTTCGTCGTATCCGCGCGGGGTGGCCAGATGCTTGCGCACCTCCTCGACGCCACTCGCCTCGGCGTAGAGGTCCCGCAGGACGGTGCGCAGTTGTCGCTGTTCGTCCGTTTCGGACAGCAGCTGGGGGTCGATCTCGGGGTGGCGACGGTGCATGGGATCTCCATCGTGCTCGTACGGCGGGCGAGGAGCGCAAGAATTGAACTCAATTCATGACCGTAGGCATGGGACTCCAGGCAGGCAAGACCATCCGGCGCCAGGATCGGGGCGGGCCCGGATCCGCTCAGGCGGTGAACCGGCCGCCATTGGCGAGCAGCACCGCGCCGACGAGGTTCGCCGCGGCATCGCTCGCGAGGAAGAGGGCGATCTCGGATATCTCCTCGGGTGTCGCGTACGGGCGCACCCTCGGGTCGGCGAAGGCCGACCGCAGCGCCTCGGGGGTGCGGGCCGCCATCCCCGTGTCCGTCGGCCCCGGCGCCACCAGGTTCACGCGGATCCCGGACGCGATGACCTCCTTGGCCACGGCTTGGGCCAGGGCGTGCACACCCGCCTTGGAGGCGGCGTAATGGGGGTAGCCGACGGGGGCGTCGAAGGCCGACGACGATCCGATCACCACGATCGCCCCGGCCCCGCGGGGCCGCATGACCCGCACCGCGGCGCGCAGCACATGGAAGGTTCCGTCCAGGTTCACCCGCAGGACCCGCCGCCAGGAGGCGTCGTCGAGGGAATCGGTCAGCTCGACCGGCCGCCCTTCGACGGCCGCGTCCGCGATGCGTTGCTTCGCCTCGGGGTCGTCGACCCCCGCCGCGTGCACCAGGACGTCGAGGCGCCCGTGCCGCCGCAGCGCCTCCTCGAAGGCGTTGTCGACGCCCGCCGCGTCCGTGACGTCGAGTGCGACCGCCCGGGCGGCGGGCAGTTCCCCCGCGACGGCCGCCGCGCCGTCGCCGTTCACGTCCGCCAGGACGACGGCCCGCGCCCCTTCCGCGGCCAGTTGCCGGGCGACCGCCGCGCCCATGCCCGAGGCGGCTCCCGTCACCATCGCGACCCTGCCTGCGAACCTCCCCGTACGGACCCCTTCGTATGTCACACCGATCCCCTTCCGTTGCCCCTGCCATCTATTGAACCGACTTCACCTCTGTTACCGTGGCAGCCGCAGCGCTGACAAGACCCGGGACGGTGAAGATGAGGGCACTGCGGCTGACAGCCTGGGGCGAGGCCCCGGCACCGGCAGAGGTTGAGCGGCCCGTCCCCCACGGCACCGAGGTGCTGGTGCGGGTCGAAGCCGCCGGTCTGTGCCGCTCCGACCTGCACGTCATCGACGGTGCTCCGGGCGCGCTCCCCTACCGGCTGCCGTTCACTCTCGGCCACGAGGTCGCCGGGCAGGTCACGGCCCTGGGGCCCGACGCCGACGGGGTGAGCGCAGGTGACCGCGTGGTGCTCTACGGGCCGTGGGGCTGCGGCTCCTGCGCGCGGTGCGCCGCGGGCGCCGACAACTACTGCGACCGGCGGGACACCCTCGCCTGGCACGGGGCGGGACTGGGCCGGGACGGCGGAATGGCCGAGTACCTGCTCGCCCCCTCCGCCCGCCATCTGGTGCCGATCGGGGACCTGCCGGCCGACCAGGCCGCCCCGCTCTCCGACGCGGGCCTGACGTCCTACCACGCCGTGGCCGGGCTCCGGCACACACTCGGCGAGGGCACCACCGCCGTCGTCATCGGTGTCGGCGGGCTCGGCCACCTGGCCGTCCAGGCCCTCCACGCGACCACCGCGAGCCGTGTGCTGGCGGTGGATGTCCGGGAGGACGCCCTGGCTCTCGCGGAACGCTCCGGCGCGGACTTCAGCACCCTGATGCGACCGGACACCGCCCGCGTCCTGAGGGCGCGGAGCGGTGGCGTGGGAGCGGACGCCGTATTCGACTTCGTCGGCGCCCCGCAGACGCTGGAACTCGCGACCAGCGTCCTGCGCCCCGGCGGCGAACTCGCCGTCGTCGGAAGCGGGGGCGGCAGCCTGACGGTGTCCAAGCCGGGTGTCCTCCCACCCGGCTTCCGGCTCTCACTGCCCTTCTGGGGAACGCGCCACGAACTGGCCGCGGTCGTCGCACTGGCACGTTCGGGGGCGCTCCACGTCGAGACGGAGCGCTTCGCGCTGTCCGCCGCCGCGGAGGCGATCGACCGGCTTCGCCGGGGCCGGGTGCGGGGCCGGACCGTGCTCGTACCGGACTGATCACATTCGCGGTGGACTGACGGCTCCGGCTCATGGACGCGGGGCTTATGGGGCGCGCGGGCGCGCGGGCGCGGGAACTCACGGATGTCGGCAACTCACCGATGCGGAAGGGAAGTTCAGCATGCGCTTCGACGGAAAAGTAGCGATCGTCACCGGCGGCGCCCGGGGCATGGGTGTCACGCATGTACGGGGGCTGGTCGCGGAGGGCGCCCGGGTCGCCGTCTGCGACCTGCTGGACGACGAGGGGGAGGCCCTGGCCGGGGAACTCCCCGGCACGCGGTACTGCCACCTCGACGTCACCGACGAAGCGGAGTGGCAGTCCGTCGTCCGCACGGTCGAGCACACCCTTGGCCCCGTGGATGTCCTGGTCAACAACGCGGGGATCATGCTCTACGGCGGTGTGGAGCAGCAGTCGCCCGAGCGCTTCCGCCGGATCGTCGACGTCAATCTGGTGGGCGCCTTCCTCGGCATGCACACCATCCTGCCCGGCATGCGCGACCGCGGCCACGGGGCCGTCGTCAATGTCTCCTCTGCCGCCGGCATGACGGGTTTCGCCGGTGGCATCGGCTATGTGGCGAGCAAGTGGGGGGTGCGCGGGATGACCAAGGCCGCCGCACTGGACATGGCGGGCAGCGGGGTGCGGGTGAACTCCGTCCACCCGGGTGTCATCCGTACGCCCATGGGTGAGACCGCCTCACCCGCGCTCTTCGCCCATCAGCCGGTGCGGCGCATCGGGGAGCCCGAGGAGGTCACCCGCATGGTGCTCTTCCTCGCGAGCGACGACGCCTCCTACACGACGGGCGGGGAGTTCCTCATCGACGGCGGCCAGACCATCGGCCACGGCGGCCACTCCGCGGATTAGAGCGGCGCTGAGCCCGCGGCCGTGCGTGGCGGCCTGCCGCCACCACGGCCGCCCGCTACACATCCTTGCGGACGGTGAGCAGGGAACCGATCCCGATCAGACAGACCAGCATGACGAAGAACGCCGGGGAGAGCAGGTTCCCGGTCCGGTCGACGAGGAAGGCGGCGATGTACGGAGCCGTACCTCCCGCGAGGACGGTCCCGACGTTGTACCCGATCGCCATACCGGTGTAGCGGACCCGGCGTTCGAACAGATGCGGCCACAGACTCGCCGCCGGGACCTGCACGAACGCACTGCTCAGCATCAGGAGCATATACGCCAGACCGGCCAGCGCCAGGCTGTCCTGGCCCATGAGCATCATCGCGGGGTAGGCGGTCACCAGGAAGCCCAGCAGCCCGCCCATCAGGACGCGACGGCAGCCGAATCGGGCGGCGAGCCGGCCGGCCGGCACCATGAGCAGCACGGTGACGAGCACGACACCCGCGCTCAGCCAGTACACCAGCGTGGTGTCGTATCCCAGGTTGGTGGTCAGGTAGATGCCGATGTACGTCAGCCCGAGGAAGATGGCGCCGCCCTGTGCCATGGCCAGGCCGATGGACTGCAGCAGCGCCGTACGGTGAGTGGCCAGGACCTCTCGGATCGGAGCGGTGGGGATGTCGGCGCGCTCTGCGGCTTCCTTGAATTCCGGGGTGTCCTCGATCCGCAACCGGGCCCACAGGCAGACGAGGGTGAGCGGCACGGCCATCAGGAAGGGCAGCCGCCAGCCCCAGTCGCCCATCTGTTCCTTGGTGGTGAGGGCGGAGATCGCTCCGGCCGTCGCGGCCGCGAACATGAACCCGAGATTGGAACCGATGGGCGTGACGGAGCCGAGGAAGGCTCTGCGCTGGGGTGGCGCCGACTCGTAGATGTAGGTGTAGGCGCCGACCGACTCGCCACCCGAGGAGATGCCCTGCGCCAGCCGGGTGATGAACAGGAGCACCGCGGCGAGCACGCCGATCTGGCCGTAGGTCGGCAGCAGTCCGGTGATGCTGCTGGCCACCCCCATGCACAGCACCGAGGAGACCAGCGCCTTGCGACGCCCCCAGCGGTCGCCGATCCATCCGAAGAAGACACCGCCGATCGGCCGCACCACGAGGCCCGTGGCGAACACCGCGAGCGCCGCCAGCGTCGAGGCCGCTGGATCGTCGCCCGGGAAGAACTGCGGAGCGATCGCCACCGCGAGATAGCCGTAGACGCTGAAATCGAAGTACTCGATCAGGGTGCCGATGCTCCCGGCGAGCATCGCGCGGCGCACCGTACGGGGATCGTACGACGCCGACTGCTCCGGCGGCGCGGGCTCCTCCCCCGGCGGCGCGGGCTTCTGTGTAGTGCTCATGTTCCGGCTCCCTTCCCCGCGGCAAAGTCCGTACCCTGCCGACGCCCGGGACGCTACAGAACTGAACTCAGTACAGCTAGCCGTCGAACGGGAGTTTTCTCCGGGGGCACGGCGGAGGCCGTGGGCACGATCACGCCCGCGGGCCGGAAAGGCTTCGCGCATACGGCGTCCGACCTGCAGCTCAGTCGGCGGCGGAGTACCGCGTGAGACGGTGACCGCATCGACACACGCCGACCGGTTGATGATCTGAATTGGATTCGGTTTACTCGAAAGGAGCGGGGCACATCGCGTGCGGTGCCCGCGCTTCGGATCTGCTTCGTGTCGTGTGTGCGCGGTCGCGCGCCCACGACACGAAGTGTCGCCGTACACGTAGGCAGTAGCCAAGCTCGGGAGTGCAACGTGCCCATCGGGTTCGAGATCGATGAACAGGTCGCCGGGATCGCGCGGCGCACCGCCGAGTTCGTACGGGAGGTGGTGATACCCGAGGAGCAGGCGTGTGACGGCAACGTCCATGCCGGGCCGGAGCCGCTGCGCCGCCGGCTTCAGGACGCGGCCCGCGAGGCGGGGGTGTTCGCCCCGCACGTCGGCGCCGAATGGGGCGGACTCGGGCTGGATCTGTGCGGACAGGCCGTGGTGTTCGAGGCGGCCGGGTACTCGCTGCTGGGGCCCCTCGCGCTCAACTGCGCGGCTCCCGACGAGGGCAATACGCATCTGCTCGAGGTGGTGGCCACGGAGGAGCAGAAGGAGCGGTATCTGCGCCCGCTGGCGGCCGGTGAGGCGCGCTCGTGCTTCGCGATGACCGAGCCGGCGCCGGGCGCCGGCTCCGACCCGCGTGCGCTCATGACGACCGCGACGAAGACCGACGGCGGCTGGCGGATCGACGGCCGCAAGTGGTTCATCAGCGGCGCCGACGGCGCGGCCTTCGCCATCTGCATGGCCCGCACCAGCGGCGGCCCCGGCGACGCGGGCGGCGCGACGATGTTCCTCATCCCCGCCGACAACCCCGGCATGAAGATCGTCCGGAATATCGACACTCTGGACCAGGGCCTCTTCGGCGGGCACAGCGAAATCGCCTTCGAAGGCTGCGAGGTCGGGGACGAGGCCGTGCTGGGCGAGGTGGACCAGGGCTTCGCGTATGCCCAGGTACGCCTCGGGCCCGCGCGCATGACCCACTGCATGCGCTGGCTCGGCGTGGCCCGGCGGGCGCAGGACATCGCCCTGGAGCGCGCGGCGGACCGTTCCGCCTTCGGCAAGCCGCTGGCCGAACTGGGCATGGTGCAGCAGATGCTGGCCGACTCCGAGATCGACATCGAGACCAGCCGGGCCGTGCTGTGGCGGGCCTGCTGGGAGCTGGACCAGGGCCGCCCGGCCGCCCAGCACACCTCGATCGCCAAGACCTACGTCTCCGAGGCGGTGAACCGGGTGGTCGACCGGGCCGTCCAGATATGCGGTGCGCTCGGCATCTCGGGGGACGCCCCGCTGTCGCGGCTGTACCGCGAGGTGCGTCCGTTCCGTATCTACGACGGCCCTTCCGAGACCCATCGCTGGGCCATCGCCAAGCGCGCGGTGCGGGCGGCGCGGGAGCGGCGGGGCACCCGATGACCGGCTCCGGGACGACGGTGGCCGGAGTGGATGTGGCCGCGTTGCAGCGCTACTTCGAACGCCACGTACCCGAGTGCGCGGGCCCGCTCACGGTCACGCTGCTGCAGGGCGGGCGCTCCAATCTCACCTACGCGGTGACCGACGGGGCACACCGGTGGGTGGTGCGACGGCCGCCACTGGGGGTGCTGACACCGACCGCACACGACATGGGCCGCGAATACCGCGTCGTCGCGGCGCTCGGCGACACCGCGGTGCCGGTCGCCCGGGCCGTACTGTCGTGCACGGACCCGGAGGTGATCGGGGCGCCGTTCTGCGTCGTCGACTTCGTGGAGGGCACGGTGCTGCGCGACGGCGAGGAGGCCGCCGCGCTCCCGCCCGGCGACGCGCGGCGCGCCGCTGACGCGCTGGTGGACGCCCTGGTCACACTGCACTCGGTGGACGCCACCACCGTAGGGCTCGGGGACTTCGGCCGGCCCGACGGCTATCTGGAGCGCCAGGTGCGGCGATGGCGTGGGCAGTGGGACAAGGTCGCCACGCGGAGCCTGCCCGACCTCGACGAACTGCACGGCAGGCTGGCCCGCTCGCTGCCCGCGAGCGGCGCCCCGGCCATCGTGCACGGGGACTACCGCCTGGACAACGTCATCCTGGCCCCCGGCGAGTTCGGGCGGATCGCCGCCGTCGTCGACTGGGAGATGGCCACGCTCGGCGATCCGCTCGCCGACCTCGGGATGCTGCTCATGTACTGGGACCGGACCTGCGAACCGGTCCTCGGGGCGCGCCACGTTCCGACGGCCAATTCCGGTTTTCCCTCGGGCCGCGAGGTGGCCGAGCGATACGCCGAGAAGTCCGGACGGGACATCGATGGCCTGCCCTTTTACCAGGCGCTGGGCTGTTTCAAGCTCGCCGTCATCGCGGAGGGCATCCACGCCCGCTATTCGGCGGGACAGACGGTCGGAACGGGATTCGAGCGGGTCGGCTCCGCGGTGCCCGCGCTGTTGCGCTCGGGGCTGGAGCTGCTGCCGTGACCGCTGACACCGGAGATGCCACGCGAGACCCCATGCCAGATGCCACGCGAGTTGCCACCCAAGATGCCATGCAAGACGGAGGAGAGCCCGTGCGAGACCGACTGTCCGGACAGGTCGCCCTGGTCACCGGCGCGACCGGCGGTATAGGAGCCGCCGTCTCGCGGCGGATGGCCATCGAGGGCGCCACGGTGGTGGTGACCGACGTGGACGCCGACCGCTGCGAACAGCTGGCGGAGGAGCTGACGAAGGAGCTGGCGGCCGAGGGAGCGCGCGCGATGGGCCTCGCGCTGGACGTGAGCGACGAGGAGGCGTGGCGCGGCACGGTCGAGCGCGTGGTCTCCGAACTGGGCGGCCTGTCCGTGCTCGTCAACAACGCGGGTATCGCCAAGATGCGCACCGTGGAGACGGAGACCCAGGAGTCCTGGGACAAGGTCATCGCGGTGACCCAGGGCGGTGTCTGGCTCGGCATGAAGCACGGTGGTCCCGCGATCGAACGCTCCGGGGGCGGCTCGATCGTCAACATCGCGTCGATCTTCGGCACGGTGGGCGGCTTCGGCAGCCAGTTCTCGTACCACGCGGCGAAGGGTGCGGTGCGGCTGATGACGAAGAACGCCGCCCTGCACTGGGCCACGCGCGGCGTCCGCGTCAATTCGATCCATCCCGGTTTCATCGAGACCCCTCTCTCACGCGAACTGTGGCGGGGCACTCCCCGTCACACCGCGATGGTCGAGGGCACCCCCATGGGGCGGCTCGGCACGCCGGATGAGGTCGCGGGGGCCGTCGCGTTCCTCGCCTCCCAGGACGCGAGCTTCGTGACCGGCTCCGAGCTGTACGTGGACGGCGGCTGGACGGCACGCTGACGCGCCACCACCCCCTAGCGGCGGACGAGCCAGGTGGCGGGGCGGCCGGCGGTCAGTCCGTCGCCCGCGGCGCCCTCGTCTGTGCCGCCGTGGCGGTGGTGGTGGTGGTGGTGGTGGCGGTGGCGGTGGCGGTGGCGGTGTCCGCGGCGGTCAGTCCGAACACCAGGGCCGAGGCGATGCCACCGGCGTAGGCGCGGTGCCACAGGCCGCCGGTGTCCGACCCGGCCGCGAGGAGTCCGTGGAGCGGTTCGCCGTCCCCGCGCAGGACGCGGGCCCGGTCGTCGATGCGCACACCGTGAAAGGGGAACGTGATGGCCGGTACGGTCTCGATCACGTAGTACGGCGGTTCGTCGAGCGGAAGGCGGTCCAGCCGCCGGCCGGGCACCGGCTCCAGCCCCGCCGCGGCGTCTTCGTTGAACAGCTTGACCGCGTCGCGTACGTCGTCACCCCGATACCCCCATTCCTCCGGGAGGTAGGCCAGTTCGTCGAGGTCTTCGGCGAATCCCACACGGCCGCCCCGCTTGCCGGCCAGGGCGAACTTGTCCACCGCGACCGCGCCCTCGACGTACGACCCGACGACCCAGTCACGGAACACCCGGGCGTCAGCGATGAGCAGACCCCGGCTCTCGGGCTGCTCCAGCAACGCCATGGCCGTGAGGTGGTCGCCCAGCGTCTCGTCCACGAACCGATCGTTGCGCACGTTGAACAGGAGCGCGTGCTCGCTGTAGTAGAGCGACAGGTCGACGAAGTCCGCCGGGTCGGCGAAGGAGATGCCGCTGGGGATGAGATGGCCGTAGAAGCCCGCGTCATCGTGGCCGGTGGCGGCACCGACCTGGGTGGCCAGACGGTATCCGCCGCCGCGGCTGAAGGAGTTGGAGCGGAGCTGCATGCTCTCGGCACGGGGGTGCACATGCGCGGTGCGGAGTTCCGGATCGCCCTGAAACCCGCCGGTCGCGATGAGCGTGGACCCGGCGCTCACGCGCATGCGCGCGCCATCGGCCAACCGCAGCTCCGCCCCCGTCACGACCCCGTCCTCGACCACCAGCCGTTCGGCACACGTCTCCAACAGCAACGCGCCACCGCCTTCGCGGACGACCCGACGACAGGTGTCGACATACTGATGGGTGTCGAACTGGTGCCCGCGACCGAAGCTGAGGACGCGCTGCGCGTCCTTGACCTCCACGTCGAGCGAACGAATCCATGAGACGCCTTCGGGAAACCGATCCACGAGGGCGCGCTTGAGCGCGGCGTCTCCCCATGGATTGTGCTGGTCCATGACGTCATGGCTCGGCGCGGTCCACGCGTAACCCGCGAAGCGCGCTGAACCGCCGACGTCCGCAGCGATCTCCACGACCATGACGGACAGACCGTTGCGAACAGCGCGGGCACCGGCGGTCAACCCCGCCATTCCCGCACCGATGACCAGCAGATCGACATTCTCCACGCGCACGTGACTCCCCTCCGGCGATGAGCTCGACGGCTCGCCAAGGGCGGCGACACGCCCTTGGCGACCCTCTCAGAAAAACCGAATCCAATTCAAAACACAAGCATTGGGCTCTGCTGCACCGGCATTGTCGAAAGTGAATCGCTTTCAGGATAAGGAAGGGCTCTCAGCGCTCCTGCAGCGCGGCCAGGGCGTGGACGGTCGCGGCGGTGTCCGGGTACAGCCGCCGGTAGAGGGCGTACAGCTCGTCGTAGCGCCGGGTGTGGTCGGTGCGGGGCGTCACCGTCTCACGCACCGGGTTCCAGTCCTCGAGGGAGGCGTCCCCGACGAGCTGCGCGGCCAGCAGAGCATTGCCGTAACCGGCGCCGATGGTGATGGTGCGCAGCTCCTGCGGGCGGCCGGTGATGTCGGAGACGATCTGCGTCCACAGGGAGCCCTGGGTGCCGCCGCCGACGGCGACCACGCGGCGGATGTCGCCGCCGGCGGCCTCGATGACCTCGATGTTCTGGCGGACGCCGAACCCGGTGGCTTCGAGTGCGGCCCGGTAGAGGTCGCCGCGAGTGTGGGACAGGGTCAGCCCGGCGATCACTCCGCGGGCGTCAGGGTCCATGATCGGGGTGCGCTCCCCGGAGAAGTACGGGAGCATCAGCAGGCCATTGGCGCCGGTGCCCGACTCGGCGGCCAGCGCGGTGAGTTCGGCGTGGTCGCCGTCGGCGAACAGCTCCCGCAGCCAGTTGGCGACCGCACCGGAGGTGGCCATGCCACCGGCCAGATTACGCGTTCCGGGCAGGGCGCCGACCGTGCCCCACAGGGACGGGCTGGTCAGCGGCTTGGGCACGGTGTGAATGAGGAACATGGTGGTGCCGTACATCAGCATCAGATCGCCGATGTGTTGCGCACCCACGCTCAGGGCCTCGGCCCAGGCGTCGATGGTGCCGGTGGTGACGGGGATCCCGGTGGGCAGGCCGGTCTCCTCGGCGGCCTCGGCGGTGAGGGCGCCGGCCGCCTCGCCGGGCCAGCGCAGTGGCGGCAGGTCGATGCCGGGGGCGACCTCGGCGGCCCAGGGGGCGTACCACTCGCCTGCGAGCGTGTCGTACAGCGGGGTGCACTGGCTGGCCGAGTGGTGGTCGAGGACGTAGTTTCCGGTGAGCTTCCTGACCAACCAGGAGCTCGGCATGTACAGCCGCCGGGCCCGTGCGTAGACCTCGGGCTCGTGCTCGGCGATCCAGGCGATTTTCGGCCCGGCGGCCTGTGTGGTCAGGGCGGAGCCGCAGCGGCGGATGATCTCCTCGGCGCCGAGCCGCGCCTCGATGCGCTCGATCTGGTGGACCGAGCGGGTATCCACGCCGTACAGAACCGCGGGGCGCAGCGGGGTGCCGTGCTCATCGGCCAGCAGGACGCAGGGCCCCATACCGCTGACCCCGACGGCGACTACGGTGGTGTCACCGGCGGCGGTGTCATCGGCGGCGGTCAACTCCCGGGCGAGTTCGACGAACTCGCGCCACCAGACGGCAGCGTCCATCTCGAATTGACCGGGGCCGGGCCTTGCGGGGGTGTGCTCCCGAGTGGCCGAGCGGATCAGTGTGCCATCGAGGCCGACCAGGACGCCCTTGCTGCTCGAGGTGCCGATGTCCACACCGATGACTGCGTTGCGAGGCATGGCGAGCACGCTGACAGAAAGCGATTTCAGCGTCAAGGAAGCCCGGACACATGGCCTTTATCCGGGAGAAAAGCCATATCAACAGCGCGAGCGGCAGCTCGTGGAGTCGGTCAAGACGTCCCGTGAGAAGTCGCCCCAAGCCACGGTGGCCCGGTGGCGATGGTGTGGCCGAGCAGATGCAGTGGGGCGGCGCTCACTCCGGCCGTCTCGACCGCGTCCCAGTAGGCGTGCGCATGGGAGGTGTTGACCAGCCCGTGGACCAGTGGCAGGCCGGACACGGCGCTGTGCAGCAGGGATTCGAGTCGGCAGGAGGCGACCGTGCCCGGCAGCCAGGACCGTTCCGCGTATCCGGAGGCGGCGGCCGGTGGCAGGTTGTCGGCAATGTGCCGCTCCGTGTCGCCGACCGCGAGCAGGCCGCCCCCGACGGTCAGCACATCGCGCCGCCCGCGCATCCGGGCGAGGGCGCGTGCGGTGTCGAAGCAGTGTGGGAAGGAGTCGTCGACCACGGCGGTGCCGGGGCGCAACCGGTCGACGTCGAGGACGGCGGTGCCACCGCTGACGGCGGTGACGATCAGGTCGGCCTCGTACACGGCGGGGGGAAGGGCCGGGGCGGACTCGGCCGTCGCCACCGACCCGGCCAGCCCGCTCCCGCGCAGCTCCGTGGCGAGGGCGCGCAGGCGCGGCGCGCTGCCCGCGACATCGCACAGCACCAAGTGGGCGGGCGGGCGCGGCGCGCGAGTGAGGAGCAGGTTGAGGGATGAGGTGCCGATCGAGCCGAGTCCGACCATGGCGACGGTCAGGTCACCGAGGTCACGTCCGCTCGCGGCGAGTGCGGCGTGGACGGTCTTGACCACGGACACGGCGGTGGCGGCGTGGCCGGTGGTGATCGCCGTCGTCGTCCGGTCGGTGGCGCGCACCACCTCGAATCCGTAGCCGGTCAATGCGGGGATCATGCCCGCCAGGGACACGCAGCGTGCGCCGAGGGAGGCGGCGTGGCTGACGGCACGGGCGGTGTGGCGGGTCAGCGTGCTCCCCGCGGCCAGTTCATCCGCGAACAGCGGCAGCGCGACGAACGCGGAGCAGCCCAACGGTGTGCTGATCTCCTCCAGCAGGCGGGGACCTCCGTCCGGGAAGAGCAGGTCTCGCATGTGTGCGCGAGGCAGGTCGGGTTCCGGTATCCCGGCGAGCGCCGCCAGGTGTCCGGGAGCCGGTAGGTAGCCGATGAGCGCGGCGTCCGTACCACCGAAAGCACGCGGCGCCCGGGCTGGCGCCGGGGCCGGGGTAGGGCGCGGGCGGGGCATGGCCGCCCGGGTGAGCTCGTCCCGCAGGGCGTGGGTGAACGCGGTGAAGGCGAGCGCGTCGAGGGCGGCGGCCGATGCCCGCAGGGTGACGCGCAGGCCGTCCGCGACCGGCCGGACGGCCAGGAATACGTCGGTTCCCACCGGGGGCGGGGCGAGTTCCGTGTCGTGGTGATCCCCATCGAGGGTCAGGGTTGCGCCGGTGGGTGGGCCGAGAGCCGAGAAGTCCAGGTAGCTGAAGAGGAACTGAGTGGCGATCGGCAGGCCGGGTGGGGCGGCGGGCAGGTTCGGCGGACTGGGTCGGCCTTCGGACGGCTCGCCGTCGGTGCCTCTGCTCATGCTGCCGCCGGTGCCACCATCGGCGCCGCCGCTCGTACCACCACCGGTGTCGCCGACGGTGTCGTACGTCCGGGCGGCCACGGCTTCCTCGGTGATCCGGAGCAGGTCCTCGCGGAAGGAGCGGAACGATCCGTCGAGTGGCGTGGCCCCGGCGCCCGCCTCCGCCACGGCAGGGCGCAGCGGCACGGCGGCCGCCAAGGGACCGAACAGCCGGCTGATGTCGGGCAGCGCGTGGTCGCGTCCGGTGACCGCCAGCCCGAGGACGAGGTCCCATTGCCCGGTGAGGTCCGCCAGGGCCCGGTAGTAGGCGGCCAGGACGGGGGCGTACGGCGTGGCGCGGACAGTGGTGGCGAGTTGGCGCAGCCCGGCCGTCAGCTCGGCGTCGAGGGTGAACCCCGCCGACCTGAACTCCGCAGAACCGACCCCCGTGGCTCCGGCGCCCGCCGTCGCGTCGCTCCCCGCGCCCGGGCGTCGCAGGTCGGGCCGCTGGTACGGGGTGGCGTGGCGGGCCCGCCAGGCGGTGGTCGCCGCGTCCCGGCCGGGGTCCAAGTCCGGCTGCTGGAGCAGGGTGACGTAATCGCGGAAGGTGCTGCGCAGCGGTGGTAGCCCGGTCGGCTCGCCGCGGCCGAGCCGGTCGTAGACGGCGATCAGTTCCCGGCCGAACAGGGCCGCGCTGTAGCCGTCACCGATGAGGTGGTGGGCGTGGACGACGAGCGTGTGCTCGTCGGGTCCGGTGGTCAGCACGCGCAGGCGCAGCAGTGGCCAGGCCCACGGTTCGAACCGGCGACGGCGTTCGTCGGCGACCCGCTCCTCGATCAGGCCCGGGGATGCCAGCGTCTCGAAATCGACCGGGAGCCGCAGCGCGGGCGGCAGTTCCTGCTGGACCGGCGGACGGGCGCCCGCGGGGAAGACGGTGCGCAGCATGGGGTGGCGGACGACGAGGGCGTCGACCGCGCGCTGAAAGACATCGGTCCGCAGCGGGCCGCGCAGTCGCAGCCGGGCCAGCCACGCGGAGCCGGCTCCGGGCGCGATGGCCTCGGCGACCAGGAAGCCGCGCTGGGTTGGGGTGAGGGGATACGGCGTGAGGTCCGCGCCGGCGAGGGCGGAGGTGTCGCCGCCTCCGGTGGTGGGAGGGGTGTTCGGAGCGGACAACATTCCCGGGCCAGACGGGTTCCCCGGGCCAGACGGCACGGCCTGGTACGGCAGGGCGGACGGGGCTGCCGCATCGGACGGGTTACCCGGCGCGGGCGGGTAACCCGGCGCGGGCGGGCTTGCCGGAACGGGCGGGTTTCCCAGGACGGGCTGGTCGGGCACAGCGGGCGGGGTTGCCGCGTCGACGGCCGTGTCCACGGTAACGGCCTCGTCCGCGACGGTGGCCACGTCCACGCGGGCAGTCTCGTCCATGGCAGTGGCCTCGTCCACGGCGGTGGCGAGGGCGGTGAGCGTGGTGTGCTCGTAGATGACCGTCGGCCTCGGCAGGGTGGCGTCTCGCCGTTCCCGTTCGTACGCCTTCTCCAGCCGCGCGAACACCTCCAGGATGAGGATGGAGTCGCCGCCGAGCGCGAAGAAGTCGTCCTCGCGCCTGACCTCCGCGACACTCAGCACCTCGGACCAGATACGGGCCAGGGTGCGCTCGGTTGGCGTGGCCGGTGCGGTCCCCCGGGCCTCCGCACGCGTGGGCGGGTGTTCGTCCGCCGCCGGTCCCGTGTCCGCGTCGGGGGCCGACGCGTCGAGTCGGCGGCGGTCGACCTTGCCCGGGCCGGTGAGTGGCAGCGCGTCCAGGAACCGGAACCGGGCCGGGAGCATGTAGTCCGGCAGGGTGCCGCGCAGATGGGCGCGTAGCTGTGCCGGATCGGGTTCGGAGCCGCCCGGCAGGGGTTCCACGTAGGCGATCAGCCTGCCGTCACGGTGCAGTACGGCGGCCTGTGCGACCCGGGGGTGGGTCTGCAGCACCGCTTCGATCTCCCCCGGTTCGACCCGATGGCCTCGGATCTTCACCTGGTCATCGAGGCGACCGAGGAACTCCAATACACCGTCGGGCCGTTGGCGGACCCGGTCGCCGCTGCGGTACCAGCGCTCGCCGTCGCGCTCGGCGAACGCCGCCGCCGTGAGCGCGGGGTCGCCGAGGTATCCCGGCGTCAGCCCCGTTCCGCCGATGAGCAGTTCACCGGGCTCGCCGACGGTGCAGCGACGCCCGTCCTCGGCTACCACCGCGACCTCCGTGCCGGAGATGGGACGGCCGATCGGCAGTCGGCGCACCTCGTCGCCGGGGCGGGCCCCGATGAGGTGGCAGGTGGCGTTGATGGTGGTTTCCGTCGGCCCGTACAGGTTGGCGACGCGGTGGCCGGGTCCGAACAGGTCGTACCAGCGGCGGACGTGCGCTGCGGGCAGCGCCTCCCCGCCGACGTGGATCCAGCGCAGAGCCGACAGATCGGGGCGGGGCGCCCCGCGCCGCACCCGGGTCTCGGCGGCCGTCAGCAGCCGTTCCCACAGCGTCGGCACCGAACTCCACACGGTGATCCGGTCCTGTACGACCCGGTCCAGCAGCGCGTCGGGGTCGCGGACCAGGTTTCGCGGCAGGGTGTGAACGGTGGCTCCGACCAACAGCGGTGCCAGCATCTGGCGTACGGAGGCGTCGAAGCACACGGAGGCGGTCTGGACGAGCCGGTCGCCCGCGCGGTAGCCGAAGGTGTCCACGGCCCAGTCCAGGTAGTTCACCATCGCCCGGTGGGTGATGGGCACGGCCTTGGGGCGGCCGGTGGATCCCGAGGTGAAGATGACGTAGGCGATGGCGTCGGGGTTGGCGGGGACAGGGACAGGGGCCACCACGGGAAGTGGTGTCGGTGTCGGTGTCGGTGTCGGTGTCGGTGTCGGATCGTCGATGGCCACCGTCGTTACGGCGTCGAGTGTCCCGGCCGTCGCTCGGGTGGCGTCGTGGCACACCACGGTCCGGGCCGTCGAGCCGTTGAGCTGGTCGGCCAGGCGGGCGGTGGGATGGGCGGCGTCCAGAGGCACCCACCCGGCTCCAGCACGGAGGATGCCGACGACACCCACGACGGTGTCGGCACCCGGCTCGGTCAGCAGGCCGACCAGGTCCCCGGGGACGACGCCCCGGGCGCGCAGCCGGTCGGCGAGTGCCGCGGAGGCCCGGTCGAGTGCACCGTAGGTCATGGTGGTGTCGCCGGTTTCGATCGCGACCTGGTCGGCGGCCAATCGGAAACGTGCCGACAGGCGTTCGACGATGCCGCGCCCGGGGGCGGGGGCCGGGGTCGGCGTCGGGGTCGATGCCGGAACATCGCTCCCCGCGGGCGCGGCCACTTCCATGTGTTCCGCGTGTTCGGCGAGTTGCGCGAGATGGCCGAGTTCGGCGAGGTGTTCGCGTGCCAGGCACTCCACCGTGGTCCGGGCGAACAGCCGCGCCGGGAAGTTCCAGGAGAAGTGCAGGGCTTGGTCGCTCTCCCAGCACAGCAGCCCCAGGCGCGTGGCGGCCGAGGCGGTGCGCGCCGCGGCCGGGCGCACCGTGACCGGGCAGTCGGGGTCGGTGGTGACGGGGAAGCGGGCGAAGCTGAACGCCGCCGGGGAGGCCGTACGCGGCCGGGACCCGGCCGCGGGAAGCAGCCGGGCGATGTCCAGGCTGGTGAGCCCGGCGTGCCGCTCTGCGTCCAGCCAGATCGCGCGCAACCGCTGTGCCAGGGCGGGGACCGGCTCGTCGGGGTCGACGGCGGCCGACAGCGGCAAGGTGTCGGCGAGCGGGCCGACCAGCCGGTCGAGACCGGCCAGCCGGAGTTCGCGACGGGCGCGGGCCACGTTGACCGCGATGCCGCGCTGCCCGCTCCACCGGGCCAGACAGCGGGCGTACACGGCCAGCAACAGGTGGAAGAGGGAAACGCCGTGGGCGGCGGCGCACTTGCGCAGTGCGGCGGTGAGGTGGGGGTCGGTGACCACCTGGTGGGCGGTGAGTGGCGCGGCGGGCGGCGCCTCCGGGTCGCCGTCCCAGGGCAGGTCCAGCATCGTGGGGTGGGCGGCGAGCCCGTCATGCCAGTACCGCTGGTCCTCGGCGAACTCCGGCGCGGACCGCTCCGCCTCGACGGCGGCGGCATAGTCGGCGAAACCGGCTTCCAGCGGCGGCAGCTCGGGCGGACGGCCGTGCACGAGGGCGGTGTAGACGGACCACAGCTCCTCGCCGAGGACGTTGAGGCTGAACCCGTCCGCGGCGGCGTGGTGCAGTACCAGCAGCAGGTGGGCCAGGCCGGCGCGTTCGCGTACCAGCACCGCGCGCACCGGCGCCTCATTGGCCAGGTCGAAGGGGCGATTGCACAGCGCCTCCTCCAGGTCGGCCAGGGGGCCGTCGGCGTGGCGGACCTCGTACCAGGAGGGCATGGTGTGCGGTTCGGGCGGCGCCACGGTTTGCACGGGAGCCGTGGCGTCGGTCTCGATCCTGACGCGCAGCATCGGGTGGCGTTCGGCGAGGAGCGCGAGCGCGCGGCCGAGCAGACCGGTGTCCAGGGGGCCGTTGACGGTCTGGCGCACATACGCGTACGCGGTGACCTCCGGGTGGAGTTTGCTGCCCGTGTGGAAGGCCAGTTGCACGGGTGTGAGGGGTAGCGGGGCCCCGTTGTCGAACGCGTCCGTACGGTCGGCGGTGGAGTGTGACGGGGGCGCGGGCTGTTGCGTCGCCCCCACCTGAGCGGTTGAGAGATGGGCGGCCAGCTCGCCGATCGTTCGGTACTCGAAGAACAGGGTGGGTGGCAGGGGTCGGTCCAGCTCCGACTCCAGCCTTCTGACGAGGTCCACGGCGGAGAGCGAGTCCAGCCCCATGGTCAGGAACTGCTCGTCGTCGGCGACTTCGGCGGGTGCGCGGTGCAGCGCCTCGGCCAGGAGGCGGCGCAGCACGCCGGTGATGCGTGACGGGGCCTCGTCGGCGGCGCCCGGTGTGGTTACGAGGGGTCCCGTTGCGGGTGTGAGGGGTCCCGTTGCGGGTGCGGGGAGCCCGATGGCGGTCCCAGACCCGGCAGCGCACGACACGACGGCCCTCGGCTCATCGGCAACCGACACGCTGAACTCAGGCCCGGTAGCGGCCGACACTGCGGACCTCGACCCCGACCCCGACCCAGCGACAGCCGACATCGCGGCCCCTGACCCCGCGGTGGCCGATTCCGCCGTCAGCTCGGCCACCACCAACTGCGCGGCGTCGATACCGCATGCCGCATGCAGCGCGGCCAGGCCCGCGCCCGTGGTCAAGGGCACCACGCCCCGTGCCGTGGCGGCGGTTCGCGACGACGGCTCTGCGGCGGCCAGCCCGGTCTCGGCGAACGCGGCGAAGTTGAGCGACTGCCACGGCCGCCCGGCCGCCCGTTCGGAGGCGGCGAAGGCGTCGAGGTAGGCGTTGGCCGCCGCGTAGTCACCGAGTGCACCGGCCAGCCCGGGCAATACCGAGGCGACCGAGGAGAAGGCCACGCACACCGCCGGACGGTGGCCGTGCCGCCACAGGGCCTGGGACAGCAGGTGGCTGCCGCGCACCTTGGCGGCCATGACCTCGGCCATCTCCTCGGGTGTCTTGGCCCGCATGGTGCCGGGGCGCACCACTCCGGCGGCGTGGAACACCGCGTCCAGCGGCGGCAGATCCGCGACCAGGGCCTCGACATCGGCTTCGACGGACACATCCGCCACGCGGTACTCCGCCGTGGCGCCGAGCGCCTTGAGTTCGGCCATCAGATGGCCCGCCGGAGGACGGGCCGACCGGCCGACGAGGACCAGGTTCGGCCGACCGCGCTCGGCCAGGTCGCGCGCGACCTCGGTGCCTATCCCGCCCGTACCGCCGGCGATCAGGTAGGTGCCGTCGGGTGGCAGCGGCGAGGACAACGGGAGCGGGTCGGTCTCCTCCGCCACCGCCACGGGGGTACGGGCCAGGCGGCGGCCCGCCCGGTACGCCACCGCGCCGCCACCCGGTGCGTTCCGCCCGAGCACCTCCCGCTCCAGGGCGTCGAGCCGGACGTCCAGGGAGTCGTACGAGGACAAGTCGATGCCGTACGCGGTGAGGCCCGGAAACTCCTCGGGGAGGGCGAGTACAAGGCCGGTGAGCAGCGCCTGGGCGGGGCGCAGCCGTTCGGCGGCGACGCGGGTGGCGTGTACGTCCTCGGTGACCGCCACCAGTCGGCCAGCGTCCTGGCTCATCAAGGGGAGCAGGGCCCGCAGCGTGGACAGGATGGTGTGCGTCGCGGTGTCGAGGTCCGCCACGGTCGCGCACTCGGCGGCCGGTCCGGCGAGCCAGACGGTGATCTGCGCGGGCGGCTCGGCGAGGGAGGCGTCACCGTCCCCACGGACCGTGATACCGCGCCGCTCCAGCCGGTGGGTCAGCGCACGGGCCAGCTCCGAATCCGGCCCGGCCAGCCGGACGGTGTGCGGTGTGTCCCCGTCGGCCAAAGGAGGTGTCGCACGCCAGGTGAGACGGTGCAGCGGCGCCGCGGGCTCGGGCCGGTGTCCGGCCCCATGCTCGGGCCGGTGCCCGGGCCGGTCCTCCGACCGATACCCGGACCGGTCCTCGGGCCGATGCTCGGGCCCAGGGTCAGGCCGGTCCTCCGACCGATACCCGGACCGGCCCTCGGGCCGATACTCGGGCCCATGCTCAGGCCGGTGCTCGGCCCGGTCCCCAGGCCGATACTCGGGCTGCTCCTCGGGCCCACGCTCGGGTTGGGGCTCGGGCCGAGTCTCGCGTCGGTGCTCGGGCCAGTGCAGCGGCCAGTGGCGACGGCGCTGGAACGGGTACGTCGGGACGGCCACGCGCGCCCGCCCGTCACCCAGTGCCACGTGGTCCAGCTCCACCCCGCGCGTCCACAGCCGCCCCAGGACCGTCAGCAAAGCCTGCCCCGCGTCGTAGTCGACACCCGCGCCGGTACCCGGGGCTGCCGCCAGCGCCAAAACCTCCGGCGACGGCGCGCGTTCGGCCGCCACGGCGCGGACCGGGCCCGGCAGGGTGGTGCCGGGCCCGAGTTCGACGAAGGTGTCATATCCGTCGTCCAGCAGACGCTCGACGGCGGCGCCGAAGCGCACGGGGCGCAGGGCGTGTTCGCGCCAGTGGGTCGGGTCCAGGGACGGCTGCCACTGGGCGGTCAGCGTGCTGAGCAGGGGTACCGATGGCGGGTGGGGGCTCAGCTGGGCGGCCACGGCGGTGAGCGGGTCGGCCACCGGGCGCATCGCCGGGGAGTGGAAGCCGTGGGAGACGGGGAGTTCACGGGCCGTTATCCCATCGGCGACCAGCCGCCCGACGGCTCGGTGGACGGCGTCCGGGGCTCCGGCGATCACCACGTGTCCGGGGGCGTTGACCGCGGCCACGCACAGCGCACCGGCCGACTCGGCCACCACCGCGGCGACGGCGTCCTCGCCGCCGCGTACGGCGGCCATGGCGCCCGGTGCGGCCAGCTCGCGCATCAGGCGCCCTCGCTCGGCGGCGAACCGCACCGCCTCGGCCAGGGTGAGCGACCCGGCGACGCAGGCGGCGGTGATCTCGCCGACGCTGTGCCCGGCGACCGCGTCCGGGCTCACGCCCCAGGCGCGCAATTGCCGGGCCAGCGCGATACCGAACGCGACGAGCAGCGGCTGGGAGACCTCCGTACGGGCCAGATCGTCGGGCGCGGCATCGGGATCCAGGCACCACTGGGCCAGGGTGCGGCCCCGCACCGGGCCGACGAGTGCGGACGCCTCCTCCATCACACGGCGGAACTCCCGTGCGGTGCGGTACAGGGCGCGGCCAAGCCCCGGCCGCGCGCTGCCCTGGCCGGGCAGCAGGAACACCAGCCGGGGCCGGGAGCGGGCCACCGCGGGGGTGGGGTGGACTTCGAGGCGTTCGGCGAGATCGCCACGGGATACCACTGCCAGGCGGTGGCGACCGTGGTCGCGGGCGGTGTTGACGGTGGCGCATACGTCGCCCTCGTCGAGCTCCGGGTGAGCCCGCAGATGGGCCACGAGGTCACGGGCTGCGGCCGCCAGGGAGTCGGCGCCGCGGGCCGAGAGGGTCAGCAGATGCGGGCCGACCTCGACCCCTGAGTTGTCCTCACCCCCTGAGCCGTCCTCACCCCCTGAGCTGTCGATCGGACCACGCTGAAGACCCGAGTCGTCACTCACACCATGCTCAACACCTCGGCCGTGACTCGCGCCGTTCTCGAAACCCGAGCCGTCGCATACGGCATCCGTCTCGTGCGGGGCGGTGGCCGGTCGGACGCGGTGCGACGGACCTGGGCGCGGTGGCGGGGGTGGCTGCTCGAGGATGGCGTGCGCGTTGGTGCCGCCGAACCCGAAGGCGTTGATTCCGGCCACCAGCGGACCAGGGGCCGTCCATGCGCGGTGCTCGGTGACCACCGCGAAACCGGCCCCGCCATCGTCGGGTAGGGAGGCGGGCGGATCGTGGTGCAACGAGGCGGGCAACTGCCGGTGGCCGAGGGCCAGGACGACCTTCACCAGGCTCGGCATGGCGGCGGCGTTCAGCAGATGGCCGAGGTTGGTCTTCACCGAGCCCAGCAGTCGGGGCCGCCCGTCGGCACGGGGCGCGAACGCCTGTGCCAGGGAGCGCAGTTCGACGGGGTCGCCGAGGGCGGTGCCGGTGCCGTGAGCCTCGATGTAGGACACGCTGTCGGGGTCGACGCCCGCGTCACGGTACGCCTGGACGATGATCTCCCGCTGGGTGAGCGCGTTGGGGGCCAGCAGGCTCAGCGAACGCCCGTCGTTGTTCACCGAGGTGCCGCGCAGCAGGGCCAGAACCGGGTCGTCCGCGCGATGCGCGTCGTCCAGCCGGGCGAGAACGATCGCCGCGCCGCCCTCCCCGGGGACGAATCCGTCGGCCGCGGCGCTGAAGGCGTGACAGCGCCCGGTCGGCGAGAGCACACCCGCCTGCTCCAGCAGCCGGTGGCCGGTCGGGGCCAGCGCGAGGTTGACCCCGCCGACCACGGCGAGGTCGCACTCCCCCGACTGCAGGCTGCGGCGCGCCAGGTGCAGCGCCACCAGCGCCGAGGAACAGGCGGTGTCGACGGCGAGGGCCGGACCGGTCAGGTCCAGGCTCTGCGCCACGCGGGCGGCGACGAGGTTGGGGAGGTTGCCGACCAACGCGGCGGAAGGCAGCCCGCCGTCCGGGCCGGAAGCCCGGGTGAGCAGTTCGCGGTAGCCGCTTTCCCCGGTCGCGGCGAACACACCGATGCGGCGGCCCGTCCGCCGGGGCCCCGCGTAACCGGCGCGTTCCAGGGCTTCATGGGCCAGTTCCAGGAAGATCCGGGCCTGGGGGTCGGTCGCGGCCGCTTCTTCGTCGTCCATGCCGAAGTAGGTGGCGTCGAAGCGGGACGGGTCGTCCAGGAAGGCGCCCCACCGGGCGGTGTCCTCCGGCCGGGTCGTCCATCGGGCGGGCGGCACGGGCCCGACGGCGTCGTGGCCGGCCACGAGGCGGTCCCAGAAGGAGTCCGGGGTGTCCGCACCGGGGAAGCGGCAGGCCATGGCGACGACCGCGATGGCTCCCGGGTCGCTGTCGTTCACGGTCCCGCTCGGGCTCGGGCTCCGGCTCGGGATGGGGGTGGCGCGGGGCGGAGCGGCCTCCGGCAGCCCACCGTGCCGCGACGCCATCACGTGTTCGGTGAGCGCGGCGACCGTGTCACGGTCGCGCAGCACGGCCGGTGGCACGGTGACGCCGAAGGTGTCCTCTACCTCGGCGAGCACCTCCATCGCCTTCAGCGACGAACCGCCGATGGCCAGGAACCGATCGTGCGGGCCGATGGTGTGCTCGGGCCGGCCCAACACCCGCGCCCACATGCCGGTGACGACCCGCGCCACCTCCCGCCACGAGCACGGCCCCCCGGACACGTCCCACGTAGGAGGGATGGCAGGAACCAAAACACCCGCGCCCGGGACACTTTCCGCCGGGGCGGGGGCCGGAACGGCAGAGCCCGGGGCGCCCACCGGCAGGACGTCCGAGTCCAGGGTGCGTGCCCCCGAGGTACCTACCGGCAGAGAGTCCGCGACCGGGGTGCCAGGCCCCGAGGCACCCACCGGCAGAGAGTCCGCGACCGGGGTGCCAGGCCCCGAGGCTCCCACTGGCGGGGAGTCCGCGACTGGCACACCTGACCCCGAGGCCCTCGCTGCCGGAAGGCCCTCCGCCGGAACGGCAGGCGCCGCCTCGGCAGAGACCGAGACATCCTCCGCAGGAATGGCAGAGGCTGAGCTGCCCTGCGCCGGGATGGAGGCGCCCCGGGCCGCAGCGGCCGGAACCGCAGACGACGGAGCCGCCGAGGCCGGGGGCGCGGTGGCCGGGGGCGCCCAGGCCGGAACTGCCGAAGCCGGAACCGCAGGCGCCGGGGCCGGAGCCGCAGAAACCGAGGCCGCCGAGGCCGGAGGCACAGAACCCGAAGCCCCGAAAGCCGACGCTGCCCAGGCCCCAGAAGCCGGAACCGCAAGCGCCGAGGCCGCCGAAGCCGGGGGCCCAGAGCCCGAGGCCGCCGAAGCCAACGCCGCAGAAGCCAGCGCCGCGGGCTCCCCACCCTCGCGCCCCCACCGCTCCTCGACCCCCGCATAGGCACCCGCCTCGAACCGCTCCCGCATCGCACGGCGGCGCAGCTTGCCGCTCGTTGTCCGGGGGAACGCGCCCGGTGGCAGGGGGAGTACGCGTACGTCGTCGTGGGCCAGGGCCTGTCGCACTCGCGCCGCCGCCTCGGCCAGCGTGGCCGCCGCCGCGCGCGGTGGCCTGGGCCACCGTACGAAGACCACCACCCGTTCCGCGCCGTCGGCCGGGTCGGTGGAGCCCACCACCGCGGCCAGGGGCGGCGTGGGCAGGCCGGGGGTGGCCATTGCCACCTCCTCCAGGTCCGGGGCGTGGAAGGTGCGGCCGCCCACGTACACCACGTCCTTGTGGCGGCCGGTCACGCACAACCGGCCGTCGGCCAGGAATCCCAGGTCACCGGTGCGCAGCCAGCCATCGGTGAACGTGACGGCGGTCGCCTCCGGCGCCTTTCGGTAGCCGCGCGCCACCTGCGGTCCGCGTATCTGGATGTGGCCCACCCGCCGTTCGTCCCGCGGGCGGCCCGCGTCGTCCACGATGCGTACCTCGCACCCGGGCACCGGCAGGCCGACGTCCATCAACTCCACGGCGTCCGGGCCCAGGACGGTGTCCACCGCGCGGCCGCGGCTGAGGGCCGCCCGGTCCAGGACATGTGGCGCCGCCACCTCGTCCAGGGGCGGGAAGGTGACTGCCAAGGTGGCCTCGGCCAGGCCGTAGACCGGCAGCGGTGCCCTCTCGTCGAGCCCGGACGCCCGCGCCTTTGCGGCGAACCGCCGCCACACCGCCGGGGCGATCGGCTCGGCGCCGACCAGGACCAGGCGCACGGCGGTCAGGTCGAGCCGGGCGAACACCTCGTCGGGGATCCGCCGTACGGCCAGGGCCAGGGCGAAGTTGGCGGCGGACAGGAGTGTCGCCCGGTGCCGGGCCGCCATCTCCAGCCACAGCGCCGGCCGCTTGGCGAACGACAACGGCTCGAGCCGCACCTGCCCCGCGCGCGCGGCGAGCGGGGCCAGGTGGGTGCCGATGAGGCCCATGTCGTGGAAGTACGGCATCCAGCTCGCCACCACATCGTCGGGTGTGAGGGCCGCGGCGAGGCGGATCTGCTCCAGGTTGGCGAGGACGCAGGCGTGCGTCAGCTCGACGCCCTTCGGGTCTCCGGTGCTGCCCGAGGAGAACTGCAGAAAGGCCACGTCGCCGGGCGCGGCATCCGGCAGCCGGGCGGGCGGGCGGCCCTGCCGCAGCTCGCCCAGTCGCAAGGGCTCGACCTCGTCCGGCAGTTCGGCCAGCAGCGTCTCCGTGGCCTCGTCGACGGCCACCGGCGGGCGGCCGAGCGATTCCCATACCGGCACCACCCGCCGGACATCGGACGCGAGCGGCACCGGGATGACACCGGCCAGCAGGGCGCCCCAGAACATCGCCTGGAAGTCGTCACCGCGGTCGGCGAGCAACGGGACACAGGTGCCGGGTGTCACCCCGGCCGCGAGGTAGCCACCGGCGACGCACAGCGCCTCGTCCCGCAGCCGCGCGACGGTGACGGTCCGCTCACCACCGTCTCCCCGGACATGCACCAGTACCTGGTCAGGGGCCGCGTCGGCGGCGTCCAACAAGACCTGCGGAAGCGTGGTCTCGCCGTTCGGTCCCGTCATCAAGATCCCCAACTCACTTGCCGTCGCCTAGTGGGAGGCGCGGAGGGAGCGTCCGGTTCCAGGCGGTCGGCAATCCCTCACCTCAATGCTCACCTCAATGCTCACCTCAGCGCTCACCTCGACGTTTCACCTCGGCGTTCGCCCGGGGCCGCCGTCGCGGCGAGCCGGTCCACCACGGCCTGGTAGTGGGTCAGGCCGTGGTCGACCCACTGCATGGCGCTCTCGCGAGCCGTCCTGCCATAGGTGCCCGGCCGGTCACCCACGCCGCGCCTCACCATGATGTCGACGAGTTCAACGAGATAGTCGGCGGAAAGTTCACGCTCGTAGTAGCCCGTGACGGCGAGCAGAGCGTCCAGCGGATGGTCGTACGGCGCGCCGGTGTCCAGCAGGAAGCGCACCTGATTGCGCAGTACGCACAGTTCCTCCTCGTAGCCGTACGGCAGCCTGCGGACGAGCGCGTCCACGCGCGTGGTCGCGAGTTCGCGGCTGACCGCTCCCCGTTCCAGCAGCAGGCGCACCTGCCGCTCCGGGTACGGATCCGACCGGACGGCCAGGTCGAGCAGGGTCTGACCGGCGGTGTTGACGGCGTTGATATCGGCGCCCGCGTCCAGCAGGGACCACAAGAGGCTCCAGTGCTCCTCGTCTTCGACCCGGCGGGCGGTGGGGTATGGACGGCCCGGACCGGCGGCCGCGAACTGGGGTGCGTTGCCGAAGGCCGCCTGGGCGCCCGGATCGGCACCCGCCGCGAGCAGTGCGTCGACGGCCGCGGCCGAACGCGCCGCCACGGCGTGGTGCAGCGGTGTCGCGGCGTACTCGTCGAGCGTGCCGACGTCAGCGCCCTCCTCCAGCGCGGCGCGCAGCGCGGCCGGGTCCCCGGCGGCAGCGGCCAGCAGCAGGGCGCGGCCGACCGGGTCCGGGGTATCGCGGGGCGGGAGTTCCAGGATGGCGAAGGCCACTTCCTGGTTCGGCGGGGCGGCGCTGGCCAGCATGACGAACCGTGCTCCGGGGAGCCGTGTTGCCACATGGCCCAGGTAGCAGTCCTCCTCGAAGTCCTCCGTCAGGAAGTCCATCGGGCCGAGGACACCGCACAGCAGCTGGACGACGGAGCGCCGCCGCGGATCCCGTATGCCGCTCAGGAGAGCGAGCCATTCGTTCCCCTCTTCGCCGTCTGATTCTCCGCCTTCTTCTCCGTCTTCGGCGTCCGCGGCCGCGCCGAACACGTCCGCGCTGAAAACGTGCGCACCGAACTCGGCCGCCTCCTCCGCCCACTCCTCCTCGTCCAGTTCCGTCAGGCCCTCCTCATCGGGGAGTTCGTCGCCGAGGAGATCCAGTGCCTCGTAGAGCGAGGTCGCGACACCGATGAGGGAGAACCAGGCGCCGTCCTCGTCCTCGAACTCCTCGTCCTCAGACTCCTCGTCGGTGTCCTCGGTGGCGTCCAGGTCCTCGACGGCGTCCGGGGCCGCCGCGCCGGTGCCGGGCGTTGGAACACCGAAGAGTTCCTTGAGGGCCGCGTCGTCGAACACCGTCTCCTCGGGGTCGTACTGCACGACCACATAGCGCCCACCGGTCAGCTCCTCCCGCAGCTCACCCGACTCGGCCTCCGCGAGACACCGCAACAGCTCGTCAAGATCCATGGCCGGAGTCTGGCAGGCGGGTGCGACAGCCTCCGGGCGGCCGGGCCCGCCGCGGTCGGCGCCGCCGCGACCGGGCCCGCCGGGGCCGTCCGGCCGCCGCCTCGGCTCAGGCGAACACCGACAGCAGCAGGGCCATCGCCAGGCCGAGCACGCTGACCAGGGTCTGTACGACGGTCTGGGTCTTGGTGGCCTGGCTGAGGTCCATTCCGAACGACTCCTTCACCAGCCAGAACCCCGCGTGGTTGACATAGTTGAGGCCGAGGGAACCGGCCCCGATCGCGACCACGAGCAGGGATGCCTCCAGGCCCCCGCCGTCACCGATCAGCGGGGCCACGATGCCGGTGGCGGAGACGATGCCGACGGTGGCGGAGCCCGTGGTCAGCGACAGCAGCAGGGCGATCAGCCAGCCCAGCAGGATCACATTGATATGGGCGCCCTCGGCGGCCGAGGCGATGGCATCGCCGATGCCCGAGTCCTGGAGGACCTGCTTGAACGCCCCTCCCCCACCGATGATGAGCAGGATCGCGGCGATGGACTTCAGGCTGTCGGTCAGGGAGGCACGAGTCTCGTCACCGGATCGGCCGGAGCCGAAGATCGTCACCCCGAAGGCGAAGACGAAACCGGCGAGCATCGCCACCAGCGGCTCTCCGGCGAACACGAGCGCCACGCCCAGCTTGCTCGACTCGTCCAGCACCGTCTCGGCGAGCGTACGCAACAGCATCAGGACGACGGGGACCAGCACCGCCGCCACGGCCAGGCCGGTGGGCACACCGGCCCGGCGGGGCGCGTCCATGCCCGCCTGCGCACCGGGGCCCGAGGTGGCCGCAGCGGGCTGCCGCTCGGCCCCGGCGAACTGGGCCACCAGTTCCGCGTCCGGGGCGACATCGGGAAGCCGGGGCGCGATCCAGCGGGCGTAGACCGGGCCCGCCAGGATGACGGTGGGCACGGCGCAGACGATGCCGACGCCGAGGGTGAGACCGAGGTCGGCGTGGAGACCGGTCATCGCGGTCAGCGGTCCGGGGTGGGGCGGCAGCATGCCGTGCAGGGTCGACAGCGAGGCGATGGCGGGCACGCCGAGGAGGACGTACGGGCTGCCCTTCGTGCCGCCGTGGCTCTCCATCCTGCGGGCGACGCTGAAGATCAAGGGCAGCAGCACGATCAGGCCCACCTCGAAGAACATGGGCACGCCGATGACGAACGCCGCGGCACCGACCAGCCAGGGCAGCCTGCGGGGCTCGGCGCGGGCGACGAGGGCGCGGGCGATGGTGTCGGTCGCGCCCGAGTCCGACAGCAGACGGCCGAGCATGGCGCCCAGGGCGAGGGTGACGCCCACGTCGCCCAGGGTGCCGCCGGCGCCCTCCTCGATGGAGCCGGCGAGTTTCGCGGCGGGTTCCCCGGCCGCGATCCCCGTGCCCACGCTGACCAGGATCAGCGCGACGAACGGGTGGACACGCAGCCGGGAGTTGATGAGGTAGATCAGTGCTGCTATCGCCACCGTGAGGATGATCAGCAGCCACCAGGTGTGTGCGGTCATGCGGTGCCTTCCAGGACATGCGTGTCATGACGGGACATGCGGGCGGGTTCGTACGGCCACCGGGGCATGGGTGGGTCAGGGGGTGAGGGCGGTCCGGGTCGAGGGCATGGGTGGGTCAGGGGGTGAGGACGGTCCGGGTCGAGGGCATGGGTGGGTCAGGGGGTGAGGGCGGTCCGGGTCGAGGGCATGCGGGCGTGAGGCGGTAGCGGGTGGCAGCCGCCATTGCGGTCACCGGTGGCGGCCGCCCCGGAGGGTGTCGGTCAGTCCAGTCCCAGGTGTCCGACCAGTTCGGCCACGGCCTTGTCCTGCCGGACCAGGTAGGTGGCGAAGGCGCCACCGGTGGTGAAGGCGTCGGTCCAGCCGTGGCGGGTGAGCTCGGCCTTCCACTGCCGGGAGGTGTGCAACGCGGTCAGCACCTCGATCCAGCGCTTGCGGTCCGCGGAGCTGATGCCCGGCGGGGCGACGACCCCCCGCCAGTTGTCGAAGACGAGATCGATCCCGGCGGCCTTCAGCGTCGGCACCCCGGGCAGCGCCGCCACGGGCCGGTCGCTGGTGACCGCGAGCACCCTGAGCTGCCCGGCGGCGATCTGGTCGAGGAACTCGCCGATGCCGCTGGTGGCGAAGTCGACCCGGCCGTCCAGCAGGGCGGGGAGCAGATCGCCGCCACCGCCGTCGTAGGCGGCGTACCGCACCTTCTTCGGCTGGATGCCGACCGCGCCGGCCAGCGCCATGGGCAGCAGGTGGTCCGGGCCGCCCAGCGACGAGCCGCCACCGACCGTGACGCCTCCGGGGCTCTTGCGCCATTCGGTGACCAGGTCGGCGAGGGTGCGGTACGGCGAGTCCTCGCGGACCACCACCGCTTCGGGCTCCTCGATCAGGCGGGCGATCGGGGTGGTCCGCGCGACGGTCACCTTCGCACCCTGCACATGGGCCGCGCCGAGGACACCGAGGCCCATCTGCAGGGCGAGCCGTCCATTGCCCCGTTCGTCCACGATGCGCTGCAGGCCGACGGTGCCGCCGGCTCCGGACAGGTTGAACACCTCCATGTCCGAGGCGCTCCCGGTCTCCTCCAGCACCCGGGCCACGGTCCGTGCCGTGGTGTCGTACCCGCCTCCGGGTGTGTTCGGCACCAGGATCCGCAGACCGTCGTCCGCGGTGTCCCCCGGGCCCGGCCAGGTGCCACAGGCTCCGACGAGCAGGGACAGCACAGCGGCCAGGAGGCCGGACAGGGCGCGGCTGCGGCCTCTCATGGCACCTCCCTTTCGCTTCCCAAACGGCGGACGCCATGATTGTGCAGCCTGGTGAGAAATGCGCCCAGGTTGTGTCAGCAGGAGAGATTGAGTTCATTGTGGTCGCCGCGTTCCGTCGTCAAACACTCGCGGGCGAGATGCTGGTGCTGCAGCTCGCCATCGTCGTGGTGGTGCTGATGGCGGTCGCCGCGGTCTCGCTCGCGCAGTCCGAGGCCACCTTCAACCGGGTGGAGGGCCGCCGGGTCGGTGCGCTCGCCGAGCAGCTGGCGGCCCAGCCGCTGGTGCGCAGCCGGCTGGTGGGCCCCTCTCCGGCGGAGGCGCTGGCCCCGCTGGTGTACTCGGCCCGGGTGCAGTCGCGGGTCACGTCCGTCACGGTGGCCGATGGTGACGGGCGCGTCGTCAGCTCGACGAATCCCACGGTGCTCGGCGACCGGCTGCCGCTGGGCAAGGGGGTCGGCGCGGGGCGCGGCTGGTCGGGCACGCTGGACTGGGACGGCAGCAGGGAGCTGGTGGCTCAGGTGCCGGTCCTCGGTGCGACGGGCGACGACCTGGGACGGCATCTGGGCACCGTCATGATCGGCGAGGCGTCTCCCACGGTGTGGCAGCGGCTGAGCGGCGCGTCCTCGTACCTGCCCGTCTACCTCGGCGTCGCCAGCGCGCTCGGCGTCGTCGGCTCCTGGCTGCTGGCCCGGCGCGTCAAACGGCAGACGCTCGGGCTTGAGCCGCGTGAGATCACCGGGCTGGCCGAGCACCGTGAGGCGATGCTGTACGGCATCGCCGAGGGCGTCGTCGCGCTCGATCCGCAGCACCGGGTGACGCTCGTCAACGACGTGGGCAGACGGCTGCTGGACCTGCCCGAGGACTGCGTGGGCCGGAACCTGGCCGAGCTCGGCATCGAGGGACGGCTGCTGGACGTGCTGGCCGGTGCGCGGAAGGAATCGACGGACCCGAAGGACGAGGTCGTCGTCCGGCACGGCCGCGTTCTGGTCATGAACCGGATGACCGTCGTCAAGGACGGACGCCCGCTCGGCTCCGTCACCACCCTGCGGGACCGCACCGAGCTGGCGAGACTGGAGCGCGAGATCGGCTCCTTCCGCGGCACCTCCGAACTGCTGCGCGCGCAGACCCACGAGTTCGCCAACCAGCTCCACACCATCTCCGGGCTGATCCAGATCGGCGAGCAGGAGGAAGTGGTGCGCTACATCCGGGCGCTGAACCAGCGCCGCCAGTCGCTGGACATGTCCATCGGCCGCCGGGTCCGGGACACCGCCGTGGCCGCGCTGCTGATGGCGAAGGCGTCCCAGGCCGCCGAGCGGAAGGTGGCCCTGCGCCTCTCGGACCGCACCGCGCTGGACCGGCTGACGCCCGAGGACGCCGCCGATGTGGCGACCGTGGTGGGCAACCTGGTCGACAACGCCATCGACGCCGTCACCTCCGAGCGCGGCGACGGGAATGGGGGCGGCGGTGACGGTGACAGGAAGATGGCCGGGGCCGGGGACATGACCAGGCTCGGGGACCGGGACGGCGACGAGCCGTGGGTGGAGGTCGAGCTGCGCCAGGACAACGCCAGTGTGGAGATCGTGGTGCGCGACTCCGGCCCCGGTGTCGCCCCCGGACTCGCCCAGGAGGTCTTCGCCCATGGCTTCACCACCAAGGCCGCCCGGGAGGGCGAGCGCGGCATCGGGCTCGCCCTCACCCGGCTCATCTGCGAGCGCCGCGGTGGCGAGATCGCGGTGACCAACACCCCCCAGGGCGCGATGTTCAGCGCCCGCATGTCCGTCAGCCACCCCGCCGACGCGGTGGCGGAAGGAGTGACCCGATGACCGAGTCGGCCGGCCCGATCGATGTGCTCGTCGTGGACGACGACTTCATGGTGGCCCGTGTCCACCGCACGTTCGTGGAGCGGGTGGCGCCGTTCCGTGTCGTCGGCACCGCCCACACCGGCGAGCAGGCGATCGAGGCGGTCGACACGCTCCGTCCCGACCTGGTCCTGCTCGACCTCTATCTGCCGGACCTCTTCGGCCTGGACGTCATCCCCCGGCTGCGCACTGCCGGGCACGACTGCGACGTCATGGTGATCACGGCGGCCCGGGAGGCCGACGCGGTGCGCGGCGCCGTCCGCCAGGGCGTGGTCGACTACCTCCTCAAGCCCTTCGACTACGAGGATCTGCAGCCCCGCCTCGAACGCTATGCGACCCAGCGCGGACGGCTGCTCACCACCGTCGTCCGTGGCCAGGCGGATGTGGACCGGGTCCTGGCCGGGGCGTTCGCGCCCCCGGCGGGCGGCACTCTTCCCAAGGGCCTGAGCGTGGAGACCGCCCAGCTCGTCGAGCGTGCCCTCCGCGAGGCGGACGGCACCGTCTCCGCCGCCGAGGCGGCCACCACGATCGGCATCTCCCGGGTCAGCGCCCGCCGCTATCTGGAGTACTTCCACACCACCGGCAACGCCGACGTCGCCCTGCGCTACGGCACCGCCGGCCGCCCGGAGCGCCGCTACACCTGGCGGGCGTAGCAACCCCGGGCCGGTGCGCGCCGGTTCGCACCAAGCCCGGTGGGCGGTCCGTGGCGAGACAGCCGAACGAGCCTTGTCATGCCCCTTGACGCGGGTCGGCGCGTCCACCAAGATCCCACTGGAATCGATTCCATGGAATCGGTTCCAGTGGGATTCGTTCCGAGGCTCGCCGTCCCTGACCCTCCCCCAACCTCACCACCAGGGCGGCCGCTTCGCCGCACCCACACGAGCCCGACACAGTGAAAGGCCGCATGTGGACGCCACCGTTACCCTCAAGGACGTCGCAGCGCGCGCCGGTGTCTCCGTGGGGACCGCGTCGCGGGTGCTCTCCGGCCACTCGGCCACCTCACCCGCGGCCCGCGAACGTGTGCGGGCGGCGGCCACCGAGCTCGGCTATCGGATGAACGCCCGGGCGCAGGCGCTGCGTTCGGCGCGCAGCCATGCGGTGGGGCTCCTTGTCTCCGACGTACGCAACCCGTTCTTCGCGGACATCGCCCACGGCGCCGAACAGACCGCGCTCGCCTCGTCGTACGTCACGCTGCTGGCCAACGCCAATGAGGACACCGCACAGCAGGACACCTACCTGGATGTGTTCCTCACCCAGCGGGTGGACGGCATCATCATCGCCCCTCAAGGAGAGGGCCGCGGTGACCTGCGCGCTCTGGAACAGGCGCGGGTGCCGCTGGTCTTCGTGGACCGCACCGTCGACGGGTTCGATGTGCCCAGCGTGACCGCCGACAACGCACAGGGTGTCGAGCTCGCCGTCGCACATCTCGCCGAACAGGGCCACACCCGCATCGGATACATCGGCGGACCGCCGTCCGTGTCCACCGGGCGGGCGCGTCTGAGCGCGTTTCTGGAGTCGATCGCCCGCCACCATCTGGACGACGACCCCGCGCTGATCACGGCGGGCGACTTCCGCCGGGCGAGCGGTGGCACGGCGGCCGCGAAACTCCTCGCGCACCACCGGCCGCCGACCGCGTTGCTCGCCGCCGACAGTCTGATGGCGGTCGGCGCGGTGGCCGAGGTGCGCCGACGCGGTCTGCGGATCGGCGAGGATCTGGCGCTGGTCGCCTTCGACGACATCGAGTGGTTCGCCGAACTCGATCCCCCGCTCACCGTGGTGGCCCACGACGCCCGCGCCTTAGGGGCGACCGCGATGCGGCTCCTGCTCGATGTCATCGACGGCGGCACGGCCGAGTCGGTCGTCCTGCCGATGCGGCTGATCCCGCGCCGGTCATCGTCGGCGCGGACGACGCGCACCGCCGCCGTCCACCCGTCCGTCTGACGGCCCCAACCCACCCACGCCCACATCCCGAACACCCACTCCGCGGAGCCGCCCACCGTGCGGCCCCGCCGCCTCGGCGCGGCTTCGCGGACCACCCTCACCTGCCCGAGGCACGACGAAAGGCTGACCATGCGCATCGCACTCGGCAACGACCACGCGGGCCTGGCGCTCAAGGAACACGTCCGCCAGGTGCTGCGACGTCTGGGACACGAGGTGGCCGACTTCGGCCCCGACACCGAAACCCCCGTCGACTTCCCCGACATCACCTTCGCCACCTGCGACGCCGTACGCCGCGGCGAAGCCGACCGCGCCGTGCTGGTGTGCGGGACGGGCGCCGGCGCCCTGATGGCCGCCAACAAGATCGCGGGCATTCGATGCGGTCTCGGACATGACGTGTACTCCGCCCACCAGGCCGTCGAGCACGACGACGCCAACGCGCTCGCCATGGGTGCGTGGCTGATCGGACCGGCCATGGCCACGGAGGTCCTGGAGGCGTTCTTGGCCGCGACGTTCGACGACGACGCCGACACGGTGCGCCGCGTGGCGAAGCTCCGCGACCTGGAACTGCGCTCGGCCCGCGAACTCGCCGACCACATCTGACTTCTCTGGCACACCTCCGAACGAAGGAGACCGGTATGAGCGCTCCTGCCTCACCCCCGACCCCGCCACTCACGCGTGGACGCGTCCGCACGGCCCTCGCGTCCGCCGTCGGCACCTGCGTGGAGAACTACGACTTCGTCGCCTACGGCACCGCGTCCGCCCTGTACTTCGGCGACGCCTTCTTCCCCAACTCGGACCCGGTGGTCGGCACCCTGCTGGCCTTCGTCACCCTCGGCGTCGGCTTTCTGATGCGCCCGATCGGCGGGGCCATCGGCGGCTACCTCGGCGACCGCCACGGGCGCAAACCGGTCCTGGTCGCGGCCCTGCTGACGATGGGCATCGCCACCGTCCTGATCGGTATGCTGCCCACCTATCAGCAGGTCGGGGTGTTCGCGCCCGTGCTGCTGGTGGTCATCCGCTGTATTCAGGGGCTGGCGTTCGGCGCCGAATGGGGCAGCGCCGTGATGATGACGTACGAACACGCGCCCCGCACCCGCCGCGGCCTGTACTCGGCGATACCGCAGGCCGGCAACCCGCTGGGCATCGCGCTCGCCAACATCGCCTTCCTGCTCTCCTCCACCCTCGACTCCGACTGGGCCTGGCGGCTGCCCTTCCTGGCCAGCGCCCTGCTGATCGTGGCCGGAGTGGTCATCCGGATGAAGCTCACCGAGTCCCCGGAGTTCGAGGCCGCCAGGGCGAAGGGCACCACCGTCCGCAACCCGCTGCTCAGTGTGGTGCGCGAGGACTGGCGCAACATCCTGCGCATCATCGCCCTGCGCGTCGTGGAGTCCTGCGCCTACTACCTGACCGCCACCTATCTCCTGTCCTACATCACCGACCGCGACTCCGGCGACCGTGGCGTGGCACTGGCCGGTGTGGTCACCGCCAGTCTGCTCGCCACCGCCACCACCGTGCTCTCCGGTGCGCTCACGGACCGCGTGGGCCGCCGCACGGTCTACCTCGTGGCCTGTGTGCTGGCCGCCGTCTTCGGCTTCCCGATGTTCCTGATGGCCAACTCCGGGACACCCGTACTCATCGTGCTGATCTTCCTGATCGGCATCGGAGTGATCCACGCCGCACTGACGGGCACTCAAGCGGCGTGGTTCGCCGAGCTGTTCAATACCGCCACCCGCACGTCCGGGGCCTCACTGGGCTATCAGACGGCGGCGTCGGTGGCCGGTTTCGCGCCGTTCCTCGCCGTTCTGCTCGCGGAGTCCTTCGACTGGGTGGGTCCGGCCGGGCTCTATGTGTGCATCGCGCTGGTGGGACTCGTCGGAGTGCTGTCCACCCGCGAGACCTGGGGTCCCGGGCAGCGCACGGCCCTCCCGGCCGATCCGCCGCGCCGCGTGGCCGACCGGGAGCGGCATCCCTCCCACTGAGCGGCGGCCCTCACGGACAGCGCTCCAGGCCCTGACCCGGCATGCCCGCACACCTCCGGCAGGGACAGTGCGGGCAGCCGGTGGTGTGCAGGTAACGCGGCGGACCGGCCGTACGGTGGCAGATCAGGCAGGTCAGTTCGCCGTCGTCGGCGACCACTTCCTCGTACGCCACCGGGGTCATCCGGTCGTCCGCGCCGATCCGCTTGTGCGGCGAGCCGACAGCGAGGATCAGATGGTCGGTGATCGCGCCGACCGCGTGCGGGATGTCACCTTCGATCAGGAAGGTCTGCCCGGCATGGGTTTCGTGGATGCGGCCGTCGTAGGTGATGGTCCCGATGCCGGCCACCACGGTCAGGACGTGGTGGCCGGGATGGGTGTGCGGGACGAACCCGGCGCCCGCGGGCAGTCGGATCAGATCGGCGCCGATGTCCCCGTTGGTCACCAGTTCGCGCCCGCTGGCCGACGCCGTGCCGTGGACCGGCACGGGCAGCGGAGCATGCTCCACATGCAGTCCGGTGTGCTGGTGGCGTACCGTCCTCGTGGCCCAGGTCGCGATCTTCAGCGCGGGCCCGGTGTCCTGTTCCGGCATGTCACTCCCTCGGTTGTGAATCCCAAACGACGCCGCCCAGGTCATGGCGGCCGGCGCGCAGAACGGAAAAGCCCACCGTGGCCTGGCGGCCGGGGCGCGGCCGCCGCACCCACGTCCAGCGGTCGGTACGGACCGTCCCGTGGTCGTCCGCGAGACGGCGCCACAGGTAGTCGAGCGCCCACGGCGTGCCGTCGGCAGTGGCGGGGGCATGGGTGGGGGTGGCGGGGGCATGGGCCAGCAGTCGCAGTGTGCCGTCCTCGGACTCCCACCATGCGCCGAACGCCACCGGCCCGGGCGCGGCGGGTACGCCGCCCTCGGTGACGGGGTGGTCCGCGAACCCCGCGACCTGGAGGGCGAGTTCGGTGTATTCCGAGAGGGGCCACTGGGACCGCAGATACGCACGCCACCGCGCCTTCTCCGCCGCCGGCAGGGGCGTCCGGATCCCGTTCTCGCGCACGTGTGCGCGCAGGAAGTCGAACGCCGCGAAGGCCGGCTCGTCTCCGGTGGGGGCCGGTTCATCGGCGACGTACGGCGCGATCGCGCGCAGTGCGCGGTGCGGGTCACGGTGCGGGTCACGGTCCAGGTCCCGCGAGGACGCGTCCTCCGTCGGACTGGTGGCGAGCAGGGTCCGGGCGGTGGCGGCGGCGTAGCGCAGCAGTCGTTCGTAGCGGACGGCGGAGATCCGCCGTACGGCCAGGGTGCGGCCCATCGCGGTGCGCTGAGGCTTGCCGGTGGCGGTGGCCAGGAAGCCGCCCCACCGGACCGCGGCGGGGCGTACGGCGGCCTGCTCGCACACGGTCCGCACCGCGTCGAGGGTGGTGGCGGGAGGCTCGTCGGTGACGAGGCCGACCTCATGACCGAGCGTGGTCTCGGCCACCGGGACAGCGGCGAACCGGCCGCGCAGGCCCGCGTCGTGCCACATCCGCTCCACGTCCAGCGGATAGTGCTTCTCGCCACCACGGTCGATGCGCTCCTTGGCGCGACCCCTGAGCACGAGCAGTCCGTCGCGGAACTCTCCGAGGTCGCCGGTGCGCAACCAGCCGTCGGGGGTGAGCGTCTCGGCGGTGCCGCCCGGGTCGCGCCAGTAGCCGTCCATCATGTCCGGTGTTCTGATCCACACCTCGCCGGAGGCGAGCCGTACCTCCGTGCCGGGCAGCGGGAGTCCGACCGGCGGGAAGCGGTCGAGGTACTGCGCCATGAAGGCCTCCCCGCTCAACACGGGCATGGTGAAACTGAAGTTGACCGCTTCGGTGAGCCCGTATCCCTGGCGGAGCCGTGGCCCGTAGCGCCGGTGGAAGCGCCGGGCGAGGTCGCCGGTGAGCGGGGCGGCCGCGGTGATCAGGTAGTCCAGGCATTCCGGCCAGGCGGGGCCTGCCTCCACCAGCTCGGTCAGCAGGGCGGGAACGATCGAGGCGGTGCGGGCGCCGCCCGCCGCCAGATCGCGCAGATAGCCTTCCGGATCGAAGGCGGTGTGCAGGACCAGCGGGGTGTGCGTGATGTGGGCGCCGATGAGCGACATGACGAGCGCGTTGCAGTGGTACAGCGGCAGGCAGGTGCCGTGCGGACGGCCGGGTGCGAAGTGGTGCAGCCACGCCGTCTTGGTGGCGTTGCCGAGGACGGCGCGGCGGCTGAGCATCACGCCCTTGGGGGTGCCGGTGGATCCGGAGGTGAACATGATGAACGCCAGGCCCGCTCCCCCGGGGTCGGCCGGGGCCCCGGGGAGGATCCGCGAGCGGACCGCCTGTGCGCGGTCGCGGGGTGCGTCGATGACGGCCGAGGCGTCCACGCGCCGTACGGTGTCGGCCAGTTCCGCATCCGAGCTGCGCGGGTGGCGCGGTACAGCCACCAGCCCCAGGTCGAAGCAGGTGAGGAGGGCCCCGGCCAGTGGTTCGCCGTGCGGGAGCCGGATGACGACGCGGGCGCCGGCCGGCAACTCCTCCAGGCCGTGCAGCGGTGCTCGGAAACGCCGTGCCAGCTCCGTGGTGTCCAGCGGGTCTCGGTGCGCCACAGATGTCATGGATTCTCCGTCCCTGGGGCGGTGGGCCCGTATCGTCGCGCCCTCTCGGCTCGGCGCGGCTCTTGGACGGGTCGCGGCCCCTCGGCTCGGCGCTGCGCTTCCACTCGGCGCAGTTCGTCGGCGAGGATCCGGCCGAAATCGCCGATGTGCTGGGGCTGCATGATCCGTTCGTGGTCGCAGTCGACTTCGTGGACGGTGAGCGCGCCGGTGACCAGCGGACGCCACGCCTTTCGCAGCGACGGGCGGTTTCCGGCGCCCGCCACGTGGACGGCATCGCCGTCCAGGACGGGTGGCCGGTAGCCCCGCAGGAGCCGGGCGTTGTTCTTGGAGACCGCGACGACGCGGCCGATGTCCTCCTCGGTGAGAGTGGCGAGCACACTGCCCTCGGCCCGGAGCGCGGCGCTGACCGTGGCGAAGTCCGTTTCCCCGGGCGGGAATCGCCGGTCGTCGTATCCGGCCGCGGTCAGCAGGATGCGGTGGATCCGCTCCTCGTCGATGCGTTCCCCGGGCCCGTCGCCGGGTGCTTCGCCGGGTCCGTCGCCGGGGCGCGGCGGCAGGGTGTCGACGACGCAGACCAGCCCTGGCTCGACGCCCAGCTCCCGCAGCCGTACTGCCATGGCGTGGGCGACGAGACCGCCGAAGGACCAGCCGATCAGGTGGTACGGGCCGTGCGGGCGCACCGACCGCAGTTCGTTGACGTAGACCTCGGCCATCTCCGCGACGCTGGAGGGCAGTTGGCGGATGCCGCCGGGGCCCTCGCCCCGGAGGGCGTAGAGCGGATGCGCGCGGTCGACGTGGTGCAGCAGCCCGGCGTACAGCCAGCCGAGGCCGCTCAGGGGGTGCACACAGAACACCGGCGCCGCTTCGCCGCCGGCGCGGTACGCCATGAGGTGGCCCCGGGCCGTGGGCGTGCCGTCGTCGAGACGTGCGGCAAGAGCGGCCGGGGTGGTCGCTTCGAACAGGTCACGGATGGTGGGCCGCAGGCCGAGCACCTCGTGGATCCGGGAGGCGAGCCGGGTGGCGCTCAGCGAGTGCCCGCCCAGTTCGAAGAAGCTGTCCGTGGCCCCGATCCGGGGCAGGCCGAGCACCTCGGCGAACAGTCGGCACAGCGCCTCCTCCCGCAGCGTGCCCGGCGCCCGGCCGCAGGTGCCGCGGCCCCATTCGGGCTCGGGCAGCGCGCGCCGGTCCACCTTGCCGTTCCGGGTGAGCGGAAGGCGGTCGAGGGGGTGGAGCCGGGCGGGCAGCATGTAGCCGGGCAGCCGCGCGGCCAGGTGGTCGCGTACGGAGTCGAGGTCGAGGTCGGCCCCGGCGGGATCGGCCCCGGCGAGGCCGGCGTCGGCGGATTGGGGCACGATGTAGCCGACCAGTCGGCGGTCGTCGGGTCCCAGGTCCCGCACCGCCGCGGTGGCGGCCCGCACGTGGGGGTGCGCGGTCAACGCGGCCTCGATCTCACCGAGTTCGATGCGGTGGCCGCGCAGTTTGATCTGGTCGTCGTCGCGGCCGTGGAAGCGCAGGGTGCCGTCGGCCCGCCAGGAGGCCAGGTCGCCGGTGCGGTACATACGGGTGCCGGGCGGGCCGAAGGGGTCGGCGACGAAGCGCCACGCGGTGAGCGACGGACGGTGCAGATAGCCGTGGGCGACGCCCGCCCCGGCCAGGTACAGCTCACCGATGGCACCGGGCGGCACGGGCCGCAGCCGGTGGTTGAGAACGTACGCGAGGGTGTTGGCGACGGGGCGGCCCAAGGGGACACCGGGCTCCTGGGGGCCGGTGACGGGGTGGCAGGCGGACCAGACGGTGGTCTCGGTGGGACCGTAGCAGGCGAGCAGACGGCAGCCGAGGCCGGTGAGCGTCTCGGCGAGCGGGCCGGGGACGGACTCGCCGCCGATCACCGCGCGCATGCCGTGCAGCGCGGCGGGCCGCCGGGCCGCCAGGGTCTGCCAGCGCGAGGGGGTGGCCTGCATGACCGTGACGCGGTGCCGGGCCAGGAAGGCGAGCAGGGCGTCCGGGTCGCGGAGCGTCGCGGCGTCGGCGACCACCGTGGCGGCGCCGGTGACGGGGCCGAGGAACAGCTCGGGCACCGACATGTCGAAGCCGGCCGGGGCGGCCGCCAGGACGCGGTCGCCGGCGCGGACACCGAGTCGTTCGCGCATCGTGGCCAGCAGGTTGGTCAGCGCCGGGCGCGGGACGACGACGGCTTTGGGGCGGCCGGTGGAGCCGGAGGTGTGGATCGCGTAGGCGGCGTCGGCGGGCAGCCGGGCGGGGCCGGATGGCGTGACCGGCCCGGCGGTGAGGGCCCAGGGCTCGCCGGTGGGTTTCGGGGCGCGGGTGGTGGCCGGGCCGCGGGTGGCGGCCGCAACGCCGTTGGCCGCAGGGGCAGCGCCCGCGGCATCGGTGCCCGGGGGGTCGATGTCCACGGCGCCCACGCCCGCACCGCCGGTGGCCGGGGCCTCGGTGTCCGGAGTGTCGGTGGCCGCCACGCCAGTGCCCACGGCTCCCCTGTCCGCCGCGCACAGAACGAGTGCGGGGCGGGCGTCGGCGAGCAGGGCGTCGATCCGTTCGGGCGGCAGGTCGGGGTCGAAGGGCAGATAGGCGGCACCGGAGGCCAGCACGGCCAGGCACGCGGTGATCAGGCCGGTGCCGCGCGGCAGCCCGACGGCGACCAACCGGCCGGGGCCCGCGCCCCGGTCCTCAAGCGTCCGGGCGAGGTCCGCGACCCGTTCGGAGAGCTGCCGGAAGTCCAAGGTCTCCGTGGCCCCGATCACGGCGGGCGCGTTCGGGGTGCGGCGGGCCTGGGCCGCGAACAGCTCGACCACGCCCGCCGCCCCGGCCGCCTCGTGCGCGGTGTCGTTCCAAGTGGTGTCGCTCCAGGTGGTGTCGTTCCAAGTGGTGAGGGTCCGTCGTTCCTCGTCCTCCGTGAGCAGGGGCAGGTCCGCGACGGCCCGGCCGGGGTCGGCCACGGCGGCGCGGAGCAGCCGGGCCAGCCGCTCGTTCAGCGCGTCCGCCGTTCCCCGGGTGAACAGGTCGGCGTTGTACTCCAGCACCCCGGTCACGCCCGCGGGCGCGCCGGTCCCGTCGTACTCCTGCCGCAGGCTCCACAGCAGGTCCAGGCGGGCCCGGTCGCCGTGCACCGGTACCTGTCGCGTGGTGATCCCCGGCAGGTCGATGTCGGCGCTCCCGGTGTCCTGGAAGGCCAGCATCACCTGGAAGACGGGGTGGTGCGCGGTGGACCGCGGCGGATTGAGGAGCTTCACCAGCCGCTCGAACGGCAGCTCCTGGTGATCGAAAGCGTCCAGATCGGCCGCGCGCACCCGGCGCAGCAACGCGGCGAAGGAGGGGGTCCCCGACAGGTCGGTGCGCAGGACCAGCGTGTTGACGAAGCAGCCGATGGTGTCGTGCAGTGCCGCGTCGTGGCGGCCCCCGACCGCCGTGCCGATCGGGATGTCCTCGCCCGCGCCGAGCCCGGACAGCAGGGCGGCGAGCGCGGCGTGCAGCACCATGAACATGCTCGCCTCGTGTTCGCGGGCGAGGGCGGTGAGCCCACGGTGCAGTTCGGCGTCCAGAGTCAACTCGACGGTGCCGCCGCGGTGCGAGATGGTCGGCGGGCGCGGGTGGTCGGCGGGCAGCGGCAGCACCTGCGGAATGCCGCTCAGGGCGCGCGTCCAGTACGCGGCGGCGGCGTCGGTGGGCAACTCCCGCTGCCAGAGGGCGAAGTCCGTGTACTGCGCGGGCAGCGGCTCCCACCGGGGCGCGGTGCCGGTGGCCCTGGCCCGGTAGGCGGCCGACAGGTCGCGGGTGAGCGGGGTCAGCGACCAGCCGTCGGCGGCGATGTGGTGGGGCAGCAGAAGCAGGGCGTGCCGGTCGGGGCCCAGCACGTACAGCGTTGCCCGCAGGGGCAGTTCCGTGGCCAGGTCGAAGGGGCGGGCGGCGTCGGCGGCAAGCCGCTCGACGAGGCGCGCTTCATCGGCGCCGTACCCGCCCGCCTCGTCCAGCGACACCGTCACGAAGGGTGGCTCGACGGGGGTGGTGAGGCGCTGCCAGGGCTCGCCGTCGTGGACCTCCACCACGGTGCGCAGGATCTCGTGGCGCGTCAGGACGTCCATGAGCGCGGCGCGCAGCGCCTCGGTGTCCAGCGGGCCGTCGAGCGTGAAGGCGAAGGGCATGTGGTACGTCGGACCGGCCTCCTCGAAGTGGTGGAGGAACCACAGGCGGCGCTGGGCGAACGACAGCGGGACACGGTCCGGCCGCAGCCCGGGGCGCAACGGCGGGCGCCCCGCCGGACGTCCGGCCGACGCCCGGCGGGGCTCGCGCCGCGCGATGACGCGCGGGGCGAGCGCGGCCACGGTGGGCGCGTCGAACAGCGTGCGGATGGCGAGGTCGATGCCGAGGCCCGCACGGATCTTGTTGATCAGCTGGGTGGCGAGCAGCGAGTGGCCGCCGAGGTCGAAGAAGTCGTCGTCCACGCAGGCTTCGGGCACGCCGAGCGTTTCGGCGAAGGCGCGGCACAGGAACCGCTCCAGCTCGGTGGCGGGCGCCCGTCCGGCCCCGGTCCGCAGCCCCTCGGTGGGTGCGGGCAGGGCGCGCCGGTCGAGCTTGCCGTTGCGGGTCAGCGGCAGCCGGGCGATGGGCACCACGAAGCCGGGCACCATGTGTCCGGGCAGGTGGTCGGCGGCGTGGCGGCGCAGGGCGGCGGGGTCGAGGCGGGTGTCCGTCGTCGCGGGGACGGCGTACGCCACGAGCCGTACGCCACCCGCGCCGTTGCCCCCACCGTCGTCCTGGGCGTCCTGGGCGATGACCGCGGCCCGCACGACATCGGGGTGGCGCTCCAGGACGGCCTCGATCTCGCCCGGTTCGATCCGGAAACCGCGCACCTTCACCTGCTGGTCGGTGCGGCCAAGGTACTCCAGGGTGCCGTCCTGCCACCGGCGCGCCAGGTCTCCCGAGCGGTACATCCGGGCGCCGGGCGGGCCGAAGGGGTCGGCCACGAAACGGGTCGCGGTCAGGGCCGGCCGTCCCAGGTAGCCTCGGGTCACACCGGGGCCGGAGAGGTAGATCTCGCCAGGGCAGCCGGGCGGCACGGGCCGTAGCGCATGGTCGAGCAGGTGCAGACGCAGGTCGGCGAGCGGTTCGCCGATGGCGCTGCGGGTGTCGGCCGGGTCGGTCAGCTCGGCGTACGTGGAGTGCACGGTGGTCTCGGTGATGCCGTACATGTTCACCAGCCGGGGGCGGCCGTGCGGGCGGGGGCCACCGGGATACCAGTCGCGGATCCGGCGTGGGTCCAGCGCCTCTCCGGCGAAGACCACGACGCGCAGCGCGTGCCGGGGCGGGCCGTCGGCCTCCCGCGCCATGTCGGCTGCCGCCTGGGCGAGTTGGTAGAAGGCCGACGGCGTCTGACACAGAGCGGTGACCCGTTCGCGGACGAGCAGCCGCCACATCTCGCGCGGCGACCGGCTGACCGTGTACGGCACGATGACGAGCCGCCCGCCACGGCCGAGGGCCGCCCACAGCTCCCACACGGACACGTCGAAGGCGTACGAGTGGAACAGGGCGTGCACATCGTCCGGCCCGAAGCCGAACCGCTCATCGGTGGTCTCCAGCAGCCGTACGACGTTGTCGTGCGTGACCACGACGCCCTTGGGCGTGCCGGTCGAGCCGGAGGTGTGGATGACGTAGGCGGTGGTGTGCGGGTCGGTGCACCGGCCGGGGTCACCGGCCGGGCCCGTGGTCAGGGCGGCGGCCGTCTCCGGGTCGTCCAGCAGCAATCGGTCCTGGCCGGGCGGCAGTACGGCGGCGGATTCGGCCGTCGTCACGGCCAGGAGCGGGCGGGCCTCGCCCAGTACGTGTCGCACGCGCTCGGGCGGGGTGGCCGGGTCCAGCGGCAGATAGCCCGCTCCGGACTTGAGCACGGCGAGGACGGCGGTCACCAGGTCGGCGCCGCGTGGCACGGCGAGGGCGACGAGCCGGTCCGGGCCCGCGCCGCGGGCCACGAGCACCCGCGCGAGGCGGTTGGCCCGTTCGTTCACCTGCCGGTAGGTGAGGGTGCGGTCGCCGTCGCTCAGTGCGGGAGCGTCGGGACGTAGCGAGGCCCGCGCCTCGAACAGCCCGGGCAGGGTCGGGCCCGGTGCCCGCTCGGCGGCCGGGGCCCGGGGCGGCCGCTCGTGCGGCAGCAGGAGGTCGATGTCGGCGAGCCGGGCGCCGGGCGCGGCGGCGATACGGTGAAGCAGCGCGCCGAGCCGGTCGAGCAGGCGCCGGGCGGCGTCCGCGTCGAGGACCCCGGTGTGGTGGTCGAGCCGCAGGCCCAGTCGCGTTCCGTCGCCGGGCAGGACGATGAGCGACAGCGGGTAGTGCGTACCGTCCATCACCCGCAGCCCGGTGATCTCGATGCCGGGCGCCACGTCCCGCAGGACATCGGCGTCGAGGGGGTAGTTCTCGAACACAACCAGGCTGTCGAAGAGTTCGCCGTGTCCGGCCAGGCGCTGGAGCCGGGTGAGATCGGCGTGCTGGTGCTCGACGACGGCGAGCTGCTGATCCCGCAGCGCACGCAGCGTCTCCTCGACGGTTCGGGAAGGATCGAGGCGGACCCGGACCGGGATGGTGTTGATCAGCAGGCCGACGATGTTCTCCACACCGGGCAGCTCGGGCGGGCGGCCGGAGACCGTGGCGCCGAAGACGACGTCGTCACGGCCGGTGTGGGCGCCCAGCAGCATCGCCCAGCCGAGCCGTACGAGTGTGTTGACGGTCAGCCCCTGCGCACGGGCCGCCCGCCGCAGCTCGTCCGTCACTCCGGCATCCAGCTCGGCGTCGGCCTGGCCGTGGTCGGCGCTGCCCCGGCCCCGTTCCCCACCGACCAGGGTGGGGCCGTCCAGCCCGGACAGGACGCCGCGCCACGCGCCCTCGTCGGCCTCGGCATCGCGCGTGGCGAGCCAGTCCAGATAGGCGCGGTACGGCGTGGCGGCCGGGGGTGTTCCGCCCGCGTAGAGGGTGAAGAGCTCCCGGACCGCTATCGGCCAGGACCAGCCGTCCAGCAGGATGTGATGGGCCGTCAGTACGAAGACGTGCCGCCGCCCGGCGGTCCGCAGGTAAGTGGCGCGCAGCGCGGGCGGGTCGGCGAGGTCGAACCGCAGACGCCGGTCCCGGTCGAGGAAGGCGGCCTCCTCCGCGGGAGATGTCACCCGCTCCTCCCGCCACGGAACGTCGATCCGCTCCGGCACCACCTGCACGGGCCTGCCGACGGCGTCCGGCCGGAACCCGGCGGCCAGGTTCGGATGCCGGTGCAGCAGCGCACGCAGGGCCTCGCGCAGCGCTGTGGCGTCGAGTTCGCCGGTCAGCTCGAAGACGAACTGGACGAGATAGGGGTCGGCGCCGCCGTCGGCGACGCTTTCGTCCCCCTCGTCGCGATCGTAGAGGGAGTGGAACAGCAGCCCTTCGGCGAGGGGCGCCAGCGGCAACGCCTCGCCCTCACGGTCTACCGCGGACGCCACGAGGCGCTCGCCCACCGTGGTTCGCTCGCCCACCGTGGTTCGCTCGGCCACCGCAGGCGCAGCGGTTCGCTCGTCCGCATCGGTGGCCAGAGCCGCGAGGTGGTCGAACCAGCGCCCCGCCAGGTCCGCCATGTGCGCGTCGTCCAGCAGGCGACCGGCCCAGGACCACATGGCGGTGAGCCGGGGGCCTTCGGGGTGGTCAACGATGACGGAGTCGAGTTCGACGGCGTGCGCCAGCGGCAGATCCGGCGACGCGCTGGACGCGAGGACGCTCCCGTCCGGGCTCCAGTCCCGCTCGCCGTCCGCCTCGAAGCGGCCGAGGTAGTTGAAGGCGATCGGGGGCGGCGCCGGTGCGGCCAGCCGGGTGGCGGTTTCCGGATTGAGGTGGCGCAGCAGGCCGTAGCCGAGGCCATGGGCCGGTACGTCGCGCAGTGCCGCGCGGACCCGGGCCACGGCAACGTCCCAGGGCGTGTCCCCGTCCCCCGCGTCGAGCAGCAACGGGTGAATGGTGGTGAACCAGCCGACCGTACGCGACAGCTCGAGACCGGCGGCGAACTCCTCCCGACCGTGGCCTTCCAGGTCCAGGCCGACGGCCGTCTGCCCCGCGCCCCGCCAGTCGGCGACGGCCCGGACGAACGCGGTCAGCAGCAGGTCGTTCAGCGAGGCGCCGAACGCGGCGGTGGCGCGCTCCGCCAGGGCCGCGGTCAGCGCGGCCGGAAGGGTGCGGATGTGGTGGCGTCGCGTGGCTTCGGTGTCCCGCGCCGGGTCCGGCAGCGGCTCGGCCCGGAGGTGGCTCACCGCGTTGGCGACCTGGGTCCAGTACGGGAGTTCAGCCAGGACCGACCCGTCCCGGGCATGCGCCGCCAGCGCCGTGCTCCACCTCCCGAACGCCGTGCCGACCGCCTGCGGTGCCGGGGTCCGGCCGGCGGCCAGCGCGCGCCAGCCGTCGCGCAGGTCGTCGAGCATGATCCGCCACGACACCCCGTCGACAGCGAGGTGGTGCACGGTGAGAACGAGAGTGCCGGGCCGATCGGCTCCGGCATCGAACCACTCCGCGTGCACGACGCGCCCCTCCACGGGGTCCAGCCGCTCTCCGGCCCGCGCGGCGTGCTCCCGTACGGCGCCCTCCAGCGCCTGCCGGTCCACACCGGCCACGTCGTGCCGGACCAGCGCGATCCGGCCACGGGGCTCGGTCCGCAGCTCCCAGGAGGAGTCCCGCGCCACCAGCCGGAGGCGCAGCATGTCGTGCCGGTCGAGCAGCGCTTCGAGGAGGGTGAGCAGCCTGGCCGCATCGAGCCCGGCGGGGGTGCGCAGCGCCATCGACTGCGCGAACCCGGTGACACGGCCGCCACGTTCACGCAGCCAGTGCATCACCGGCGTCGGCTCCACCGTCGGGTCCGCGCCGCCCTCGCTCGGGACGATGGGCGGCAGGGCCCGGTCGGTCAGTGCCGCGGCCAGTTCGGCGACCGTGGAGTGGCGGAAGACGTCCTGGGAGGTAAGCGGGAGACCGGCCCGCCTGGCCCGGCTGACCAGGTGGATCGCCTGGATGCTGTCGCCGCCCAGTGCGAAGAAGCCCTTGTCCGGCGGAATGTCCGGCTCGCCCAGCACCTCGCGGAACAGCGCGGCGAGCATCTCCTCGGCGGGCGTCCGGGGCCCGCCCGTGGCCGCGTGGTCCGCCGGTGGGGCGGGCGGGGCAGGCAGGGCGGCGCGGTCCAGCTTGCCGTTGCGGGTGAGCGGTAGCCGTTCAACCGGGACGATCACCGAGGGCACCATGAACGCGGGCAGGTGGTCGGCGGCGTGGCGCTTCAGCGCTTCGACGTCGGCGTCGACGTCCACATCGGCGTCCGCGTCCGCATCTGCCTCCACATCCACGCCCGCATCAACGTCCACACCCACGCCCGGGGGCACGGTTTGCGGGTGCGCGGTTCCCGACCGCGTGGTTCCCGACCGCACGGTTTCCCGCTGGCCGGTGACGACGTACGACACCAGCCTGCGCTCGCCCGGCCGGTCCTCGCGGAGCACGGTGGCGGCGCGCGTCACGGCAGGGTGGCGGCACAACGCGTCGTCGATCTCGCCGGGTTCGACGCGATAGCCGCGCAGTTTGACCTGGCTGTCGGCACGGCCGACGAAGTCCAGGGTTCCGTCCGGGTTCCAGCGGGCGAGGTCTCCCGTGCGGTACATACGCGTGCCGGGAGGGCCGGACGGGCAGGCCACGAAGCGCTCCGCGGTGCGGGCCGGCGCGCCGAGGTAACCGCGCGCCAGCCCGGCCCCGGAGAGGTGGACCTCGCCGGTGACGCCGGGCGGGACGGGGCGCAGCGCGTCGTCGAGGAGGTGCACCCGGGTGCCGTCGAGCGCGGTTCCCACCGGCACCGACGTGGCCTCGGCCGGGAGGTGGTCCGCCGGATGCCGGGTGGCGAAGACGGTGGTCTCGGTGGGTCCGTAGCCGTTGATGACGGCGGGGGCGGGACGCGCGGTGCGGACGCGCCGTACGGCCTCGGGGGCGACCACGTCGCCGCCGGTCCACACCTGGCGGACGCCGGCGAGGCAACCGGGGTCCTCCTCGGCGACCGCCGCGAACAGGCCCGCCGTCAGCCACAGGCCGGTGACGCGGTGCGCGGCGATGACGTCACGCAGGACACCGATGTCCCAGCGGCCCGGTGGCGCGATGACGATCTCGCCACCGGTGAGCAACGGCACCCACAGTTCCAGGGTGAGCGCGTCGAAGGCGTGCGGGGAGTGCAGCAGCACCCGCTCCGCGCCGCCCTCGGTCCACCAGCGGTCGGCGGCGAGCCGTACGAGGTTGTCATGGGTGATCGCGACGCCCTTCGGGGCGCCGGTCGAGCCCGAGGTGAACATCACGCATGCGAGGTGCTCCGGGTGCACGGCCGCCGGGTGGTGATCCCAGGGCACAGCCCCCGCACCGTGATCCGGGGCCACAGTCCCCGGGTTGTGACACGGGGCCACGCCCCCCGCGCCATGCTCCGGGGCGGGTCGCTCATCGCCGAGGACGAAGATGCGATGCCCCCTGGCGCGGAACCATACGGCGATGTCGTCGTCCCGGGTCGTGGCGTCGGTGATCAGGAACCGCGCCCCCGCACCGGCGGCGATCGCGGTCAGGCGGCCCCGTCCGTCCTCGCGGTGCAGCGGCAGATACGCGGCCCCCGCCTTGACGACGCCCAGCACCGCGGCCACGAGATCCGGCGAACGCTCGACGAGAAGGCCCACCGGTGTCTCGGCGGTGACGCCCGCCGCGGTCAGCAGGGCCGCGACGGCGTTCGCCCGGGCGTCCAACTCCCGGTAGGTGAGCCGCTCGCCGGTCGCGGCGGAACGCACGGCGAACGCCCCAGGGGCGCGGGCCACATGGGCCTGGAAGCACGCGAGGGCCGTCCGCGCCGGGCCGGTGGTCCGCTGCCGCGGCCCGGTGCCCGCGGTGCGGAGCCGGTCGCGTTCGGCGGCCGAGGTGACGGCATAGCGCGCCACGCGGGTCCGGCCCGGGCGGGCGGCGGCCTGGCGCAGCACCCGCAGGAACCTTTCACCTGCCTCGCGCAGCAGCTCCGGGGAGTGGTTGGCCGGGTTGGCGTCGGCGTCGATGGTGAGCGGTCCGTCGCCGCGGTCGTACGCCACCAGGGACAGGTCCTCCGAGGGCGGCGCCTGGACGTTGTGCACGGTGGCGGTGGCGGATCCGAATCGCAGGCCGTAGGCGAAGCGCTGGATGTTCAGCACCGGCCCGAAGAAGCGGCGGCCGTCCTCGGGGTAGCCCAGATCGCGGCGCAGTCGCTCACCCCGGTAGCGCTGGTGCCGCTGGACGAGGGCGATCTCCTCGTCGGCCCGGGCCGCCAGGTCCGCGAAGGGGGCCGCGGGGTCGACCCGCAGGCGCAGGGGCAGCACATTCGCCGCCATGCCGGGCACGCGACGGCTCTGCTCGCTGACCCGTCCGGTGACCGGCAGGCTGAGCACGACATCACGGCTGCCGGTCATCGCGTGGGCGAAGACGGCGGTCGCGGCGACGACCAGCCGCGACCAGCGCTGCCCCATCTCCCGTGCTGCCGAACGCAGTTGGGCGAACTCCGCTTCGGGCAGGGTGCTGGTCCGCCGCAGCGAGCCCGCGGGCACCGGGGCCGGGCGCTCGGCCAGGCTCAGGAACTCCGGACGCCCTTCCATACGGCCGAGCCACCACCGCCGGTCGGCTTCCCACCGCGGCGAGGCGTGGTAGGCGCGGTCCTCCTCGAGAGCGGCGCGCAGCGGGCTCCAGCCGTTTCCGGGTATCGGGCCGCCGCGCAGGAGGCTGTCGTAGAGCTCGGCGACGCGCCGCGAGAAGAGGGTCATGCCGAAGCCGTCGAGGGCGATGTGGTGCACCCGGTGGAACAGCAGATGCCGCTGGTCGCCGATCCGCAGGACGGCGCCGTCGAACAGCTCGCCTTCGGCCAGGTCGATGGGCCGGGACAGCTCCTTGCGCATCCAGCCGAGGGCCGTCGCGTGCGGATCGGCCTCCTGCCGCAGGTCGCGCACGGGTAAGGACATGGAGCGCGGGCTCGTCACGCGCTGGACCGGCCGGCCGTCCGGCGCCTCGACGAAGCGGACGTGCAGCGCTTCGGTCTCGCGCACGGCCTGCCGTACGGCGGCCACGAGGACGTCGGTGTCCAGCGCTCCGGTGATGTCGGTGTACTCACCCCAGAGATAGGGCGAGGACAGGTCGGGCCGGGACCGCTCGGCCAGCCATACGCCCGACTGGGCCTCGGAAACGGGGAGTTCGGTGCCGGTTTCGTCCAGGGCCATCGTGTTTCCCGCCCGGTCGCCGTGCGACGACCTCAACGTAGCAGTGGCTTCACAGGGCGATCGCGTCGGTCGTCGGATGGTTCGGGAACGGTGGTCGGTCGGCGGTTCTCCGATCTTGTCCGGTCGCCGAGACTAACAGGCGGGTAAAGGCAGAGCAAAGGGATGGCAATGTGATTGGGGTACGGTTCAGGCCACATCGGAGCCGGGATACGTCCACCCGGGCCCGGACACGGCGCCGGGCCCGTCGGTGCCGGGCCGCGCTGACGCGGCCGCCCGCACCGACGGGCCCGTGGAAGAAGTGGAAGAAACCGAAAGAACGACCTCAGGGCTTACGGGCCACCGCTCCGTACATGGCGATGTCCTCGTCCTTGATGGCTTCGGTGGAGGTGCCGTCCGGGCGCCACTTGTGGACCTGGGTGAGGCCGGGCTCGACCAACTCGAGGCCGTCGAAAAACCGCTCGGCCTCGGCCTCGGTGCGCAGCCGCATGGGCATGTCGCGGGCCGCGTACTCGCGGGCGACCCGGGCCACCTCGTCCGGCGCGAAGTCGGCGGTGCCGATGGACATCGCCAGATAGCTTCCGGGGGGCAGCGGCTCCAGCAGGCGGTTGACGATTCCATACGCGTCGTCCTTGTCCAGGACGAAGTGCACGATGGCGATGACCGTCAGGGCGACCGGGCGGCCGAGGTCGAGGGTCTCGCGAAGCTCGGGGGCGTCCAGGATGGAGGCGGGCTCGCACATGTCCGCCTCGACGTAGGCGGTCCTGCCCTCGGGCGTGCTGGCGAGCAGCCCCTGGGAGAGGGTGAGGACGATGGGGTCGTTGTCCACGTAGACGACCCGGGAGTCCGGGGCGACCGCCTGGGCGATCTCATGGAGGTTGGGCGAGGTCGGGATGCCGGTCCCGATGTCGAGGAACTGCCGGATCCCCGCCTCTTCGGCCAGATAGCGCACGGCCCGGTTCATGAAGTCGCGGTTGGCCCGCATATGGATCGGGAGGGCGGGCCACTCCCGGGACATGGCGATGCCCGCTTCCTTGTCGGCCGGGTAGTAGTCCTTACCGCCGAGGATGTAGTCGTAGATACGTGCCGAATGCGCGCTCTCGGTGTCGATGCGGTCGGCCGACCATCCGTTGTCGCTCAAGGCGTCCCCTCCCAGTGGATCGTCAGTTCGCTGTCGGTGTGGCCCCCTGTCCGTGCGGGGCCGGGCCGGCCTCGCACGGACAGGGAAGGTTGCGGTGCCGTGGCGCTAGCAGAGGAAGTCGGCGTCGCCCGCCTTCACACCTGCCAGAAACCGGGTCATCTCGTTCGTGGTGAAAACCAGCGCGGGGCCGTCGGGGTCGGTCGACTGACGCAGCGCCACCCGCCCGTCGTGCAGCTTCTTGGCTTCGACGCAGGCGCCCCCGGCGTCATCGCTCCACGGCTTGGACCAGCCCCTGGTGCCGAGATCATGGGAGGGCATGTCGCTGCGTATGCGGTGGTGCACTTCAGAGCTCCTTGCGAATGGCGCCGAGGACGGCCTCGGTTTTCCTGGCGGGCACCGACTGGGCGCCCATCCGGTCCAGGACCTCGCGATACACCACCACGTCTTCCTCTTTGTCCAGATACACCGCGCCGACCAGGCCGCTGAGGTAGACGATGTCGGGCAACTCCGCGGCCCTGAACCGGAAGACATGGAACGCACCGGCCCGCATGGCCGGATGCGGACCGCTTCCGAACGGCATGATCTGCACGGTCACATGAGGCAGGGCGCTGATCTCGATCAGGTGGTCGATCTGGGCGCGCATCACGGCCGCGCCGCCGACCGGCCACCTCAGCACGGTCTCGTCCATCACGACCCACAGCCGGGGAGGGGACTCCCGGGACAGCAGTTCCTGGCGCTGCATGCGCAGGGCGACCCGGCGCTCGGTGGCCTCCGCCGGAGCATGCGGGTTACCGGCGCTGAGCAGCGCACGGGCGTAGTCCTCGGTCTGCAGCAGCCCGTGGACGAACTGCGCCTCGTAGGCACGGATCTGAAGCGCCGCCTGCTCCAGGTTCAGATACGCGGCGAACCAGTCCGGCATCACATCGCGGTAGGTGTGCCACCAGCCGCGCTTGTTGGCCTCGCGGACCGACTTCAAGAAGGTGTCGATCTCATGCCGGTCGCTGACGCCGTACGTCTGGAGCAGCTTCTCCACGTCCGCGAGCCTGAGCCGGGCCACCTTGGCCGCTTCCATCCGGCGGATCGTCGAGTGGCTGACCCCGATCGCCGCGCCCGCCTCGTCGTATGTCAGGCCGGCGCGTGTCCGCAGCTCCTCCAGCTGCCTGCCGAGGATCATGCGGAGGACAGAGGGTGCACCGCCCCATGCGGTTTCCGCGGCCAACGCTCTACCTCCCCACACCGGGCTTTACGGCTGCAGTCTGTCACGGTCGCCGGACCGGGCAAGCGGAACCTCCGATGGCAACTTGCAATTTTCAATTTACCGCTTGCAACTCGCTCGTTGCAGCTGTCACAGTGGTCACACCGTCCGATCACGGTGGGAACGCTTGCGTGGGTACGTCCGTAGGCACTGCGCAGTGCGGGAACGGCACGGTCCATGACGCGCAGGCAGACGAAAGGCGGCCGCTCGTGGCTCCCCTCGCCCTTCCCCTGACTCCCCTTCGGACGTCCCGGGAGCGGGACACGCATCCTGCAGTCGCCTTACGGCTGCCGGCCATCGCCTCCTCGGTGTGCACGGTACGCACGACCGTGCGCGAGCGGCTGCTCGCCTGGGGCATGAGCGCCCACGTGCGCGACGACGCGCTTCTCGTGGTCTCCGAGCTGGTCACCAACGTGATCACACATACGCTCAGCGATCATCTGGAGTGCAGGCTGAGCATCGGCGCGGGACATCTGCACCTCGAGGTCGAGGAAGAGATCCGGGCCCACACCCTCCCCGCGCCGCGCACCCCCAACCCCGATGAGCACGGGGGACGAGGGCTGCTGCTGGTCGGCGCGGTGAGCAGCGCCTGGGGTGTCAGGGACGCCCCGCACGGACCGGGGCGGATCATCTGGGCCGAGCTGCCGGCGCGCACGGAAGAGTGTCACTGACCGATGGACCGACAGTTTGTCGCCCCCGAGGCGCCGTCACTCGGCGCGCCGAACCGCTGGCGAGGCCACAGCGGCCGGCTGCGCCTACCGGACGGACTGCCCGCCAGGCTGGGATACGACGCGGTGGGGATGCCCGCGGACATCGGCCGGCGGGTCATGAAGTGCCTGCCCCGCATCGGCTGTGTCTTCGCCGACGATCAGCGGTGGTGGTGGATCGTGCCGTCCGGATCGCATATCGACGTCGCCTGGCCGTCGTTCACCAGCTATGCGGTCGGGGCCCATATGACCGACCTGAGCGCCCGCTCCCGCCTCCCGCGCCTGATCCATCACCCCCAGGACGACTCGCCGTACACACCGCCGATTCCGCTGTACTTCATGACCTGCCATATCGCCGGCATCCGGCCCCACTGGTCACCGGGGGACGCCATCGGGCCCTCCCAAGCGGTGTGAGCCGGACCGTACCGCCTCCCGCACGCTGACGTTCCGCACGAGGCCCAGCAAGGCCGACAACGTTGTCCCAGCTATGGACAAACACCGGTTGTGAATGCTCTGGTATTCGTGCAGCAAGTGTTCCCTGTGGAAGAGTTCCGCCGCCCACCGGGCGGCGGCGCCAACCGGACCATGGAGCAGCAGCGTGCTGAAACACCTGTTCCTCCGCTTCCCCTCTCTTCTCCGTCCAAGACGGACCTGGCGGCGGCGCGTGGCCGCCGCCGTGGTCCCCGCGCTGGCCGCCACCGCCCTGCTCGTCTCCGGTGCCGGCCCCTCCCACGCCGCCCCGGCCTGGGACCCCAAGCCCTCCCCGATGACGACCCCGTGGACGAACCAGGTCCCGGTCGACCACCCCCTGCCGGAATATCCGCGCCCGCAGCTCACCCGGCCCGACTGGGCGGATCTCAATGGCATCTGGGACTTCGCGGTCACCTCCCGCGACGCCGGACAGCCGACGACATTCGGCGAGCAGATCCGGGTGCCGTTCGTGCCCGAGTCCGCGCTCTCCGGCGTCCAGCGCAAGATCACCCAGAATGACAAGCTCTGGTACAAGCGCACCTTCACGGTGCCCTCCGGCTGGAGCGGCCGCCACATCCAGCTCAACTTCGGCGCGTCCGACTGGGAAACCACGGTCTGGGTCAACGGCCGGCAGGCCGGCGGGGCCCACCGCGGCGGCTACGACGCCTTCTCGTACGACATCACGCCCCTGCTGAACGGCGGCACCAACACCATCGTCATCTCCGTGTACGACCCTACGGAGACCGGCGGCCAGGCCATCGGCAAGCAGCGCATCCAGGACGTCACCCCGCACCCCGGCAAGAGCATCGTCTACACCGCCTCGTCCGGGATCTGGCAGACCGTCTGGCTGGAGCCCACCGCCACCGCGCACATCACCCGTCTCGACATGGTCCCGCGCCTGGAGGACAACACCCTGCGGGTCACGGTGCGCGGCGCCGGAGGAGCCGACGGTACGACCGTCAAGGTCACCGTCTCCAGCGGCGGCACGACCGTCGGCAGCGCCACCGGCACGGTGGGCACCGAGCTCTCCGTGCCGGTGCCGAACACCCACCTGTGGACGCCGGAGGATCCGTTCCTGTACGACGTCACGGCCGAGCTGACCGGCACCGCGGCCGACAAGGTCGGCTCCTACACCGGCATGCGGTCGATCGCGGTGAAGGACGTGGGCGGGGTCCGGCGGCCGGTGCTCAACGGCCGGTTCGTCTTCCAGACCGGCACCCTGGACCAGGGCTACTGGCCGGACGGCATCTACACCGCGCCCACTGACGAGGCCCTCAAGTACGACCTGCAGAAACACAAGGACCTGGGCTTCAACATGGTCCGCAAGCACATCAAGGTCGAGCCGCAGCGGTGGTTCTACTGGGCGGACCGGCTCGGGCTGCTGGTGTGGCAGGACATGCCCTCGATGGACAGCGGCAAGACCCCGGACACAGCCGCCCGCACCCAGTGGGAGAGCGAATACCGCGCCATCATCGACCAGCACCGCAGCTCACCCTCGCTCATCCAGTGGGTGGACCAGAACGAGGGCTGGGGCCAGTACGACCAGGCCCGCATCGCGGACATGGTCAAGGCGTACGACCCCTCCCGCCTGGTCGACAACATGAGCGGCGTCAACTGCTGCGCCGCCAAGGACGGCGGCAACGGCGACGTCATCGACAACCACAACTACGTCGGGCCCGGCAACACTCCGACGGAGCCGGTGCGCGCCTCGGTGCTCGGGGAGTACGGCGGCCTCGGCTACCGGGTGCCCGGCCATGAGTGGTATCCGGGCGGCGGGTTCAGCTACGAGGACCAGCCCACCACGTCCGCGCTCAACAACCGGCTCGTCGGCCTGCTCGACGGGATGCGGGAGAACAGCATGCCCGCGGGCGGCCTGTCGGCCTCCGTCTACACCCAGATCACCGACGTCGAGAACGAAGCCAACGGGCTCATGTCCTACGACCGCCAAGTGGTCAAGGTCGACCAGGCCCGGGTCCGGGCGGCCAACCAGGCCCTCATCGCGGCGTCCCGGTCACTCGGCGCGACGGTGAAACTGCCGGTCGGGCAGAACGTGTCGATCCGGGTCACCACACCCGGCTACACCGACCGCTACATCCGCCACTACGACGGGCTGGGCTTCACAGAAGTGGTGAACGCCGCCAGCGGCGACCTGCTGAAACAGGATGCCACCTGGACGGTCAGGCAGGGTCTTGCGAACAAGCTCTGCTACTCCTTCGAGTCCCGCAACTACCCGGGCGAATACCTGCGCCACCGCGAATTCCGCGTCCGGCGCGAGGCGAGCGACGGCTCCACCGTGTCCAAGGAGGACGCGACCTGGTGCCCGGTCCAGGGCAGCGGGGGCGTCCGGATGTCGGCCGCGGGCTTCCCCGGGCAGTATCTGCGGCATATCAACGCCGAGCTGTGGCTGGCCCAGTCGGGCGGCACACACACCTGGGACAACCCGGCCGGCTTCACCGAGGACACCACCTGGGCGATCGAGCCACCCTGGGCTCCCTGATCGACCGCGCGGGCCCGCGCCGACGGGCCCGCACCCTCCGGCGGCCGCCGCTTCGCACGGGCGGCCGCCGTTTCTCTCCTCCCCCACGCTCATGCGCACGGCCCCCTACGGAAAGGCGGGTACGTCATGTCAGCGCGGCTCCACCGTGTCCTTCGCGGACTCCTGACCCTGGCCATCGCCCTGGCCGGCCTGGTCCTCCTCCCCACGCCGTCCCGTGCCGCGACCCCGGTCTGCGCACTGGCGTGCGACACCCTCGACCCCTCGAAGGCGCAGCGCGACACCTTCCCCGTACCACAGGTGAACCTGAACGGCCGGATCCTGAAGCTGCATATGTCCGACCCCGACAGCATGGCCTGGGCCGGCATCGACAACGGCGTGAGCGGCGACTCGGTCTGGCTCGACCGCTCCTGGGACCGGGGCGCCTCCTGGGAGGGCCTGCTCGGCAAGGCGAGCATCCCCGGCACCTGGACCGGCACCCGCACCCTGATGTACAACCTCACCGACCCGGTGGGACACCGGCGCGGCTGGATCCGCGCCTGCGCTGACGCCGCCGGTGTCACCTGCACCGACTGGGCCTACCCGACGGTGTGCGACGGTACGTCCTGCGACGGTGCCGACCCCGCCACCGCGGCGGGCGACGACCGCCCGGTGCCGTCCACCACTCTCTTCGGGCGCACCATCAGCCTCCATGTCGACCAGCGAAACGGGATGGCGTGGGGCGTCATCGAAAGCGGCGGCGCGGGCGACGAGATCTGGCTCGACCGCTCCTGGGACAACGGCGCCACCTGGCCCGAGGGCTCCTCCCTCGGCCGTACGAGCGTGGCCTCGGGCAAGACCTCGACGCGCACGGCCATGTTCGCCACCCGGGATCCGCGCGGGCTGATGTTCGGCGGCGCGGTCCGGGCGTGCGGCCGGGAGGCCGCCCACCAGGAGGGCGGTTGCACGGCCTGGGTGCGGCCCGCGCCGAGCCGGGCGCGCGCCGCGGCGGACGCGCTGATGGCGTCGTACCAGACGTACGAGGGCTGGTGGCGCAGCAGTTGGTGGAACTCGGCCGTCGCGGTCACCTCGCTCATCGACTTCGCCCAGCGCACCGGGCGGCACGACTACGACTGGGTCATCGCCCGCACCTTCGAGCAGAACCGCGGCACCTTCCCGGCCGGGGTGCGCAGCTCCGACGCGGTGGAGGGCCACTTCATCAGCCGCGCCATCGACGACGCGGCCTGGTGGGGAGTGGCCTGGCTGGCCGCGTACGACCACACCCATGAGCGGCGCTACCTGGACGAGGCGATCACCATCGCCACTTACGTCCACCAGTACTGGGACACCGGCAGCTGCGGCGGCGGTGTGTGGTGGGACCGGGAGCGCACCTACAAGAACGCGGTGACCAACGGGCTGTACCTGTGGCTCACCACATCACTGCACCAGCGGGTCTCCGGCGACACCGTATGGGGCGACCGGGCGGCCACGGCAGCGACCTGGTACCAGAACAGCGGGATGATCAACGGCGCGGGCCTGGTCAACGACGGGCTGACCGGCGACTGCCGCAACAACAACCAGACCGTGTGGAGTTACAACCAGGGCCTGGCCATCGGCGCCTTCACCCAGCTGTGGCGGTCCACCGGCAACGGCCGCTACCTGGACACCGCCCGCCGCCTGGCCGATGCAGCGATCACCTCGACGGCGCTGACCCGCGACGGCGTGCTCACCGAGTCCTGCGACACCGGCACGGGCTCGTGCGATGACAACCAGAAGCAGTTCAAGGGCATCTTCATGCGCCACCTCGCCGACCTGGCGGACGCCACCGGATCCGCCACCTACCGGGCGTACATCACCAAGCAGGCCGACTCGATCTGGACCACCGACCGCGACCCCCTCAACCGGCTCGGCCAGCGCTGGGCGGGCACCACCCCGAACCAGGTGGACTGGCGCACCCAGGCCAGCGCACTGGGCGCGCTGACGGCCGCGGACGGCCTGTGACCCGCCGCGCCGACACGGGGACGGCCACTCGGTCCGGGCCCCGCCAGTGGTACGCACATCGACGCAAGGAGGCGCCCATGCACCCGCGCACGACCCGTCGCCACGCGGCACTGCTCACCGCCCTGCTGGCCATCCTGTGGGGCCTGATCGCCGCCCCACCCGCCGCCACCGCGGCACCCCGCACCGCCACGGCGGCCCCGCACACCACCACCGCGGCCCCGCACACCACCACCGCGGCGCCCCACACCGCCGCCGCGGGCACCTTCCGCAACCCCCTCAACACGGGCCCCGACCCGTATCTGACCGTCTGGAACGGGAACTACTACCTGACCACCACGCAGGGCGACAGCATCCGGATGTGGCGCTCCTCCTCCCTGGGTACCCTGCTCGACGCCGACCCCATCACCGTGTGGACGGACACCGATCCCTCCCGCAACCAGCACATCTGGGCACCGGAGTTCTACCGCTTCGGCGACCGCTGGTACCTCTACTACACCGCCGACGACGGGGTCGACGACCACCACAGGCTCTATGTGCTGGAGTCGGACCGCGACGACCCGGCCGGCCCCTACCACTTCAAGTCCCGTCTGACGCCGCCCAACCACGCGTCCGACTTCGCCATCGACCCCGGCATCCTCCAGCACAACGGACGCCTCTACCTCGCCTACTCCGGCATCAACCAGTACCAGCACAACGGCATCAACATCGCCCCCATGTCCAACCCCTACACCGTCTCCGGCAACGCCGTCGCCCTGAACGCGGCCGGTGGCTGCCCCGAGGTGCGCGAGGGCGCCGAGTTCCTCTACCGCAACGGCCGCACCTGGATGACGTACTCCACCTGCGACACCGGCAAACCGGACTACCAGGTGTGGATGATGTCCCTGCCGTCCGGTGCCGACCCGCTGGTGCCCGGCAACTGGACCCAGCACACCGGTGCGCGGTTCTCCCGCGCCGACGACCACGGCGTCTACGGCCCCGGCCACCACGGCTTCTTCCGCTCCCCCGACGGCACGGAGGACTGGATCGTCTACCACGCCAAGTCCACGTCGGTGAACACCTACACCGACCGCACCACACGCGCCCAGAAGATCACCTGGAACGCCGACGGCAGCCCCAACCTGGGCCGCCCGCTCGCCGCGGGCGCCACCCAGGACCTGCCGTCCGGCGACCCGGGAGCGGGCACGTACTGGATCAATGACGACGGCCGGTCCAGCGGCGACGGAAGCGCCACGTTCACCGGCAGCTGGAACTCGGGGACCGGCTGCGCCGCCCAGTGCTTCTGGGGCGACGACCACTGGAGCGACCAGGCGGGCAACACCGCCACCTTCTCCTTCACCGGCACCCGGATCGCCCTGCTCTCGGTCCGCGACACCGGCAACGGCATCGCCGCCCTCAGCGTCGACGGCGGCCCCGAGCAACGCCGGGACTTCTACGGCGCGATCCGCACCGGCGAGGCCCTCCAATACCTCAGCCCCCGGCTCCCCTACGGCCGGCACACCCTGCGCATCCGCGTGACCGGCGAGCACAACGCCCAGTCGGGGGCCTCGTTCGTGAGCGTGGACCGTGCGGAGGTGTACACCCGCTAGCCCCGGCTAGGGCGTCTTTGCCGCGTCGGCCGCCGGGACGAGCAGACCGTGCAGGGCGTACTCCACCAGCTTGCGCACCTCCTCGGGGGCCAGCGATTCATGCCCGGCCATCAGGCGGAACGCCAGCGCGCCCAGCAGCACGTCCGTGGCCGTCGCGGCGTCCACCCCTCGCCTGGTCAGCCCCGCCTCGGCGGCCCGGTCCCAGTACGGCTCCAGTGCCGCCCTGCGGGGCGCCAGGAAGAACTCATGGAAGTACGGCGCCGCCTGCGGATCGGTCGCGCAGGCGGCCAGCAACTGCCCGAAGACGCCACCTTCCGGACTGGTGTAGTAGGTCAGCAGGTCGGTCGCGAAGGTGACCAGGTCCTCGACGGGGCGGCCGGTGTCCGGGAACACCACCGCCTCCGCCGCATCACGGCCGAACGCCTCCGCCATGATCGCCGCCTTGCAGGGCCAGTGCTTGTAGATGGTCGCCGTGCTCACACCCGACCGGCCGGCGATGCGGTCGATGGTGACCCCGGCCGTGCCCACCTCGCGCATGAGCGCGCTGGTGGCGGTCAGCACCGCGTCATGCGCCCGGATGCTGCGCGGGCGCCGGGGACGGTCCTGCGTGCGGGGCGCACCGGGTACGTCGGCGGGGGTGTCCACGGGTGGCCTTCCTCTGCGCTGGCTCACTTGCCCTTTGAAGTGAAGTGATGCTTCACTTTAGTTTGTAGTGACCGGTGGCGCAATCCCGACCACCGGCATCCCGCGCGAACCGCCGCAGACGAACGGTCAGGACACCGACCATGCTCTATGAACTCGCCACCCTTTCCCTCAAGCTGCGCATGGTCCCGAAGGCACTGTCCGCGCTGGAGGCCTACACCACGAGCGACGCCACCGGCGGCCGGCTGCTCGGCTGCTGGGAGCCCGAACACGGCGTCATCGTCGGGGAGTTGCTTCTGTTGCGCGGCTTCGACAACGCCGAGGAACTCACCGAGGAGCGCATGCGTGTGCTCACCAGCTCCGACCCGTTCGGCATCGGGGAGCAGCTGACCGGCTTCCAGGTGGAGAGCTACGCCCCGTTCCCCTTCCTGCCACCGCTCGAGCCGGGCCACTACGGCTCCGTGTACGAGTTCCGCACATACCAGCTCAAGGTCGGCGGCCTGGTGCCCACGATGGCCGGCTGGGAGGCCGCGGTGCCGGAGCGCACCCGGCTCCACCCGCTGACGACCGCCATGTACGGCCTGGACGGCGTCCCCCGGATCACCCACATCTGGCCCTTCCCCGACCTCAACGCCCGGCTGGACATCCGCCGCGAGTCCTACGAACGCGGCATCTGGCCCCCCGAGAACGGCCCGGAGAACATCGCCCACGCCACCTCCACGATCGCCCTGCCCACCCCCATCTCCCCGCTGGCCTGAACCCGTGGCCCGACCCCGTGGGCGGTCGCCAGGGGTAGCCACCGGAGCCGGACAGACTTGACGCCCGGCGCAATCCATCCGGGGCATCCCTTACCGTGGCGCATGTGGATCTCAACTTGCTCGTGGCGCTCGACGCGCTGCTGGAGGAGAACAGCGTGACCGCCGCGGCGGACCGGCTGCACCTCACGCCACCGGCGATGAGCCGGACGCTGTCCCGGATCCGCCGCGCGACCGGCGACGACATCCTGGTGCGCGCCGGCCGCACCATGGTCCCGACCCCGCGCGCCCTCGAACTGCGCGAGGAGACCCGCGAACTGGTCCGGCGGGCCACCGCCGTGCTCACTCCCGTACACCGACTCGACCTGGCCCGCCTGAACCGGCACTTCACGGTGCGAGGTCATGACGCGCTGCTGGCGGCCCTCGCCGCCCCGCTGATCGCCAGGATCGGCGCCACGGCCCCGAACATCCACCTGAGCCTGCTGGCCGAGTCGTCCGCCGACCAGCCCGACCTCACCCGGGGCCAGGTCGACCTGGAGATCGGCGCGAACGAGCCGGGGCGCCCGGAGATCTCCTCCGAGGTGGTGGGCCGCGACCGGATGGTCCTGGCCCTGCGACGGGAACATCCCCTCGCCAAGGGAAGGGTCGGTGTCGACAAGCTCCTCCGCATGGCCTTCGTGACCGTCTCGCGCCGGGGCCGTCTGCACGACGCCGTCGACGACGCCCTCGCCGAACGCGGCCTGCGGAGGCGGGTGATCGCGTCCCTGCCGACGAGCGCCGCGGCGCTGGACGTGGTCTCCCGTTCGGACGCCGTGGCCGTCGTCGCCGAGCGGATGTGCCGCCCCGCCTCGGCGCGACTCGGCCTGGTCACCCGGCGGCTCCCGCTGGAGCTGCCACCGACCCGGGTGGTCGTCACCTGGCATCACCGGCACGACACCGATCCCGCGCACGCGTGGCTGCGCGACCAGGTGCGGGACGTGCTCCGCGAGGCGACCGGCGGCACCGCGGAGGGCCGCCCCGCGACCGGGCCCGGTGGCCCACGCGAATCCGCCTAGCCGCGCCCAGGCGCTCCGCGCCGGCTCACACCGCGATGCCCGCCTCGCCATAGGTGAGCAGAGCGCGCACCGCCTCGATGGTGGCTCCGGCCAGGGAGGGGTCGCAGCCACTGCGGGCCAGGCCGCTGATGCGCACCGGGGGGACGGCGGGGAGGTCGTGACGGGGAGTGAGTCCGTCGGGGTACGGGCTGCCGGGGATGGCCAGCAGGGTGGCGCCGAGTCCGGCGCGGGCCGCGTCCAGGACTCCGGCGAGGTATCCGGCCTCGGCAACCACGGTGGCGGATATGTGGTGGCGGCACGCTCACCGGCGAACACGGCGTGGGCACCCTCAAGCGGCGCTGGCTCGGCGACGAGCTCGGCCCGGACCAGCACGCACTCCAGCGCCGGCTCAAGACGGCCTTCGATCCACACGGCATCCTCAACCCGGGCAAGGCGCCGTGAAGTCCGCCGGGACCGGAGCCGGGGCCGCCGCGGCGGCCGGCCGTACGAACCCGTGTGCCCACTCCTTCCGCACGACGATCACGAGGTGAACCCCCGCCATGTCCACCATCCTCTCCATCTCGGGCAGCCCCTCCCCCACCTCCCGCACCACTCGGCTCCTGCGCGGCCTGGACTCCCGGCTCACCGCGCAGGGGCACCAGGTGGTCCCGCTGGACGTCCGCACGCTTCCGTCCGAGGCCCTGCTGCACGCGGACTTGGGGCATCCGGAGATCGTCCGCGCCACGGAACTCGTCGCCCGCGCCGACGGCATCGTCATCGGCACCCCGGTCTACAAGGCGGCGTACTCGGGGCTGCTGAAGTCGTTGCTCGATCTGCTGCCGCAGTACGCGCTGGAGGGCAAGACCGTGCTGCCGCCGGCGACCGGCGGCAGCACCGCGCATGTGCCGGCCATCGACTACGGGCTGCGGCCCGTGCTCGCCTCCATGGGCCCCTCGCACATCACCCCGGGGTGGTTCGTGCTGGACAAGCACATCGAGGTACGGGAGGACGGGCGGGTCGTGGTGGACCCCGCCACGCGGGAAGCGCTCGAACGGCTCGTCGACCAGTTCTCAGCGACCCTGAGCGGCCCGGAACCCGCCGACGCGGTCGCCGCCTGATCGCGGGCCGTCAGCCGCCGGTCGGTCCGGGCACCCGGTGCGTGCGCACCGTCCTTTCCGCCGGTGGCGGCCAGGGGCCTTCAGCTGCCGAGAGTGGCGCGCAGCCCGGGCTGCAGCCGTTCGGCGTGTGCGCGCACCATGTCGTCGCACAGCTCCCAGATCTGCTCGACGCGCAGGGCGGCGGCGGTCGCCGGATCGGTCATGGCCGCGTGCCGGATGTGGCGCGGCTCGTCCTCCAGGGCGGCGCGCACCACGAGGTCGTTCATGCTGAGGTAGGTGCGGTTGAGCGCGGCGAGCTGCGGGGGCAGCGCACCGGCGCGGGTCGGCTGGACACCGGACCGGTCGACCAGACACGGCACTTCGACCACGCCGTGGGCCGGAAGGTTCTCGATGAGGCCGTGGTTGGGCACATTGCCGTAGACGGTCCTGGGGGTGCCGGTCACCATCGAGTGGATGATCTGCGGGGCGTACTCCATGGTCCCCTCGACGTCGATGCAGGCACCGGCCGCGAGGTCGTCGCGGGTCCGCTCATAGGCGGCGACGTTCTCGTCCACGATGCCGAGGTAGGCGCCGATGGGCAGCCGCAGCCGCTCGATCTCGCTGTCGTGGTGCAGATACCAGGGCACGTACTCGGAGGAGTGCTCGCTGGTCTCGGTCGGGTAGTGGCCGAGCCGCCGGTACATGTCGACGCGGACCCGGCGCCGCAGCTGCTCGTTCTCGGCGATCAGCGCGTCCAGCCGGGGGTACAGGTCGGTGCCGTCGTGCTCGAAACGCAGCACCCACGCCTGGTGGTTGACCCCGGCGGCGCGGTAGGTGATCTCGTCGAAGGGGACCTTGAGCAGGGCGCACAGGTCGTGCATGGTCCAGTACACCGAGTGGCACAGACCGACCACGCGGGTCAGGCCGGTCGCGGCGGTGAGGTACTGCACGTTCATCGCCATCGGGTTGGTGTAGTTCAGCAGCCATGCCCCCGGGCTTACGGCGGCGATGTCCTCGCCCAGTGCCTTGAGGAACGGGAAGGTACGCAGGGCGCGGAAGATGCCGCCGACGCCGAGGGTGTCGCCGATGGTCTGCCGCACACCGTGGCGCGCGGGGATCTCGAAGTCGGTGCGGGTGGCCTCGCCCATGCCGATCTGGACGAGGTTGATGACGAAGTCGGCGCCGTCGAGTGCCTCGCGCCGGTCGGCGTGTGCGGTGATGTGCGCGTCGGCGCCGCGCCGCTCGGCGATGTACCGGGCGGCGGCCTCGGCGGTGGCCAGGCGTTCCGTATCGATGTCGTGCAGGGCGATCCGCGCGGTCTTCAGCTCCGGGAAGGCGAAGAGGTCCGCCAGCAGGCCCTGGGTGAAGACGACGCTTCCGGCGCCGATCAGCACGATCTTGGGGTTGGTCATGACGGGCTGTCTCCGTTGACGGTGAGGTGGGTGAGGGCTTCTTCCCAGGTGGGCTGGGCGGTGGTGCCGCCCGCGGCGCGGGTCGACAGCGCACCGCAGGCGGCGGCGAGGTCGAGCGCCTCGGCGATGGGCCGGCCCGCGAGCCGTCCGGCGAGGAAGCCCGCGTTGAAACTGTCGCCCGCGCCGACGGCGTCCTGGGGTGTCACGCGGATGCCGACGGTGGTGAGCAGGGCCCGGCCGTCGTGGCACAGGGCGCCGTCCGCCCCGTTCTTGACGGCCACCAGCGGCACCTGGTGCGCGAGGAGTTCGGCGGCGGCCGCGACGGATGTGCCGTCGGTGCCGGCCAGCCGGTGCGCCTCGGCGGCGTTGGGCAGCAGGATGTCGGTCCGGGCGAGGACGGGCGCCAGCGCCGCGCGGTCCCATCGGCCCGAGGGGTCGTCGTTGGTGTCGAGCGAGGTGGTGGCGCCCGCCGCGCGGGCGGTGTCGAAAAGGCCCGGCAGATCGGCGGCGAGCCCCGGCATCAGGAAGTAGGACGCGGCGTGGACGTGCCGGGCCGAGGTCAGCAGGTGCTCGGGCACATCGCGCCCCGAGGTCGCGGCGAGGGTGGCCGGCGCGGTGAGGATGGCCCGGTCGTCGCCGCGGGTCACGATGACCGTGAGCGGTGTCGGCAGGCTCGGGTCCAGGTGCAGCCCGCTGACGTCGACGCCCTGTGCCGCGAGTTGGTCGCGCTGGTAGTGTCCGGCGCCGTCGTCCCCGACACGTCCGGCGAAGGCCACGCGCAGCCCCAGCCGGGCGGCGCCGCACGCGGTGATCGCGGCGGAGCCGCCGAGGGTGAGCGCGCCGCTGTCGATGAGTTGTTCGCGCTGGCCGAAGGCGAGTGGGGTGGCGAGCGGTCCGACGATGACATCCGGGTTGGCGTCCCCGATGACGAGCAGGTCGAAGGTGGGCGGCATACGGCTTCCTGACGAGTGGTGAGGGAGGGGCGGTGCGGGGCCGTGGTCAGCCCTTGAGACCGGTGGAGGTGATGGACCGGACGAAGGTCTTCTGGGCCGCGAGGAAGGCGAGCAGCACCGGCAGGACGGTGATGACGTTTCCCGCCATCACGGCCGACCACTGGGTGTGGTGCTGTCCCCGGAAGGTGGTCAGGCCCAGTTGGAGGGTGTAGTTGGCGTCGTGGTTCAGGGCGATGAGCGGCCACGACAGGTCGTTCCAGGTGGTGAGGAAGGTGAGGACGGCGACGGTGCTCAGCGCGGGGCGGGACAGCGGGACCACGATCTGGAACAGCACCCGCAGCCGCGAACACCCGTCGATCCAGGCGGCCTCCTCCAGTTCCCTGGGCAGGGAGAGGAAGAACTGCCGCAGCAGGAAGACCGCGAACGGCGTCACCAGCGACGGCACGATCAGCGCCCCGAGGGTGTCGACGAGCCCCAGCTTCCGCATGACCAGGAAGGTCGGGATCATCGTCAGCTGGAACGGGATGGCCATGGTCGCCAGCATCAGGACCAGCAGCACCCGGGACCCGCCGAACCGCATCCGGGCGAAGGCGTATCCGCCCAGCGTCCCCAGCAGCAGGTTCGAGAAGACCGCGACGGCCGAGACGATCAGGGAGTTGGCGAACCAGCGCGGGAACATCGCGTTGCCGAGGACGAACCGGTAGCCGCCCAGGTGGATCCCGGAGGGCCAGAGCGCCGGCGGGAACCGGTTGATCTCCGCGTCGCTCATCACGGAGCTGAGCCCCAGCCAGATCAGCGGTACGGCGAAGAGCAGCGCCAGTGGCGCGAGCAGCAGATGCCACGGGCTGAACGGCAGCCGGAACCGGCGCCGTGGGCGGGCCACGGGCTCCCCGGTGGTCCGGCCGACCGGCCGGAGCCGGTCGGTGGCTCTCCCGGGAAGGTGGGACAGGTCCGTCATGACGTGGCTCCCTTGAGGCGGTGGTCGTCGCGGCGCCGGACCAGCCGCAGCCCGGCGGCGACCACCAGCAGGGCGACGCCGAGGACGTAGGCCGCCGCGGCCCCGTATCCGGCGGTGAAGTTCCGGAACGCCTGCTCCCAGACGAAGTAGACGATCACGGTGGTGGATCCGAGCGGACCGCCCTTCGTCGTCACGTACACCAGGTCGAAGACCTGCAGGGCGCTGATCGTCTGCCACACCAGCAGGAACACGCTGACCGGTGCGATGGTGGGCAGGGTGACGTGCCGCAGCACATGGCGGCGTTCCGCGCCGTCCAGGGTGGCGGCCTCGGTCAGTTCCCGGGGTACGTCCTGGAGGGCGGCGAGGTAGATCACGACGCAGAAGCCGGTGCCGCTCCACAGGGAGATGGCCACCAGGACCAGCAGGGCCTGGGCCGGATCGGACAGAAACCCCTGTGGGGAGAGCCCGAGCCGGTGCAGCAGCGCGTTGGCCGCGCCGAACTCCGGGTCGAGGATGAAGGAGAACAGAACGCCCTGGGCGGCGGCCGAGACCACGAACGGCACGAAGAGCAGGGTGCGGTACAGACCGGCGAACCGGATGCGGCGGTTGAGGACCAGCGCGAGCGCCAGCCCCAGGCCGATGCTCAGCGGCACATACAGCGCCGTGTACACCAGGGTGTTGCGCACGGCCTGGGCGAACTGCGGATCGTCGGCGAGCTGGCGGTAGTTGTCCCAGCCCACCCAGACGCTCGGGGTGAGGAGGTCGCTGTACTGGAACGACAGCAGCAGCGACCACAGGACGGGGACGACGCTCAGGCCCAGGATGACCAGGACGGAGGGGAGGACGAACGCCCAGGCCGTCGCGGCCTCCCGGCGGCCTCTGCGGCGTGCGGAGCCGGCCGGTGTTCGCGGCGCCGGACGGGTGATGGGGGTGGGCAGACGGGACATGTGGGGCTCCTCAACGCACCTTGGCCATGGCGGCGTTGGCTTCGTCCGCGCACCGCCGCAGCGCCTTCGCCGGTGTGCTCTTGCCGAGCAGGACGGCGGTGATGGCCTCGCCGAACGGCATGGAGATCTTGGGGTAGGCCCGGTCGACCGGCCGTACCCGCGCGGTCTCCAGCACCTCGGTGAACACCGAGAGACCGGGCACCTCGGCCGCGTGCTTCCGCCACTTCGGACGGCGCTCGGCGGGCCGGCTCTGCGGCAGGCTGCCCGCCTCGGAGTCCCACAGGTATGCCTGTTCGGGCTCCATGAGCCAGCCGATGAAGGTACGGGCGGCCTTCAGCCGCGCGGAGCCGTTGTCGAACACGCTCCAGGTGTCGGGGCCGGAGATCGTCACCGACCGGCCGTGGAAGCCGGGCAGTGGGACGACGTGGTAGTCGATCTTCGCCTGGCGGATGTCGGGCAGCTGCCAGGGACCGGTCCCGACCATGCCCAGCCGGCCGGTGGAGAACGCCTGGTACATCTGCTCGCCACCGGGCTTGGGGTCGACGTAGACGCTTCGGTCCCTGGCGAGCGCGGCGAGCACATCGAGGGAGCGGACACCGGGTTCGCCCGTGAATCCGATCTCCCGCTTGCCCTTGGCGATGACCTCACCGCCCAGATCCCAGATCATCGGCCACATCCGCCACACCGTGTCCTCGTCGCCCGCGCCGGGCCAGCCGGTGCCGAACGTGCCCTTGCCGCGGTCGGTCAGCTTCCGGGCCATGTCGATGAAGTCCTGCCAGGTCCAGCCCGGTGCGGGCAGATCCAGTCGGGCCTCGCGGAAGAGCTTCTTGTTGCACACCACGGCGAGCGAGTCCAGCACCGCGGGCACCGCACGGACCACACCGTCGACCATGACGCCCTCCCGGGCGGCCGGCCAGTACTGGTTCCAGGGCACCGGCTGGGATTCCACGACCGATGTCATGTCCGCGAGCTGGGGACTTCTGGCGACACTCGCCAGGTCGGAGCCGAAGATGTAGGCGACGTCGGGTGGCGACTGGGCGACGAGACCGGCCATCACCTTCTGCAGCATGTCGTCCGCCAGCACCCCGCCGCCGATGTCGACCCGTATGGCGGGGTGGCTTCGGTGAAAGTTGGCCACGAGCCGTTTGAACGCCTTCAGCGAGGGGCCGTTCTGCCCGTGCCACACCTCGATGTGGACGGTTCCGTCGGAGTCCACGCCCAGGCCGGTCCCGCATCCCGCCACCGCCGTACCCGCTGCCGCGGTGAGGGCCAGCGCACCGCCGCCGCGCAGGATGCCACGGCGCGAGGGCCCGCCGCGGCCACTGCCGACCGCCTCCATGTCTGCCTCCAGATGTTCGGTGGATATGTGGCCGCCGCGGTCCGCGGCGGCCACACCGTCTCCGGCTAGGACTACGGGCAGGTCTTGCGGACGTAACCGTCCTCGCCCCGGGGCAGGACATCGCGGTCGCGCTGGACGACGCTCACCCGGTCGCCGTACTCGCAGGCGTTCTTCATCCCGGCGTTCGTGTACTCGATGAAGATGGCGTTGTTCCCGAACTCCGCGAGGTAGTCGGCGCACTCGTTGTACTCGGGGTTGCCGCATTCCTCGGCGATGGCGAAGTCGAGGCCGTTGGCCGCGTGATTCCTGGCCAGCTCCACGGTGTTCTTCTGACCGACCGCCAGGCCCTTGCCATGGCCGTAGGCGGACAGCATCCGGATGTAGGTCTGGGCGTGCTCCTCGGTGATCCTGCCCTCGACGACATCACGGGTGAAGGTGTCGAAGTTGTCCAGCTCGAGCGCGTTGAAGCCCTTGGCGGCGCACTCGTCGATCTGGGCCTCGATCTTCTCCGCGATGCCCTCCCGCTTCTTCTCGGTGGTGATGTCGAGGATCGCCTCGTCCCAGTCCGTGTCGATGATGACGTCACCGTCGTCGTTCTTGAGCAGCAGGTCGGACGGCCAGTCCGCCGGGCCGCCGGGCTGGCCGATCTTCTGCGTCTGGAAGGCGTTGACGTAACAGATGTTGTACAGACCGGGTGCCGGGGAGGCGCTGTGGTCGCGGCTGACGACCTGCACTCCGGACGGCGGGGCGTACGCCCCGCCGATCTGGTAGTCGAAGTCGGCGTGGACCGGCGGAAGGGCGGCCGAGGTGGCCGAGGCGGGGGCGGGGGCGAGAACGCCGGCCGCGGCGGCCGCGGCGCATGCCACGGCGGCGCCCACAGTGGTACGGATGCGCGAACGGTTCAGGCTCATCGCTGAGAGCTCCATGATCCGTGGGCACGGCCCCGCCTCGGTCGCAGACAGCGACCTGGCGACTCGGGCCGGACTCACGGCGGGGCCGCATACCGGCTGGGCGTACCTCTGTCGCCGAGCATTCGACATCGGCGTGCCAGGGAGTAAACCGATCAGACCGAGCCACGTCAAGAGCGTGAAACTGCTCAGTGTTGGCTCGGAACACGCACAAGCGATCAGCTCGGAGGGGCTCCACGGCGGATATTACGCACAGATGCGGGCATGTCGGCGCGCGGGAACCCGTCGGTCGCCGCGCACCGAACACACTAGATCCGCCGGAGTCCCACCAGCACTCTCTCCATCAGGGCGCGGTCCGGCGCGGCGCCCTCCTCCGAGGCCGTCCGGTGAACGACGATCAGCCCGCGTTCGGCCATGTCGCCGAGCAGGACCTTGGCCACCCCCAGCGGCACCAGGAGCATGGCCGCCACCTCGGCCACCGACCTCGGCTCCTGACACAGCGCGATCACCGGGCGGTGGTCGGCCTGCAGGACGTCGGTGGAGCGGTGACCCAGCTCGGTGGTGGTCACCAGGGTCTCGACCTCGAAGTGATGGTGGGACCTGGTCCGGCCGCCCGTCCATGAGTAGGCGCGCACAAGCGCGGCCGGGCCCTGGCTCTCGTCGTGCTCGGACTCCCAGGCGGCCGGCCCCTCAGCCTCCGACGACGCCCTCGGGAAGGATTCCCCGGGCTCCTCGGGCCGGCCGTCCCCGCCCTCACGGCGGGACGGGGCCTCCGGCGTGCCGTCGGACCGAGGTGCCTTCCGCCCGCGTCGCCCTTTGCCGAAGCTGAAGGCGTTGAGCACGTCGGCGAAGGTCTGCTCGTCCTCCGCCCCCTGTTCTCTCCCAGGTCCCTGCCCGGAAGGGCCTTCACCGGTGCTCATCATCTCCCCGTCCGGCCTATTGGGCTGATGTCCGCTTCACGCCCTGCAGGTTGAGCTCCTGCAGCTCAGCGCGGAGCTCGGGGGTCAGCATCTCGCCGACCTGGTCGACCAGTACGGTCATCTCGTAGGCCACCTGACCGATCTCGCAGTCCGGCGCCGCCAGCACCACGAGGCATGAGCCGTCCTTGATCGACATCAGGAGCATGTTCCCGAGCTCCATCTGGATGACCGAGGACCGCACATCTCCGGTCATCAGGCACTGGGCGGCGCCCTGGATCAGGCTGATGGCCCCGGCGGCAATGGTGGCGACCTGCTCGGCCCGCTCAGCCGCCAGCCCGTCCGACGCGGTGAGCAACAGTCCGTCGGCCGAGACCACCACGGCGTGCGCCACATTGGGCACACGCTCGGTGAAATTGGTGACCAGCCATCCGAACTGGCTCACCTCCCGCAGCTGGGGTGAGGTCATTGGTTCTTCCTGTCCATCTTCGCTGAGACCTTATGTCTCGTCGCGTCCGTCGGGCTGACCCCGGCGGATGCCCGACTGGTAATTGCTGAGGAACGTAAGGGTGCGGCCGGCGTTCCGCCGCGCGGATTCCTCGTCGCCGGCTCCACGCGGCTTGGGGCGCTCTTCGGTGGCGCGCGGCTTGGCCCGTTCCGTGCCCGAGCCCTGGCGCGGCACCCGGCGGGGCAGCCCGGCCTGCGTGGTTCCGCCCGCGTCCGCGGCGCCGGGCCGCTCGTGGACGATCTGGCCGGGGTCACCGGCGGCATCGCGGCTCTCGCCGGGGGACGCGGGCGCGGCGGGGACGGGCCGCCGGGGGAGCTCGGACGCCGGGAGGCCCGCCGGCCTCCGGCTCTCGGCCGTCTCCTGGCCCGGGGGGCCCGCCGGAGCCGTCTTCGCCCCGGTCGACGCGAACCACGGCGAGGGGGCGTCGTCTTGAGCGGCCGGGCGCGGACGCCGCGGTGGCAGCGGGGGCTGTCCCGGCGGCTGTACGGCGCGGCGGTCGGCGGGGGCGTTGCCGTTCCCGTTGCCATTGCCGGAGAGGGCGGCCGCCTTCCCCGGTGCGTTCTCGCCGACCGGGGCGGGCCGGCCGGCCTTGGCGGGAGGTATCCGGCGCGGCAGTCCGCCGGGCTGCGAGGAATCCACGAACGCCCGCGAGCCGCTGGAGCGGGTCGGCAGGGAACGGCCCGTGTCCCCGGAGCCGGCCGGGGAATCCCCGGCGCGCAGCGAGCGGGCGCCGTCGGTCGCGCGGCGCGGCAGAGGCGCTGCCGGGGCCGCGCCGGTCTCCCGGCGTGTGCCCACCGGCTCGGCCGTCTTGGAGGTCCGCCGGACGGGCAGGGAGCTCTCCCGGCCCGCGAGAGCGGGCTTGTCCGCGAGCATCAGCTTGGCCGGGACCAGCACACCCGCGCGCAGCCCACCGCCGGTGTCGCGCTCCGAGATCAATTCCACGGTGACGCCGTGGCGACGGGCCAGACGGCCGACGACGGTCAAGCCCATCTGCCGGGACGTAGGTACCTCCACGGATACGTCCCCCGCTACGCGCCGATGAGCCTTGGCCAATTCGGCCCCGCTCATCCCGAATCCCTCGTCGCGGACCTCGATCAGTGCGGAACCGTCCAGGCGCAGTGTATTGCTGACGACCACTTGGGTCTCCGGCGGGGAGAACGCGGTGGCGTTGTCCAGCAGCTCAGCGATCATTCGCGCCAGGTCACCGGCAGCGTACCCGATCACTTCGGCGGCGGGAACGGGCTCCACCACCACCCGCCGGTAGTGTTCGATCTCGGAGACCGAGGCCCGCAGCACATTGTCGAGCGGCACGCGCTGCTCGGAGGGGCGGACCGGGGTGCTGCCGCACAGGACCATCAGGTTCTCGTTGTTGCGGCGCATCCGGGTCGCCAGGTGGTCCAGCTTGAAGAAGCTGGCCAGCTGGTCCGGGTCCTCTTCGTGCAGTTCGAGCTGTTCCATCAGCCGCAGCAGCCGGTCCACCAGGCTCTGGCTGCGCCGCGAGAGGTTGACCAGGGTGTCCCGCAGGTCGCCGCGGAGCGCGGCCTGTTCGGCGGCCAGGCGTACGGCCTGGCCGTGCACCGCGTCGAACGCCCTCGCGAGCTGTCCGAACTCCTCGGTGGTGTGGACGGGCACGGCGCTGATCGACGTGGTCGCCATCTCGCCCTCGCGGATGCTCGACACCGCTTCGGGCAGTCGGCGTTCGGCCACGTCGAGCGCGGTGGAGCGCAGCACGGTCAGCGACCGCAGCAGATGGCGGGCGATGGCGATACCGATGGCGAAGGCGAGCAGGAGCACCGCGAAGAGCAGCACGGACTCCGCACCGGCCCGGTCGCTCGTCTCGTCCTGCAGCTTGGCGGAGGTCACGCGGAGCCGGTCGGCAAGCCGCTTCTCCACCGTGTTGATGAGGGTTCCGGTCGCCTCCGAACTGCGGTTCCAGTCGCGGACGGAGAACGGCGCGGCGTCGGCGGCGTTCTGCCCGGTGTTCTGCGAACCCGGCTGGGACAGCACGGCATCCAGCAGCCGGGTACGCCGCTGTACCTCCGGACCGGTGACCATCCGCTGGTAGGCGCGCTGGTCCCCCTTGGTGGCCACGGCGCGGAAGTCGCTCAGCTTGTCCCGCATGCGGATGTCGGACTCCTGGAGCGCCCTGATGAGCTTGGGGTCCGCCAGCGTGCCGGGGTCGGGCGCCTCCATGACGATCATGTGCTGGAGGTGGACCTGTTCCTGGACCAGCTCCAGGTCGTACAGCGCGGTGGCCGGTCCGGACAGCTGGGGTTCACCGAACCGGCTGCCCAGCGCCTGGTCCAGGTCGAGCAGACCGTTGATGATCTTGCTGTACTCGGTCACCGCGGTCCACGAGCCGATGTCCGTGGACGTCACCTGCTTGCGCAGCGCGGGCAGTCCGTCCAGCAGCTTGAACGCGTCGCGATAGCGGTTCGCCGAAACCCCTTTGAGGCCCTGTGCCCGCTTGGTGGTGCGCGTGACGGCGGCCCGCGCGCGGTCGACGCGCTGGTTCTGCTGCCGGAGCATGGCCGGATCGGCGGACGCACGGTCTCTCAGCCGCTCGGCCGACATGGTCCGTTCCATCTGCAGGTCGCTGATCAACGGCATCAGCCCATCGCGCAGTCTGACCAGCCGCTGCACGTCCGCGTAGGTGTTCGCGCGCTCGACGTCGCGTTGGATCTGCACGACGCCCAAGGCGACGGCGAGCAGAGCGGGCACCACCAGAACGGCACCCAGCTTCACGGGCAGCCGCCAGTTGCGCCATTCCACGACGCCGGCCCACCACGACGGTGAGCGATCGCGCGCGGCCGCATGCCTGCCCGGGGTCATGAGGCGCGCTCCGCGCTCGGACCGGCTTGCCCACAGGGATGTATCACGATGCCGTTTCTCCTGGGATTTCCCCGGCTGGGGAAAGTCGAACGCCCGGCAGCGCGCCGGCACATCGCTTTCGGCGATGCGCCGGCGCGCCTGCCTCTACTCGAACAACTTGCTGCTCTTCTCGGCCAGTTGGTAAAGACCGTACAGAAACGGCACAGCTACCCACAGCCATGCCACGACCATGACCACGGGAGAACCCGTCTTGGCCACGTCCGGCGAAGGGCTGTCTGCGTCAGTCACCGGCTTACCGCCTCTCTGCCGGAAGGGGGTCGGGGGTTTCCTCCGGGGACGCCGACTCCGCCCGGGCCGCCGGCTCAGGTTCGTGGAACTTCGGATTCACCGGACGCACCAGTTCGTTCGCGATGAAGCCGATGACAAGCAGCCCCATCATGAGAGTGAACGAAAAGGTGTAGAGGGCCGGGCCGGTGTCCCCGGACTCATGCGCGGAATCCGCGATGGAGTCCACGATGAGCGGTCCGGCGACTCCGGCGACCGACCACGCGGTCAGCAGCCGGCCGTGGATCGCGCCGACCTGGTAGGTGCCGAAGAGATCCTTGAGGTAGGCCGGAACGGTGGCGAATCCACCGCCGTAGAACGACAGGATCACCATGGTCGAGGCGACGAACAGCGCGGTGCTGCTGTCCTTTTCGAGCATGATCGTGAGGTAGAGCAGGGCACCGGCGCCCAGGTACAGGCGGTAGATGTTCTTCCGGCCGACCACGTCGGAGACCGAGGACCACACGAAGCGACCGGCCATGTTGGCCAGGGACAGCAGCGCGACGAAGCCGGTGGCGGCGCTCGCGCTCACCGGGCTGGCCGTCTCCTGGAAGAAGTCCTGGATCATCGGGGCGGCCTTCTCCAGGATCCCGATACCAGCAGTAACGTTCATGCACAGCACGATCCAGAGCAGCCAGAACTGGGGCGTCCGCACCGCGTTCTTCGCCGATACGTTCGCGGTGGTGACCAGCCGCTTCCCCGCGTCGTCGCGCGGCGTCCAGCCGGCCGGCCGCCAGCCCTCGGGCGGCACCCGCACCAGCACCACGCCCAGCGACATGAAGGCGGCGTAGGCCAGGCCGTGTACCAGGAACGTCTTCGCGATGCCGCTGGTGTCGCTGCCGAACGCCTTGAGCATCTCCGTCGACCAGGGGGAGGCGATCAGCGCGCCGCCGCCGAACCCCATGATCGCCGTACCGGTGGCCATGCCCGGCCGGTCCGGAAACCACTTCATCAAGGTGGACACCGGCGCGATGTACCCGATGCCGAGCCCGACCCCGCCGATACCGCCGTAGCCGAGAACGACCAGCCAGTAATTGCGCGTGGCGACGCCGAGGGCGGCGACCAGGAAGCCGGTGGAGAAGGCCACGAGCGAGACGAACATGGCCCAGCGCGGGCCTTTTCTCTCGACCAGCGTTCCCCCGAACGCGGCAGAGAGCCCGAGCACCAGAATGCCGATCTGGAACGGGAGGGCGCTAGCCGTCCCCGAGATGTCTAGGGAATCTTCCAGAGGTATCTTAAAGACGCTCCAGGCGTACGCCTGGCCGATGGAGAAGTGGATCGCAAGCGCCGCCGGTGGAATCAGCCAACGATTCCACCCCGCCCCTGCGATGATGCGAGAGCGATCGAGGAAACCCACAGATCAACCTACCTCCGGCTTCTTGAGAGCACCCCCGCAGACTGCATTCCTGAACCTATCCAAACACCTCGGGGGAGGCAGTGGCGAGCACGGGGCTGCCGTCATATGCCAGTGGCAGACTCACTGCACAGCGGCACGCTCACAGCACTCATGCTCACGCACGATGGGACGTCCTACCCGAGGTGAGGTTCTACCAGTGGCGACACTTGGGACACAACGCCGGGTCCCGAAATGTCCTCAAGACGCAACCCTGAGCGTCCACCGTCAACCTGACACCAAGTCAAAATGGACAACACGGGAAGGAGAGACAAAGTATTGGTTCAGCGACCACTCCCGCCATATTCGAGATGGCGCCGAAGCCCGATGCATACCATGACACCCGCCCACCTGCACCACTGAGAGCAGGGGGCGGCGTTGACTGTGTCCGGCGCCTCACTACACTTGCGGCGTCAAGGGCCCGCCGGTCGCCCTCACCATCTATCGCTCTAGCGCGGGCGCTCCGAACCGACGCCTCGTCAGAAACACCCCGGAGAAAACCATGAATAAATCGGTGCGACCGCCCGCTTCCTTGCCTTTCGAGCGGGCCACCGGAACGGGGTTCGCCGATCGCGGTGACGACATCGGGGAGCCCGATTTCGAGGCGATTCAGCAGAGCCCGGAGTTCAAACTTCTCCGCAGGAGACTGCTCTGGTTCATCTTCCCGATGAGCGCCTTCTTCTTGTGCTGGTACATGACCTTCGTGCTCTTCTCGGCCTACGACCACGACTTCATGAGCCGCAAGCTGTTCGGCGCGGTCAACACCGGCACCGTCTTCGGCCTGCTGCAGTTCGTATCGACGATGGCGATCGTCCTGACGTACCGGCGCTTCGCGCGCAAGAAACTTGACCCGCAGGTGGACACGATCCACGAGCTGGCGGGAGTCGGCAAGGAATGACATTGCAGATCGCAGCCCGCACGACCGGCAGCCCGATAATCAACCTGAGCGTCTTCTTCGCTTTCGTCATCATCACGCTGTTCGTCGTCTACAAGGCCACCAACAGAAACTCGACGACCTCCGACTACTACGCCGCGGGCAGCGCCTTCACCGGCGTCCAGAACGGCATCGCCCTGTCCGGCGACTTCCTCTCCGCGGCCTCGTTCCTCGGCATCTCGGGGGCGATCGCCGTCCACGGCTACGACGGGTTCCTCTACTCCGTGGGGTGGCTCGTGGCGTGGCTGGTCGCCCTCCTGCTCGTCGGGGAGCGGCTGCGCAACACCGGGCGGTTCACGGTCGGCGATGTGATGGCCTACCGCATGAGGCAGCGCCCGGTGCGCGCGGCGGCGGCCAACTCCACCCTGGTGATCACGTTCTTCTACATGCTCGCCCAGATGGCCGGTGCGGGTGGTCTGATCGCCCTGCTGCTCAATGTGCACAGCAAGGGCGGGCAGGCCCTCATCATCACCGGTGTCGGCCTCGTCATGGTCTTCTACGTCCTGGTGGGCGGCATGAAGGGCACGACCTGGGTGCAGATCATCAAGGCGGGCCTGCTGCTGATCTGCGTGACCTTCATGAGCGTGTTCCTGCTCGGCAAGTTCGGGTTCAGCTTCTCGGCGATCCTCGATCAGGCGGCGCAGAACAGCTCGCTGGGCGCGGATCTGCTCAACCCCGGTGGCTGGTACGGCGAGAACGCGATGACCAAGCTCGACTTCGTCTCGCTGTCCCTGTCGCTGGTCCTCGGCATCTCCAGCCTGCCGCATGTGCTGATGCGCTTCTACACCGTGCCCGACGCCAAGGAGGCCCGGCGTTCGGTGGTCTGGTGCTCCTGGTCGATGTTCATCTTCTACCTGTCGATCCTGATCGTCGGGTACGGCGCCACCGCGCTGGTCGGCTCGGACCGGATCGTCAACGCCCCGGGCGGCGAGAACTCCGCCGCTCCCCTGCTCGCCTTCGAGATCGGCGGCGCGATGCTGCTGGGCGTCGTCTCCGCGGTGGCCTTCGCGACGATCCTCGCGGTCGTGGCCGGGCTGACCTTGGCGGCCTCGGCCTCGTTCGCCCATGACGTGTACGCCAACGTGATCCGCAACGGCAAGGCCGACCCGCGCTCGGAGATCCGGGTCGCGCGGCTGACGGCGCTCGTGATCGGTTTCATGGCCATCCTCGGCGGCATCGTCACCAACGGCCAGAACGTGGCCTTCCTGGTGTCGTTGGCCCTGGCGCTCGCCGCGTCCGCCAATCTGCCGACGATCCTCTACACGCTGTTCTGGAAGCGGTTCAACACGACCGGGACGCTGTGGAGCATCTACGGCGGCCTGGGGTCCGGCCTGGTGCTCATCCTCTTCTCGCCTGCGATCTCGGGCAGCTCCACGTCGATCATCAAGGGCGTGGACTTCCACTGGTTCCCCCTCACCAACCCCGGCCTGGTGTCGATTCCGCTCTCCTTCCTCTGCGGATTCCTCGGCACGGTCTTCAGCAAGGATTCCTCCGACTCCAAGAAGCAGGCGGAGATGGAGGTCCGGTCGCTGACCGGCATCGGTTCGAAGGCGTAAGCCGGACGAACCGCTCCGGGCGGCCCCGCTCGGGGCCGCCTACGGCCGACGGATGGTGCCGGGGGTGGTGAGGGCGCCCCTCCGGCGTTCCGACGGCTCGGCCCGCGCCGAGAGGCTCGGTGCCGTCGACCGCCGGCGGAGGGGGACGTCCTCGCTGTCCCGGGGACCTGCCGTCTCGCCTCGGGGCCCGCGGGTGGCGCGCTGCTCCGGGGCCTTGGACGGCGCCGACGGGGTGGGCGACGCCGAGGGACGACCGGCGGGCGCCGACGGGAGCGGGGGCGCCGTACGGCCCGTCGCGGGCGGCGGGGCGAGCGGCACCGTCGGGCGGGCGGGTGTCTCGGGCGCCGTCAGACGCAGCGGCAGCGCGATGAGGGCGGCGACGGCGCAGGACACACCGACCCCGGCCGCGGTGCGCAGCAGCCGGCGGCGGGCCGCGGCGCGGCGGATCGCCTCGTACCGGCCGGGGGGCGGGCCGAGGTAGTCGGAGGTGGGCCGCAGGATCACCGCGAGGGGGTCGTCGGGTTCCAGCTCCGGGCCGTCGTCAAAGTGTGGGGTCAAGGCTTCTCCTCAGGTGGACGCGGAGCAGTTCTCTGGCCGCGTGGAGGTCGGCCTTGACGGTTCCTTCCTTGCGCCCGGTCAGTACGGACACCTCCCGGATCGGCATGTCAGCGTAGTAGTGCAGCAGGATCGGAACGCGCAGTCGTTCCGGCAGCGACTGTACGAGCAGGCGTACCGACGGGTCGGACTGTTCGGCGTGGGGGCGGAGGGCGGCTTCGGAGGTGGCCCGGCGCATGGCCTTGCGCTCGCGCTCCATCTTGCGCCAGTGGTCCCGGACGAGATTGGCCGCAGTGACGTAGAGGAAGCCACGGGGCTCCTCCACGGACGTCCAGCGGGCCCAGAGCCGGGTGAACGCCTCGGAGGCGATCTCATGGGCCGTCTCGTCGTCGTCGACGAGCCGGCGGCACCAGCCGGCGAGGCGTGGGTAGAGGGCGGCGAACAGCTCGGACGCCGCCCTGTCACGGGACCGTTTCAACGCGCTCCATGGTCGTGATGGCACTCGGAGGGGAAGACCCCGGGCCGCCGGTGTGGGTTCCGTGGGCCCGGGATCCAGGGGTGGGTCAGGAGCCGGCGGAGGTCAGCTCGGCGAAGACGATCACGTTATCGAGGTAGCCGTCGCCGGAGCGGGGGCCGCCACAGGTGATCAGCCGCAACTCCGGGCGGTCCACGTCCCCGTAGACGTCGTCCGCCGGGAAGTCCGCCTTGGCCACCGTCCGCACGGCGCTGATGGCGAACTCCGCCGCCGTGCCGTTCTCCAGGCGCGCCACGACCCGGTCGCCCCGGCGCAGTCGCGCGAGGTGGCGGAAGACCCCGTCACCGTAGGCGCCGACCGTGACATGGCCGAGGATGACCGACGGGCCGACCTGCCCCGGTGTCGGCGAGTGCCGGTACCAGCCCGCCTGGTCGTGCTCCGTGACCGGCGGCACCCGCACACTTCCGTCCGGCGCCAGCCCCAGCCGCATGACCGGGGTGTCGACGTCGATGGCCGGGATCAGCAGCCGGACCGGGACCGAACGCCCCAGGGGACGCGCCGCCTTCACGGGGGTCGGGGAAGGCGGTGACGTCCTCCCGGAACCTGGTGCGGCCGTGGTCTGCCGGGCCGGGTGGCCGCCGCAGCCCACGAGCAGCGAGGCCATCGCCGCCGTGGCGAACGCGCGCCTGGAGAACGGGGTCATGCCCCGGTCGCCCGCCGGCGACGGACGACGAAGACCGCCGCGCCGCCCGCGACGAGCGCCGCGGCGGCGCCCCCGCCGATCAGCTGGCCCTCGGTCCCGGAGCCGGAGGACTTGGCCGTCACCCCGGTGTTCGGCGCGCCCCTCGGGATGACGCCGACCTGGCCGCGGTCCCGCGTCTTGGTCGGCTCCTCCTTCGGGGCCGGGGTGGCGGCGCCCGGCCGGGTCCGCTTCTGGCTCGGGACCGGGCTGGCGGCCGGGCCGCGGGTGGGTTCCGCGCTCTGGGCGGGGGCCGCGGCGGACGAGGGGTCGCGGGGGGCCGGGGTCTTCTCGTCGGCGAACGCGGGCGCGGTGCTCACCAGGACGGCGGTGCACGCGAGTGTCATCGCGCTCAGGACGGTTCGGCGCATGGAATCGCTCTCTTTCGTCGGTCCGCCCGCCACTTCGCGGGCTGGGTTACGGATCGAGCGGAGAGACGAGGCAGCGGCACGGCGCGTTGTAAAGAGCTGGCAAAGTGTGTCGGTCGGCCCTGTCCGGGATGAAGGACGGGCTGGCATTCGGGCGGAACTGCGGACAGAAATAAGTCCAGGCCGGCCCGTGCGGGCCGGCCTGGACGTCGTGCTCAGGTGTGTCAGACGAGGTCGAACCGGTCGAGGTTGGAGACCTTGACCCAGGCGGCGACGAAGTCCTTCACGAACTTCTCCTTCGCGTCATCGCTCGCGTAGACCTCGGCGAGCGCCCGCAGCTCGGAGTTGGAGCCGAAGACCAGGTCGGCCCGGGTGCCGGTCCACTTGACCGCACCGGTGGCGCTGTCACGGCCCTCGAAGGTGCTCTGGTCCTCCGAGGTGGCCTTCCACGTCGTGCCCATGTCGAGCAGGTTGACGAAGAAGTCGTTGGTCAGCACTCCGGGCGTCTCGGTGAGGACACCGTCCGCCGACTGCTGGTAGTTGGCGCCCAGCACCCGCAGGCCGCCGACGAGGGCGGTCATCTCCGGAGCGCTCAGGGTCAGCAGGTTGGCCCGGTCGAGCAGCAGGTACTCGGCCGGCAGCCGGTTGCCCTTGCCGACGTAGTTGCGGAACCCGTCGGAGGTCGGCTCCAGCGCGACGAAGGACTCCGCGTCGGTCTGCTCCTCGGTCGCGTCGACACGGCCCGGGGTGAAGGGCACCTCGATGTCGTATCCGGCGTCCTTGGCGGCCTTCTCCACGGCGGCGGCACCGCCGAGCACGATCAGGTCGGCCAGCGACACCTTCTTCGCACCGGCACCGGAGTTGAACTCCTGCTGAACGCCCTCGAGGGCGCGCAGCACGGTGGCGAGCTCACCGGGCTCGTTGACCTCCCAGTCGCGCTGCGGCTCGAGGCGGATGCGGGCGCCGTTGGCGCCGCCGCGCTTGTCGCTGCCGCGGTAGGTCGAGGCCGACGCCCACGCCGTGGAGACCAGCTGGGCGACGCTCAGGCCCGCGTCGAGGAGCTTGGCCTTGAGGGCCGTGATGTCCGCGGCGTCGATGACCTCGCCCTCGGCCTCCGGCAGCGGGTCCTGCCACAGCAGGGTCTCCGCCGGGACCTCCGGGCCCAGGTACAGCGACTTGGGGCCCATGTCACGGTGGGTCAGCTTGAACCAGGCGCGGGCGAAGGCGTCCGCGAACTGGTCGGGGTGCTCGTAGAACCGGCGGGAGATCGGCTCGTAGACCGGGTCGAAGCGCAGCGCCAGGTCGGTGGTGAGCATGTTCGGGGCGATCTTCTTCGAGGAGTCGTGGGCGTGCGGCACCGTGCCCTCGCCCGCGCCGTCCTTCGGCCGCCACTGGTGGGCGCCGGCCGGGCTCTTGGTCAGCTCCCACTCGTAGCCGAAGAGGTTCTCGAAGAAGTTGTTGCTCCACTGGGTGGGCGTGGTGGTCCAGGTGACCTCCAGGCCCGAGGTGATGGCGTCCGCGCCCTTGCCGGTGCCATAGGTGTTCCGCCAGCCCAGGCCCTGCTCCTCGATGGTGGCGGCCTCGGGGTCCGCGCCGACGTGGTCGGCCGGGCCCGCGCCGTGGGTCTTGCCGAAGGTGTGGCCGCCCGCGATCAGCGCGACCGTCTCCTCGTCGTTCATCGCCATCCGGCGGAAGGTCTCACGGATGTCGCGGGCCGCCGCGATCGGGTCCGGGTTTCCGTTCGGGCCCTCCGGGTTGACGTAGATCAGCCCCATCTGCACGGCGCCGAGCGGGTTCTCCAGCTCACGGTCACCGGTGTAGCGCTCGTCCCCGAGCCAGGTGCTCTCCGGGCCCCAGTACACGTCCTCCTCGGACTCCCAGACGTCCTCGCGCCCGCCGCCGAAGCCGAAGGTGGTGAAGCCCATGGACTCCAGGGCGACGTTGCCGGTGAGGATCATCAGGTCGGCCCAGGACAGGGCCTGCCCGTACTTCTTCTTCACCGGCCACAGCAGACGGCGCGCCTTGTCCAGGTTGCCGTTGTCCGGCCAGCTGTTCAGCGGGGCGAAGCGCTGCTGACCGGCGCCCGCGCCACCACGGCCGTCGCTGATCCGGTAGGTGCCCGCGCTGTGCCACGCCATACGGATCATGAACGGGCCGTAGTGGCCGAAGTCCGCCGGCCACCAGTCCTGCGAGGTCGTCAGCACCTCGGCGATGTCCTGCTTCACCGCCGCGAGGTCGAGCCCCTGGAACGCCTCCGCGTAGTCGAACCCCTCGTCCAGGGGGTTCGCCACGGCCGGGTTCTTGGCAAGGATCTTCAGATTGAGCCGCTCCGGCCACCACTGACGGTTGCCGCCCCCCTGAGTCGGATGCGGAGCGCGCTCGTGCGCGACCGGGCAGCCTCCCGCCTCCTCCGTCTTCGCGTCTGTGACGATTGCCTCATGGTTCTCGGACATGGGAATCCTTCCAAGCTGGGCGGATCATGGTGCTCAGGAACTCGTGGCGGTGGAACAGTCGGAGCACAGGCCCCAGTAGATGACCTCGGCCTCGTCGATCGAGAAGCCGTGGTCGTCGGACGCGGTCAGGCAGGGCGCCTCACCGGCGGCACAGTCGACATCGGCGACGGCACCACACGACCGGCACACGACGTGGTGGTGGTTGTCCCCGACGCGTCCTTCGAACCGGACGGGGTTGCCGGCCGGTTCGATGCGGCGTACGAGGCCCGCCGCGGTCATCGCGTGGAGGGCCTCGTACACGGCCTGAAGGGAGATGTGGCCGACGCGATCGCGTACCCCGGAGGCGATCGCCTCGACGCCGAGGTGGTCACCTTCCCGGACGGTTTCGAGCAGCGCGACACGGGCGGCCGTCACCCTCAGGCCGGCACCGCGCAGCTCCTCGGCAGTGGTCGGAGTCTGGGATGCGGTCATGGCGCTAGAACCTACCCGCATAAACGCGAACGCTACAAGGAAACGAGGCGTTAAAGTCTGCCGCAACGCGGAAAAGTTTTGCCCGATTTTCGAGTGTTTTCTCCTCGCGGGCTCTCAGAGGCGCTTGGCGCTGCGGAAGAGCCCGGCGTAGAAGCCGTTGCCGTCGATACGGGAGACACCGCCGTTGTCGCCGATGGTGGGGCCGTTCTGCTCCTTGCGGCTGGAGACGAAGACCCGGTGGCCGTCGGTGTCCAGCCCCAGGTAGAGCGCGACATGGTCCATATGGTTGCCAGTGCGGTGATCCATCTTGAAGAACAGCAGGTCACCGGGTTGCAGAACGTCGATGTTCGTGGGCCGGGTGTACCAGGGGGCAGGGCCCTGCATCTTGATGACATCGACGCCGGTCTTGGAGCGGGCCATGCCGTCGGCGGTGCGCGGCAGACCGTCGCCGAGGGCGTTGGTCGCCATCAGGGGGTAGCGGCCACGGTAGCCCATCACCATGCGGATGAAGCCGGAGCAGTCCAGCGCCCGGTAGCGGTCCTGGCGCGGGGCCAGCGTGGTGCCGTTGCGGAAGGTGTAGGAGATGCCGAGGTAGTCGTAGAAGTCGTTCTGCTCCAGACGGTCCACACCGTCCGCCTTGAACGGCCCGAAGACCGCGTCGCCCGCGTACGGGATGCCCTGGGCGTCCTTCTTGACCGGCGCGCCCTGCACATACTGGAAGGCGATCGCGAAGAGGTCTTCCTTCTTGCTGCCGTAGTTCTCCTTGAACCAGCTCTTGAACCACTGCTCCTTCTCGGCGCCCTGGGTCCACGGCTCCGGCATCAGCCGCACCCAGTCCTCGGTGATCACCTTGGACTTGGTGTTCGCGGGCTCGCTGAAGGTGCGCGAGGGGCCACGCAGGGTGGCAGTGCGGGCGCGGTCGGTGAAGGTGGCGAGGATCTGGCCGTTCTCACCGCGCAGGATGGTGCGCGCGGGGTTCTTCAGCCGCTCCCAGGTCTGCTTGCCGCCCGGCCGGCCGGTGCCGCCTTCCAGATTCAGCTCGTCGATGACCGCCTGCGTGGCGGGCGTCTTGGCCTGCTCGTCCTTTCTGAGCTCCACGGTCAGATAGCCGCTGGCACCGAGCAGCGCGAGCACGGTGGCGGCGTGCAGGACGGGGCGTTTCTTCTTGGGTGGCATGGGATCGGCTCCGGTCGTGGGTCAGGCGGACGGCATGACGCCGAGGAGGATTCCGGCGGTGAGGACGACATAGGCCATCAGCGTCACCGACCCGGTGGACAGCAGCGTGGCCCCCCTGGGCTGGCGGACCAGCTGGTAGGCGATGAGTCCCGGGACGATGAAGCCGAGGGTCTGGTTCGCGTACATCAGCGGGAACTCCAGCGACAGGATGATCATCACGGTCGCCTGGAGCGTCACACCGAGCAGCACGACCGCGGCGAACAGCCGCTTGCCGTAGAGGATCACGAACTTCTGCATCAGCAGCGTGCCCACGTACGTGAGCACGGTCACGCCGACCACCATCGCGGCCCGCTGCAGATCCTCGACGAGGGTCAGCGCCAGCCAGCCCGGGGTGATCATGCCGCCGGGCGAGAGATTGGTGGTCAGATAGCAGACCAGCGAGAAGAGCAGCCCGATCGCGATGCCGATGGCGGCGATCTCAGGGGTGAGGACGGCGGGGATCAACGGTGCTGCTCTCCTGGGTTCTGCCCCTGCTGGGAGTCGTCGGCGGGCGGGGCGGGCGGGACACGCGGCTCGAACAGGCCGCGGGGCTGCGGGGACCGGGGGGCGGGTGCCACCGCGGGCCAGGGCTCCCGGGAGCCCTGGGTCTGCCGCGGGTGCGGCTGCTCGGAGGTGCGCTGATGCGGTACGTGCGCCTGGGACGCGTACCGGCTCTCGTACGCCTCCGGGTACCGCTGGTAGGGGTCCAGGCGGGGCGCGTACAGCTGGATCGTGTCCACGTACTCGACAGGGCGCTCGTCGGCCTCCGTGGCCGCCGGGGCCGCCGGTGCGTCCTCGGCGCTGTCGTCGGCCGGCAGCTCGGCGAGGTGCTCCAGGAGGAGCTCGCCCTGGCCGTGGATGTTGCCGATGGCGACCAGGGAGGAGTCGGGGCCGAGATGGCCAAGCAGCTCGGCCATGAACTCCTCGGGGTCCCGGCGGTCGCCGCCGAGGTCCACCGCCCGGTCCCGGTACTCGGCCGGGATGGCGTCGATGGCGGACTTGGCCGGATGCCCGATGACGAAGACCTGCTCCGGGTCGAGGTCGGGGATGATCTCGCCCATCTGGCCATTGCGCTCGACGCGGTCGGGACGGCAGTTGATGACGACGTTGAGCGGGCGGTGGATGGCGCCGAGGTCGAGCAGCTGGTTGATGTTCATCAGCGTCGACTCGGGGTCGTTGGCCGCGAAGACGTTGGCGAAGCGCAGCTTCTTGCCGTCCTCGGTGGCGTACCGCTCGACGGAGAGGACACCGGGGTCCGGCGGGGCGTCGTACATGCCCTGCAGGGCGGTCTCGCGGTCGACGCCCACCAGCTCGGCGACGGTGAGCGCGATGGCCACGTTTTCCTTGAAGGTGAACCAGCTGAAGCCGCGGAGCTCCTCGTCGCTGACCGTTTTGGGGTCGGCGTAGATCAACTGGCAGTTCCGGGCGTCCGCCTCCTCCTGGAGGATGTCGAAGCGGTCCTGCTCGGCGGTGACGCAGATGCCGTTCTCGGGCATGGACCGGCACAGCGAGCGCGCCACGTCATCGAGCGTCGGGCCCATTTCGGCCAGGTGGTCCTCGCGGACGTTGCACAGCACGCCGATCGTGGAGCGGATCAGCTTGGACTGGTTGATCTCCTGGAGCGCCGGCATGACCGCCATGCACTCGATGACGAGCGCGTCCGGGCTGTAGGCGGCGGCGCGGCGCACGATGCCGATCTGCTCGACGACGTTGGCGATGCCGAACTTCCGGTAGACGGGTTCCTCGGTGGCGTCCGGGTGGATGAAGCGGGCCGCCGTACCGGTGGTCTTGGCGACGGTGGTCAGACCACCGCCGCGCAGGGCGCCCGCGCACAGCCGGGTGATGGAGGACTTGCCGCGGATGCCGTTGACCAGGACCCGGGTGGGAATCATGTCGAGGTTGGTCTGGTGCCGCCGCTGTTCGACGATGCCGGCGATCAGCAGGACGGCCTCGCACACCACGAGCACGGTGTAGAGGAAGAGCACGGTGAGAGCCTCAGTTCCTTCCGACTCCGGCGGGGGTCCGGCTGCCGCCGTCCCGTTTACGGGGCTGCCCCTGGAGCTGCTGCCGGATCAGCTCCAGGCTGCGGACGACGGCGCCGACCTCGTCGTGGTGGCGCGGGAACAGCACGGTCTTGCGGTCGCCGGCGGCGAGCGCCTCGGCCAGCCCCGCCAGGGCGCGCAGGGGCCGTACGACGACGATGTGCAGCCAGCCCAGGCAGGCGGCCGCGGCGGTCAGCCCCAGCAGTCCGGCCAGTACGGTCCGGTTCTGCAGGCTGTACTCCGGGATCGCCAGGCTGGATGCGGGCTGCCAGCTGGCCAGGGACCACTGGAGCGACTTGGCCGCGCCGCCGCCGCTGAACGGCGCGACGGCCGCGACCCGCACCGTGCCGCCGCGCTGGACGGTGGCGTGCGCCTGCTTGGTGGCGAGCAGCGAGTTGAGGTGCGAGGGCGCCTTCTCGAAGGCGATGTAACCGGAGTCGCCGCCGATGACCCGGCCCTTGGCGTCCACGACGCGGACCTCGCCCATGCCCTGGCGGCCCAGCAGCGCGTTGACGAACTCGATGCGGAACTCGCCGACGACGGCGGCGCCGCCCCGGCCGGGTGCCTGGGCGGTGGCGGTGACGACGGGCTTCTTGCCGCCCTCGCCGGTCACCTCCAGGGCCTGCTTGGAAGGGGCCTTGCCGTCCGCGTGGTGCGGGGAGTGGCCGGCTCGCGCCAGGATCTCGCCGTCGGCGCCGAGGACGTACACCGACTCATAGCGGTCGTGGTCCTGCATGGTGCGCTCCAGCACCTTCTTCATGCCCTCGGGCGTGGTGCGGTCCCCGATCAGGGCGGCGACCGCGGACAGATCCGCGTGGCCCTCGTTGAGCGCACGGCGGACCCGGTCGCTGAGGGTGATGGTGCGGGAGTTCTGGTCGTGGACGATCTGGACCGGGACCTTGACGGCGGAGTCGGCGCGGTTGAGCAGCAGCATCAGCGGGACCGACCAGACGAGCAGCAGGACGGCGCAGACGGCGAGCAGGGCGCGGGCGCCCAGGCCCTTGCGCACGGCCGGTCCCTCGACGTCCGCGGGCTCGCCCTGGAGTTGCCGGCGCAGCCGCTCCAGGGCGGCGCCCACCCGGGCGGCCTCGCCGGCCCTCGGCACACTCACCGGGCGGGCCAGGTCGCCGCGGGTGAGGCGGCGGCTCTCCAGGAACAGCCGGATCAGCGGGCGCTGCACGGTGCCCAGCAGCACGATCACCGCGAGCCCGCCGATGACCAGCAGGGCGCCGGCGGCGGCCACGCCGAAGGCGGGGCGGGTGATCTGGGAGACCTTGGCGGAGACGTCGACCTCGGTGACGACGGTCAGGCCGAGGCTGCTGGCGGTGGTGGCGCCACCGGCCTGGGGGGCGGCGAGCGTGGCGTAGCCGCCGACGGTACGGACGTCCTTGGCGGCGCCCCCGGTGAGGTGGCCGCTGACGCCGGTGTAGCCGCCCGCGCCGGGCTCCTTGGCCTTGACGGGGTGCTGCCGGCCCTTGCGCGCGGCGGCCTTGGCGAACGAGGTGAGCTGCTTCCTCGCCCGCTCGCTGTCCAGGGCTCCGTGGCTGGAGAGCAGATGGCCGGTGGAGTCGACGACGCCGATGGCGCGGCCCGGGCCGAGGTCGACGCCGGGGAAGCTGAGGGTGCTGGAGGCGACGAGCAGTTGCTGTGGCCGGCCCTTCCAGGACAGCAGGGCGACGATGATCAGCCGGGTCTGGCCGTTCTCCAGGCGCACCATGCGCGGGTCCAGCCCGTCGCTGCCGGAGAGCTTGGTGAGATCGAGCGCGGTCAGCGGGACGTTCTCGCCGCGGGCGGCGAGCATCTTGCCCGATTTGATCTCGATGACGGCGGTACCGCGCCACTTCTGGTAGACGTTGCCGACCTTGTCGAGGACGGTGTCGGCGGAGACCGGCCGGCCCTCGTTGAAGAGGGTCGCGGTGCCGGTGAGATCGGTGACCGACTCATCCAGGGACGCCCGCAGCGCGATGGCGCCGTCCTCGGCGACGTACTGCTGTGAGGTCAGGACCGCCTTGGGGACCAGGGCGTTGTCCGGTTTGCCCAGGGTGAGGGCGGTGATTCCCGCGAGGGAGAGGAGCAGAACCGACAGCACCGCTATGGGCGGCCGAATACCCCCCACAAGCGACATGTCGGCCCTTCGGCGGACCTTGTGCCGCCGCTTCGAGCGCGAAGCGGCCACGGATGGGCTCCTCTCATGCAACTCACACCACACAGAGCGCACTCGAGTGCGATCCGGACCGTCAGACAGCCAAACCGATCAAAGGGTTGCACATCTTAGAGAAATAACGAGAAAACCAGTTTGGTTACGACCAAGGCTGGGCAAACGACGGTCTTCCCTTCTTTGCCAGTCGTTCACCTGTAGGCCATTCTTCGCCCGCTTCATCCCGGTATGCCCTCGTAAGAGGGGTCGTTACGATGAGACGGTCATGGCGGAGATACGAGCGAAATCGATCACCGTGGCGGCTGTCACGGTCGCGTTCGGACTGCTCCTGGCGGCCTTGAGCGCGCATACGATCGGCCGGTCGGGCGGAGGTCCCGCCTCGGACGGCGCCGATGCCCCCGAGGTCCCGCTGGAGCGCAGGATCACCGACTTCACGGCCGGGTTCGGCCCCGGCTCCGGCTACCGGCAGCCACACCGCGCGAAACGCCGGGCCGTCGCCGACGCGGTGGGCCTGATCCTCGACGGACACCCGGACCGCGCCCGCCCGCCGCTCGCCGACGCCGGCTTCCGGCTCCGTACGCTCACCGACACCGGCACCGGCCGCCGCTACGCCGAACTGTCCGACCGCACCGAGGACGGACCCGCCCCGCGCGGCTGGGGCCGGGTCTACGTGGACCTCTCCGCGCCCGCCCGCTGGTCGGTCCAGGTGCCGCACCCGGTCTCCGACGCGGACACCGAACGACTCGGCGCGCGCGTACTCCTGGACTCCCCCGGCGGCGTCCTGGTGCTCGCGGGCGCCCACCGCAGAGCCGGGGAGGACGATGCCGCGGACGCCGCCCACCGTACGGACTCCGTCTTCGACGCGGTCTGCGACGAGCTCGCCCGGCGCGGTCTGCCCGGCGTCCAGGTCCACGGTTTCGCCGACGACTCGGCGCCGGGCCGGGACGCCGTCGCCTCCACCGGCACGGGCTCGGCGGGCCGCGTGGACGCCCGCCGCCTCGCGGCCGCCCTGACGGCACGGCACTTCACCGTCTGCCGCGCCTGGGCCAGCGGCTGCCCCCTGGAGGGCCGCGACAACGTCCAGGGCCGCCGGGCCGCCGCCGACCATGTGCCGTTCCTGCACATCGAGTTCGCGCGGTCGGTGCGCGCGAGCGACACGGGGATCCGGCATGCGGCGGCGGCCATCGGCACGGTGACCGCCCGGTGGGCGAAGGACAGCTGAGCGCGGGCTGGTTCTCGCCCGCGGCCCGGCTCCGGTCCGCGGCCTCAGCTCTCGCCCGCGGCCACGGTGAACGCGCTCTTCACCGTCTGCGTCACCGCGTTGCCGTCCGCGTCGGTCCCGGTGACCCGCAGGGACGCGTCCCGGCCCGCCGCCGAGTCCGGAGTGGTCCAGTCCGCGCGGAACCGGCCCTTGCCGATCGCGGTGATGGACGCCGCGGTCCACCGCTCACCGTCGTCGAAGGACACCTCGACCCTCGCCTTGGTGACCGCGGGCGGGGCCACCACGCCCGGCACATGCCCGAAGCCGACGACGAGATGGCCGTCACCGGCCGGGCTCGTACCGTCCAGCCCGGCGTCCAGCCGGTAGTGCGGAACGACGACCGGCAGCGCCGAGCACTCGGCGGGCCCGTCGTACTCGCCCGCCTCCGACACACACGTCCAGTTGTCCGGCACGGTCCGGCCGCCCGAGTGCCCCGAGGCGAAGGTCCACTCGGTGTGCGTGGTCAGCGACTGGCGGAAGTCGCCGTTCGTCCTGGTCTGGTCGTACACCACCGTGTACGGGGCCTGCTCGGGCGGCACGGTCAGCACACCGCCGGGGACGCCGTCGCCCTCGTACAGGGTCGTGTCGCCGGAGACCACCGCGAAGTGCGAGGAGGTGATGTCGGACGGGACCGCGAGGACGTGGTGTCCGGCGGAGTCCGTGACCGTGGCCGTGGCCAGGGAGAAGGTGAGGGCGTCGCCCTTGCGGCACGCCGCGCAGTACCACGTCTCGTCCGCGGCGGCGCCCCGCGCGGGCTCGGTGAAGCCCGGGACCAGCGGGCCGCGCAGCCAGTCGACCGTAGTGGTCCGGCCGGGCACAAGGGGCTGCTCCTGGGACACGAAGCGCCGCTCCCCGGCCTTGAGCCAGTCCGCGTAGGAGGCACCGGCGGAGCCACCGACGTACTCGGTCCGCCGCGCCGGTGTCTTGAACGGCTCGGACAGCGCCTCGCCGCTGGTCTCGTACGGCAGGTACATCAGGCGCGCGACCTCTTGGGCGCGGCCCGGTGTATCGCTGTGGTAGTTGGTGCGCAGCGTGGCCAGTTGGCGTCCGGTGACCTTGTAGTGCTGGTTCTTCGCGATCGTGCCGGCGGGGTTGGCCAGCTTGAGGTCGTAGGAATAGGGCGTGGCCGCGTCAGCGGGCGCCTTCCGGTGGGTGTACACGTTGAAGCGCAGGTCGCCGGTGGTGACCGGGCGGCTGGAGGGCTGCACCTGGACGGGCGAGCCGCCGGAGACGCCGACGCCGCCGTTGACCGCCACCGCGCCCTTCGCGTCCTGGCGCAGGTAGTGGAGGATCAGCTGGTGTTCCTCGGCCGGCCTCGGGGTCGAGAAGGTGACCCGCTCGGTCGCCTTGCGCAGGTCGAGCACGGCCTCGGTGCCGGTGCCGCCGTCGGGGACGGTGAACTCGGCGGTGGCCATGCGCACACCGGCCGGCTCGCCGGCGCTGTCGAAGGCCGGGGCGGAGACCATGGCGGTGTAGTGGCCCGCGGGGACCTCGACCCGCGTCTCGCCGTCCACGGCATCGAGGAACGGCTCCTGGTAGAGGGCGGCGTCGTCGGCGTTGGCCAGGGCGAACGACGTGGTGCCCGGGAGGGGTTTGCCGTCCGTACCGAGCACGGTGACCTTCACCGGGTGGTCCGCCCGCGCCGATGGACGCGGGGTGTCCCGTACGCCGTCGGCGGCGACCGCCGGTGCGACGGAGGTGACGCCGCCGAACAGCGGGCCCTCACCCACGGATCCCTTCGCCGCCTCGGCGCCGATCTGCTGCGCCAGCGCCGCGCCGAAGGCGGGGCCCGAGGGCGGTGCCGTGGCGCCCGCGGCGGCCTCGACCCGCACCGGGGTGGTGGTCGCACCGGCCTCGGCGAGGGCGGAGACGTTGAACAGCGCGGGGTCCAGGGTGCGGCCCAGGTACGGCAGCGCGGTCAGCGGAATGACGAAGACATCGTTGTCCAACCGCCGGGTGACATAGTCCGCTTCGGCACCCGGCCGCGGCGCCACGACGACGCTCCCGTCCGCGCGGAGCGTGACCCGCTCGCCGGTGACCAGCGTGACGGTGTGGGCCGTCGTCTCGGGTGCGACCGGCACGGCGGACGCGGCCGTGGCGGCCCCTCGCACCGGAACGGGGGCGGCCAGGGCGCCGGGCGCGGGGCTCGCCGCCAGCCCGAGGGCGGCCAGGACACAGCCGGACGCCAGGGCGCGGGCGCCGCCGCGCGCTCCGGCGCGGTGCGCTGCGTTCTGTCTGATCCGTCGGTACCACATGAGGCGGATCCTTCCTTGACGGTGGATCAATGTGACGGGGGACAACATGAAGGGCACAGCAGGGTCGACGTGACGGGCGATCAGGTGGCACTTTTACGCCCCACAGGTTCGCCACCGAAAGAGATCACTGCCAGGTACGGACCAAAGGTGGCCGAAAAGCGCCGCTTTGAGGCGTTAACCGAGCGCGCGAAGTTCGGCGCGAGGGCCGGGCCGCGCCCGGCGCTCGCGCGGCCACAGTGAATTCGGCCCACATCCCTATGGAATTCACCGATCCGCCAAGGCCAGGGGAAATGATCTTTCCCCTTCCCCGGCAGGAGGAGCCGGTGACCGCCGAAAGACCCCATGCGGAGGAGCCACGCTTAGCCATCCGTGGCCCCTCGCGACGCCTCTCCCTGCGGGTGGCTTCGTTCATCTTCAGCAGCAGCGTTTGTTGACGAGTTTGAGCAGCATTTAATGATCAACTCGCTCATGGATGTTCACGAGAAATGACGACACCGCTGTGAGAGATCGCGTGTCGTCTCGCTCATGTCAACACGACGCATCCCCGTCGCTCGAGTTCGGTCAGCAGTGGCAGTGAGGGATCGATGTCGTTCCATCGCAGATCCAGCTTCTCCAGCGATGAAAGCAGAGTGAGCCAGCCCGGCAACCGGCTGAGGCGGTTGCTCCGCAGGTCGATCTGACGCAGCCGTGGCAGGCCGGCCAGTGACGACGGCAGCTCCGCCACGGAGTTCTCGCGCAGGTCCAGGTGACGAAGTTCGTGCAGTTCAGCGGTCGACGGCGGCAAGTGCTCGATCGTGTTTCCTCGGAGCCAGAGCTCACGCAAGTTGCGGAGCCGGCCGATGGAATCGGGCAACGTGGTCAGCTGGTTGTGCTGTGCCCTGAACTCGATGAGGCTGGTCATCCTCCCGATGGCCTCGGGAAGGGTCGTGAGGGAGTTCTCGCCGATGTTGAGGTATCGCAGCCTGGTCAGATTTCCCACGGCGTCCGGAATCCGTGACAGCTGGTTGTCGTGCAGGTAGAGGCAGTCGCTGAGCTCCGTCAGCATGCCCAGCTCGTCGGGAATCGACGTGAGCGCGTTGTGGCCCAGGTCCAGGGTCATCAACCGGTGCAGTCGTTCGATCCCTGGTGGGAGGGCCGTAAGTCGGTTGTCGGCAAGGATCAGCACGCGGAGTTCGGTCTGTTGCCAGACCGAGTCGGGCACTTCTCCGAGTTCCTGACGCCAAAGGTTCAGTGCGTGCCTCACGGCCTCTCACCTTCGTCAGTGGTCTTGGGCCTCGATTCTCGCCGGGGGCTTCGGGACAGGCAGCCAGTTCGGAATGAGATCAGCCAGCCTCGGCATGTTCAGTGCGTGCGCGCGTGCTGGCGAGTCGGTAGGAGTCGGTGCCGGTCTCGATGATGGTGCCGTTGAAGGTGAGGCGGTCGACGATGGCCGCGCAGAGGCGTGGATCGGTGAAGGTCTTGGTCCAGCCGCCGAACGACTCGTTGGAGGCGATCGCGACGCTGTTCTTCTCCTCGCGCTCGGTCAGCACTTGGAAGAGGAGTTCGGCGCCATGCCGGTCGAGTTCCATGTAGCCGAGTTCGTCGATGCAGAGGAGGTCGACGCGGCCGTAGCGGGCGATGGTCTTGTTGAGCTGCTTCTCGTCGGCGGCCTCGACCAGCTCGTTCACCAGCTTCGTGGCCAGGGTGTAGCGGACGCGGTAGCCCTTCATGGCCGCCTCGGTGCCCAGGGCAATGAGCATGTGGGACTTGCCCGTTCCAAAGTCGCCAATCAGGCAGAGGGGCTGGCTCTTCTTGATCCATTCGCAGCTGGCCAGCGTGTGGATCGTGGCGGCGTCGACGTTCGGGTTGGCGTCGAAGTCAAAGGCCCGAAGGGACTTCTCCCGTGGGAAGCCCGCTGCCTTGATCCGTCGTTCCGAACGGCGTCGGGCCCGGTCGTCGCACTCGGTCATCAGCAGTTCGGCGAGGAAGCCGCGGTAGGTCATCTGGTCCTTGATCGCCCGGTCGGCGATCTCGTTGAACTCGTTGCGGATCGACGGGAGCCGCAGCAGGCGGCAGGCGGTGTCGATTGCGGCGTCGGCGGCCTGCTCGGTCAAGCCTCGCTGGCGGGGCAGGGTGGTCACGGTGCTTCTCCCTCATGGCGGTCGCCGCCGCTGGTGCGGCGGCATCGGAGCAGTTGGTCATAGGGGGTCACCGACGGCAGCGGTCGGGTGTCCGGCGGGAGGTGCGCGAGGCGCCACTCGTGCAGCGACGTGACGGTCGCCGGAGTCTGGCCGGGCAGCCCCGGGATGGTGGATGCGCCGACGGTCGGCTCGTCCTCCGCCTGGGCGGCTTTGCGGGCCTCTAGGGCGACAGCATCGGCGGTCAGGGCGCCGGCCCGCAGGGCGGTGGCCAAGCCCGCGACGACGTGTTCGTGGGCGAGGTGACGGTTCAGCAGCAGGACTTCAATCAGCGCCCGGGTGCCGTCCCGCTCGCCGTGGATCTTGCGGGCCTGGGCCCACCAGGCGTCGTGGACCGGCGTGAATTGCCCGCGGATCGGGCCTGTTCCAGGGCCGTGGCGCCGGGGAACGCGCCGGGCTTGCGGATAAGGGCTTCGAGATAGTGGTCCAGGTCCAGGCGGCAGCCGCCCTTCGCGATCAGCCTCTCGTGCCGGGCAACCTCGGGATTCCTGTCGTAAACCACCAGGTGAGAGGCATGCAGCACAACACGCACCCGCTTGCCAATCAGACGGGTCGGGACCGAGTACGGTTGGTTCGGACATTGATCTGGCTGTAGCGGTCGACCCGCGGCGTGAACAGCCGGCCCGTCTCGAAGGGCTCCTTTGGCAACGGCATCAGCAGCGGCTGCTCGACGGCGAAGTACTCGTCGACGGTCCGCGGCCGCGAGCCGATCCTCCGGCGCCCGTCGTGCAGGTCCCACTGGTTAACCATCTCGTTCAGCTCGGCGAGAGAGTCGACTTCCGGGACCGGTGTGAAGTGGTTGCGGCGGAAGTAGCCGATCATCCCTTCGACCCCACCCTTCTCGTGGGCGCCTTCAATTCCGGGGCGGCAATAGAAGCTCTCGATGTTGAAGTGCGAGCGGAAGGCGATCCACCGGTCGGTCTCCACCCGGGCCCGGTTCAGCCCCAGCACCTGGGAGACGGCCGACTTCAGGTTGTCGTAGCGGATCTTGCTTCGCGGGACACCGCCCAGCGTGCGGAGCGCGTGCACGTGTCCTTCGAAGAAGGCTTCCTGGCCGCAGGAGGCGAAGACCCGGTGGATGGCCTTGCCCGAGTAGGACATGCGAAGCGAGAACAAGTAGCAGGTCACCAGCTCGCCGGCCAGGCGCACGGTCACGTCACCGAAGTCGACCTCCGCCTCGTGGCCGGGCAGGTGGGTCTGTAGCACGAACGCTTCCACCGGGGCCTTGCCCGAGGCCGCGAGGATCTCCGGCTTCCGGTCGGAGACGTAGCGCCGGACCATCTGGTAGGAGACGTCGGCGCAATGTTCCTCGACGAGCGGTGGAAGATCCGGGTGATCGTGTGGCGCTGCTTGCGCGGTGCGTCGAGGTCCGTCCGCAGTATCTCGTCGATCACCGGCTTGTACGGATCCAGCGCAGTCGGCCGTGGCGGAAGCTTCTTCCGCGGCTCCGGCCAGACCGAGTCCACGGCCTTCTTCACGGTCCGCCACGAGACGTTGTACTTGCGCTCAAGCTCGCGCATTTTCATGCCGGCACGGTGATCACGCCGGATCGCCGCGTACAGCTCGACCTTGGACATCTGCGGCATGACCAGGACCTTTCACCAGGAGCATCCCGATGCTGCCTTGGCAAGTACCTCGGTGCTGTCGAAACTCGTGAACATCACCCGACCGTGGATCTGGGTGCCTCCCAAATCCGTGAACAACCGACGGCACTACTGGTGAATAAAGCCACTGCGGGTCCGCACCCTCCGTTCGCTGGTGACCGAGTCGCGGCGGACGACTTCGGACAACTCCACCGCCATCTGGTCCGCGCTCGACCACGCCTACCGGAAGGCGTCCGGCATCGCCCGCGACCACCACGGACAGCCCCTTTCCATCGTCCTCATGACCGATGGCGAAAACACCTCCGGCATCGGTCTGAAGGAGTTCCAGTGCCGTACGCGGCACAGCCGGAGGCGGTCCGTGACGTCCCCACCTTCCCGCTCCGGTTCGGCGAGGCGGACACCGCGGAGCTGACCCGGGCGGCGCGTACGACCGGCGGACGGAAGACCCGGCCGAGGGCTCGCAGGTCCGTGTCCTGTGCACCACGGACGGGCTGCGCAACGACGACAGCCACGCGGGCACGTTCCCGGCGCGCTGCCTGGGCAAGGTGCGCGACTGGAACCCGGGGACCGGTGAGCTGACCATCGAGGCCGTCGCGATCTTCGGCTGAAGTGCCCTTTCCCCGGGGCGCGTTCAGCCGAGCAGCAGGCTCCGGCGCCACAGCGGGCGCTGGAGCGCGGTGATCAGTCCGGCGTCGGTGAGGAAGGCGACGAGGCGCTCGCCCGCCCAGCGCATGGTCCGCCGGAAGTGCGGATTGGCGCGGGCCTCGCGGGCGGCGCGGCGCGGGTCGAGGCCCACGGCGCGGTAGATCGGGGCGTTGGTGTACGTACTCATGGCCAGCATCGCGCACCAGGCGGTCAGCTGCCGGTGGAACTCCAGGACGGCACCCGACCTGCCGCGCGTGGCGTCCTGGAGTTCGGAGTGGGCGAAGCGGATGTGCCGTGACTCCTCCATCACATGCAGGCGCGACACCTGCCGTACGAGGGGCTGCACCCGCTCGTCGCCCATGGCCTCCCGCTGGAAGCGGTCGTAGACCTCCTCGATCAGCAGGGCGGCCGCGAACAGGCTCGCACCGCGCAGCTGCGGGAGCACCGCCCGGCCCAGGTGCCGGACGAGGGCGGGCGGCCGGTAGACCGGGCAGCCGAGGGTGCCGAGGGCCCGGCCGAACATGGCGACGTGCCGGGTCTCGTCGGCCACCTCGCTCAGCGCGTAGTGGGTGCGTGGCGACGCCGGATCGCGGGCGGTCAGATGGCCGGTGAGCATCTGCATCAAGGTCAGCTCGAACCAGGTGGCCATGCTGATCATGTTGGCCCACTCGCTGCGGGAGAGCGCGAGGCGCCGCTCCTCGCTCAGCCGGTGCCAGGTGGGGGTGGCGTACAGCGACATCCGCTCCGGCTGGAGATACCAGTGACCGGGCTCGGGCGGGGCGTCCCAGTCGATGGCGAGGGCCGGGTCGTAGGTGTGCTTGGCCGCGGTGCGCAGCAGCCGTCCGGCCACCTCGGCCGGCCCCTGGCGTGGCATGCCGGCCGGGGTGGGCGCGGACCGGCCCCGCGGCTGTGGTTCCCTCACCGCGCACCGCCTGCCGTGACCGAGCGGTCCGGCCCGGCCTGGGCCGGGACGGGCAGCGGTCCTGCCGGGGCCTGGACTTCCGTGGCGGCGGGGGATTCCGTCGCGGGGGCGGGGATGCCGGGGCCGGGGATGCCGGGGCCCGGTGGGGCGCCGGGGGGAGCCGTGACCTGCAGTCCCAGCCGGAGCTGCACGATCCTGGCGAACTCGGCGATGGTGCCGTTGCTGCGCAGCAGTTCCATGGGCGGGATGTCGAGTTCGTAGCGCTGGTTGAGCGAGACGAGCACCTGAGCGGCCATCAGCGAGTCCATGCCGTAGGAGTCCAGGCGCCGGTGCGGGTCGAGCGCCTCGTGGTCCATGTGCAGGACCTCCGCGAGCAGGCGGGTGAGCTGGTCCACGAGGTGGGCGAGGGCGGCCTCCTCGTCCATGAGGGAGAGCCGGCGCAGGAGTTCCTCGCGGGTGGCCTCCCCGTCCCCCACCTGGGGCGGTACGAGGTCTCCGAGGCGCGGGGCGCGCAGCAGGGGCAGCAGAACGGCGGCGCGCGACCAGTCCGTCCGGGAGACGCCCACCACCGCGGCCGCGTCCGGCCGGTCGTCGCCGAGCAGCCGCCGGCCGTGGTCGAGGGCGGTGCCCGGGGCGAGGGGCTCGATGCCCAGGCCGTGGAGGGAGTCGAGCAGGTCGTTGCGGGCCGCGTAACCGATCTCGCCGATGGCGCCCCAGGCGAGGGTGAGCGCCGCCTCTCCCTGCCGGCGGCGCAGCCGGGCCAGGCCCTCCAGGTAGAGGTTGCCCGCTGTGTAGGCCGACTGCTTGAAGTTGCCCGCCATGGCGGTCGTGGAGGAATAGCACAGGAAGAAGTCCAGCGGACGCCCGCGGGTCAGGGTGTCCAGAACATGGGCCCCGGCGATCTTGGGCCGCAGGACGGCGCTCATCCGCTCGGCGGTCAGCTCGGCGAGGGGCGCGTCGTCCAGGGTCATGGCCGCGTGGACCACACCGCGCAGCGGATGACCGTTCTCCTCGACGTCCTTCAGCACCCGGCGCATCGCCTCCGCGTCGGCGGCGTCCGCCGCGTACGCGGTGACCCGCACCCCGTCCGGAGCGAGTGCGTCGCGCACGGCGGCGGCCTCCGGACCGCGGGCCCCGCTGCGGCTCACCAGGGCGAGATGCCGGGCGCCGAGCCCGGCGAGCCACCGCGCGGTGGCCGCGCCGAAGCCGCTGGTGCCGCCCGTGACCAGATAGGAGGCGTCCGGGTCGAGTCGGGGCGCGCGGAGCACGGTGGGCGTCGCACGTCCGGGCGGAGAGGCGAGCGAGGAGGCGGGTTCGACGGCACAGGGCTCGTCCAGCGGGTCGAACGTGACGACGACCTTGCCGATATGGCGTGAGTGGCGCATCAGCAGGAAGGCGTCCGCCACACGGGCGGCGGGGAAGACGGTGTGCGGCAGCGGCTGGAACTCGGGGCCCTTCTCCGGCGCCCGGCCGTCCCCCAGGGTCCGCCCCACGTCCTCCAGGAGGTCCCCCAGCAGCCGGGGGTCGCGCAGCACGGTGGTCAGGTCCACGCCGTGGAAGGAGATGTGGGAGCCGAAGGGGCGCAGCGGCAGGGTCCGGTCCTCGTAGAAATCGCGCTTGCCGAGTTCGATGAAGCGGCCGCCGGGGCGGAGCACCTCCAGGCCCCGCGCCAGGGCCTGTCCGGAGAGGGAGTTGAGGACGATGTCCACTCCCCCGCCACCGGTGAGGTCCATGACCTGGACGGTGAAGTCCAGCGAGCGCGAGTCGAGGACGTGTTCCACGCCGAGCGCGCGCAGCAGGTCGCGTTTGGGCTCGCTGCCCGCCGTGGCAATGACGGTGGCGCCGTGTGCTCGTGCGTAGTGGAGGGCCGCGAGGCCGACGCCACCGGCCGCGCCGTGCACGAGCACGGTCTCCCCCGCCCGCATCCGGGCGGTGTACAGCAGGCTGTAGTGGACGGTGCACAGGGCGACGGGCACGCTGGCGGCCTCCGCGAAGGTGACTCCCGCGGGGATCGGCCACAGGTTGCGGGCCGGGCTGACCACGTGGGACGAGAGCGCCCCGGTCAGCAGCCCGACGACCCGGTCCCCGGGCGCGAAGCGGTCCACGCCCGGCCCGCAGGCGGTGACCACGCCCGCGCATTCGAGTCCGAGGTTCTCCTCGCGTGGGCTGCCGGCCAGCGCCTCCGTGGGCAGCAGCCCGACCGTCTGCATGATGTCCCGGTAGTTCAGGGAAGCGGCGCGCACCTCGACGACCACTTCTCCGGGACCCGCGACCGGCGGGGCGATCTCCTGCCAAGCGAGGCGGTAGGAGAGGCCGGGCCGACGCACCCGCAGGGCGAACGGCGGCGGGGCCGCGCCGTCCGCGGCAGGGACGGCGGGCGGCAGGGCGCGCTCGCGCGGGACGAAGCGGTCGTGCGCGGTGAGCACGATCTCGTCCTCGTCGTCGTCCTCGTCCTCGGCGGTTTGGGCGGTATCGGTCTCGAGCAGTTCACGGACCAGCCGGGCGGCGTCCGCGGCCGGGTCGCCGCCCCGGCACAGGCTCAGGCGGCGTCCGCGCAGGTCGGGTTCCTCGTTGGCCAGGCAGCGTGCCACGCCCCAGGCGGCGGCGTCGGTGGGATGGGTGATCGGTCCCGGGGTGGCCTCGGCGCCGTGCGGCCGGGTGACGAGCCACAGGCGGACCCCGGCCGGCGAACCGAGGGACCGGTGCGCCTCCGCGACGGCCCGCAGCGTCTGGCCGGCGTGGGTGGCGCGGGCGACGGCCTCCTCGGCGTCGTCGGGTTCGGCGCCGCCCAGGACCAGGACGACGGTCGTCCCGCCGGTGCCGGCCTCGGTCAGCGCCCGGGTCCACGCGGCGGCGTCGGTGTGGGCGTCGGTGAGGACGCTGTGCCCGGCGCCGTGTGCGGTCAGCGCCTCGGTGACGGCGTGGGGCAGCGGGTCGTCGGCCGTGTCGCCGCAGACGATGTACGCGGCGGACGGGGCGGGGGGTGGCGGTGCGGCGGCGGGGATGGGGGCGCCACCGGCCGCGGCGAGGAGGACGGAGGCGTGGTCGCGTCCGGGCGGCTCGGTGTCGCCGGTACGGGCACAGGAGGTGAAGCCGCACCGGCGCAGGAGCGCGGGCCACAGCTCGCGGGTCAGCAGCGGGGAGCCGGGCCGCAGGCCGGTGTCGGTGCGGTGGTGGAAGCTGTCGAGGGCGCCGAAGACGGGGAGCAGGATCTCCGGCTCGTGGCATTCGAAGGCCAGCAGGTGTCCGCCGGGTGCGAGGAGCGAGGCCACGCGGCCGAGGGCGGGCTCCAGGTCCTTGGCCGTGTGCAGCGCGTTGGCGGCGACGACGAGGTCGAAGCCCTGTGGGTGGTAGCCCTGTTCGGCGAGGTCCCGGTCCAGGTCGAAGGTGCCGTACTCGACGAAGTCGTAGTCGCCGAAGCGGTTGCGGGCGCGGGTCAGATAGGCCGGTGAGACATCGGTGAAGCGGTAGCGGGTGCGGTCGCCGGGCAGCAGGGGCAGCAGCGCCGCGGTCATGCCACCGGTGCCGGCGCCGATCTCCAGGACGCGCAGCGCGCGGTCGGCGGGCCAGTGGGCCAGCAGGGCGCGGAGCAGGGCCTGGGCGAGGCGGTTGTGGAAGCGGGAGATCGGCGCGGTGTCGTAGTACTGCTCCAGGAGGTGCGCGGCCGATTCGGCGCTGAGCAGTGCCAGGGCGCTCGCGCGGCCGGTGAGGACGTCCGCCAGGTGCCGGGTCAGATGTGTGGCCAGGGCGATCCGGTGCACATCCCCGGGGGCCCGGACGAGGGCCTCGCGCACCGGCGGCGGGGTGTGGCGGGCGTCGGGGGTCAGGCACCGGCCGCCGGGGGTCTCGGTGAGCAGGCCGCGGCGCAGCAGCAGGGGTTCGAGCAGTGCGATCAGGGGGCGGTGCCGCTCCTCCATACCGGCCGCCACGAGGTCGTCGGCGGTGAACGGCGCCGCGGGGTCGGGCAGCAGCCGGGCCAGCGCGGCGGCGGCGGAGCGCGCGGTCAGCTCCTCGTCGTGACGCGAGGTCAGGTCGTAGCGGGCCTCGCGCCACCGCTCCCGTACGGCGTCCAGGCGCGGGGCGGCGTCCCGGAGGATGACCTCGGGTGACGGCAGGGGTGAGGGCGCGGCCGGGAGGTGGGCGCGGGGAGCGGCCCGCGGAACGGTGTGGTGGAGGGTGACGGGGGTGGTGCGGGCGATCGGGAAGAGACGCAGCCGGCACTCCTCCAGGCGTGCCGTGACGGTGCCGTCGGCGTCCGCGACCGTGATGTCCCAGCAGACCTCGCTGTCGGTGGCGTCGCGTTCGGTGACCCACATGATCCCGGTGGGCGACGGCGCCGACCACACCCGCACCGCGCCGATGGACGCGGGCAGATAGGCACCCCGCTCCCGCAGCCGGTCGTAGAGGAGGGCGACACCGGTCTGGAGGGCCCCGTCGAGCAGCGCCGGGTGCGCGGTGTACGGGGTGCCCGGGGCCTCATGCCGGTAGGTGGCGACCGAGGTCCGCGCCCCCAGGCGCACCTCGTCCAGCGTCCGGAACGCGGGCCCGTAGACGAGCCCCACCTCGGCGCAGGCGGCGTAGTGTTCCTCGCCGCTGACGCGCGTCGTACACAGGGCGCGCAGACGCTCCGGGTCCACCGGCTCGGGCCGGGGGCTCAGCAGCGGGCGCACCCGGGCCCGCGCGTGCGCCCGTGGCTCCGGGCCGCGCTCGTCGGTGCTGGTGACCGTGGCGAGGCTGGTGTCGGGGTCGAGGCCGACCCGCAGCCGTACGGCGGAGGCGTCGGCCCAGGGCACCACGAGGCTGGCGCTGACGTCGAGGTGTGCCACCTCGACCGGCCGTCCGTGCACGGCGCGCCCCGCGGCGAGGAGCGCTTCGGCGTATCCGGTGGCCGGCATGACGACCGATCCGCCGAGCCGGTGGTCGGCGAGCCAGGGCACGAGGACGGGCTCGATCGCGCCTTCCCAACTGGGGACGGCGGTGGGCATGCGCTCGCCGAGCAGGGGGTGGACGATGACGCCGTCCCCGCTGGAGTTGGCCCAGGAGCGGGGGGTGCCGGACCAGTGGCGCTCGTACTGCCACGGGTAGGCGGGGAGCCGGGTGACCCGGCCCGGCACCGGGAAGTACCGGGTGAGGTCGGCCGAGGCCCCGGCCGCGAGCGCTCCGGCCGCCGCCGCCCCGAGGGCGGCGGGGCCGTCCGCCCCACGGCGCAGGGTCGGCAGGACGACAGTGCTGCCGGGGCCAGTGCCGGTGCGGATCCCAATGCCGGTCCCGATGCCGGACTTTCCGCGCCGGGACGCCACGCGCCGGAGGTAGGCGCGCAGGACGGGGTGGGGGCCGATCTCCAGCAGGATGCCGGCCCCGTCCGCGAGGGCGCGCCGCACCGCGTCCGCGAAGAGGACGGGGCGGCGCACGTTCTGCCACCAGTACGCGGCGTCGAGATCGGTGCCGCGGGCGCGGAAGCCGGTGACGGTCGAGTAGAGCGGCACCCGGACCGGCGACGGCGTCACGTCGGCCAGCCGGGCGCGGAGTTCGTCCTCGGTGGGGTCCATGTGGCGGCTGTGGAAGGCGTAGTCGAGGCCCAGATCGCGGAAGAAGACGCCCTCGGCGGCGAGTTCCGCGCCGAGCAGTGCCAGAGCCTCGGCGTCACCGGCCACCGTGACGTCCTCGGCGCTGTTGACCCCGGCGATCTCCAGCTTCTCCCCGTACCCGGCGAGGGCCTTCGCGGCCCGGTCGGCGGACAGCCCGACGGCGGCCATCCGGCCACTGCCGACCGTGGTCCCCTGCACCCGGCCACGTTCGGCGATCACCCGCGCCGCGTCCGGCAGGGACAGCGCTCCGCAGATGTGGGCGGCGGCCACCTCCCCGACGCTATGGCCGACGGCCATGGCGGGCTCGATACCCCGGGCGCGCAGCACCGCTGCGATGCCCAACTGCACGACGAACAGGAGGGGCTGGGCCACCTCCGTCGCGGCCAGGTCCGCCTCCCCGGCGGGCGCGGTGAGACGATCGGCCACCGACCAGCCCAGACGCGGCGCGAGCTCGGCGTCGGCCTCGCGCACCGCGCGACGAAAGACGGCGTCGGCGGAGAAGAGGTCCGCACCCATGCCCGCCCACTGCGAGCCGTTCCCGCAGAACACGAAGGCGACGCGCCCGCTATCGGCGGCGGCACTCACCGCGCCCGGGGCGGCTCGCTCCCGGGCGGGGGCGGTCGAGGCCCCACCAGACCCATCGACACCCGGCCGCCCCGGATCGGGCTCCGGCGCGGTCAAGGCGCGCAGTGCGCACGCCGCCTCCCCCGGCGTGGCGGCCCAGACGACGGCGCGGTGTTCGTGGCGGCCGCGGCGGAGGCAGGAGGTGTGGGCCAGGTCGTAGAAGTCGGCGGGGGTCGTTTCGTCCAGGTGCGTGGCCGTGGCCTCGGCCGCCTCCGACAGTGCCTTGGCGGTGCGGGCCGAGACGAGCAGGGGCACCGGTGAGCGCGGGGGCTGCGGGCGGTCCGGCAGGGGCGGGGGCTCGGCCACGATGGCGTGGGCGTTGGCGCCGCCGAAGCCGAAGGAGTTGACCCCGGCGACGGCGCGCGCGCCGGTCGTGGCGGGGGCGAGGGCCGTGGGCCGGGTGGTGAGCCGCAGTCCGAGGCCCTCGAAGTCGATGTCAGGGTGCGGCGGCTCGGCGTGGAGGGAGGCCGGCGCGGTGCGGTGTCGCAGCACCAGGAGGGCCTTGAGCAGACCGGCCATGCCGGACGCGGGCTCCAGATGGCCGAGGTTGGTCTTCACCGAGCCGAGCGGGAGGGCGCCGGAGATCCGGCGTACGCCGAGGGCCCGGCCGATGGCGAGGGCCTCCAGCGGGTCGCCGACCGGGGTGCCGGTGCCGTGCGCCTCGAAGTACACCAGCTCGTCGGGGTGCACCCGGGCGCGGTCGTAGACCTCGCGCAGCAGCCGCTCCTGCGCCTCGGGGCTGGGCAGCGCAAGACCCATGGTCCTGCCGTCGCTGTTGCTGCCGGTGCCCAGGACGAGCCCGTGGATCCGGTCGCCGTCGGCCAGCGCGTCCGACAGCCGCTTCAGCAGCACCACGCCGCCGCCCTCGGCCCGGACGAACCCGTCCGCCTGCGCCGAGAAGGAGGCGCACCGGCCCCGCTGGGAGAGCATCGACGCCTGGGAGAACCCCACGTAGTGGAACGGGCTGAGCAGCACATTGACCCCGCCGCAGACGGCGGCCCGGCCGCCGCCCTCCCACAGGGTGCGGCAGGCGCGGTCCAGGGCCACGAGGGAGGAGGAGCACGCGGTGTCGATCGCCATGCTGGGGCCGCGCAGATCGAAGGCGTGCGAGACCCGGTTGGCGGCGATCGACGAGGCGGCACCCGACATGGTGTAGGCGCCCACCGTGCGCAGCGCGGACATCTGGAGCGCGCCGTAGGAGGCGTCCGAGATGCCGACGAACACCGCGGTGTCCGAACCGGCCAGCGTGGCGGGATCCACGGCGGCGTCGTCCAGCGCCTCAGCGGTCATCTCCAGCAGCAGCCGGTGCTGGGGGTCCATGTGGGCCGCTTCCTTGGGGGAGATCCCGAAGTAGGCGGCGTCGAATCCGGCCACGTCGTCGAGGAAACCCCCGGCCGCGGTGTACGACTTGCCCCGGCGCGGCACGGCGGGGTCGGTGAACAGGCGGGCGTCGAACCGGTCCGCGGGCACCTCTCCCACCAGGTCCCTGCCCTGCTCCAGGGCCTCCCAGAGCCCGTCCAGGTCCCGGATGCCACCGGGAAGCCGGCAGGCCGCCCCCACCACCGCGATCGGTTCGGCCTCGTCCTGACACATACCGGGGCCTTTCTCCAGTCACTTCGCGACACCGGCGGGAAGCCCGCGTCACGCTCTCGGCAGCGACGCACACTAGGCCAGACGGGCCACCGCCGAGGCCGCCTGTACACCCGTTGGAGGGAACGGCGGCGAAGTGCACTCGGTGAGGTGAACGGAGCCGGCCCGGACCGCTTAGCCCATTCGGGTGATGTCTGCGGACGGGGCCCATACAGAGCGCGCGTACAGAGCGCGCATACGGCGGACCGGGCGGCGCGGCGGGGTGCGGTCGGTGTGGTGTCCTCGGCACGCGCCCCCGGCGCGGTCACCGGCGCGGTCCCGGCGCGGTGGGATCCGCCACCGGATCGCGTGGCCCCCTCGGATCCGCTGCCGGATCGCGCCGCCGGATCGCAAAAGCCCCTCGCCCGCCCTTCGACCTCTGGAGCCCGCCATGGCCGTACTCTTCACCGGCGCGACCGGTTTCCTCGGCAGCCGCATCCTGCGCCACCTGCTCGCCGACGACGGCGACGACCGGCCCGTCACCGTCCTCGGCCGGGGCGGGGAAGGGAATCTGCGGGCGCGGGTCGAGACGGCCCTCGACGGGCTCGACGGCCTGGCGGGCGCCACGACGCCGCGCGGGCGCCTGCGGTACGTGTCCGCCGACCTCACCCTGCCCGGCCTCGGTCTGACCGACGGCGAGCGCCGCGCCCTCACCGACGCGTGCTCGGTGGTCTGGCACTGTGCCGCGCACCTCGCGCTGCACGACGACCCGGTGCCGCTGTTCAAGGCGAACGTCCTCGGCACCCGGCGCGTCCTCGACCTGGCCATCGAGGCGGCCGGGGCGCGGGTCGTCCACCTGAGCACCGCGTACGTCGCCGGCGGACGCACCGAGGGGCACATCCTCGAGGACGACCTGGACGGCGGCCACGGCTTCCTGACGCCGTACGAGGAGAGCAAGTACACCGCCGAACGCGCGGTGCACGCCTGGAGCGCCCGCACCGGCCGGGGCGCCACGATCCTGCGGCCGTCGCTGCTCGTCTCCGACCGGCCCGTCCCCGGCAGCGGGCAGCGCCAGCCGCTGGCGGTGCTGGCGTTCCTCATCCACGAGGCGCTGCGCCGCAGGGCCGAGGACGACCCGGCGCTCGCCTCCCTCCTCGACGGTGGCGACGCCCACGGCAGCGGTCTGCGGGTACGGGTCCGCGCGGGGAGCGGCGGGGCGCTCAACCTGGTCCCGGTGGAGTACGCGGCGCGCGCGGCGGTATGCGCCGCGCGAGCGGCGGCGGCCCGTCCGGGCGCCCCCGCGGGGGTGCGCACGGTGCACCTGACCCATCCGCACAACACGCCCTTCGCCACGGCCGTGAAGGTCCTGGAGCGGCTGTACCCGGGGCTGTCCCTGGACCTCGTGGACGACCTGGACGACCCGGATCCGTACGAGTCGCTGTTCGCGCACCACCTGGCCTCGCTGCTGGTCTTCACCGCGCAACGCAGGACGTACGACCGGAGCAACCTGCTCCAGGACACGGCGGGCCTGCCCGACCCCAAGCCCCTGGACGCCACCTACCTCGCCGACGCGGCCGGAGAGGCGGTCGCACCCGCCCCGGCCGCCTGAACCCTCCCCCACGGCCCCGCCGTGGCCAGCACCCGCAACTCCCCGAGCCAGGCGGCCGCGAACGACTCGGCGCTCCGGCGCGGCTCGGTGGTGGTGAAGCCGGCCACGGCCCGGCCCTGGGCGGTGGCCAGGACGGCGGACAGGCGGTGTCCGGCCGGGAGGAAGTTCAGCGGCAGTACGCGCAGGACCCGCCGCCCGGCCACCACCAGCGGGGACGAGGGGCCCCGCACATTGCTGGCGAGCAGGGTGGCGCGGCCCGGGTCGAAGTACCGCTCGAAACACCATCCCCCGACCGCGGCGGGGACCGACCGGAACACCGCGCGCACCAGCGGATGGCGCAGGGCGCGGGCCCGGCCCGCCGTGCTTGCGGCGACGAGGGCGAGGCGGCGTCCGGCGTCGGGCTCCGCCACGGGGAGCGGGATACGGAGCGGGATATGGCGGTTGCGCAGCACGGCCGCGTCCCCCGGCCCCCGGACGTTCACCGGGACCAGGGCGCGCATCTGCCCGTCGGGGCCGTGGAGTTCGGGCCGGGTGCGCAGCGCCCCGCTCAGCGCGGCCAGGTACACATCGTTGACGGTCGTGCCGTGGCGGCGGGCGATGCCACGCAGCAGGCCGAGGTCCGTCTCCGCGCGGGCGTAGGAGAGGGTGGCGGGCGGGCCACCGTCGGCTTCCGCCGCGCTCCCCCGGCGCCGCTCCAGCAGGGGCGTCCCGCACAGCCAGGCCGCGCGCAGCGGATCGGTGACGGCACGGTGCAGGGCGCCGCGCGCCCGCCATGGTTCGGCCCGCGCGGGGGACGCCGTGGCGGCGCCCGGGCCATGGGCATCAGGGTCTTGGGCGCCCGTCCAGGCGGCCAGTACGCCGACCACTCCCGCCCCGTCGAGCAGCCGGTGATCCGCCCGCCACACCAGGGCGGACGTGCTCCCCGGCAGCCCCGCCACCGTGGAGCAGGACCAGCGGTGCGGCTCCAGCGGCCTGGCCAGCACCTCGTGCGCCACGTCGGACAGGCCCCGCTCCGGAGCGGCCTCGGTGTACTCGTCCGCGCCACTCCACGGGCCACCGTCCGAGGGCGCGGTGCCCAGCAGCTCCGTCACCGGCCCCAGCGAGGCGGCGAGTTGGCGCCGGTCGGGAGGCGGGCCCTCCAGTTCCAGCACCACGCCGATGGTCAGTCCGGTGCCGGGGTGCGCCTTCCCGTACGCCACGAGAGCGGCGTCCGGAAACGGCAGTCTCCCGGTCGGTTTCGCGATCGGCTTCCCGGGCTTCCTCGTCATCCTCCACCACCCCTCCGCCGGTGCCACCGACCGGCAGCCGGAACAACGCCCGGGCGGCGCCCAAGTCACCGCCCGGGGCTGCCGCGTCAGCGATCGGCGGGCGCCTTCACGACAACGGGTACACCTTGGTGACCGTGCGGGTGAATCACCCGCACGGACCAACGGCCACGGCTCCTCCGGCCGCCATCATCGGACGGATCAATCATCGGAAGCGGCCACCTCTTCGTGTGGCCCGACCTGGGAGAAGTGCGTGACTTCAGCGAACGGGCGCAGGCGCGCCCTCGTCCATACGGCGGCCCTGGGGCTGCTGGCGGCCTCGGCGACCGCCGTGGCCTTACTGGGGCAGCAGCCCCCGGCCCGCGCGGCCGCCGAAGCTCCGGCCGTTCCCCTGCCGTTGACCTGCAAGGGCACGGCCACAGTGGAGCCCACCAACCCCGACCTGGTGCTCGTGCGCGACCAAAGCGGCGTCGCGGGCTACCGGGCCACCATCACCGGAAACTGCTTCGGCTCCGCCGTGGTCTCCAAGGTGCGGGTCACCCTGGAGGGCATGGCCGAGGGCACCTGCGCCGCGGCCATCGGCACCGGCACGGGCACGGCGGAGTGGATCGGGCCGGGCGGTGCGCTGGTCGGCACCAGCACCGGTGGCGGCAAGCTCCGCTTCACCAACGACGCCGACGGCAACGTCACCTTCAGGGCCGAGAACGTGCAGATCGCCAGGGGCCTCTTCGCGGGCTCCGTGGGCGTCGACATCACGGTGAACGACCGCGGTGTGGGCCGGGACTGCTGGACGCAGGGCAGGCTGGCCGGCGGCTCGGGCAGCGGCTCAGCGCGGCTGACGTTCGGCTGACGCCTCGGCGGGGGCCGGAAGCCGTGCCGCGTGTTCCGGGGCGGCCTCCGGTCGCCCGCCCTTGCCGGTACGCCATTTCCGCCCGCCCTTGCCCGAGCGGGACTTCCCGACCATGCCGGAGTTCCAGGAGAAGCGGGGCCACCACCAGTTCGCCGCGCCGAGCAGCCGCATGACGGCGGGCACCAGGACCGCTCGTACGAGCACCGCGTCGATCAGCACCGCCAGGAAGACACCGACGCAGATCTCCTTCACCATGACCACGCTGCTGGTCGCGAAGCAGGCCGTCACCACCAGAACGGCCGCCGCGGCGGCGCTGATCACCCGTCCCGAGCGCTCGATCCCCACCGCCACCGACTCCCGGTCGTCCCCGAGCAGGCGGTACTGCTCACGGATGCGCAGCAGCAGGAACAGCTCGTAGTCCATGGACACCGCGATGAGGAGGAACAGCATGACGATGGGTGCCAGCGCGTCCACGTAACCCGTCGGTTCGGCTCCGAGCAGCCTGCTGGCGTGTCCGTCCTGGAAAATCCAGGTGAGGGCGCCGAAGGAGGCGCCGATGGACAAGCCGTTCATCACCAGCGCCTTGAGGGGAAGCACCAGCGAGCGCAGGGCGACGGTGAGCAGCACGAAGCTCGTGACCACCATGAAGGCCAGCACCCGGGGCAGCAGCCGGTAGAAGGTGTCCATGGTGTCCACGGCGAGGGCCGACGCGCCGCCCACCAGCACACCGCTGCCGCCGGGTACGGGCAGCGCGCGCACGGCACGCACCAGTGACTTGGCCGAGTCGCTCTCCACCCGCTGGTCCTGGCCGACGTAGATGACGGCCTTGTTCCCGGTGGTCCCGGCCACCAGCACTCCCCGGGCGCCGGGGAGTTCGGAGACGTTCCGCGTCCAGGTCAGCAGGTCGGCGTGGCCCGGGCCGCGGTCCACGGGGTGGTCGAAGGTGGCGATGGCCTGCAGGGTGCCGAGGCCGGAGACGGCGAAGTCGTGTTCCATGCGTTCGGCCGCCACCCGGGCCGGCGCCCCGGCGGGCAGCATCCGCTGGTCGGGGAAGCCGATGACGGTGTGCAGGAACGGCACCGCGAGGGCGAGCAGCAGCGCGGAGACGGCGCAGGTGTAGGCGATGGGCTTCTGCATCACCGCACGGGCCACGCGACCCCACAGCGCCCCGTCCCGGCGGCCGCCCTGGCGTCGCAGCCAGGCCGGTGAGAGCGCGTCCACGCGCTCGCCCAGGCAGAACAGCAGCGCGGGCAGCACCGTCACCGTCACCAGGGCCCCCACCAGCAGCCCGGCCGCCGCGCCGATGCCCAGCGCACGGACGAAACCGAGCGGGAAGAAGGCGAGGCCCACGGCGATGAAGGTCATGACGACGCCGGACAGCGCCACCGTCCGCCCGGCGGTGTCGACGGTGACGGCGACGGCCTCCGCCGGAGTGCGTCCCGCCCGCAGCTCCTCCCGGAATCTGCTGACGATGAGCAGACCGGCGTCGACGCCCGCCGCAAGGCCGATGGCCACCACGAGGTTGACCGTCACATACGGGACCTCGATGACATCGGCCACGGCGCGCAGCGCGGCGAGGGCCGCGGCCGTCGCCAGGACTCCGGTGACCACCGGCAGCAGTGCCGCGACGACTCCCCGGAAGACGAACACCATCAGCAGCATCATCAGCGGCAGCACCATCAACTCGGTGCGCACCAGGTCGCGTTGGGAGCGCTGGACAATCTCCGAGATGATCGCGCTCGGCCCGGTCCAGGTGACCTCGAACCCCGGTGCGCGCAGGGTGTCCCGCAGCGCCAGATAGCTCTGGGTGCGGCCGGTCTCCCCGTCGCCCTGCAGCAGGATGGGCACCACGGTCGCGTGCTGGTCGAGGGAGACCAGGAGCGGATTGGCCGAGGACCAGGCCGTCGTCACCCGGTCCACCGTGCCCTTGGGCGCCCGGCGCAGCGCGTCCTCCACCGCTTCCCGGAAGGCGGGGCGGACGGCGGTCAGCTCCTTGCTGCGGAAGGTGACCAGGACGTCCGCGCCACCCTCCCCCACCTCGGTCCGGATCGCGTCCGCCGCCCGGGTCGCCTCGGCGGCCGGCGCCATGAAGCCGCCGTAGCTGAGCCGCCCGGACAGCCCGGAACACGCCCAGCAGGAGACCACCAGCACCAGCACCGCCCCCGCGAGCACCCAGACCCTGCGCGCGACGTCGAAACGCCCCAGCCGGACGAACATGCCACCCTCCCTGGCTCACCGCGCCGGCGCCCACGGTGGGACGGCCCGCACAGGACGCCCAACGAACGACACTCCTCCAGGTCACCCAGGTGTGCGGAGAAGCCCCGCAATGACCCGCTATCAGGGGTGGCGGCCGGATTTTCCGGTGCACCCGTATACAACGGAAACTGTCGTTTACCGGACCGGGTTCGCAAAGGGCTTTTCTCAGGGCCTCTCACCGCAATGGCCTTTGACGCCCCAAAACACCGGAGAGGGCTACGGAATACCGCTCCGAGCAGCCACTTGACCGTTACCGGCCCCCTGAAACAACCTTCTGCCGAGATTTTGGCGACATTTGATGTCCCGGCACTGTCCTCTTACGACATGACTGCTTTACGTTTCTCTTTTCCCGCACTACCAGGAACACTTACAGGGGAACCGTGCTCACTCAGGACACCACCACGCAAGGCGCTTCCAGCGCACCGGATTCACAAGCACCACCGATCAGCGACCGACCGGCCGCGCCCGCCCGGTCCAGGCGCGCCGCCATTCTCGGCTGGGTCGTCACTCTCACCCTCAACGTCGCGGCCCCGATCCTCACCTACAACGTGCTGCGCGACCACGGCTGGAGCGAATTCGCCGCGCTGCTGCTCAGCAGCGCCTGGCCGGTGGTCGACGGCGCCGTTCACATCGTCTGGCGCCGCCGCCTCGATGAACTCGCCATCGTCACCCTCGTGTTCATCGTGATCACCGCCGTGGTATCGACCGTCGGCGCGCACTCGGCCCGCGCCCTACTGATCAAGGACTCGGCCGTCACCGGGCTGTTCGGGCTGCTGTGCCTGGCGACGCTGCTGACGCCGCGGCCGTTGATGTTCTACTTGGGGCGCAAGTTCGCCACCGACGGCACCGAGGCGAGCACCGCCTGGTGGAACGGTCTGTGGAAGGTCGATGGCTTCCGCAAGGCCATGCTGACGATGACGACCGTGTGGGGCGTGGCCTACTGCATGGAGTCCGCGGTCCGGATCGTGCTGTCCTACACGCTGAGAACCGACACCATGGTGGTCCTGAGCCCGGTCCTGATCTACGCCGTGCTCGCCTCCCTCGGCGTCTGGACGGGCGTGTACGGCAAGCGGTCGCGCCGCAAGGGCCAGGCGCGCGCCGCCGCGGCAGCGGCAGCCGCGGCCGAGGCAGAGGCTGAGCCTGAGGCGGTGGCCAAGGCCGAGAAGGTGGCCGACGCTGAAGCTGGGACGGAGGCCGAGGCAGAGGCGGTGGCCGAGGCAGAGGCTGAGCCTGAGGCAGCAGCGGACGAGGCAACGCCCGCCGAGGCGAAGGCCGCTGAGGCGAAGGCCGCTGAGGCGAAGGCCGCTGAGGCGAGGGCCGCTGAGGCGAAGGCGGCCGAGCCCGCCTGACACCGCGTAGCCGGCCGCGGGTGAAGTCCGGCGGCCGGGCGCGGCGTCGATATGGGAAGCTGTTCGACAGCCGGACACGCATGCGGGGGCCGTGACGGCCGTCGAGAGGAGCAACAGCGTGACGGAGAACGGCTTCCGCGCCGAGGAGATCGATACCAGCAGGCCACACCCTGCCCGGATCTACGACTACCTGCTGGGGGGCAAGAACAACTACGAGGTGGACCGCGAGGCGGGTGACCGGCTCGCCGCCGCGGCGCCCGAGGTGTGGAGCGGCGTACGGGCCAACCGCGACTTCCTGCGGCGCGCCGTGCGCTACGTGGTCGGCAACGGCATCCGGCAGATCCTCGACATCGGCACCGGGCTGCCCAGCTCCCCCAACGTGCATGAGATCGCCCGGGAGTTGGAGCCGGACGTGCGCGTCGCGTACGTCGACAACGACCCGATCGTCAACACCTACGCCAATGTGCTTCTCCGCGGCTCCGCCGCGACCAGCATCGCGCTGGCCGACCTGCGCGACCCGCGGGCCATCCTGGACCACCCCGAGGTCCGCCAGGTCATCGACTTCGACGAGCCGGTGGCGTTGCTTCTCGTCGCCATCGTCCACTTCCTCACCGGGGCGGAGGAGCCCGAGCGGGTCCTCGCCACCCTGCGCGACGGGCTTCCGGCCGGGAGCTTCCTGGTGCTCTCCCACGCCACGGGCGACTTCGCCGACCGCAGCGCGGCCCAGGCCGTGTACGACAGCGCCACCGCCACCCTGAATCTGCGGTCCCGCGCCGAGGTCGAGCGGCTCTTCGACGGCTTCACCCTGGTCGAGCCCGGTCTGGCCGAGGTCCCGTTCTGGCGCCCGGACGCCCCGCCGCGGACCAGGCCCGGCGATATCGGCTACTACGGGGGCGTGGCGCGCAAGACGGGCTGAGCCGCCGCTGTCGCGTCAGGAGGGGCAGGCGCTTTCGGAGCCGCTGCGGTAGGTGCGGTAGAGGGCGGCCGCGCCCGGGGCGCCGGAGCGGGCGCTCGACGGGTACTCGACCACGGGTACGGGTTTGCAGACGGCCCATTGGTCGTTCTTGCCCGGGCCCTCGAAACCGTACGTACCTCCGGCGCCGACCAGGCAGGAGGTGCACGAGTTGCCGGCGATGCTCGGGATGATGAGGGTGTTGTACACATCGTCCTTGGTCGGGATGCTCATCGCCTCCGGCGCCTTCTTGCCGCCCTCGTTGATCTCGGCGAAGGTGCGGTCCACGGCGCCCGCGAGCAGCGCGAAGGCGTCGTGGTACATCACGGCGTAGCCGTCATCCAGCGGCTTGTTGCCCAGCTTGTGCTGCTTCCGTATCTCCTCGAAGCGGTCGAGGAAGCGGCCGAGCGCCTTCTTGGGGTTGCTCTTCCCCGCCCACCAGGCGGGGTCGACGGAGGAGGCGTCGACGATCGTGGCCCGTGCCTCGTCCAGCCACCGTGTGGGCGCGTCCGCGGTGAGAGTGGGCTCCAGGCCGATGCCCACCTTCAGAATGCGCAGCGTCGTGGTGCGCCCGCAGTTGCCCTCCTGCGCCATGCGCTCCATGAACGCGGGCAGGTCCTGGTCGCGGCCGGCGAAGAAGACGGTGTCGGACTTCTCGTTGCAGATCTTCTGCACGGCGTCGGTGAACCGCTGGGGGATGCCCTTGTCGGTTCCGGAGGTGCCGGTGAAGTTCGAGTTGTGGTTGGTCAGGTCGTACGCCGTGCCGAAGTGCCGGTCGAAGACGCTGCGCAGATTCTGGGAGTAGACGTCCTCGCTGCGGTTGTCCCAGACCAGGAAGCCCCGGTGCCCCGCCGGCTTCCTGTCCAGGTAGAGCTTGAGGGCGCGGGCGAACTGGTCGTTGTTGGGCGAGGTCTTGAAGAAGTACGGGGAGTTCATGTTGGCCGCGGTGATGACCGGGCCGACGGTGGGGATGCTGTGCTTGCTGAGCGCGGCGATGGCCTTGCGGGTCTCCGGGGTGCTGCTCGGGATGCCGGTCACGCCGACCAGCGGCGCCCGGGCGTCCTTGGACAGCTCGGCGAGGCGATCGACGACGGGCTGCCAGCGGTCGAGGTTCCGGCCGTCGGGGGCGAGCAGCAGCTGGTAGTGCGGCCCGCCGAAGCGGTTGGCCTCCCGTTGGGCGGCCAGGGCACCGGCGAGTCCGCGCCGGATCATGTCCACCGTCATGGCGCTGTGGTCGTCCGCGGTGAAGGGCATCATCAGCGCGATCCGCACGTACGGGATCTTGGGCCCGCTCGCTGGATCCTCCCAGTCCTGCCGCACCCGCGCGTTCTCGTCCGCCACCGCCCCGATGAGGCTTTCGATGCCCGGGTCCGCCTCGAAGGCTTCCGCGGTGACGCCCACGCAGTCGCCGTCGATCTCCCGCAGATCGTCACCGCACCTGCCCGGGCCCTGCACCACGTTGACGACGACGGTGATCGCGACGGCGACCAGGGCGCCGACTCCGAAGACGCCCAGCCATTCGAGCGGCCCCCACTCGCGAGGGTGGCGGCGGAACAGACGGAACAGCATGCTTCCTCACTGACCGGAGATAGGGAAGGGGCGCTTCTTCCGTGCCGCCGCAGGCCAGCTGCGGGCGGCCTGACCCAGGACGGCGTGCCAGGACGGGTGGCGCGGGGAGAGGTAGGCCAGCTCTTCGCCGACCGCCTTGCACATATCGGGGTCCGGCTCGGCGTGCGGCTCGGACACATGCCACAGGGCGTGCAGCAGCCGGTTCACACAGCGCTCGATCTCATGCAGTTCGGCGTACCGGCCGTCGTGCGCGCCGAGGGCGATCTGCATCCGTTCGTCGGTCCACTCCGCGGCCGGTGGGGTGGGCGCGGTGGCGGCGTACCGCAGGCACAGCAGCCAGTGGGCGGCGGCGTGGGCGTCCTTCTCCGACTGGAACTCCTCCGTCAGCATGGCCACCACCGTCTCCGCGTTTCCGGCCGCCAGGGTGTGCCGCAGGGCGTCCGCCTCGCCGCTCTCCCCGCGCTGGGCGTGGTGCATCCGCAGGAAGCGGTGGATGTCCTGCCAGCTACGGCCGTCCTCGGCCCGTGACGAGGTGCGGCGCGCCTCGTGTACGAGCAGCGTGCGCAGCAGCGCGTCGGAGACCAACGGCTGGTCGGGTGGGGTGAGTTGCTGCCACTGCTGCTCTTCGAGGTAGTCGGTGGCGGAGTTGGCGGGCAGCTGATCCGGGCCCTGGAGACGTAGATTCTCGGCCAGCGCCTCCGCCGCGGTGCTGTCGCGGGCGAGCGAGAGCAGGGTCAGCCGGTCGCGCTGGCGCCGGTTGGGAAGCAGCCGCTCCAGAAGCGCTTCGGTGACGGCGCGGCCGTCCTTCGCGTGCAGTTCGAGGAGGTCGCGCGGGCCCACGCCGCGACCCCGCTTGGTGGCGTCCAGGACCGCCGCGCACAGGACGGTGGTCACCGCGGGATGCCCGCCGGTCAGGGAGTGCACGGCGGAGGCCAGATAGGGGTGGAGCGGCCGGGCGGGCCAGTCCGGCACCAGGAGGGGCAGGATGTCGTCCCGGCTCAGCGGGGTGAGGGGAACGGCGAGCAGCCCGGCGGACGGGGCCAGCCCCTTGCGCTGCCAGCCGGAGGACTTCACCAGGTCGGGCAGGTCGCGGCGGATGGCGGCGGACGCGTTCTCCGGTAAGCCGCCGAGGCGGGTGGCCACGACGACGAGCTCCTCGTGGTCGGGGCGTTCGGGCATCGCGCGGTGTTCGAGGAGCAGATCGAGGAAGTCCTGCCCCGGCGGGCAGTGGGCGTCGTCGAGCAGGATGAGCGGCCAGGGCTCCCGGTTCCACCGCTGCAGCCTGCCGTAGGAGGAGGCGACATCGTGGAGGAAGGCGGCCATCAGGCTCTGCTCGGCCGCGTGCCGGTAGTCGCCGCCCCGCTGGAACCACTCGCCGAGCAGCACCAGCGGATCCTGGCCGTCCGCGCCCCGTGGGAAGCGCCGCCGGTACCACTCCTGTGCGGCGGCCGGCTGATACCGGTCGGTGTACTCCGCCACCACGGCGGCGGTGACCGCGTCCCGGCCCCACTCCGCGTCGGCCTGCGCGCCGATCGTCTCCAGACGGCCTTCGACGGCGGTGGCCCAGGCGTGCCTCAGCGCGTTCTCGTCCCCGTCGGCGAGGCGGCAGGCGAGCAGCAGCCGGGCGAACGTCAGGCACGCCACGTCCCGCTGCTCGCCGTTGCCGCGGTACCAGCCGGAGACGGCGAACAGGCCGGGCACCAGGACGGGGAAGCGGCGGCGCACATCGGGGGCGAGCCCGCACACCAGCTCCGCGAGGATCTCGACGAGGGTCGAGGCGGTGGGGGCGCGGCCGTCGGCCGGGGCGGGCGGGAAGGTCTCGGATTCGGTGGCCACGGCGCGGACGTGGGCCAGCGGCAGCCGGTCCCGGTAGCGCGCGGCGAGCTCTTCGAGCACCGCGCTGCGCCCCATGCCGTGGTATCCCGTCACCAGCACCACGGGCAGGTCGCCCTGGTGCTCCCGGCCCACCCGGGACCGCTCGTCGTAGGCCAGGCCCGTCAGCCGGGGAACGAGCGAGCGCAGCAGAGGGTCCCGGCCATAGAGCGGTGACCCTTCCCATGCGCGCATCCTGCTGCGTCCCGCCTCAGTCGTCCTGTGCTGCCCGGCAGCCGTGACCTCGGAGACGGGCGGCACCGCTCCCCCGAGACATCAGCCGCTGACATCCGTACCAACTACGCCTACATTCATGAACTTACCCGTTGGGTAAACATCCCACCAGGTAATCGCGGCACCGGGTGTGAGCCGGGTGTGAGGTGGTGCCGGTCAGGGGTGCGGGTAGATGTCGAGTTCCACGCTGTCGGGGAGCGAGTCCGCGCCGCGTATCTCGCCCGGGTAGACCAGCCGCACCCGGCGCAACCGGGGCAGTCCGGCCAGGGAGGCGAGATCGAGCTCCGCGACCTGCGACAGATGGATCTCCTCGAGCCCCGGAAGGCGCCGGGCGATCCGCCGCAGCGGCACCGCGGAGCCGGCCCTGGCCCACACGTCCAGGTGGGTGACCTGGGGGATCTCGGTGCGGGGGGCGAACAGCAGCATGCTCAGCTGCTGCGGGGAGAGCGTCAGCTTGCGCAGCTGAGGCAACTCGGCGATGAGGGAGCCCCATTCGTCCGGCGCCAGGCGCTCGCTGGCGTCCTGCAGACGCAGCTCCTCCAGTTCCCGGCACTCCACGATCCCGGCGAGCTGCGCCGCCGACGACGGCAGGGAGAGCAGCCGCAGCTCGGCGGGGCGCGGGAGGTCGGGCAGACCGCGCCAGGGCACCTCCGGCCCGACGAGGAGCCCCTCCAGCCGGGGGCAGCCGGCCAGCTTCAGCAGGGGCTCGAACTGGGGGAGATCCCGCAGCTCCAGCCTCCGCAGACGGGGCAGCCGGGTCAGCGGTGTGGGGTCCTTGACGTTCCGGCACCCCTGCAGGGCGACCGTCTCCAGCTCGGGGTAGGCGGAGAGCAGGGCGAGGTCCTCCAGCTGCAGGGTGCCCCGCAGGCGCAGCTCGCGCAGGTGGCGCGGGTCGAGCGCGGCGCGGATCTCCTCCGGGGCGAAGTCGCCGTGCAGGCCCACGCGCTGATAGCCGGACATGGTGCGCAGCGCCTCCAGCTCGGCGGGTGAGCGCACCGTGACGATCTCCTCGGGAGCGGTGTCGAGGAGCGGCCGTACGATCTCCTCCGCGTACACCTTCGTGTCGAACCGGTCCCAGTGGGCGAGGAGTTGCGCGCGCACCGCGGGCTGGCCGGTACCGAGGAACTCCCGGAGCCTGGGGATGGCGGCGTCCCCGCCGATCTGGCAGATCGCGTGGACGGTGGCCAGCTCCTCGTCGCCCTCCAGGTCCTTGGCGTCGGGCAGCAGGCCGAGGAGCAGCGGGCCCGTCTGCGCCAGTGACCTGGCCTCCCGCAGGCTGCGCGGCGGCAGCAGCCGGGCGGCCCGGTCCTCGATGGCCTCGCGCACCGTCGGCTCCAGGCGGGTGGCCTGTTCGAGGGAGGCGAGCGCGAGGAGCCGCAGCCGCGCCTGGACCGTGGCGTCCTGCTCCCGGTCGCCCCGCTCGCGCAGGCGGGTCAGCAGGTCGGCACGCTCTTGGTGACGAGCCTGTGCCACGGCCATCTGCACCACGTCCTCCCACTGGTCCAAGTGTGCGTTGTTCACCAGCATGCCCATATCGCGCTCCTCCAGCACGGCCCTGGCGCCCAGGAAGTCCTGGAAGGTGCGGTGGATGAAGTCGACCGCGCCCGGGGCGGGTTCGCGCAGCAGACCGGAGCGCTCCAGCAGATGCTGCAGGGCCTCCTCCGCCGTTCCGACGTCCGCGAGGCGGGGGACGGAGGGCTGCAGCCGCCGCACCACGTTCACCGCGTCGGGGCGGTCCAGTTGCGTCCGCTCGTTGCGGATCAGCCAGTACGCGAGCTTCTGGAGCGGTTCGGTGGCCGACTTCTGGTCCAGTGCCGGACGGCTGCGGCCGTAGACCTCGCGCTCCAGGTCGCGCCGCTCCAGGAGCATGGAGAGCGCCGCCTCGTACAGGGAGGCGCGGCCCTGGGGCAGGAAGCCGCGCCGCTCCCGGTGCAGGGCGCAGATCAGGCCGCACATCAGCGGATTGGTCGCCAGGCGGCTCAGCTCGGGGCTGCTGCGCAGCGACAGCGAGAGCGACTCGCCGAGTTCCTGCGAGGCTCCCGCCGCGGTGTGCCAGCGCCGGATGAACTGCTTCATGTCGGCGGGCCGCATCGCGGCGAGCGCGAACTCCTGGAAGCCCTCGCGGGCCAGCCAGCCCCGTTCGAGGGCCGAGGGACGGGAGGTGAGCAGCCACAGATTGCCGGGGAAGACGGCCAGCAGCTTCTTCAGCCAGGCCCGCACCCGGGTCCGGTCGTCCTTCGGGATCTCGTCGGCTCCGTCGATCAGGAGCACGCCGCGCCCGTGCCGCAGTACCCGCGCGGCCCAGCCGTCGGGCTCGGTGCCCACCAGCGGGCAGCCGATCCAGCGCAGGAAGTCATCGGGCATGGGCAGCTCGGAGTCCCTGCGCGCCAGGGTGCGCAGCGGCAGGACGAAGGGGACGCGCCCGAACAGCTGCGAGAGCCCGCCCGGCACCCGATCCTGCTGCGCCGTGGAGAGGGCCAGCCACTGGACGAGGGTGGTCTTGCCGGTGCCGGCGACGCCGCGCAGCAGGACGCGCTCATGGCTGGCGAAGACCGCCTCGGCCGGGCCCGCGGCCCGCTCGGCCTCGGTTTCCCGGTCGGCGCCTGGCTCGCCGTTCACCACTGGCACCCGGTCGGTGCCGTCGCGGTACGGCCTGGCCTCCAGGCTCAGATAGGCGGTCTCCAGCGGCCAGTCCTGGCCGTCCGGTTCGCGGAGGTCGACGCCGTAGATCGTGAGCCTGCCGTGGCACTCGACGACGTAGCGCGCGTACTCCTCCTCGAACTGGATGTCCTGGTGGCTGATGTCCGGCAGCCGCCGCAGGATTGCGTCCAATTTCTCGCTCTGCTCCCGGATCTCGCGGCTCTGCTCGATCTGGGCTCGGGCCGCGAATCCGGGCCGCTGGCTGAAGAAGCGCATGAGATGGAGGCAGGCCGTCTCCAGCAGCCGGTCGTGGAAGCGGGCGGCGTCGTCGCTCAGCAGCCTGCGCGTGTCGGGGCCCGCACGCCGGGACAGCTCCGCGGCCAGCCGCTCGGGGCCGAGCGCGAAGGCGTGGACGTCGTCCATGTCGAGATCGCCGAGGGCGTGCAGGGTGCGGGTCAGCGCCTGCCCGACGGAGTCGTGCTCGTCGGCGCCGATCGGCGGATCGTGCGGCCCGGCGGCCCGCACGGCGCGGCGGACCAGCTCGCGGGCGAGCTTGTGCAGATCGTCCTCGGTGAGGGTGCGGTGCTCCCGGGCGAAGGACACCAGCCGGCGGATCGGAACGGGCCGCTCGCCGTATTCCGCCCCCGGCGCGCTCGCGGGCGGCAGCAGCAGCCGTTTGACCACCGGCACGACCACTGCCGATGCGATCCGCAGCCCCACCGTGCCGCCGTCCACAGCAGCCCCTCCCTCGCGGCGTCGGCGCGCGTTCCCCGCCGAGCCCCGTGCAACCCCTCACCTCCCGCTCACCATAGCCGCGAAGACCCCTCCAGGGTGAGGGTCCACAGGGCGCGAAGCACGGTCGCACCGGTACGGTTTGGCCCATGGATGTTTCCGGAACAGCTTCCGCCGATGAAAACACCAGGCCGCAGGCGGTTATCAAGACCACCGCGCGCCAACTGCTGGTGAAACTGGGCGCCGGAGGGCTGACCCTGGATGCCGTTGCCCGTGAGGGCGGACTCGCCCTCAGCGATGTGGAAGCCGTCTTTCCGCATCGGGACGAGTTGCTGACCGCGCTGCTCATCGACGCCTACAACGACTCCGGCGCCGCGATGGAGCAGGCCGATCAGGCCGCCAGGGACGCCGGCGCGCCGGCGGGCGCGCGGCTCCTCGCGGCCACCCGCGCACTGCGCCGGTGGTCCTTCGCCAACCCCGCCGAGTTCACGCTGGTCTACGGCTCGCCCGTACCGGACTACCACGCCCCGCAGGACACGGTCCCGCCCGCCTCACGCACCCCCGCGGTGCTGGCCGGCATCGTGCGTTCGGCGCTGGAGGCCGGTGAACTCACCGCGCCCCGGCGTCAGGTGCCGGGGCCGCCGCTGCTCCTGCCGGAGGCCGAGGCGCTCTTCGGCGGGGTGCCCGAGGCTCCGTTCTCGGACATCATCGAGCGCGGCATCGTGCTGTGGAGCAGTCTGGTCGGGCTCCTGGTCTTCCAGGTCTTCAGCCGTACCCATGACAGCGTCCGGGACGAGACCGCGTTCTTCGACTACGCCATCGCGGTCGCGGCCGAGGGGATCGGACTCGTGGTTCCCTTGGGCGAGCACACCGACTGATCCGTTCGGCACCTGTGGGGGAAAGGGCCGTGACCACCATCAAGACTCTCTGCTTCGTCATCGCGGCACTGTCGTCGTATGCCGCGCTGATCTACCGACTGTTCCAGATCAGGCGCAGCTGGCGGGACACCGCCTACCGCACGCTCGTGATCACCCTGCTGCTGCAGTGCCTCACCTTCACGATGGGTGCCTTCGCCATGGGGAGCGAGCGCTTCCTGGGCGTCGGCAACCTCGCGATCCTGGTGATGCATCTGTCGGCGGTCGCCTTCTGCGTCAGCGCGCAGATCATCCTGCTGCACTGGGCGTCCGCCACCGAGGAGTCGTTGCGCAAGGCCCGCTACTGGCTGGTCATCGGCGTCGCCCTCGACGCGCTGCTGACGGCGCTGTTCTTCATCGCCGACGGCCCCGGGCGGCCGGCCGAGGACTTCAACACCGGCAGCGGCCAGCCGCTGATCCTCACCTACCTCCTGGTCTTCATGGTCTCCCAGGCGGTTCCCTGCGTCACCATCCTGCGCCAGTGCGTGCCCTACGCCCGGATGGCGGGCAAGACCTCGCTGGGGCAGGCCCTGCGGATGCTCTCCGTCGCCGCGGTGATCCTCTTCCTCTACTGCCTGGCCAGGGTGGTCAACGTCCTCACGGCCGCGGGCGGGCTCGACATCGGCGGCTGGACCCTCGCCGCCTCCGTCTTCAGCGCGCTGGGCATCGTCACCCTCTCGCTCGCCCTGACGATCTCCTCCTGGGGGCCCTCGGCCACCAAGCTGCTGGAGTGGGCGCGCGGTTACCGGTCCTACCGGGCCCTGTATCCGCTGTGGCGGGATCTGTACGAGTCCTCCCCGGACATCGTCCTCGAGCCGCCGGGGGCCGCGGTCTCCGACCTCAACTACCGGCTCCACCGGCGGGTCATCGAAATACGGGACGGCTGGCGGGAGTTGCGCCCCTACATCGACCGCACCACGGGCGGCGACGGGAAGGCAAGTCCCAAGGGGAGCGAGGAGTCCCGGCAGGCGTTCGCCGAGGCGGCGCAGATCAGGCAGGCCCTGCACGCCAAGCGCACCGGCACCATTCCCGATGACAACGCGGACACCGGCGACTTCGAGGACCGCGACACGGACAACTTCACCGCCGAGGTCGTCTGGCTCACCAAGGTGGCATCCGCCTACCGACGGCTGTCCAAAGCGCGCTGAGAGAGGGATGGGAGGGATCCCGCCCGGTCTGCCCCCGTCAGGCCGAGCGGGATTTCCCCCGTGGTTCCCCCGTTTTCCTCTTCCGGGCCGAGCGGGTGGCCCCCGCCCGGCCCAGCTCGGCGCAGCCCTGGAAGACCGGGCCGAGCCGGGCCGATAGGACTGACAACCTACTCGGCCACCCCCGTGAGCGGAGTTAGCTGGCAGCTATCGGCGAGGTCCACGTTGGCGGAGTTACGTCAGATTGTCAACTGACCGCTAATCTGCGAAACTGACGATTAGCCGGGGGCAAAGCCGAGGAGGTGAGGGAGGGAGATTCGCATGTCCGAGACTGACGACCGGCCCACGCTGGCAGTGCGTCTGGACAACCTCTTCAAGACGGTTCGTCCCAAGGGCAAGCACTGGACCAACGCCGAGGTGGCGGAGGAGCTGAAGCGGGCCAACCCCGAACTCAAGGTCGGGGGTGTGTATCTGTCGCAGTTGCGGACGGGCAAGCGCTCCAATCCCTCACCGGACCTGCTGGCCGCCCTGGCGCGCTTCTTCGGCGTGTCGGTGGCCTACTTCTTCGACGACCAGGTCGCCGAGTCCGTGCTCAGCGAGGTCGCCGCCATTGAGGCGCTCCGGCAGGCCGGGGTCCGCGCCGTGGCGATGCGGGCGGCCGGGATGAAGAAGGAGAACCTCGAGGCCATCACGACCATCATGGACCAGTACCGCCAGCTGCAAGGCCTTCCGCCCGTCACCGACACCTCGGACCAGGAATGAGGGGTGCGGCTGGGTGAGGGGCGCCAACAAGGGACGGTCGGCCGACCACGACCGGCGCAGTCAGCTGAAGAAGCTCCGGAAGGCCGGTGCGCGGCGGATCGCCGACCTCGACCTGCCGGAGATGGCCGATGTGGCCGAGCTCTGCCACTACCTCGGCGAGGTCCGCGGCCGCCCCATCACGCTGGTCCCGATGCAGATGCCTGCGACGCACCCGTGCGGCATGTGGGTCGCCGCCCGCGACGAGGACCTCATCTTCTACGACGCCAACACGACCAGCGCGCATCAGGAGCACATCATCTTGCATGAGCTGGGCCACATCATCTGCTGCCATCGCGGGGCGGGTTGGCTGGACGAGGCGAGCGCCCGCCTCCTCTTCCCCAACCTCGACCCCGACCTCGTGCGTGACATGCTCCTGCGCGCGACCTACGACGACGTCCAGGAGCAGGAGGCGGAGATCATCGCCTATCTGCTCTCCCAGCGGGTGGGCGGCACCGAGGAGCGGCATGGCGCCGCCCCGGCCGAGGACTCCGGGGAATCCGGGCAGGGCGCCATGCTCAGCCGGATCGAACGCACCCTGATCTGACGTGGATCCGACCGTGTCCCCCTCATCCCCCGGCGGCTGCCACCTCCTCGGCCAGGATCGCCACGGTGCGCCGGATATCGTCCTCGCGGTGCTCGCTGGTGACGAAGAACCGCAGCCTGGCGAGCCCCTCCTCGACGGCCGGATGGAAGATCGGATCGGCGATGACACCGCGGTCGAACAGCCGGTCCGCGACGCGCAGGGTCCGCGCCGAGTCGCCGAGCACACACGGCACGATCGGCGTATGGGCGCTGGAGCCGGTCGCCAGACCGGCCGCGGCGGCCAGACCCAGGAAGAGCTCCGCGTTGCGCCGCAGGGCGGCCACCCGGTGCGGCTCCGCGAGGATCAGCTCGGTGGCGGCGAGCGCCGCGGCCGCGTTGGCGGGGGTCAGGCCGACGCTGTAGACGAAGCCGGGCAGCGTATGCCGCAGCCACCGCACCATCCGGGCCGAGCCGCCGAGATAGCCGCCACAGCTGGCGAACGTCTTGGAGAGGGTGCCCATCCACAGATCCACACCGGACCGGTCGACGCCGAAGAACTCGCCCACGCCACGGCCGCGTTCGCCCACCGTGCCGATGCTGTGCGCCTCATCGACCATCAGCAGGGCGCCGTAGCGCCGCTTCAGCTCGATCACGGCGGGCAGGTCGACCAGGTCGCCGTCCATGCTGTAGGCGCCCTCGACGGCGATCAGCACCCGTCTGAACCGGGACCGGTTGCGCCGCAGCGCGTCCTCCAGCCCGTCGATGTCGTTGTGGGGGAAGGGGCGCCGCGCCGCGCCGGACAGGGCGCAGCCCTGGAGGATGCTGTCGTGGGCGAGCGCGTCGTGCACCACGAGGTCCCGCGCGCCGACGAGATGCCCTATCGCGGTGACATTGGTGGCATGGCCGCTCACCAGCGCCAGGCAGTCCGGGACGCCGAGGAAGTCGGCGAGCGCCCGCTCCAGCCGTACGGTCAGCTCCCGTTCGCCGGAGAGCACCCGGCTCGCGGAGACCGAGGTGCCGTACCGGTCCACCGCCTGGTGCACGGCCTCGTTGACCGCCGGATGGCCGGAGAGCCCCAGGTAGTTGTAGCTGCCGAAGGACAGGTACGGCCGTCCGTCGATCACGGTCGTGTCGCGGATGTTGCCCTGATGGACCCGGAAGTACGGGAAGTCCGCGCCGCTGCCGGCGATCGCGCTCAACCGCTCCTCGAACTGCCGCACTTCGGGGAAGTCATCGGCGCAGGCACTCGCCGCGTCCCAGTCCGCCCGCGTCTGCTGGGGCAGCGGCGCACCGGCGGCCGGCTCCTGCGTGAGGTGCGGATCGACCAGCGCGACCAGCCGTTCCACGGTGAGGTCGGGCGAGAAGATCTCCTCGGTGCGGAATCCCGGTATGCGCTTGCCGATGTTGACCTCCAGCTCCTGCAGCATCAGGGAGTCGAAGCCGAGGTCGGCCACCAGCTGCATCCGCTCGGTCAGATCGGCGAGGGGGAAGACGCCGGTCCGCGACAGCTCTTCGAGCACGATGGACCCGGCGGACGCCCCGCCACCCCGCGCCGGCGCGGGCGAGCCCACCGGCCCGGTCCGGCCCTCCCCCACGGCCCCGAGGGCGTGGGAGGTGTCCTCTTCCTCGGGAGCGCGCGCCGACTCGTCCACCACCCAGTGGTGGCGTGGGGCGAGCGGGCTCGGCGGCAGGGTGATGGGGGGTATGCGCTCCCTCACCGGGCGAAGCCCCGCGCCGGTGACCGCGCGCTGCGCGAGCTGGGCCAGTGCGGCCGAGCGCGCGTCGGCGGACAGCGAGCCCGGCTCCGGCACGACGGCCTCCGGCAGCTCACCGGGTGGCGCCGTACCGGCCACCAGCCCCGCCCCGAGATCTCCGGTGCGGCCGGCCGCCACGGCCTCGGCCGCCGCGGTCAGCCGGGTGGCGGCGTCGGCGGCGTCCTCCGCCACCAGGGCGAGCCGTTCGGCGAGGGGAGCCCGGCGGGCCAGGGTGTCCGCCACCCCGGCCAGCGGCGGCCGGTCATCGGCGAGGGTGTGGGCCAGTTCCCGGGCGTAACGGGCCAGCCCGGCCCGGTCGCGGGCGCTGAGCACCAGCAGATGCGGCCCGCCGTCCGGTGCGGGGCGGGCCGGTGCCGTGGCGCACTCCTCCACCACCAGATGGACACCGGTGCCGCCGAAGCCGAAGGCGCTCACCCCCGCCCGGCGCGGCCGCCCCGGGTCGGGCCAGCCGGTCGGCTTCGTCGGGATGGCCAGCCGCGCGGCGTCGAGTCCGGAGCGGTCGGCCAGGTCGAAGTCCGGCTGCGGCGGTATCACCCCCCGGTGCACGGCCAGCACGGTCTTGACGAGTCCGGCGATCCCCGCGGCGTTGAGCGCGTGCCCGACGACCGCCTTCACCGCGCCGAGGAAGGCGGGTGCGCCCCGCTCGCCCCGCAGTTCCCGCAGGACGCCCACCTCGACCGGATCGCCGACTGTGGTCCCGGTGCCGTGCGCCTCGAGGTATCCCACCGCTTCCGGGGCCAGGTCCGCGTCGCGGTAGGCCCGGCGCAGGGCCCTGAGCTGACCGGCGGCCTGGGGGTGCATACCGCCCTGTACGGTCCCGTCGTTGGCCGTGCCCACGCCTCGGATCACCGCGTAGACCCGGTCACCGGCGGCCAGCGCGTCGGCCAGCGGGCGCAGCGCCAGGACTCCGGCGCCCTCGCCCAGGACGAAGCCATCGGCCTCCGCGCCGAACGGCAGGCATCTGCCGCTGCGCGAGATGGCGCCGATCCGGCACAGCCCCACCAGCAGGTCCGGGGCGAGGATCAGCTGGGCGCCGCCCGCGAGCGCGATCCGGCAGCGGCCCGCGCGCAGCGCGAACACGGCGTTGGCCACGGCCATCAGCCCACCGGAGCACGCCGAGTCCAGCGCATAGCTCTCACCGTGCAGATCGAAGACCGAACTGACCGTGTTCGGCCCCATGTTGAGCAGCAGCCCGGCCACGGAGGAGCCGTGCAGCCCGTCCACCGCGCGGACCGTCTCCGGCCACCGGGGGTCGCCCGCCCGCGCCCCGAACTCGCCGCCGGTCAGCTGGCGCATCCGGATCTGCATGGTGCTGAGTTCGCGGTAGCCGCTCTCGGTGAGCGCCGTGATCACCGAGGTCTCCTCGCGGTCGAAGCCCTCGGCCTCCCATCCGGCGTCCTGGATCGCCTCCCGGGCCAGGTCGATCAGCAGCCGGCCCTGCGGATCCATCGATCTGGCCCGCCGTGGCGGGATGCCGTAGTGCGCCGCGTCGAAGTGGCCCACGTCCGGCAGCAGGGCCATGGTGTCCGTATAGGCCGAGGACGTGTCACGTAAGTTGTCGCTGAGGAAGGTGGCGGTGCGCCACCGCGAGTCGGGGACGGTTGTGAACTGCGCCCGCGGCTCGGTGAGGAGCCGCCAGTACTGGTTGACGTTCCGCGCCCCCGGGAATCGGCAGGCCATTCCCACGATCGCGACGTCATCACGCCGCGTTCCAGCTGAACCCACTTGGGAACCCTTCGCTGTCACGGATGTCACCCGGCGGTGGACAGTCGCTCACGCCACCACTCCACCGTCGCCTTGACCTGCTCGTCGACGGGGGTGGCGCGTACCGCGAACGCGGCTTCGTAGGCGCTCGCATCCACGACGAAGGGACGGTCGAACTGGTAGCGGACCTCCTTCAGTTCGCGCAGCAGCGGGGAGACCAGCGACGCCAGACCCAGCACGGCGGACGGCAGTCTGCGCACCGCGACCGGCCCGGTTTCCGCCTGCGTGGCGAGGCGGTCGACCATCTCCCGGGTGGATTGCGCGGGCGCCGTCGGTACGTGCCAGGCCCGGCCCCAGGCCCGCTCCTCACCCGCGACCTCGGCCAGGGCGCCGGCCACATCGGGGATATAGGTCCAGCTGTGCGGGGTGTCCGGGTCCCCGAGCGAGGAGACCGGCTTGCCACGCAGCACCTTTGGCATGACCCGCGCGGCAAGATGCCCGCCGTCGGTCACACCGGGCCCGAAGAAGTCCGAGGCCCGTACCTCGACCGCCTTGATCCGACCCTGCTCATGGAGGTCCCGCGCCTGCTCCCACACGGCGGCGCGCACCCGCCCCTTGGTGCCGGTCGCCGCGAGCGGCAGCTCCTCGGTCATGGGGCCGTCCACCGGGCCGTAGCCGTAGAGGTTGCCCAGGATGACCAGGACGGCCCCGGTCGCCTCGGCGGCCGCGCACAGCGACGAGGCCAGCGGCGGCCAGGCGCTCGCCCAGCGGTGGTAGGGCGGTGCGGCACAGCTGTAGATGGCGGCCGCGCCCTGCGCGGCCTCGGTCAATCGTGCGCTGTCCGTCGCGTCCAGCGCGACATGCTCGATGCCCGGTTCGGGGCTTCGGCCCGATGTGGTGACGACCCGTACCGAATGACCCTTTTCGGCCAGTAGCCGAGCGGTGGCCGCTCCGGCGGGCCCGAATCCTATGACGACATGAAGGCTCACGCGCGCACACTAGCGCGAGAATCTGTGGCCATTGGGGCAGACTTTCCGACGCCCGTTCGGGTGCGGTGGAAGATGTCGCGATCTCGTCGGTGACCGATGGCGTCCGGCCGCTGGTGCGGGGGCCGGACGCCACGGCCGGACCGTTCAGCGAGAGGCGCCGGTCCCCACCGACGGGAGGTAGCGCGGAGCCCGCCAGGCGTGAAGTCGCCGCTCCGCCGCGGCGCCCAGCGACAGGAGCTCGGTGTCCTCGTGATCACCGGCCATCAGGAGCAGGCCCACGGGCAGCTCGTCCACGAACCCGGCGGGCACCGACAGGGAGGGGTATCCGGCCACGGCCGCGGGGGTCGAGGATGGGATCACGTCGTTGTCGCCCCGCGCGCAGTCGGTCGTCCAGGCGGGTGGGTTGGTCGGCGAGGCGATGGTATCCAGGTGGTGGGTGGCCATGGTCTCGTCGATGGAACGCCGGGAAAGGTCCGTCAACTCGGCGCGCATGGACCGGTATTCCGGGTCGGTGGTGGAAGGCGCGGCGAGTGCCTGCTCGAACAGCTCCTGACCGGCGAAGCAGGTCTGCTCCGCCGGGTGGGCGCGGTTGAATTCGATCAGCTCGGCGAGGTCGCGCGGCCCCTCGCGGGTGGCGAGGTAGGCGTCGATGTCCCGGTGGAACTCGCTGAGCAGCGCGGGGAATTCGAGCTCGGCCAGCCGCTGCTGATACGGCGGCGTCACCTCGACGACCTCGGCTCCCGCTGTACGCAGCTGCTTCGCGGTACGGGTCATCACAGCGTCCACCTCCGGCCCGAGCGAGGGCAGCCGCCACAGGCCGATCCGTTTGCCGTGCAACCCTCCGGGGTTCGTCGGCTCGTCCGGGGCGCGGCCGCCGCTGAGCACCGAGAAGGTGAGCGCGGTGTCGATCACGTTGCGCGCCATGGGCCCGGCGGTGTCCTGCTCGGCGGAGATCGGGACCACTCCGGCCTGGCTGACGAGGCCGAGGCTGGGCTTGTGGCCGACCACCCCGTTCATCCCGGCCGGGCACACGATGGAGCCGTCCGTCTCGGTACCGATCGCCACCTGCGCCAGCGACGCGGCGAGGGCCGCGCCCGAACCGGCGGACGACCCGCACGGGTTCCGGTCCAGTACGTAGGGGTTGTTGGTCTGCCCGCCCACGGCCGACCACCCCGATGTCGGCTTCGCGGCACGGAAGTTGGCCCACTCGGACAGGTTGGTCTTGCCGAGGATCACCGCCCCCGCGTCGCGCAGTCGCGTCACCAGGGCGGCGTCCGTGTCCGGCGGACTGCCGGCCAGGGCCAGCGATCCGGCGGTCGTGGGCAGGCCGCGGGTGTTCACGTTGTCCTTGAGCAGGACCGGGATGCCGTCGAGCGGGCCACGGGCGGCGCCGTGCCGGTGCCTGACGTCGCTGGCGGCCGCCTGCCGCAGGGCGGTCGGGTCGGTGCGCAGCACCGCGTGGATCGTGGGGTCGATGGCCTTGATCCGCCGCAGGTAGGTGCTGGTCAGCGCCGACGAGGTCAGCGAGCCGTCCGCCATGCGCGCCTGGAGTTCGGGGATCGTCACCGTGTCGAGATCGACCCCGAGCCCCGCGGCGGAACCGGCCGGCAACGACGGAACGCCCCCGCCGGAGTCGGCGGCCTCCGCCCCCGGTTGCGGCGCGCCCGCGCAGAGCGAGCCCACGACCAGGGCGGCGCTCAGGGCGGCCAGGCTCCGCTTCCTCATGACCCTCATGCTCCTCATGGGGGTCAGCGGACTATAGGCCGGCGGCCCGGCGCAAGGGTCTTTCGCGCCGCCGTTCATACGTCTTCCCTCACCGCGCGGGGGCGTGCCCGCAATACCGCCGGTCTAGGGCTTGTGGCCGACCGCCTCCGCGTAGAACGAGCGGTCCACGACCTGATCCTCGGGCAGGGGGTCGCCCTCGACCACCCCGGCGGTGGCGTACGCCTTCTGGAGCCGGTCCACCGTGCCCGCGCGGATCTCCCAGTCCATGCGCAGCGACGGCACGGCGGCCAGTGTGTCCGGCTCGGTCTTGAGCGCTGCGCCGAGGTCGTCGAGGAACGCCTTGTCCTTCTTGTAGTCCCCGGCGAAGTAGGTGTTGACGGTGCGGATGTAGGCGCGCAGGAACGCCACCCCCGCGTCCGGGTTCTCGGTCAGCAGATCGGGGCCGAACAGGAGCCCGCCGAGCGGTTCGCCGCGCGGCTGGCCGCCGAGGAAGGCGTAGCCCGCGTCGCCGTCCACCTGGCGCCACACCGGGTCGAGCAGCCATGCGGCGTCCACTCCGCCGTTCTTCAGCGAGGTGAGGACCTCGGCCGGGCCGAGCTGCTGGAAGCGGACGCTGTCCACGTCGGCCTTGTGCGCGGAGAGCACCTTCTCCATCGGGTACATGATGACCGAGCCCTTGCCGATGAGCGTGCCGACCGTGCGGCCCTTGAGGCTGACCTCGTCCGCCGTCTCCCCCGGTTTCAGCCTGGCCCAGAATCCGCTCTTGGAGCCGGGCGCGGGGGTGAAGTTGCCGGCGACCCAGCGAATGGCGAACCCCTGGCGGACGCCGTTGAGCACGGCGGCCTCCGGCGCCGCGTACTGGACGTCGATATCGCCCTTGGCGAGCAGCGGAAGCGCGTCCGGGGTGGGCAGCAGCTTCAGCTCGACGTCGAGCTTCTCCTTGCTGAACTCGCCCTTGGCCATGGCGATCCGCAGGGGCGCGAGATATTCGGCGGTCAGCGTGCTGGCGGAGACGACGATCTTCGTCTTCTTCTTCAGCGGCTTCGGCGCGGGCGCGCCGGGCGCGCAACGGGCGGGCGCGCGGGCGGCGGACGCGTCGGCGGGGTCGGTCCAGCCCTTGGCGCAGCCCGCGACGGGGGTGATCGGGCGGGGCTTGCCCGGCGTGCCGGAGCGCGCCGACTCCGAGGTCTGCGCGTCGCAGGCGGCGAGGGAGCCGAGGACGCCGAACAGGGTCACGCCCGTGATCAGGGCGCGGGCGAGGGAGGGTCTCCGGGCCATGGGGGTCGCCTTCCGGGCTGGGGGTCGGAGCCGGGGTGAGGATCAGGGCCGGGGTGAGGGTCAGGGCCGGGGCCGGCCGCGGTCCCGCGGCGCCCAGGGGGTGAGCCGACGGCCGATGAAGCGGACGAGTTCGGAGAAGACCACGCCGAGCACGGCCACGCAGACGATGCCGACGAACATCACATCGTTCTGGAACAGCGTCCGCGAGTCGAAGATCAGATGGCCGAGGCCGTCGTTCGCGGCGATCTGCTCGGAGGCGACGATGACCAGCACCGCCACTCCGGACGCGACCCGCATGCCGACCAGGACCTGCGGCAGCGAGGCAGGCAGCAGGACATGGCGGAACATCTGCCAGGGACCGGCGCCGAACACCTGCCCGGCCTCCCGATAGCCCTCGGCGACGCCCATCACGGCGGCCATCGTGGAGATCCATACGAAGAAGAAGACGGTGGTGGCGACGAGCGCGATCTGAGGGCCCTCACCGAGGCCGAACATATTGAGGAACACGGGGAGCAGCGCGAGCTTGGGCACCACGTACAGGGCGTCCAGCAGCGGTTCCAGTGCGGCGCGGACCATCCGCAGCGCGCCCATCACCAGCCCGAAGAGGTAGCCCGCGGCCGTGCCGAGCGCGTACCCGGCGACCACCCGCTGGAGCGTGGCCCAGACGTCCGGCCACAGCTTGCCGTCGGCGGCGCGCTGCCAGCCGTCCGCCGCGATGGTGGACGGCGCGGGGTAGATGCGCGAGTCGATCCAGTGCTGATCCGCGGCGAGCTGCCACAGCAGGATCAGCGCGGAGGGGACGGCGAGGGCGAGGGCGAGTTCGATGCCGCGGCGCCGCCGGTGGGTGCGGACGGGATCGCGCTCCCCCGGTCCGGGGCGCCGCACCAGCACGGTCTCGGTGGGCCCGCCGTCCGCCGCACCGGGCCGGGCGGTCCGGGTCGAGGCGGCCGTGCTCTCGCTCTTCATGCGGGCTTCCCCACCGTGTCCGCCGGAGCGGCGGCTCCGGCCCCGGCCCGCTGGACCTCGTCGCGCAGCAGCTCCCACAACTCGGACTGCAGCGCGGCGAACCGGGGAGCGCGGCGCATCGCCCCGGTGCGTGGGCGGTCGAACGGCGGGCGGCGTTCGGCGATCACCCTGCCGGGTCTGGCCGACATCACCACCACCCGGTCCCCGAGCACGATCGCCTCCTCCAGGCTGTGGGTGACGAACAGCGCGGTGGTACGGGTCGCCTGGCACACCGCGAGCAGCTCGTCCTGGAGGATGGTGCGCAACTGGGCGTCGAGCGCGGCGAACGGTTCGTCCAGCAGCAGCACCTCCGGCTCCACCGCGAGTGCGCGGGCGATCGCCACCCGCTGCCGCATCCCGCCCGACAAGGTGGCCGGGTAGGCGTCGGCGAAGTCGGCGAGACCGAGCCGGTCCAGCCAGTCCCTGGCCCGCGCGTCGGCGGCCTTGCGTGGTACGCGCTGCACATCGAGGCCGAAGCGGACGTTGGCCAGCACGGTCTTCCAGTCGTAGATGCCGTAGTCCTGCGGGATCATCGCGGCCGGATGGCGCCGGCCCGCGCGCAGCTCGACCTCACCGCCGCTGGGGCGGACGAGTCCGGCGACGATGCGCAGGAACGTGGACTTGCCGCATCCGGACGGGCCGACGATGCAGCAGAACTCCCCGTGCTGGATGTCCAGGTCGAGTGGTCCAAGGGCGTGCACCTGCCGGGTTCCGTGCCCGAAGGTGCGGGTCACCGCGCGGGCACGTACTTTCGGCGCGGTCCCGGGTGTGGTGTGCGGCTCCACCCGTAACTCCTGATCCGGTTCGGCGGGTGTCGTGCGACAACGGCTGCGCGCACCACCTCACGATATGACGGACCGTCAGATTCGGGCAAGGGTCGCGGAACGACTCGCCGGCTCAGGACAGACGGCGGCACAGCAGCGCGTCCGGGCTCCCGGAGCTTCCCACGCGCGTGGTGAAGGCGATCCCGGCCGCGTACTCATCGGCCGCGCACTGGCCCTTGTAGGCACCGTGGGCGAAGTCGCCCCCGGCGGCGTCGGCGGGCCGGTTGTCGGACCGGTCGAACCATACGGTGCGTCCCGTGGTGCCGAGCGGGTCGCGGGCCGGGGCGCACAGCGCGGCGGACACCCGGCCGCCGCGGCGGCTGTAGCCGATCAGGAAGTGGTCCGAGGGGCACTGGAACTTGGTGTAGCCGGAGGCCCAGTCGCCACCGGCGGGCACATACCGCTCGTCCGTGACGACCGTATGGGCGGTGCCGGGGGCGCGCGGGTCGTCGGCGCCGGTGTCGGTGCACAGTCCGCGCCCGGCGGTATGGCTGAGGCCGATCAGCCGCAACCCGTCGGGGCAGGCAGCCTTGTAGGCGCCCGGATCCCAGTCGCCGTGGGCCCGCTCGATCAGCGACTGCACCTGGTCGCCGTGGTCGGTGACGAGCATGCGCCAGGAGGGAACGGGGTCGACGGGCCCGGTGCGCTCGGGCGCGGTCATCAGCCGGTGCCACGCGGTGCCGCGCCAGTCGCCCTGGTCGAGGATTCCGGTGCGGTGGCCCGCGGAGTCGTAGCGCAGCAGCGCCCAGTCGTCGCTGCCATCCCAGCCCACCAGTGGCCAGTAGGCGAAGTCGGCGTCGTGGTCGGCGAAGTAGTCGGTGATGTTGGTGAACCAGGCACGCGGGGCGGTGCCGGTCTCGGCCGCTCCGATGCCGAACTCGCTGATCCACACGGGTGCGGTGTAGTGCCGCCCGGTGTCCTCGGCGACGAAGAACGCCTGGTCGGTGACGACATTACGGAGCTCGTCGCGGCTGAGGTCCTGGTATCGGGGGTCGTGGGTCTCGCCGACGCCGGTGGCGCCGCTGTGGCGAGGGCCGGTGTATCCGTAGAAGTGCGCGGAGTAGACCAGCTTGTGGGCGTTCACGAGGGTGTGCGAAAGGGCGCGCGCGGGCGCCAGGGTGGGCCGTTCGTGGGGCAGTCCGTCGACCGGTATCCCCGTCCAGTTGATGCCTTCGATGACGATGAGGAGGTCGGGGTCGCCGTCGGTGAGGATGCGGTCGGCGGCTTGCTGCGCGGCGGCGTACCAGTCGTGTGCGTCGCCGAGCCCCCAGTTGGGGTCGTCCAGGATGTCGCGGCGCACCTCGTTGTAGAGGTCGGCGCCCACGACGCGTGGCTCATCGGCGTAACGGCGGGCCATGAAGACCCAGTCGTCTATCCAGCGCTGGGTGGTCTGGCCGCTGTTCCACCGCTCGTTGCCGTCGACTCCGCAGCACCACCGGGTGGTGTTGGTGTGGTTGTTGAGGATGACGGCGAACCCGTCGCGGCCGAGGGCGGACACCACGGCGTCGAAGATCTGCAGCGGTGTCTTCCCGCGCAGTTGCGGGTTGGCGGCCACGGCACCGTCCGGCACGGTCGCGGTGGCGTGGATCATCTCGTTGGAGAACGGCAGCCGGATGCTGTTGATGCCGAGCCGATGGAAGTCGGCGAGCAGCGTCGGCAGCGGGACCCGGTCCAGGCCGAGGGGTATGCCGTGGGAGTTCTGGCCGGCGTGGTGGTTGGCGGGGTCGTCGACGCTGCCACTTCCCGTCCACGACCCCTGCGCACCGTCCCAGTTGGCCGACTTCAGCCGGAAGCGGTCGCCCTTGGCGTCGACGATGTAGCGGCCGCGGGTGGACAGCGGCGGCTGCCAGGTGTCGGCAACGGGAGTGGCGGCCGGGGCGGTGGCGCGGGTGGCGGGCTCGGCGGGCTGTTGCGCGGTGGCGACCGGCCCCGGCGCCGTGACCAGCAGCGCGAGGATCGCCGCGAGTCCCGTCAGATACCTGAGTGAGCTCCTGGTCGGCATGCGGCCTTCCCCTGCGTCAGCGGCCGGGCGGTCCCTGCCGGGCAGGTGACTGTAGGACGGCCCGCTCGAAGTGTCGAGTACGCCCTCACCCGCCGGGCCCTGCCGGGCCGCCGCCGACCGGTCCGGATCAGTCGATCACCAGCCGCGCCCCCTGCGTCTCGGCGGAGGACGGACCGGTCTCCAGCATCAGTTCTCCGGGCTCGACGGCGAGGCCGAGGTCCCGGGTGACGGAGGCGAGGGTGTCGGCGTCGACCGCGAACACGGCGTCGGCCTCCTCCCCCGGCCGCAGGTCGAGGCGGGCGAATCCGCGCAGCTCGCGGACGCGGGGCCAGGAGGAGCCGCCCGACAGCCGCCGCAGGTAGAGCTGGACCGTCTCGCGCACCGGCCGCTCGCCGGTGTTGCGCACGGTGACCCGGCAGGTGAGGGTGGGATCATCCGGGGTGACGCGGGCGCGGGAGAGCCGTGGCGGCGCGTAGGCGACCGTGGTGTACGACAGGCCGTGGCCGAAGGCGTATCGGGCGGTGGCGGGCTGGTCCGCATAGCCGCGGTAGCCGTGGTCCTTGGCGTTGTAGAACACCGGCAGCTGCGCGGCCGACCGGGGGATCGACACCGGCAGCCGCCCCTCGGGCCCGGCCGCGCCGAACAGCACATCGGCCACGGCCCGTCCGCCCCACGGCCCCGGGTACCAGGCGCTCAGCACCGCCCCGGCCGTGCCGGAGAGGTCGGGCAGGGCGTGCGGACGGCCCTGGACGAGGACCACCACGACCGGCACACCCGTGGCCGCCACCGCGTCCAGAAGCGCCAACTGCCCGTCAGGCAGCCGCAGATCGGCCAGGTCGACGCCTTCGCCGCACGTCATACCGGCGGGGTTGGCCGAGGTCACGACGGCCGCGCCATTGGTGTCGAAGGAGGTGTCGCCCGACCGCGCGCTGGACCCGCCCAGGACGAGGACCGCGATGTCCGCCGCTGCGGCCAGCGCGGCCGCCTCGGGGACACCGGAGAGGTCGCCGCCGATCAGATCGCACCCCGGCGCGTAGCTGATCTCGGTGGCCGGCGGAGCGGCCGACCGGATGCCGTCCAGGACCGTGACATGGTGGGAGCCGGGGCGCTGTGGCGCGGTGTAGTCGCCGATCTGCTGGGCGATGGAGTCGGCGTTCGGGCCGAGGACGGCGATCCGGCGGGTCGAGGGCGCCAGCGGCAGGACTCCCCCGTCGTGGGCGAGCAGTGTGATGGACTCGCGGGCGATGCGTTCGCTCAACTCACTTGGCTCGGGGCGATGTTCGGCAGCGGGCGTATGCGGTACGGGGCGCTGTTCCACCGCACGCGTATAGGGCTGCTCGAAGAGGCCCAGGCGGAACTTCAGCGCCAGGACCCGGGCCACGGCGGTGTCCAGGGTCCGCTCCGTGACGAGCCCCTGGGCGACCGCCTCGGCCAGCCGCGGAAAGCAGGCGTCCCACAGGCTCAGATCGCATCCGGCGTTCAGGGCCAGGGCGCCCGCGGCCACCGGGTCGCCCGTGAGCCGGACCAGCCGGTCCACGGCGGCGCCGTCAGCCATCACGATGCCGTCGAACTCCATCCGATCCCGCAGGAGTCCGGTCAGCAGCGGGCGGCTGGCGACACACGGCAGACCGTCGAATTCGTTGTAGGCCGCCATCACTCCGGCGGCTCCGGCGCGGATCCCGGCCCGGGCCGCCGCCAGATGGATCTCGTGCACTTCGCGGGCGCCCAGTTCGGTGGCCGCGCTGTTGCGTCCGCCGACGGTGGCCCCCTGCCCGGCGAAGTGTTTGAGCACGACGGCCACATCGGCGGTGCGCATGCCCCGCACCAGCGCCTCGGTGAGCCGCGCCGCCAGATACGGGTCCTCGCCGAAGCACTCCTCCGCACGGCCCCAGCGCGGGTCGCGCACCAGGTCGAGGGCGGAGACGAGCGCCACATGGCCGCCCCGCGCCCGCACCTCCGCGCCGACCGCGGCCGCCGCTGCCTCGTAGAGTCCGGGGTCCCAGGTGGCGCCGACGGCGAGGTTGACCGGCAACACGGTGCCGTCCAGGGCCTGGTGGCCGTGGGGAACCTCCTCGACGAACAGCACCGGTATGCCCAGCCGGGTGTTCTCCACGACGTGCCGCTGCACGGAGCCCGCGACCCGCGCCCCGTCCGCCGCCGTGATGCCGTCGGCGAAGCCGACGCCGGACCACGCGTCGGCCCGCTGCAGCCCGTACAGGGCGCCCATCCCGCCGTACGCGGCGACCTCGGCGCGGAAGGCATCGGTGAGCCGATGGCCGTCGCCGACCCGCTCGTAGGCGTGCCAGCCGTACATGCGCTGGTTGACCTGGCCGACCTTCTCGGTGAGCGTCATGCGCCCCAGCAGATCGCGGACCCGCTCGGCCACGGGCGCGGCCGGGTCACGGTAGAGGTGGCCGGTCACCGCAGCTCCAGGACGCGCACCCCGTACGGGCCGAGCGACACCTCCGCGACCGGGGCGCCGGAGGCGAGGTCGCTCAGGGTGCCATCGGCGACGGGGCGGACGGTGAGCTCCTCGGCGCTCTGGCTGACCAGCCATACGAAGCGGCGCCCGTCGTCATGGACGAGGAGGTCCGCGCCGACATGGGGGCTGTCGACCGTCACCGGGCGGCGGGCCCCGGCGACGTCGGCGAGCGCCGCGTACAGCCGGTGGGTGTCCTCGGGGTTGGCCCGCGCGGTGCGGGCGGCCATGTGCTCCAGGGGGTAGGTGGCCAGGACGGTGCGGCCGCGCCCGGTGTCGCGCACCAGGAGGGCGGGCCGGCCGTGGGCGTCGACGGCCACCACCCGGCCGTCGCGCGGAACGACCGGCAGATACGCCCGGCTGTCCTCGTTGCCCGCGACGGGGAAGCGCAGCGAGGTCCCGGCCGTCAGCCCGCCGAAGTCCTCCGTGAACGTCATCTCCAGGACGCCGTCCTCGATGGGCTCGGCGACACCGTAGGAGAGCTGCAGTTCGACGCCGAACAGCCCGTCCAGGTCGTCGAACCACGGGCCGCGGGTCCCGGGGTACTCGCCGGAGCAGAACGAGAGGTAGACCGTGGCGCCCTCGCGGGCCCGGCGCCCGAGCTCACGCCGGGTGCGCGTGGTGAGCTGGCGGGTGGCCGGCAGCAGATACAGGGCCGCGTCGCCGGGCAGTCCGTCGGCCTCCCGGGTGAAGCCCACCGGCAGGTCGGCGGCGCGGGTGGCGACATAGCTCTGGTGCAGGGAGGTGAAGATCAGCGGGCGGTCGGCGGGCCTGCTGTAGGGGTACCCGCGCTCCAGGAAGGCGGGCACGACCAGCGCCGCGTCCGCGTCGGCGCGGCGGCAGTGTGCGAAGTCCACGTCCTTCAACACCTCGGCGAACGCGGCGAGTTCGAGCAGCGGGGCCTTGGGGGCACCAGTGCTGTCGGTGATGCCGAAGTGCATCTCGAAGGGGTGGTGGTCGTACGGCGAGCGGTCCCACAGGTCGTCGTAGTCGGTGTTGTTCCAGGCGATCCAGCCCGTCGCCCCGCCGAGCAGGGAGTTGTGCAGGGTCTGCCGGTAGTAGACCGCCGCGTTCCGGTCGGAGACGGTGTCCGTGGAGAGGCCGAACTCCTCCAGGACGACGGGCTGTCCGGTGACCGATGCCAGTTCGCACTCGAAGGCGGCGCGCAGATGCTGACGGGGCCGGTCCGTGTCCGAGCGGTACACATGCGGGCCCACGAAGTCCACGTACTCGGCGGTCTCGCGCAGTGAGAAGCCGTTGTCGCGGCCGGTGACCTCGATGCCCCACGCGCCGTCGCCGAGGGAGACCGGCTGGGTGCCGCCGGCCGCCCGTACGGCGTTGCACATGGCCTGCGCCCAGGCCGTCACCACATCGGAGGAGGGCGGATCCACCTGGTAGATCCGGCCGTAGCCGGGCATCTCATTGGTGATGAGCCAGCCGGTGACCGCCGGGTGGTCCTTGAAGCGGCGGGTCATCTGGGACACGAACCACGCCTGACGGCCGACCATCCACACGTCCTCGTAGAGGTCGCGGCCCCCGCGCCAGGCGGGGTCCCAGTTCTCGCCCGACATGTGCCCGACGATGAAGGTGGGCACCGTCCCCATGCCGATCTCGGTGTGGGCGTCGAGGAAGTCACGGAAGCGTTCGCACAGCGCCTCCTCGACGCGGTCGGGCTGCGGATGGAAGTCCGGCCAGTAGAAGAACGACCGGGTCATCGTCAGGCCGTGCTCGTGCAGCACCCGCAGCTCCGCGCGGACCGTCTTCGGGTCGTAGTCGCGCCACATCAGGGGCCCGCCGGTGCGGGACCAGAAGTTGGCGCCGAGCCAGGGCAGGACGGCGGGGTGGTGGATGAGCTGGGCGCTGTGGCGTCGCATGGTCCTTCTCGGGTGTCGGTGGTGCGGGTGGGGGGTGGATGTGGGTGTCAGCCGGGGGCGGGTCCGGTGGACTCGCGGACGACCAGCCGCGGCCGGTCGTCGAGCACCGTCTCCTCGACGTCCTCGCCGCAGCGTGCCAGGAGCAGCCGGGCGGCGGCCGCGCCGACCCGCCGCACCTGCTGGTCGACCGTGGTCAGCCGGGGGTGCAGCCAGCGGCCGAGCGTCAGGTTGTCGTAGCCGACGACGGACAGATCGTCGGGGACGCGCAGCCCGCCGCGCTGGGCGGCGCCGATGCCGCACATGGCCATGGAGTCGTTGGCGTAGACGATCGCCGTGGCGCGGTCGGCGGGCTCCAGCAGGGCCTGGGTGGCGGCGACGGCGGACACTTCGGTGAAATCGGTGTGCAGGACCGCGTAGGGGCGCAAGCCCGCTTGCCGGAGGGCCGTCTCGAAGACGCCGCCGCGCAGCCGGGTGTGCCGCAGGTCGGCGGGGCCGGCCACATAGGCGATGCGCCGGTGTCCGAGCCCGAGCAGATGGCGGACGACCTCCTCGACGGCGGCGTCCTGGTGGCCGAGGCCGACGCGTGGCACGGCGGCGGCGCGGTCGGGGGGACCGAGCAGTACGGCGGGCAGGCCGAGGCGGGCCAGCAGGGCGGGGCGCGGGTCATCCGCGCGGGCGTCGGTCAGGACGGCTCCGTCGACGCGGCCTTCGGCCGCCAGCCGCTTGTAGAGGGCGTTCTCCTCCTGGGCGCCCGCGACCAGGTGCAGCAGCAGACCGTAGCCGCGGGGCGCCAGTTCGCCCTCGATGCCGGTGATCAGCTCGCTGAAGTGCGGGTCCGCGCCGAGCACATCGGTGGGGCGCCGGACGACGAGGGCGAGGGTGCGGGTCCGGGCGCTGCGCAGGGCGGCGGCGGACGCGCTCGGCGACCAGCCGAGCTCCATCGCGGTGTCCAGGATGCGCGCCCGGGTCGCCTCCGACAGCCGGCCCTTGTCGTTGAACGCCTGGGACACGGCCGCGGTCGACACCCCGGCGGCGGCCGCCACCTGCTTGATGGTGGGGCGCCGTCCCTGCTTCACCGTGGGCGTGCTCACGCCTTGACCGCCCCGTTGATGAGCGCCTCCTGCATGCGCTTCTGGAGCACCGTGTAGACGACCCAGACGGGGACCAGGGTCAGTACGGTGCCGGCGGTGAGGACGCCGTAGTCGGTGCCGGTGATGGCCTTCAGGGTGGGCAGGGCCACCTGCACGGTGCGCTGTTCGGGGTCGGGGCCGATGATGATGAGCGAGTACAGGTACTCGTTCCAGAAGGTGAGGAAGTTCAGCAGGAGCACCGTCGCGATGCCGGGCAGGCACATCGGTATGTAGATGTGCCGGAGCACCGTGTAGGTGGACGCCCCGTCCATCCGGGCGGCCTCCTCCATCTCCCTGGGGATGGTCCGCATGAACTGCACCAGGATCACCACCGACAGCGGCATCGCCGTCGCGGGCAGGAAGAAGACCATGAACAGCCGGGTGTGGAACAGCCCGGTGGCGGCGGCGAGCAGGAACGTGGGGAAGAGCGCCGCGAACGTCGGGATCAGGAAGCCCAGCGAGAAGACCTTCTCCATCGCCGAGGCGAGCCGGCTGGTCGAGCGGGCGAGCGCGAACGCCGCGGGCAGCGCCAGCAGCAGGGTCAGCGCCAGCGCGAGGACCGTCACCAGCGCCGAGTTGACGACGGCCGTCCCCAGGTCGGCGCTGTTGTAGGCGGTGCGGAAGTTGCCGAAGCCGAAGGACGAGGGCAGCGCGAAGGGGTGGGCGAAGATCTCCTCGTTGCTTTTGAACGCGGAGGCGAGGAAGTAGTAGAGCGGCACGATCAGCAGCACCGCGTAGGTCCACACCAGGAGGTGTGCGGGCAGCCAGCGTTTGCCGAGTTTCATGGTGAGCCGCCTTCGGGTCAGTAGTTCTGGCGGAACGCGCGGCGGATGGTGAGCAGCCCGACGAGCCCGGCCAGGAAGAGGATGACGCCGACGGTCTGGCTGTAGCCCAGGTCGGCCGCGATGAACGCCTTCTGGTAGACGAGGAAGGACAGCGTCGTGGACGAGCTGCCGGGACCGCCCTGGGTGAGCAGCAGGACGTGCTGAGCCGATCCGAAGAGGGTCCACAGGAACTGCAGCATGGTGACGACGCCGACATAGTCGCGGATCACGGGGAAGTGGATGCGCCACATGGTCCGCCAGTGCCCGGCCCCGTCCAGCTGCGCCGCCTCGCCGAGGTCGTCCGGGACGCTGTCGAGCCGGGCGGCGAACAGGACGGCGGTGAAGCCGATCCCGCTCCACACGTCCAGGGCGATGAGACAGGCCAGGGCCGTCGACGGCGAGGCGAGCCAGGCGTCGGTGAGCGAACCGAGCCCCACCGACTGCAGCGCGCCGTTGGCCAGCCCGTCCGGGGACAGCGCCGCGTAGAACACCATCGCCTTGGCGGGGGTGGAGATCAGGCCGGGGATGAACAGCAGATAGCGGATGACGCGGTGCCCGGGCGGCTTCTGCGCCACGTAGTAGCCCAGCATGTAGGCGCACACGATCATGATCGGCAGCGCCACCGCCAGCTGGACGGCGGTGTTGCGCACCGCGTCCCAGAAGACGGGGTCGTCGAGGACCGTGCGGACGTTGCCGAGACCGGCGAAGGACACCGGCTGGAGCATGCCCGGCCAGTGCAGGGCGGCGATCACGAAGATGGCGATCACCGGGCCGATCATGAAGACCGCGTACCAGACCAGCGCCGGGACGGCGAGGATCGTGCCGCCCTGCCGGGGCGTGCCGGTACGGGCCGTGGTGGTGGGCGGTGCGGGCCGGCGGACCGCGGCCCCGCCCGGGGGCGACGTCAACGTCGTCATGAGGTGGCTCCCGTGGAGTCGGGCTCGGGATATGAGTGAGCGGGCGGGCGGTTCACGCGGAGCGGTACGCGGTCTCGAGCGCGGCGCGGACCTTCGCGGCGCTGGTGCCGCGGGTGAAGGACGTGCTGGTCGCGGTGATCAGCGGCTGTGCGGCGGCGGGCGGGACGTACACATCGGGCAGCAGCGCCTGGCTCACCGTCCCGCCCAGTCGCTGGGCCGCGGCGACCAGCGGGAAGTCCGTGCTGAGGGTGTCGGAGCGCAGCGCCATGTCACGGCCGCTCTCCTTGATGAACCGGGAGACGGTGTCCGGCCGGTACATGAAGCGCAGGAACTTCTCGACGGCGTCGATCTTCTTGGTGCCGTTCGGGCTGATCCAGAACCCGATGAGGGTGTAGGTCCGCAGGATGGTGGGCTTGTCGTGGACGGCGCCGCCGGTCAGGGGCCAGCCGCCGACCTCGGTGTGCCGGGCCACTTCCTCGGGCACCTTGGCCAGCGCCGAGGACATCGCCGACTCGATCGCCGCGGCCTGGGTGTTGAACTGCGTGGTCATCGTGTCCGAGGTGAGGCCCTGCGCCTTGTCGGCGAAGACACCCGCGTCGCGCAGCGTCACGAAGTAGTCGATGCCCTCCCGGGCGCCCCTGCTGCCGAAGTCCCCCGTGGTGTAGGCGTGCCGGGCCTCGTCCTCGGTGAGGAAGGTCTGGATGATCTGGGCGAGCAGCTTCTGCCCGGTCCAGTCGTTGCCGCCGACGGTCACGGGCGCGATCCCCTTGCCGCGCAGCTTGCGGGCCGCGGCGATCAGCTCATCGCCCGTGGTGGGTATCGCGTCGACGCCCGCGCGGTCCAGCAGGGCCCGGTTGAAGGCGATCGGCCAGTTGGTGGCGAAGTAGGGGAAGGCCCGCACCCGGCCCTTGGCGTCGGTCCACTCGGCCAGCGCCTGCGGGAGCACGCGCCTCCGCAGTCCCCAGTCGTCCAGGTAGCCCTTGACGTCGACCGTGGCGCCGACGTCGGTCCATGCCAGCGTCTTGTCGTAGAGGTTGACCATGACGACGTCCGGCTCCTTGCGGGCCAGCCGCGAGGTCTCGTAGACCTGCGCGAGGTCGTCGCCGTTGATGAGGTTCTTGACCTTGAGTCCCGGATTTTCCTTGCGGAACCGGTCCAGGGCCGCGAGGTAGGTCGGCGATCCCGGGGCGGTGGTGCCCAGCTGGCTGTGCACGACGAGCGTATCGGGATCGGAGTCCGCTCCGGTCAGTGCGGAGCAGCCGGACAGGCCGGGCAGGACGGTCGCGGCGGCCAGGCCGGAACCGGCGGCGAGGAAGCCGCGCCGAGTCAGCGGTGAGTGCACTGCGGGGGTCTCCAACCAGGCGGTTAACGAGTGGTTAATCGATCTACCTCGAGGGTGAGAGGAATGTAGGAGCCACTTCGCCTCTGGTCAAGCCCTTGCCGGGCCCGAAAAACACCTCACCGGGGACGGCGAGTACGGAAAAACGGAACGGCGCCTACCGGGAGGTCCCGGTGGGCGCCGAAGCCCAGCTCCGTGTGATGGCGGCGGTACGACCGTCCGCGCGGGCGCTATTCCCAGGCCCGCCGTATCCGGGCGCCGGGGTCCGCCACCTGCGTCCATGCCTCGGCGATGCGCATGGTCGTCCGGCGCACGCCGTCGTACGGCGGCCAGCCGGGGTCGCCCGTCCTCGCGAACCGGATCCAGGTGGCGTGGACGCGGGAGGCGAGAGAGGCGGGCGGCTCGGCCGGGCCGAGGAGCGCCTCGGGGCCATGGAGCCGCGGCAGATCGGTGCGATCGAACACGAACGGCAGCTCCATGACGTGCGTGGCGCCGAGCCGCCCGTCCAGGGCCCGCGACCGCCAGGCGAACTCATAGAGATGCGTCCGCGACGAAGGGTGCTGGGCATGGGCGGCCGCGAGGCTCCGCGTGCCCGCGCCGAACAGGGCGTCCGTCATGATGGCGGACCGCAGCTCCCCGGCGGACGCCCCGGGCCGCTCGCGGCGGTAGACCTCCACCAGCGTCTCAGGGGCGGGGTGGGAGCGTGCCGCCACGGCGTGGACGTCCTCCTCGGTCGAGGACGCCAGGTGGCCGAGCGGGGCCAGATAGAGGTTGCCCTCCTCGGCGTTCGTGCCGAGCAGCAGGTCGATGTCCGCGCCGCGGCCGGCGGCCACGGCCTCGGCCGGCTGCTGGTCCAGGACGAGGCTGAACGGGCTCAGGCCGATCAACGGATCGAAGTGCCCGTCGACCGTGAGATCGATGCCCGCGAGTTGGGGCATGGCCTTGACGAAGCGCTCGTCGGGGACCGACGCCAGCGCCTCCGCGGTCGGGGCGGTCCCCAGGATGCGGGCGAGTGCCCGGGTGACCCGGTCGGCCTGGGCGGGGGTGAACGCTCCCAGGCCGTTGCCGCTCTGGATGATCGCCCGCTGGAAGAGACCTTCGGCCCGTGGGTCGGCCACCACCGCGCCCACGATGGTGGCGCCCGCCGACTGCCCGAAGAGCGTCACCCGGGACCGGTCGCCGCCGAAGGCCGCGATGTTCTCCTCGACCCAGCGCAAGGCCGCGATCACATCCAGCAGACCCCGGTTGTCGGGGGCGTCGGGGAGGTGCAGGAAGCCGGGTACGCCGAGCCGGTAGTTGAGGGTGACCAGGACGACACCGTCACGGGCGAAGCCGGTGCCGTCGTAGAGCGCCGACCGGGTGGACCCGGCCACGAATCCGCCGCCGTGCACGAACACCATCACGGGCAGGTCGTCGCGTGCGGTGTCGGGCGTCCAGACGTTCACCGCGAGGTAGCCCTCGCCCGGGACCCAGCCCTGTCCGAAGTACGGGGTCATGTCGAGGTCGCCGAACGCGTCGCGCTGCGGCTGCGGTGCCGTGGGGCCCTCGGCGGTGGCATCCCGGACACCGTCCCAAGGCGGGTGCGGCACCGGCGGGGCGAACCGGGCGGGGCCCCGTGGCGGGGCGGCATAGGGGATGTGCCGGAAGACAGTGGCGTGCTCCTCCCGGCGGCCGCGGACGGCGCCTTGGGAGGTGGCCACGATGGGGGCGAGGGTGTTCGTCATGTGCGGGGTGTGTCTCTTTCTCGGTATCGCTCCGGTGCGGATCACAGGCGCTCCGGGTTCACAGGCGCGCGAAGGCCGCCCATTCCTTGATGGCGAACCCGCCGCCGTCGCGCCGCACCTCCGCGGCGCCGTGACCGCCCAGGTGGGCGGGGAAGACCAGGGTGTTCTCCTCCGCCGCCCGGCCGAGGATCCGGCGGCGGGTGGCGCGGGATTCGGCCGGGTTCTCGCAGAAGCAGCTGTTGGTGTCGGGATCCGCGATCTGCACCGGGCTGTGCAGCAGGTCCCCCACGAAGAGCGCGCGATCGCCGCGGGAATCGAGAGCGAGCACGGACGAGCCCGGGGTGTGTCCGGGGGCGAGTTCCAGTCGTAGATTGGCGTCGATGTCGAGACTGCCGTCCCACAGCAACGCCTTGCCCGCTTGATGGACGGGGGCGACGGAATCCTCGAAGACATTCTGGTTGCCTCGGCCGAGCAACGGCTTGTGCTCATTCTCCGGATTCCAGAACTCGAAGTCGCGCTCGGGGAGGATATAGGTGGCGTTCGGGAACGTCGGAACCCAACTCCGGCCGTCGAGGCGGGTGTTCCAGCCCACGTGGTCGACGTGCAGATGTGTGTTGATCACGATGTCGACGTCCTCCGGGCGCACCCCGGCCCTGGCGAGATTCCCCAGGAAGTCGGTGTTCAGGTAGCTCCACACCGGCGCGTAGGGCCGGTGCTTGTGGTTGCCCACACCGGTGTCGACGAGAATGGTCTTTCCCGCACTGCGCAGGACCCAGGTCTGAATCGCGGACCGGACATGATCGGTGCCGGGGTCGTAGAAGTCCGGGACCAGCCAGGACGCATTGTCCTCCCAGACCTTCTCCGGGCTTTCCGGGAAGAATGCCCGGGAGGTCAGGCCGACCGGGCCGCAGTATTCCTCGACGCGTGTGATGGTGACATCGCCCAGCGTTATCTGCTGCATGGATATTCGCCTTGTGTGTCAGAAAGTCGATTGGCAGCAGAATCCTCGCCGGAGAGGCCCGGGGACGGTATCCGTCACCTGACTGCACCCGCTCTCCGATCACGGCCACATGACCGATAACACGCCACCTCCGCTCCGAAAATTTTTCGGAGACCAGCCCAGAGAGATCCTCTTCGCTGCCGACAGGCGCACGTACACACCGAAGAACGGCAGCTCAGAGGCGGGTGAGCAGAGGTATCAGCGAGCTCGCCTACCGGAAGAGTTCCGGAAGGAAGCGTTGACGTTGCGTCAGTCCCGCAGCATACTCCGCAGCGATCGTTGCCCATCGGCACACCACTGCCACCCGCTCGGCCTTCGAAGAAGGGACAGCAATGGTCATCAATTCCCGTCAGGAACGCAGAGATCGGCGTCCTCGGTTACGCGCCCGAAGGGCGTTCAGCCTCGGTGTCGTCGGTTTCCTCACCGCGGCCAGTGTTCTGGCCCTGTCCGGTCCCGCCAGCGCCGCGAGCACCCTCGGCGGCGCGGCGGCCGCCAAGGGCCGGTACTTCGGTGCCGCCGTGGCCGCGGGCCACCTCGGCGAATCCCCGTATGCCGCCACGCTGGACACCGAGTTCAACGCCGTCACACCCGAGAACGAGATGAAGTGGGACGCCGTCGAAAGCTCCCGGAACTCGTTCACCTTCGGCAGCGCCGACCAGATCGTCGGCCACGCCCAGGGCAAGGGCATGAAGATCCGCGGCCACACCCTGGTCTGGCACTCCCAACTCCCCGGCTGGGTGGGCGGTTTGAGCGCCACCGAGCTGCGCTCGGCGATGAACAACCACATCACCAAGGTGATGCAGCACTACCAGGGCAAGATCTACGCCTGGGACGTGGTCAACGAGGCGTTCCAGGACGGCAACAGCGGTGCGCGGCGCAGTTCGCCGTTCCAGGACAAGCTCGGCGACGGCTTCATCGAGGAGGCGTTCCGCACCGCGCGTGCGGCCGACCCCGGCGCCAAGCTCTGCTACAACGACTACAACACCGACGGCCAGAACGCGAAGAGCAACGCCGTCTACAACATGGTGAAGGACTTCAAGGCGCGCGGTGTGCCGATCGACTGCGTCGGCTTCCAGTCCCACTTCAACAGCCAGTCCCCGGTCCCCGGTGACTACCAGCAGAACCTTCAGCGCTTCGCCGACCTCGGCGTCGATGTGCAGATCACCGAGCTGGACATCGAGGGCTCCGGCACGGCCCAGGCCGACAGCTACCGCCGCGTCACGCAGGCGTGCCTGGCCGTGTCCCGGTGCACCGGGATCACCGTATGGGGCATCCCCGACAAGTACTCATGGCGCGCCAGCGGCACCCCGCTGCTGTTCGACGACAACTACGGCAAGAAGCCCGCGTACAACGCGGTGCTCGCCGCGCTGGGCGGCACCAGCGATGGTGGCGGTGGCGGCCGGACGTGCACCGTGTCGTACGCCGAGACGCAACGGTGGGGCGACCGTTTCAACGGTCAGGTGACGGTGCGGGCCGGAAGCTCCGCCATCAGCGGCTGGACGGTGACGGTGACCGTGCGTTCCGCGCAGAGCGTCTCCACGACCTGGAACGGCAGCCCCAGCTGGGACAGCAGCGGCAAGGTCATGACGATGCGGCCGAGCGGCAACGGCAACCTGGGCGCCGGAGCGGCGACCAGCTTCGGCTTCACGGTCATGGCGAACGGGGACTGGTCGGCCCCCACCATCGGTTCGTGCACCGCCTCCTAGCCGACGGACAGGAGCATCCTCATGCACGACGGCGCCCCCGTGTCCGCCACCGCAAGTGGGCGGTGCGCGACGGGGGCGCCGGCCACAGGCACTGATCGTCACGACCGACGGGGTTTCCGGCTGAGCCGGCACAGGTCCCGCCGCAGATCGCCGATGTCGGAGACGGTGTCCAGTGCCAGGCATCGCTCGATCCACCGCGTCCATTCCGGGTCGTCCTCGTCCGCTCCGGTCTGGCGGCGGAACGTGGCCGTGACCGCCTCCGTGGGCGTGGATCCACCGGCGTCGCCTCCCGCGCTCACGATCTCCTGCTCGACCCGCCGTCCGTCCGCGAGATCCACCAGCACCCGGGCGCCCCAGTGGTCCGGCAGGCCGGAATCGAGTGCGGGGGCGTGCCCGAGGACCACCTCCGCCAGTGTCCTCGGGCAGGGTGCCCCGGAAGAAGGCGACGCCCCCCGCGGCCCCGTGGAGCCAGGCGGCGACGGCGAAGGCCGCGCTGGCCGCGGCCTCCGTGGGGCCCGCGGGCGTCCGGTCCGCCGTGACGAAGCGCAGCAGCGCCGCGGGCAGAAGGATCTCCATACGGCGGGCCGTGCGGAGCGGCAAGTCCCCTGTCCGCCAGCGTGTTCAGCGCGTCCAGCGCCGCGTGCAGGGGCCGGGCACACGGGTACGCCGTGAACACGCAGTCGGCCAGGTGCGGTTGTCCCTCGGGCGATGGGGGTGCGGCGCTCGCCCCCATCGCCGCGGCGGCGGGCTGATCCAGCAGGGTGCGGCTGGCCCGCGCCCCGGCGCGGGCCAGATAGGCGGCCTCCGCTCCGCCCGTCGCCGCGTGCCCGGCGAGCAGGTAGTGGCCCGCGCCGAGTTCGTCCGCGCTGAGCAGCCCGCCGAGCCCGGCCGCGGCCAGGCCCACGGACACGAGCGTCTCCTCCTCGTCCAGGCGCAGCAGGTTCGCCACGGCGGCCGCCGCCCGCAGCGCGCCGAAGACCGCGGTCGGCCACCAGGCCCTGCCGTACGGACTCGGCCCCCGAAGCGCAGCCCCGTCTCGATGACGCCCTCATAGCCGGTGATCACGGCGTCGGTGACGGCGCTGCCCGGCAGCCCTTCGCGGGCGGCCACGGCGAGGACGGCCGGGACCACCACGGCGGCCGGAACGACCGCCGCGGCGGGATGCGGGGCGTCGTACTCATCGGCGTGGGCCAGCACCGATTCCATGAGCACCGCCGTGCGCAGGGAGTGCGTCCCGGCCACGGCGGGGGTGCACAGCTCACCGGTGTCGCCGGTCCGCCGTGAACCGGGCCAGCTGCGCGGCCAGGGGGTGGGTGGCGCCGGCCACCACGCAGCCCAACGTGTCCAGGACGTGCAGGGCCGCCAGGGACCGGGTGTCCGGCCCGGTCGTGCGCGGGCCGTTATGGCCGTGCCGGACCAGCTCCTCCAGTACGCTCACCGGCCGGCTTCGGCCCGCAGGGCGGGCAGCACCTCGGAGCCGACGCTTTCGATCAGCTCGGTGGGCGGATCGTAGGAGCCGACGTGCTGCAGGAACACATCGGTCACCCCGTCGGCGTGCAGCGCGGTGAGCCGTTCGGCGATCTCCTGGGCGGTTCCGAACAGGCAGAACTCCTGGGCGAACCGGAGCACCGCCGCATCGCTCACCCAGGCCGAGCAGATCTCGACGGCCGCGTCCCAGTCCTCGGCGTGGACGAGGTCCGGGTAGATCCCCTCCACCCGTGCGGGTACGTCCAGTTCGATCCCGGCCAGGGCGAGGAAGGGCGCTCCGCCGTTCTGGGCGATCGAGGCGCAGATCGGCTTGAGCAGCCGGGCTTCGGCCTCGATGTCGTCGGTCACCGCGCAGAACGCCGAGACCGTCAGCGGGATGGCCGCCGCGGTGCGGCCCGCGGCCTCGGCGCCCTCGCGCACCCGGGCGGTGGCACTGGCGAGGGTGTTCCGTGAGACGCCGCTGAGCAGGATGACGCCGTCGGCGATCTCCCCGGCGAGCCGCAGATTGCGGGGGCCGCTGGCGGCCATGTGGATCGGCACGTTCGGATCCGGGTCCCGCAGCCGGGACCGTACGCCGTCGAAGTCCCACTCCTCCCCCGCGAACAGCGCCCGCAGCGTGGCGAGCCCGTCGCGCAGCTCCGCCCCGGTGCTCTGCCGCATGCCGATGGGACCGACCGAGCTGTTGCCCACGCCGAGGCCGAGGGTGAACCGGCCGGGGGCCAGCTCGGCGACGCTGCGCGCGGCCGAGGCGACGACGGCCGGATGCCGGGTGGCGAGGTTGGTGACCGCGCTGCCCAGGCCGATCCGCTCGGTGCCCAGTGCGGTAGCGGTCAGGACCGTGAACACGTCCCGCCACAGCAGCTGGGAGTCGGGGAACCACACCTGGTCGAAGCCCAGTTCCTCGGCCCGCCGGGCGGTTGTGGCCAGCCGGTCCACCCGGTCGCACGGCGGTATGCGGACTCCGATGCGCATCTTGCTCTCCTCCGGTGTGTTCATGCCTGCCCCCGGTTCAGGAAGTCCCGGTGCAGCGCGTTGAAGCGGTCCGCGTGTTCGGGCTGGGGCTACCTATGTACGGTACAACGTACGACAGTCAATGGGCCTGTGCGGTGCCGCTGTCGGCCACGCCGTCCGGGGCCGGATCGCGCGGCGGCTGCGGCGTGTCGCCCTCCTCCCGGAGAAACAGGCCCGCGATCACCAAGACGACCGACATCGCCGCCATGTGCACCGCGATGCCCAGCCACCCGCCGGTGGTGTGCAGCAGATAGGTGGCGATGTCGGGGGAGAACGCGTTCCCGGCGATCAGCCCGACGGTGAAGCCGATCGACATACCGGTGAACCTCAGGCGCGCCGGGAAGACCTGTCGACCGCGAGAGCATCGTGCCGACCACCGGGTCCGAGGTGGGGAAGAAGAGCTTGGCGAACACCACCGACGGGGCCAGTCCGTAGATGGAGAAGTCGTAGTACTCGACGGTGGTGCCGATCCAGCCCGCGACCAGCGCTCGTGTGCTCTGGTCCCGGCCGGGGGCACGAACATGGGGTGCTGTCATGAGGGTCCTTTGTCCGTAGGGACGGGCGAGGCGTGGGAAGAGGTGGTGGCGGCGCGCCCCTGACGGATGCAGCGGGCCCGGAGAAACCGCAGGACGGCCGGAGGCCGAATCGAAGTCGGCTCAGCGGTCCAAGGGGTCGAACTACGTACCGCTCGATGTACGCCATCAAGGATCCCGACAGCGCCCATGGCGGATACGGAGAGAAGACAGCTCAGCCCCGGGCCGAAGGACCCGGGGCTGGGAAACCAGGCAGCGAGTCTCAGTCTCCGGTCTGCCGCAGTACGCCCTCGATGAGGCAGTCGAGCCCGAAGAGGAACTGTTCGTCGCTGGGCAGTGTGGTCATGTCCTCGGCGAGCTCCACCATGTTGGGGAAGTCCTCACGCGGCAGGGCTCCGTAGAAGTGCCGGCGGCGGCGCCGCAGCTCCTCGGCCTCGGGATGGTCCGCCTTCCCCCACGGGCGGGGGGCCTGGTAGCTGGCGAATCCCAAGCTGTACTGCACGATCAGGCCGTAGACCCGCACCGCATCCCGGTCCGCGAACCCCGCCTCGCGCAGCCTCGCGATGACCGCTTCGAACGCGCCCCGCATGGACTGCGGACCGGTGCTCACCCGCGTGGAGAAGAGCCGCACGATGCTGGGGTGCTCCCGCATCATGTCGAGGAAGGCCAGCGCCAGGGCCCGCACGACCGCCTCGGGCGAGGTCTCCTCGGCGGTGGGCAGCCGGAAGTTCCCCATGACGTGGTCGGCGATCCCGTCGAGGATCTCCTCCTTGCTACGGAAGTAGCTGTAGAGCGTCATCGCGCCCACGCCGAGGTCCGAGGCGAGCCGACGGATCGTCAGCACCTCGATGTCCTCCTCGTCGCAGATCCGGGTGGCCACCTCGATGATCCGCTCAGCAGTGAGTGCCCTCGCACGCGACCGCGGACCCGCCACCTGGACTCTCCTCTTCTCACGCCACCGGAAACCGGCGACGCACCCGGCGCCGCCGTACCGCATACCGTACAGCCGCCCTCGGGCATTTTCCCCTCGGGCGAACCGCCGGTCCGACGGGCTGTGAGACGCGGACGAGACGAGGTGGCCGGAGCCGATCCGGCGGTCAGGAGGCGGTGTTCGCGCGGGCGGCCAGGTCGAGGGCGATGTCCGTGATCATGTCCTCCTGGCCGCCGACCATCTTGCGGCGGCCGACCTCGACGAGGATCGCGCGGGTGTCCAGACCGTGGCGGACCGCGGCGGCCTCCGCGTGGCGCAGGAAGCTGGAGTACACGCCCGCGTAGCCGAGGGTGAGGGTCTCGCGGTCGACACGGACCTCGCGGTCCTGCAGCGGCCGGACGACGTCGTCGGCTGCGTCCATGAGGGGGAACAGGTCGCAGCCGTGCTTCCAGCCCATCAGGTCGGCGACGGCGATGAACGCCTCCAGCGGGCAGTTGCCCGCCCCCGCGCCCTGGCCCGCGAGGGAGGCGTCCACGCGCGTGACGCCGTTCTCGACGGCGACTACGGTGTTGGCCACGCCGAGGGCGAGGTTGTGGTGGGCGTGGATGCCGAGTTCGGTGTCCGGGTCGAGCACCTCACGGTAGGCGCGGAAGCGGTCGCGGACACCGTCCATGGTCAGCCGGCCACCGGAGTCGGTGACGTAGACGCAATGGGCGCCATAGGACTCCATCAGCTTGGCCTGGCGGGCGAGTTCGGCCGGTTCGGCCATATGCGACATCATCAGGAATCCCGCGACGTCCATGCCCATCTCGCGGGCGGCGGAGATGTGCTGGGCGGAGATGTCGGCCTCGGTGCAGTGGGTGGCGACGCGCACGGAGCGGATGCCGAGCACGTGGGCCCGCTTCAGGTCGTGCAGGGTGCCGATGCCCGGCAGCAGCAGCGTGGTGGGAATCGCCTGGCCGGCGGCCCCGACGACGGCCTCGATCCAGTCCCAGTCGGTGTGGGCGCCGATGCCGTAGGTGACGCTGGAGCCGGACAGGCCGTCGCCGTGGGCGATCTCGATCGCGGCCACCCCGGCGGCGTCCAGGGCGGCGGCGATGGTGCTCGCCTGCTCGACGGTGTAGCGGTGGCGGACGGCGTGCATACCGTCCCGCAGGGTCACGTCCTGGATGTACAGGGCGGGCGGGGCCGAGGGGGAGGGGGCGGCCCGGCCGGCGTCGGTCGTGGTCATCGTGCGGCCTCCTCGCCGGAGCGGTGTGCGGCCAGGCGCTCCGCGGTGCGCAGCGCGGCCGAGGTCATGATGTCGAGGTTTCCGGCGTAGGCCGGGAGGTAGTGGGCGGCGCCCTCGACCTCGAGGAAGACCGAGACCTTCACCGCGTCGGTGTGCGCGGCCTCGGCGGGCAGCAGCGAGCGCAGCGGGTCGTCGGAGCTCACCTGGTCGAACTGCACCTTCTGCTTGAGGCGGTATCCGGGCACATACGCCTGGACGCGGCCGACCATCTCCTCGACGGAGGCGGTGACCTCCTCGGTGTCGCAGCCGGAGACCAGGCAGTGCACCGTGTCCCGCATGATCAGCGGCGGCTCGGCCGGGTTGAGGACGATGATGGCCTTGCCGCGGGCGGCGCCGCCGACGCGCTCGATGGCGGAGGCGGTGGTCTCGGTGAACTCGTCGATGTTCGCCCGGGTGCCGGGGCCCGCGGAGCGGGAGGAGATGGACGCGACGATCTCCCCGTAGTGGACGGGGGTGACCGCGCCGACCGCGGCGACGATCGGGATCGTGGCCTGGCCGCCGCAGGTGACCATGTTGACGTTCGGCGCGCCGAGGTGGGCGTCGCCGTTGACCGGGGGCACCACATAGGGGCCGATGGCCGCCGGGGTGAGGTCGACGAGGGTGCGGCCGAGGGGGCGCAGCACCTCCTCGTGGCGCGTGTGGGCACCGGCGGAGGTCGCGTCGAAGACGATGTCCACGTCCGCGAACTCGTCCAGCTTCACCAGCCCGTCCACGCCCTCGTGGGTGGTGGCCACCTTCAGGCGGCGGGCGCGGGCCAGCCCGTCGGAGTCGGGGTCGATGCCGGCCATGGCGGCGATCTCCAGGGTGTCGGAGAGCCGCAACACCTTGATCAGGAGGTCGGTGCCGATGTTGCCGGACCCGACGATCGCCACCTTGGTGCGGGTGTTCGTCTCGCTGCTCACCGGTTGTCTCCTTCCGCGGCGAACCCGACTCCTACGGTGCCCAGGTTCGAGATACGGGCTTGGAACACATCGCCCGGGGCCGCCGGGACCATCGGTCCCAGGGCCCCGGTCAGGACGAGGTCGCCCGCCCGCAGCGGGTCGCCCCGCTCGGCGAGGGCCGAGGCCAGCCAGACGGCCGCGTTGAGGGGGCCGCCGAGGCAGTCGGCGCCGGTCCCTTCGGAGACCATCTCGCCGTTGCGGGTCATGCCCATCTGCACGGAGCGCAGGTTGACCCCGGTCAGCGGCACCGGGAAGGCGCCGAGGACGTACATCCCGCAGGAGGCGTTGTCGGCGACGGTGTCGACGATGGAGATGTCCCAGTCCCGCACCCGGCTGTCGACGATCTCCAGCGCGGGCAGCGCGAAGTCAGTGGCGCGCAGCAGGTCGACGACGGTGCACTGGGCGTGCGGCAGGTCGCTGCCGAGCACGAGCGCCACCTCGGCCTCCACCTTGGGCTGGAGCAGCTGCCCGGCGGCCACCTCACCGCCCTCCGGGACGGCCATGTCCGCGAACAGGGCACCGAAGTCCGGCTGGTCCACGCCGAGTTGGCGCTGCACGGCCAGCGACGTCAAACCGATCTTCCGGCCGACGATCCGGCGGCCGGCGGCCTGTTCGCGTTGCAGGTTCAGCCGCTGCACCGCATAGGCGGCCTCGATGTCGCCGTCGTCCAAGAGCGTGCGCACCGGCGGGCAAGCGGTCCCGCCGCGGACGGCCTCCGCCAGTGCGTCGGCGGCCTTGACCACGGCCCCGGGGAAGGCGTCCGTCGGGACGCGGTCGGGCACATTCGGCACGGGCTACCTCCTGAGGTGGAACGTGAGTGCCGGGCCCCCGGCGCTCCCCATGTGGCCTCCGGTATAGACGCGCGGGCCGCCACGAGCCAACTTTTGTTCCGTTACGCGGAACGCGGCGGATAGCGGGATGCCGGACGAGGCGGTGCTGACCTGCCCTGCCGGCATCCGGCCGGAAGGGCGTACCGCCGCACGGAACGCTCCGAGCGAGAGGCCCGTCCCGGCCGCACCGCTCTTGACGCCACCCAAGGAGTTCCGTACAAAGTACGACCAGGACCGCGGGCTCGCCAACCCGCCACAACCGGAGAGTGCCTATGCCGACCGCCCACTACACCTCCAGCCGCTTCGGCCAGCTGCACTACGTCGAGTGCGGCGAGGGCGAGCCGGTGCTGCTGCTCCACCAGACCCCGCGGTCATGGACCGAGTACCGCGATGTGCTCCCGCTGGTCGGCGCCACCCACCGAGCGATCGCGATGGACACCGTCGGCTACGGGGCCTCGGCGAAACCCGCGGACGATCAGAGCATCGAGATGTTCGCCGACGGGGTCGAGGATCTGGTGGCCGGGCTGGGGCTGGAGTCGTTCCACCTGGTCGGCCACCACACCGGCGGCGTGATCGCGGTGGAGGTGGCGGCGCGCCTGGGCTCCCGGGTGCGGAGCCTGGTGCTCTCGGCGACCCCGTTCATCACCCCGGAGAAGCGCGCCCGAGCGGCGTGGAAGCGTCCGGTCGACTGGGTGCAGCCGAAACCGGACGGCTCCCACCTCATGGAATTGTGGAACCGGCGCAGGCACTTCTACGCGCCGGGGCAGGAGGCCGCGCTCAACCGGTTCATGGCCGACGCCGTACGGGTGCTGGACCGGGCGGAGGACGGCCACATCGCCGTTCGGCTGTTCGCGATGGACGAGCGGCTGCCGCGGATCACCGCCCCGGCCACGGTCATCTGTGGACAGGACGACGATCCGTCGATGCCCAGCTTCGAGCCCATGGTGAACGCCCTGTCCGCCACGGGGCACACCGTGCCCGGAGCCGGTGTGCCGTTCCCCGAACAGCGGCCGGAGGAGTTCGCCCGGCTGGTGCTGGAAGCCGTCGCAGCCGCCGGGGCGGCGGACCGCTGACGACGGCGCGGGGTCAGGGGGCGGGGAACAGCGAGCGATAGAAGGGCGTCTCACGGAAACCGTCCCCATGGTGCGTGGAGTTCCAGCTCAGGGGCACCGCCGGCCCACTGGCCCGCTGCAGCTGGCCGACGAGCGCGTAGTCGGGGTGTACGCCGTCGTCGCTCATCGTCGTGGTGAACTCGAACTCGAACCGGTCGCCCGGCCGCACCGGCAGGCCCTCCTCCGACAGCGGTGCGTAGACCGGGGTCCAACTGCTCGGCTGGACCAGCGAGTCGATCGGCTCGTCGCCCTCGGCCACCCACAGACGCATGCCGAGCGCGAGCCCGGAGAAGCGGCCCTCTCGGGTGAACGTCAGCTCCGCGCCGTCGACGCCCTCCGGCTCCAGCTCGCCGTTGAACTCCAGCGGCTCCACCTCGGCGGTCCCGGACATATACGACCGCTCCCGCACCTTCGGGTTGTCCTGCACCCCCTCGATGACCACCCGCAGGTCGAAGGGGCGGCCCACCGAGGCGAACACCTCCTCCACATAATGGAAGATGGGGGGCGGAAAGGCGGGCGGTTCGCCGAGCGTCGCGCTCTTCAGGTCCAGGGCGACGGCGGTGGTGGCGCTGCGGTGCGGGATGAACACCCCGCCGGGCTTCACCAGGCGCTCCCGCGCGTCCCGCAGGACGGACCCCGCCCCTTCCGAGCCGGCGAGCGTGCCGATGATCTCGGAGACGCACACATCGACGGCCTCGGGTAGCTCGATCTCGGTGGACAGCCCCTCCACCACCGTGACCCGGTCGGCGAAACCGGCCTTCTCGATGTTCCTCCGCGCGATCTGCGCGGACTCGGGCATGACCTCCACGGCCCATACGTGGCGCGCTCCGGCGCGGGCGGCGGCCAGCGCCCACACCGCGTCCTGCCCCGTACCGATGTCGAGCACCGTCCGGCCGGGCGCGTAGCGGCGGACGGCGTCGCTATACGCGCCCATCCGACGCTCGTCCTTGATCATCACCTCGTACGCGACTTCGTCGTACACCGGGTACTCGCCGATCGAAGCGAACAGCCACACCGGGCTCGACTCCAATTCGCACGCCCGCACCGGCACCTTGCGCCCTGGTGCGGACAACTCTGCGAGGAAGGAACGCGGCATCTTCAGACCTTTCCCTGGAGTGACTTTTCACTACCAGCATGCCAGGCAGGAAAACCTGGAATTCCCTAGCAATTGAACTCAGCATGGGTGAATAAAGTCCGAATATAGCCTGGTTAAAGCAATGTAAAAGTTAGAGAAGCAAGGCGATCGACGCTCGATATCGCCGACGCCCGGCCACGGCCGCGCTCGCGCACCAACCACGGCCACCGAGGGGCCTTATGTCGCCATGAGGCGGCCCCACCGAACAGACGTACCCCAATAATTGGCATGTTCGCGATCAGGTGAGGGTTGCTCGCGAAGGTAAAGTCGGCTTGATTTCGCGGATGGAGCCCCGAATCTGGGCACGGGGCCGTCCGAAAATAATCGTCACGCGCAGGAAGACTGGTTATCCGTAGTAATTGGCGAGACAGGCACTCATGCCCGCGGCGCCGCCAACGGACTATCGTCCGCGGGCGGCGGGCGGAAACATGAAAGTTGAACGGAATTCGCCGAACGCGATGTCCGCGGCCCGCCACGTCGGATCCGCCGGAGCGGGGCCGTCAATCGTTGAAATAGTGATCTTCGGCGATGTCCGCGATCAGCGTGGGACGCGTCGGCCGCCACCCCAGGCGTTCCCGCGTCCCCGCGCTCGACGTCGGGCTGTCGAGCGACACCAGGGGCCGAGGAAGCCGAAGTGGTCGCCCGCGTCCTCGGGCACGACGCCGGCCACGGGTTCGATCCGTCGCCGACATAGGCGGACACGCCCTTCGCAACGGGCGATGCCGGCGAGTGTCGGTGTGAAGCCCTTCAGGTCTCCCTCGCCGTGCACCAGCGGCGCGAGCCGTAGCGCGAACGAGCGCACCCCGCGCTCCCCCATCGCGATCCGCTGAACGCCCCCGCCTAGTGTCTTCCCGATCAAAGGGGGTAGGTGGCGATCGTCCCGCCCACCGCGTCACCTCCCCCTATGACCAGGAGAGATACGTGCCCAGAACGCTTGTCACGGGTATCGCCGCCACCGCCGTCGCCACCGTCCTGCTCACGGGCTCCGGAGCTGTGAGCGCCACCGCGACGGCCACGGCGCCACGTGAGCCGCACGCCACCGATGTCCATCGGGTCCGTATCCAGGACGACTTCGACTCGCTCGGCCCCGAGGTCCGAGCACTGAAACTCGACTCGGGGCGCACCGCCCACTACATCGACGACGGCCCCCGGGACGGAAAGCCGGTTCTCTACCTCGGCGGCACGGGCACCAGTGCGCGGGTGGCCCATATGACGGACTTCCTGCGCAGCACCCGGGAGTCCCTCGGGCTGCGGCTGATATCGGTCGAGCGCAACGGCTTCGGGGACACCGAGTTCGACAAGAGCCTGGGGAAGGCCGACTTCGCCAAGGACGTGCTTCAGGTGCTGGACCGTATCGGGGTGCGCAAGGTCAGTGTGGTCGCCATCTCCGGCGGCGGTCCCTACGCCGCCGAGCTGGCGTCCCTGGCCCCGGACCGTGTCCAGTCACTGCACCTGGCCGCCGCGCTGCCGCCGTACGGCGCGAAGCGTCCATACTGCTCGATGTCCGACGAGGAGTTGGGCAAGTCGCTGGAGAAGCAGATCGCCGACCCTCGTATCTGGTGGGCGTTCCCGGACGACAGCCCGACCAAGCGCATCTCCGGCTTCGCCGACACCGCCTTCGAGGACGGCGCCCGCACCTACAACCAGCGCGGCCAGAAGTCCGACCCCGCACCTCAGGTGCATGAGCAGAAGCTCTACTGCCAGCGGCCCGGCCCCGATCTGTCAAAGCTGACGGCCCCCGTCACCATCTACAGCGGGAAGAAGGACACGACCGTGCCGCCGAGCACGATCGACACCTGGAAGGAGCACCTGCCCGGCGACCCGGCCGTGCGGAGCTATGCCGACTCGGGGCATGACGTGCAGTACCGGCACTGGGACCAGATCCTCGTCGACCTCGCCGGGCACACGGACCGCACCGTGATCTGCTACCGGGGCCACAGCTCCATGCCACCTGCTCGGGTCGCCGACCCGCTGGTCGAGAAGGGCCGGGCCACGCTCGGCAGTTGCGCCTGGCAGAAGTCCGACGGGGACGTCCCCGTCAACTGAGGCGTGAGCCCGATACACATCACGGCCGCCGCGCCCAGAACAGGGCGTGGCCGCCGTCGCCCTCGGGGGCGAATTCCTCTCCCTCAACGGTCAGTCCGGCCTGGGTGAGCCACGTCCGATAGGTCGCGGCGTCGGCGTGGCTCCACCACATCGTGGCGCCACCGCCGAGCCAGTTGTCGTCGGTGCCGGTCCAGGCGGTGTGGCCGGTGGTGGCCAGGAACCAGCCGCCCGGGCGGAGCCAGGTGGCGATCCTGGCGAGGAGGGGAGGCTGTTCCGCCAGGGGGATGTGGATCAGGGCGTAGAGGGAGACCACGGCGTCGAAGGAGGCGGCCGGGAACTCCACCGCCGTGGCATCGGCCCGGCGGAACTCGGCCTCCGGCACCAGCTCCCGCGCCCGGCGGATCTGCTCTCCGCTGATGTCGACACCGGTCACACGGTGTCCTGCGGCGCTGAGCGCGCGGACGACTGGGAGGCCGGAGCCACACCCCAGGTCCAGCACGGTGGCGCCGGGCGGGATGCGCTGTTGGAGAGCGCCGAGCCAGGGCTGGTACTTGGTTTCGGTGGCATAGGACCGCTCGTAGTGGCGGGAGAGCGCGTCATACCCGCGCCTGACCACGTCCTTGGGATCGTCGATGTCCACGGCGAGGCAGGCTAGTTGGGGGCGGGTGCGTTCCGCGAACGGTTTTCGGGCGCGAGACGATGCCCGCGCCCGGCAGCACCGTCAGACCTTGCGCACTGCGGTCACGAACTCCGCCCAGGCCCCGGCCGGGACGACCAGGGCGGGACCGCCCTTGTCCTTGGAGTCGCGGATGCCGACCTGGGCGGTGCGGGGCAGGTGGGCGATCTCGACGCACGCGGTGCCGTTCGCCTCGCTGTAGGAGGACTTGAACCATGCGTGTTCCGGCGCGGTGTCAGACGCTATGCGGTGGGTCATGTCAGACCTCTCGTGCTAGTCGTTGCAGGAATGCTGGTGTCTCACCAGGAGCGAGAGCCGCTGCGCGCAAGCCCTCGAACCTGCGAGAGAAGGACCAGATCGTGGTGTCCTTGTCACTGATGTCGGATCCGTCGGCGACGTCGGATTGCACAACCGTCGGCAACGGGGAACCGAACTCCAGGAGGGTGAAGTTGGAACCCGGACGGTACGTGGGTGTGGACATCGGGAGGATCTGAACGGTCACGTTGTCGAGTTGAGAGACCCTGATGATCTCCTCGTACTGCTCGCGCATCACGTCCGGGTTCCCGACGACCCGGCGCAGCGCGGCTTCGTCCTGGATGGCCCACAGCTCCAGCGGGCCCTCCCTACGGGCCAGGGCCCGCTTACGTTCCATACGGATCTGGATGTGTCGCTCGACGAACTCAGTCGTCGTCTCCTCGATGGACTTCGCCGCCTGAAACAACTCACGGGCGTATCGCTCGGTCTGCAACAACCCGAGGACCACATTCGGTTGCCAAGCCCGGATGCTCCGAGCACCGCTTTCCAGCCCGATGTACATCCCCATGCCGGACGGCAGCACGCTGCGATAGAGCGACCACCAGCCCCGGTTGAGCGAGTCCCGGTGGATCTCGACCAGGAAATCCACGTCGTCCTCGTCCTCGACTCCGTAGCGGTCCAGCAGAGTTCGCAGCTCCACAGTGGTCTTGAGGCCGGTCAGGCCGTTCTCCACGCGATGGAGCTTCGAGGGGGAGAACGTCAACCCGTCCACCGCCTCCGCGAGGGTGAATCCCGCCTTGTCCCTCAACCGCTTGAGCTCCCAGCCGAGTTGCATGCGACGAACCGTGGGTCCTGTTGGTGCTGCCACGAGTATGCCTCCCGGTGGGTCGAGCCTGCCATGCCGTAGTGCGAGTTCCGAGTCTGACACCGAGAACCCGCTTTGTTCTGACAACAGCCCACTCGGTCACATATGCCATCTCAAGCGAGAAATTCAATCGCTCTTGCACAGCAACTCTTTCGGCCGTGAAGCTGTTTCCGCCACCGCCTCATCACTCGCGGTAGCCGAACCTCGGAACGCCATGGAGCCCTCATGCCTTCATCACGCCCCCGTCTGCTGCCCTGGCCCGGACTGAACGGACAGCCCTGCTTCCTCGTCACCGACGACACCGGCACCAGCCACCTCTCACGGCTGGCCGACGAGATGGAAGCCGTACAGCTTCGCACCGGGGCCGAGCTCCTCGGGCATGCGCGGCCACTGCTCCGGGACCGCAAGGCCGACACCTGTGAGCTGCGGTTCGTGGGGCATCGGCTCGCCGAGGCGCTGCATGACGCGCTGCGGGTGGCCGAGAGCCGGGGCCGGCGGCTGGAGGACGGGGAAGAGACCACACCCCCGCAGAGTTAGTAGAAGCATGAACAACAGCGTGGACGTCGTGGTCATCGGTGCCGGGCAGGCCGGGTTGTCCGGTGCCTATCACCTCCGGCGGGCCGGGTACGAGCCCGGGACCGGCTTCGTGGTGCTCGACCACGCGCCCGCGCCCGGCGGGGCGTGGCAGTTCCGGTGGCCGTCGCTGACATACGGCAAGGTGCACGGGATGTACGACCTGCCCGGTATGCGGCTGACCAGCGACGACGCGGATCCAGAGCGGCCCTCGTCCGAGGTGATCCCGGCCTACTTCGCACGGTATGAGCGCGCCTTCGATCTGCGGGTCGTCCGGCCGGTGCATGTCACCGCCGTACGGGACGGGGACGACGGCCGGCTGCTGGTGGAGACCTCGGCCGGGACCTGGTCCGCCCGCGCGCTGATCAACGCGACCGGGACCTGGGACCGGCCCTTCTGGCCGCGCTACCCGGGACAGGAGACCTTCCGGGGGCGCCAGCTGCACACCGCGCAGTACCCGGGGCCCGAGGCGTTCGCGGGGCGGCGGGTGATCGTCGTCGGGGGCGGTACGTCCGGGGTGCAGCATCTGCTGGAGGTCGCCGAGGTGGCGGCGGAGACGACCTGGGTGACCCGCCGCCCGCCGGTGTTCCACACCGGGCCGTTCGGCGAGGACCAGGGGCGCGCCGCCGTCGCACTGGTGGAGGAGCGGGTCCGGCGGGGGCTGCCGCCGCAGAGCGTGGTGTCGGTGACCGGGCTGCCCATGACGGAGGCGATGCAGCGGGCCCGCGCCAAGGGCGTGCTGGAGCGGCTGCCGATGTTCGAGCGGATCACCCCGTCCGGGGTGGACTGGGCGGATGGGCGCCACGTCGACGCGGACGTGATCCTCTGGGCCACCGGCTTCCGCGCCGCGATCGACCACCTCGCCCCGCTGCGGCTGCGTGAGCGGGGTGGCGGGATCGCCGTCGAGGGGACCCGGGCGGTCCGGGATCCGCGGGTGCATCTCGTCGGCTACGGGCCGTCGGCCAGCACGGTGGGCGCCAACCGGGCGGGCCGTGCGGCCGTACACGAGATCCAGGCGCTGCTGGGTGCCCCTTACGGCAGCCAGGGGTCACCGGAGAAGGTCACCGTCGGGCGTTGACCGGGTGCGGGGCGGGTCGGTGCTGCCCCGGACCACGAGGGTGGGGTCGAGGACGATGTCCCGGTCGGCCCCTGGAATTCGCCCGTGCCGGGCCCCTTCCCGACGCCGCGGAGAACGGCGAACCCGAGGTCAAGCGCCCGGCCTCGCCGCGAACGTCGAGTCCCTGACCACCAGTTCGGGCTGCAGGACGATCCGCCGGTGCTGATGGGCGTCCGTCTCCTCGCCGGTCTCCTCGATGAGCAGTTCCGCCGCCGTACGCCCCATCCGGAAGGCCGGCTGGCGCACCGACGTCAGCGGCACCGCGGCCGCCGCCGCGAACTCGATGTCGTCGTACCCCACCAGCGCCACCTCCCCCGGCACCGAGACCCCGGCCGCGAAGAGGGCCTGCAGCACTCCGAGCGCCAGGAGGTCGTTGGCGCAGAACACCGCCGTCGGGCGCGGTGAGATGCCCAGCAGCCGCGCGCCCGCGTCCCGGCCCGAGGCCACGTCCAGCCGCTCGGCCTCGATGTGCACCATCGACTCCGCCGCCAGCCCCTCCTCCGCGAACGCGCTGAGCAGCCCGGCGCGCCGGTCCTGGCACTGCGGAAGCAGCATCGGACCGCTGACGTAGACCACGGAGCGGTGTCCCTGGGCGATCAGATGGCGGCCGGCGAGCGCCCCGCCCTCGATATCGTCGACCGACACCGAGCAGCCGTCGGCGCTGGGCACCTCGCGGTCCACGAAGACGAACGGGATGTCGTGGCGCCGGAAGCTCTCCAGGTTGGCCCCGGTGACATCGGCCGGGGTGACCAGCACCCCGCGCACCCGGTGCTCGGCGAAGAGCCCGAGGTAGTCGGCCTCCTCCTCGGGGCTCTGCGCGCTGTTGCACACCATCACCCCCAGCCCCGCCTCCCGCGCCGCACGCTCCGCACCGCTCGCCACATCCACGAAGAACGGGTTCGCCATGTCCAGCACCAGCAGCGCGATGATGCGGCTGCGCCCCGCGCGCAGTTGACGCGCGGACTCCTGGCGTACATAGCCCAGCCGCTCGATGGTGGACAGCACCCGGTCGCGCGTGGCCTCGGCGACCATCTCGGGCCGGTTGATCACGTTCGAGACGGTGCCGACCGACACTCCCGCCTGCCGCGCGACGTCCTTGATCCCCACCATGCGTCCCACGACCCGGAGCCTCCGTCTTCCCGCGACCCACCGCGGTCGCGGGAACATGGTAGTGCTCTGTTCGACCGGTCGGGCAGGACCGGACCGCCGGCGGGGACCCCGCCGGGGCGCTCGGCACCGCTCCGGGCCCGCTCCGGGCCACCGCGGAGCCCCCTCTCAGCCGCGGGAGCGGACCAGGCTCGACCCGCGGACGACGAGTTCGGGCTGGAGGACGATCCGCTGGTGGCGGTGGTCCGCTGCCCGCTCCCCCGTCTCCTCGATCAGCAGCTCGGCCGCCATCCGCCCCATCCGGAAGGCCGGCTGGCGCACCGACGTCAACGGCACCGCGGCCGCCGCCGCGAACTCGATGTCGTCGTACCCCACCAGCGCCACCTCCCCCGGCACCGACACCCCCGCCCCGTACAGCGACTGCAGCACCCCCAGCGCCAGCAGGTCGTTGGCGCAGAACACCGCCGTCGGACGCGGTGACATGCCCAGCAGCCGCGCCCCCGCGTCCCGGCCGGACGTCACATCCAGCCGCTCCACCTCGACATGGCGCAGCGCGGACTCGCCGAGCCCCTGCTCGCGCAGGGCGCGCAGCGCGCCCTCGCGCCGGTCGCGGCACTGGGCCAGCCGCATCGGCCCGCTCACATAGGCGAGGGTGCGATGGCCGAGGCCCAGCAGGTGGCGGACGGCGAGTTCGCCGCCGGTGACATCGTCGACCGACACCGAACATCCCTCGGCGCTGGGCAGCACCCGGTCGACGAGGACGAACGGGATGGGCTGCCGCCGGAAGGAGGCGAGGTTGCGCCCGGTCATATCGGCCGGGGTCATCAGCACCCCGCGCACCCGCTGTTCGGCGAAGAGCCCGAGGTAGTCGGCCTCCTCCTCGGGGCTCTGCGCGCTGTTGCACACCATCACCCCCAGCCCCGCCTCCCGCGCCGCACGCTCCGCACCGCTCGCCACATCCACGAAGAACGGGTTCGCCATGTCCAGCACCAGCAGCGCGATGATGCGGCTGTGGCCGGCCCGCAGCTGGCGCGCGGACTCCTGGCGTACATAGCCCAGGCGCTCGATGGTGGACAGCACCCGGGCCCGGGTCTCCTCGGACACCGACTCCGGGCGGTTGATGACGTTGGAGACCGTGCCGACCGAGACCCCGGCCTCGCGCGCCACCTCTTTGATGCCCACCCCGGGTGCCATCCGTCAGGAGGGGAGCGTGAAGTCGATGACGCGGAGGGCGGAGGGTGTGGTGCCGCTGGACCTCCGCTGATACAGATACGACAGGACGCCGTCCTGGGCGAGCCGGGTGTCGTCCACGACGACCTCGCCGAAGGCGCTGAGACCGCTGCCGTCGAAGAGCGTCTTCCAGTCCGTCCAGCCCGAGGACTTGGACGCGGCCACGATCCGGCCGTACGGCATCACCGCGTAGGCGTTGTCGTAGCGGTCGAAGACCAGATGGCTGCGCTGGGTGGAGCCCGGCGGCACCGGGATCTCGGTCTTCTTCCAGGTGCCGGCGGCGTCCTTGAAGAGGTGGAAGGTACGGCCGTTGGCCTTCCGGTCGGCCGCATAGTCGGTGGTGCACTGTCCGAAGCGGCCGGGCACATAGCTGATCAGGGCGTGGGGCAGTCCCGCGGAGTCGGTGGCCTGGCTCTCCTGGTTCATCAGCGAGTGGTCGGGGTTCAGCGGGTCGACGACGGTTCCGGCGTCGCCGACCGCCACCGTGTCGGCCCCACCGGTGGTGCCGACGACGGTGCCCGCCGCGGTGCGCCAGGTGCGGCCGCGGTCGGCGCTGTAGACATAGCCGGTGTCGTGGTTGGTGAGACCGCCGCTCGCGCACATCACCGCGGTGTTCTGCTCGCGCCAGGTGTAGAAGGCGTGCAGCCGGCCGTCGGACCCGTAGTCGATGCCGTGCAGATACATGTTGCGGGCGGTGCTGGAGCCGTGCTCGCTGGTGTAGGTGCCGGTGGCGGAGGACCAAGCGCCGAGCGCCGTCCACTTGCTTCCGTCGTACTCGGCGAGCGCGTTGCGGCCGTTGCCGGAGACGCCGGAGCGGTAGCTGAGCTGGAGCCGGCCCTCGGGGGTGGCGATGAACTGGGGGTAGGTGAACTGGGAGGTGAGCGCCAGGCCGTCGAGGGTGGTCTGGACGGCGCCGAACTGGCCGGTGGTCCAGGGGTGTCCGGCGGGGTCGTCCACCAGCCCGGCCACCGATTTCACGTAGAAGAAGCCGCTGCTGTGGGAGTCCATGTTCAGATGCAGCCGGCCGTCGATCCGCGAGATCCCCATGGAGATGACGTTGTGGGAGTCGTCCGCGGTGAGCCGGTGCGGCAGGGTGACGGTCTGCCAGCTCTTCTGGGCCGGCGCGCGGCGGCCGATGACCGCGCTGCGGTCGGCGGTGTACCAGACGGCGTACTGATAGCCCTTGTAGGTGAGCAGCCCGTTCTTCTGGAAGGCGTTGTTGTTGACCAGGCCGTCGTACGACTCGAAGTAAATGGCCTTGGCGTCGAGTTGGGTGTCGGCGAGCTGGCGCACGGCCGGGCCGGGAGCGGCGGTGGCGCCCGCGCCGGGGGTCGCGGCGCCAGGCCTCGCGGCGCCGAGCGGAGCGGTGGCGAGCAGGGCGGTGGCGAGCGCGACAGCGGCCGGGGGTCTCATCCGGGGTCTCCGTTCTGCGTCGGTGGACGGGCCGTGAAGTGGCCCGTCCGGCGGGTGTGGAGCGGGTCCGGGGCGTGGCCCCGGACCGGGACCTATACGAGGTGGAAGACCTCCGTGAGCGGCTTCATCGCCTCGTCCGGCTGCGCGCCGTCGAGCGCTTCGAAGAAGGGCGCCATCTCGGCCTGCCAGCGGGCGTTGACCTCGGTGGCGGCCATCGCGGTCTGGGCCGCCTCGAAGTCCTCGGTCTCCAGATAGCCCACCAGCAGCCCGTCCTCGCGCAGGAAGAGCGAGTAGTTGTGCCAGCCGGTCTCCGCGAGCGCCGCCCGCATCTCGGGCCAGACGGCTTCGTGCCGCTCGCGGTACTCCTCGATCCGGTCCTGGCGGACCTTCAGCAGAAAACACACCCGCCGCATCCCCGAACCGCCCTCAGAAGTCGAACTTGTCGATGTTGGACTTGTCGAAGACGGTGGGCGGGCCGAGGATGATCTCGCCGTTCTTGCCGACCGTGTACTCGCCCAGCTTCCCGGCCTTGAACTTCTCCCCCTCGGCCCCGGTGATCTGCCCGGAGGCGAGCGCGGCCGCGGCGTACGAACCGAGGTAGCCGAGCTTCTTGGGGTCCCAGAGCGAGAACTGCTCGACGGTGCCGTCCTTGACGTACTTGCGCATCTGATTGGGCGTGCCGAGCCCGTTCAGCACGACCTTGCCCTCGTACGAGGAGCCGCTGATGTAGCGGGCTGCCGCGGCGATGCCGACCGTGGTGGGCGCGATGATGCCCTTGAGCTTCGGATACGCCTTGAGCAGGCCCTGGGTCTCCTGGAAGGACTTCTGGTCGTCGTCGTCCCCGTACACGGTCTTGACCAGCTTCATGTTCTTGTAGGCGGGCTTGCTCAGCTCGTCCTTCATGAAGCGGATCCAGGTGTTCTGGTTGGTGGCGTTCTGGGTGGCGGACAGGATCGCGATCTCGCCCTTGTAGTCGAGCTGCTTGGCGAGGTGCTGGACCTGGCTGCGGCCGATCTCCTCGGAGCCGGCCTGGTTGATGAAGAGCTGACGGCAGGCCGGGGCGGTGTCGGAGTCGTACGCCACCACCTTGATGTCCTTCTTCATTGCCTGCTTGAGCGGACCGCAGACCGCGTTGGGGTCGTTGGCCGCGATCAGGATGGCGTCCTGGCGCTGCTGGACCAGGGTGTTGATGTACGACACCTGGGAGGAGGCGCTGGCGTCGGACGGGCCGACCTCCTTGCCCTTGCCGCCGAACTCACCGGCGGCCGTGATCCCCGCCTGGTCGATGAGCTTCTCGTAGGGGTTGTTGATCTGCTTGGGCAGAAAGGCCAGCTTGAGGCCCTTCTTCAGGGGCGCGCCGGGGTCGGCCTTGGCGTCGGTCTTGGCGGGGCCGCTGTTGTCGTTGTCCTTCTTGGTGGTGCCGCCGCAGCCGGCCAGGGCCACGGCCAGGGCACAGACCGCGGCGGCGGTGGCGGCGGCGCGGCGGCGCGCGGGAGAGCTCTTCATGGGGAGACCTTTCGCGGTGCGTGGGTGGATCAGCTGGTCGAGGCGGCGGCGCGCCGGTGACGCCAGGCGCTCACGGTGGTGATCAGGCGGGGGGTGAGGACGGAGGCCACCAGCAGCAGCCCGGTGACGATCACCTGGACCTCGTTGGCCACGTCGTTGAGAGTCAGCAGGTTCTTCAGGACGCCGATGAGCAGCACCCCGGCGACGGCGCCGAACAGCGTGCCCTTCCCGCCGTCGAAGTCGACGCCGCCCAGCAGGACGGAGGCGATGACGAGCATTTCGAAGCCCTGGCCGTTGTCGGCCCGCGCGCTGCCGTACCGCAGGGTGAACACGACCCCCGCGAAGGCCGAGATCAGCCCGCTGACGACGAACAGCAGCAGCTTGACGCGCTTGACGCGGATGCCCGCGAAGTAGGCGGCGTCCTCCTGGGCACCGATGGCGAACAGCGACCGGCCCAGGCCCGTGGCGTGCAGCACCACGGCGGCGATGGCGGCCAGCACGATGAACAGCAGGACCGGATAGGTGAGGAAGGTGCCGGACACGGTGGTGGTGTCCACGGCCCACTTGGCGTACGTCTCGGGGAAGTCGGTGATGGCGCCCGTGCCGAGCACCACCGAGGCCAGCCCCCGGTAGAGGGCGAGCGTCCCGATGGTGACGGCGAGTGAGGGCAGCCCGACCCGGGTGACCAGCCAGCCGTTGATCAGCCCCCCGGCCACCCCGACCAGCAGCACGATCGGCACGATGGTCTCGAACGCCCAGCCCGCGTCCCACAGTTGGCCGGTCAGCGCGCTGCCCAGGCCGAGCATCGAGGCCACCGACAGATCCACCTGCCCGGCCACCACCAGCAGCGTCATCGGCAGCGCCATCAGCGCGACCTCGGCGATGTCGTTGAAGGCGAAGGCGAGGTTGTCGCGGCTCGCGAAGCCGTCCGTGGTGCCGAGGCCGGTGAGGAAGACGGCCACCAGCAGCACCCCGACGGCGGTGTCCCACCTGAGCTTCATCGTGCGCTCCTCTTCCTCAGCGCACGGGTCATGCGCACCCTCACGATCCGGTCCACGCTGATGGCCGCCAGCAGCAGCGCACCCGCGATGGCGTCCTGCCAGAAGGAGTCGACCTTCAGCACGGCCAGGGCGCTGCCGATGGTGGTGAGCAGCAGCGCGCCCAGCGCAGCGCCCCACACCGTGCCGGTGCCGCCGACGATGGCGACGCCACCGACCACCACCGCGCTGACCACGGTCAGCTCCCAGCCGTGGGCGTTGTCGGCGACGACGGTGCCGAAGCGGGCCAGCCACAGCGCGCCCGCGAAGCCCGAGACGGCGCCGGAGAACAGATACGCGCCCAGCACCCGCCGCCGGATCGGCACCCCGGCCAGCCGGGCGGCCTCCGGGCTGGAGCCGATGGCGTACAGCTCACGGCCGCTGCGGTAGGTGCGCAGGACATACGCGGTCCCGGCGAGCACCGCGAAGGCGATCAGCGGGAGATACGGGATGCCCAGCACGCTGCCGCTGCCGAGGTCCAGCACGGGCTGTGGCACATCGGCCGCGTTGATCTGCTCGCCCTGCGCCCACCAGTAGTCGACGCCCTGGATGATGTAGAGCATCCCGAGGGTCACCACCAGGGCGGGCACCCGACCAAAGCTCACCAGCGCGCCGCTGACGATGCCGCAGCCCGCGCCGACGAGGAGGCCGAGAGCCAGGACCGTCAGCACCCCGTGGTCGGTGCCGGAGACGAACTTCCCGCAGGCGAAGGCGGACAGGCCCACCACGGAGCCGACCGACAGATCGATGTTGCGGGTGATGACCACCACCGACTGCCCGACCGCGAGCAGCACCAGGATCGCGGCGTTGAGCAACAGGTCCTTGATGCCCTGGTCATTGAGGAAGCGCGGCTCGGCGATCCAGGTGAACAGCACCAGCAGCAGGAGGGCGCCGGCGATGCTGATCTCCCGCGCGCGGAAGACGGCGTCGACGAGCGAACGCGCCGAGCGCGCCGTCTCCGGCGCGGCGGCGGGTTTCCCGGGTTTCTCGACGGTCACGCTCACGTCCGTGTCCTTTCGCCGGTGAAGCCCGTGACGCCGCTGTCGCCGGTGAGCCCTGTCGCGGCGGCCATGACGGACTCCTCGGTGGCCTCGGCGCGCGGGATCTCGGCGACCAGCCGGCCCTCGTGCATCACCAGGACCCGGTCGGCCATGCCCAGCACCTCGGGCAGATCGGAGGAGATCATCAGCACCGCGAGGCCGTCGGCGGCCAGCGACGACAGCAGCCGGTGCACCTCGGCCTTGGTGCCGACGTCGATCCCGCGCGTGGGCTCGTCGACGATGAGCACCGTGGGCTCGGTCGCCAGCCACTTGGCGAGCACGACCTTCTGCTGATTGCCGCCGGAGAGCACCCCGACGTGGTCGGCGAGACTGCCGTACTTCAGCTGGAGCCGGACCGCCCAGTCGGTCGCCCGGCCGCGCTCCCGCGTCCGTTGCACCAGTCCGGCGCGGCCCAGCCGGTCGAGGCCGGTCAGCCCGATGTTCCGTTCGATGGACATCTCCATCACCAGGCCCCGCTGGCGCCGGTCCTCGGGGACGAGCGCGAGCCCGGCGTCCATGGCGGCGGTCGGCGAACCGGGCCGCAGCACCGTCCCGTCGACCCGCACCTCGCCCGCGTCCGCCCGGTCCACGCCGAAGACGGCCTGGGCGACCTCGGTGCGCCCGGCGCCGACCAGCCCGGCGAGCGCGACGATCTCACCGCGCCGCACCTCGAAGGAGACGTCCCGGAAGACGCCCTCCCGGGTCAGCCGCCGCACCGACAGCGCGGTTTCGCCGACCCGGCTGTCCTGCTTGGGGTAGAGCTCGGCCAGGTCCCGGCCGACCATGCGGCGGACCAGATCGTCCTGGGTCAGCTCCGTCAGCGGCTCGGAGGCCACCCACCGGCCGTCCCGCAGGATGGTGACCCGCTGGCAGAGCTCGAAGATCTCCTCCAGGCGGTGGGAGATGAACAGCACGGCGGCGCCCTCGGCGCGCAGCGTCTCGACGACCGAGAAGAGCCGGGCGGTCTCGCTTCCGGTCAGCGCCGCCGTCGGCTCGTCCATGATCAGCACCCGGGCGTCGAAGGAGAGCGCCTTGGCGATCTCGACGATCTGCTGATCGGCGATGGACAGGCCCCGGGCGGGCCGGTCCGGGTCGAGCTCGACGCCGAGCCGCGCCATCAGCGCGGCGGTGGAGGTCCGTACGGCCTTGTGGTCGATCCGGCCCAGGGCCCGGCGGGGCTGACGGCCCATGAAGATGTTCTCGGCGATGGACAGATCGGGGAAGAGCGTGGGCTCCTGGTAGATGACGGCGATACCGACGTCGCGCGCGTCGGCCGGACCGTGGAAGACCACCGGCTCGCCGTCCAGCAGCACCCGGCCGGAGTCGGGCCGGTGCACCCCGGCGAGGGCTTTGATCAGCGTCGACTTGCCCGCTCCGTTCTCACCGGCCAGGGCATGGGCCTCACCGGCGAAGAGCTCGAGCGAGACATCGCGAAGGGCCCGTACCGCACCGAAGGATTTGTTCACCCCCTCGAGGGCGAGGACCGGCACACCGGTCGAAGCAGGCTGGCTCACGGAGTCTCCTGACGCATACCCAGGGCGGGAAATGAAATGTTTCAATGCTGGATTCCGGGAAGCTAGCCCTGCACTTTGCGGCCGTCAAGGGGGTGTGCACGGGATAAACCCACATCGATTCAGACCCCTTGACGCGCCCTGAGATCCGGCCCTACGGTCCAGGCGCCTTGGGTTGAATCGTTTTCATCCCATCGTTCCCGCCCATCGCTCCCCGCCCGTCGTTCCCCGCCCGTCGTTCCCCGCCCGTCGTTCCCTGCCAGCCGTTCCCAGCCGTTATGGGAGGACGCTCGTGATCAGCAGACGCCACCTGCTCGCCACCACCGCCGCCACCGGCACGGCCCTCACGGGTCTGCCCGCTCTCACCCCGTCCGCCACCGCCGAGGACCGCCCCACCGCCGGGCTGCGGGTCCGGAGCACGACGGTGGAGTACGCGCCCCATCCGCTCGGCCTCGACACCCCCCGCCCCCGCCTGAGCTGGATCCTCGACTCGGACGCCCGCGACCAGTCGCAGAGCGCGTACCACATCCGGGTCGCCACCTCCCCCGACCGGCTCGGCGACCCCGACGTCTGGGACAGCGGCAAGCAGACGTCACGCCAATCGGTCCTGGTCCCCTACGACGGCCCGGCCCTGCGTGGGCGCACCCGGTACCACTGGTCGGTGCGGGTCTGGGACGACCACGGCCGCCCCTCCCCGTGGTCCGCCCCCGCCTGGTGGGAGACCGGGCTGCTGAGCGCCGAGCAGTGGCAGGCGCGCTGGATCACCGCGCCCGCCGCGCTCACCGCGCCCCCGGCCCTGGACGACGCCTCCTGGATCTGGTTCCCCGAAGGGGATCCGGCCACCGAGGCCCCGGCGGCCACCCGGTGGTTCCGCGCCTCGGTCCAGGCCACGGGCACCGTCCGCCGCGCCCGGCTGGTGGTGGCCGCCGACGACGGCTTCACCGCCTATGTGAACGGCACCGAGGTCGCCGCCCGCGAAGCACTGGGCGTGCTCAAGGCATGGAGCCATCCGGCCACCGTCGATGTCACCGAATTCCTCCAGAAGGGCGCCGCCACCCTCGCCATCTCGGCCACCAACGCCGAGAAGGGCCCGGCGGGACTGCTGGCCACCCTGGAGCTCACCACCGAGGACGGCACCACCACCCACCACCACACGGACGCCACCTGGCGCACGACCGACACGAAACCCTCCGCCGCCTGGCCGGGCCGGGACTTCGACGACAGCGGCTGGGACACCGCCAAGCGGCTGGCCGCCTGGGGCAGTGGGCCCTGGGGCAAGGTGCTCCCCCTCCAGTCCCCCGCCCAGCTGCGCCGCACCTTCCGGCTCTCCAAGCCCGTCGCCCGGGCCCGGCTCTACTCCACGGCGCTGGGCCTCTACGAGGCGCACCTCAACGGCGTCCGCGTCGGCCGGGACCAACTGGCGCCCGGCTGGACCGACTACCGCAAGCGGGTGGCGTACCAGACCTATGACGTCACCGACGCCCTCCGCCCCGGAGCCAACGCCCTCGGTGCGACCCTCGCCCCCGGCTGGTACGCCGGGAACATCGCCTGGCTCGGCCAGGCCCAGTACGGCGACCACCCCGCCCTGCTCGCCCAGTTGGAGGTGATGTACACCGACGGCAGCACCGAGCGCATCACCACCGACCAGCAGTGGCGCGCGGCCACCGGTCCGCTGCTCACCGCCGACCTGCTGATGGGCGAGGAGTACGACGCCCGCGCGGAGACCCCCGGCTGGACCTCACCGGGTTTCGACGACACCGGCTGGCACCCGGCCGTCACGGCTACCGACATCACCGCCGAGGTGGTGGCCCAGACCGACGCCCCGACCCAGGTGGAACGCGAGATCAAGCCGGTCGGGGTCACCGAACCCGCCCCCGGCGTCCACCTCTTCGACCTGGGCCAGAACATGGTCGGCAGCGTCCGCCTCACGGTCTCCGGCCCGGCCGGCCGGAAGATCCGGATCCGCCACGCCGAGGTGCTCAACCCGGACGGCACCGCGTATACGGCCAACCTGCGCACCGCCCGCCCCGTCGACACGTACACCCTCAAGGGCGGCGGCCCCGAGACCTACGAGCCGCGCTTCACCTTCCACGGCTTCCGCTACGTCGAGGTCACGGGCTACCCCGGAAAGCCCTCCCTCGACGCGGTCACCGGGCGGGTCATGCACACCGCCGCGCCGTTCACCATGTCCTTCCACACCGACTCGGCGATGCTCAACCAGCTGCACTCCAACATCACCTGGGGCCTGCGCGGCAACTTCCTGTCCATCCCCACCGACACCCCGGCGCGGGACGAACGGCTCGGCTGGACCGGCGACATCAACGTGTTCTCCAGCACCGCCGCCTACGCCATGGAGTCCGCCCGCTTCCTCACCAAGTGGCTCCAGGACATGCGCGACGGCCAAACCGACGACGGCTCCTTCCCCAATGTGGCACCCAACCTCGGCGACGTCGGCGACGGCGTCGCGGGCTGGGGCGACGCCGGGGTGACCGTGCCCTGGAACCTCTACCAGGCGTACGGCGACACCCAGGTGCTGCGCGAGAACTGGCCGGCCATGCGCCGCTGGATCACCTACCTGGAGCAGCACAGCACCGGCCTGCTGCGGCCCGCCGAGGGCTACGGCGACTGGCTCAGCGTCGAGGCGGACACCCCCAAGGACGTCATCGCCACCGCCTACTTCGCTCACGCCACCGACCTCGTCGCCCGCACGGCACAGGTCCTGGACGAGGACCCGGCCCCGTACGAAGACCTCCTGGCCCGCATCAAGACGGCCTTCAACCGCGCCTACGTCTCCCCCGACGGCAGGATCAAGGGCGACACCCAGACCGCGTACGTCCTGGCGCTCTCCATGGACCTGCTCCCCGCCGCCCTCCGCAAGCCCGCCGCCGACCGCCTCGTCGCCCTCATCCAGGACCGCGACTGGCATCTGTCCACCGGTTTCCTCGGCACCCCCCGGCTGCTCCCCACCCTCACCGAGACCGGTCACACCGACGTCGCCTACCGCCTGCTCCACCAGCGCACATTCCCCTCCTGGGGGTACCAGATCGACCGGGGCGCGACCACGATGTGGGAGCGCTGGGACTCCATCAAGCCGGACGGGAGCTTCCAGGACGTCGGGATGAACTCGTTCAACCACTACGCCTACGGCTCGGTCGGCGAGTGGATGTACCAGAACATCACCGGGATCGCCCCCGCCGCCCCCGGCTTCCGCGAGATCCTCATCCGGCCCCGCCCCGGCGGCGAGGTGCGCTCCGCCGAGGGCCGCTACGACTCCCTCTACGGCCCGGTCACCACCCGCTGGTCCCAGGGCGAGGACTTCACCCTCACGGTGTCCATCCCCGTCAACACCACCGCACAGATCTGGGTCCCCGCGCGCCGCGCATCGGACGTGACCCGTCGCGGCGGCCGCCTGCTGCGCATGGCGGACGGCTGCGCGGTGTTCGCCGTGGGCTCGGGGACCCACCACTTCTTGACGCGTGGCCGACCGCGCGGCTAGGTTTCTTGAATCGTTTCATGAAGGAGATTCATGTCTGACGTTCCAGCCGTGAAGGCGGCCCTCAAGAGCCAGGCGGTCGAGACGCCGTCATGGGCGTACGGCAACTCCGGAACCCGGTTCAAGGTCTTCGCCCAGCCCGGTGTGCCGCGCTCCCCCCAGGAGAAGCTGGACGACGCCGCCCAGGTGCACGCCTTCACCAAAGTGGCGCCCACCGTCGCCCTCCACATCCCCTGGGACCGGGTCGAGGACTACGGGGCGCTCGCCAAATACGCGGAGGAACGCGGCCTGAAACTGGGCGCCATCAACTCCAACGTCTTCCAGGACGACGACTACAAGCTGGGGTCGGTCACCCATCCTGACCCGGCGGTCCGCCGCAAGGCCCTGGACCACCTCCTGGAGTGCGTCGACATCATGGACGCCACGGGCTCCCGCGACCTCAAGCTCTGGTTCTCCGACGGCACCAACTATCCCGGCCAGGACGACATCGCGGCCCGCCAGGACCGCCTCGGCGAGGCCCTGAGCGCCGTCTACGACCGTCTCGGCGAGGACCAGCGCATGCTGCTGGAGTACAAGTTCTTCGAGCCCGCCTTCTACACCACGGACGTCCCGGACTGGGGCACCGCCTACGCCCACTGCCTCAAGCTGGGCCCCAAGGCCCAGGTCTGCGTCGACACCGGCCACCACGCCCCCGGCACCAACATCGAGTTCATCGTCGCCCTCCTCCTGCGCGAGAAGAAGCTCGGCGCCTTCGACTTCAACTCCCGCTTCTACGCGGACGACGACCTGATGGTGGGCGCCGCCGACCCCTTCCAGCTCTTCCGCATCATGTACGAGGTGGTCCGCGGCGGCGGGCTGACCTCGGGGGTCGCCTTCATGCTCGACCAGTGCCACAACATCGAGCCCAAGATCCCGGCGATCATCCGTTCCGTCATGAACGTCCAGGAAGCGACGGCCAAGGCCCTCCTGGTCGACGGTGACGCGCTGGCCGCCGCCCAGCGCACGGGCGATGTGCTGGGCGCCAACGCGGTCCTGATGGACGCCTACAACACGGACGTACGGCCGCTGCTCGCCGAGGTCCGCGAGGAGTTGGGCATCGGGCCCGACCCGATGGCGGCGTACCGGGGCTCGGGGTGGGCGGAGCGGATCGTTTCGGAGCGGGTGGGTGGGCAGCAGGCGGGGTGGGGGGCGTAGCGCCTGCGGCGGGCCCTTCCCCACCCCGCCCCTTCCCGAAACCGGGGGCAAGCCCCCGGCCCCCCGGGAACCCGGGGCTGCGCCCCGCACCCCCTGGGGCTCCGGCCCGCACTTGCCGGCGCCCCGCCCGGACACTCCGGACAGCCGCCCCAAACACGCGGGGCTTCGCCCCGAACCCCTTGGCGCCGCCCCCGACCGCTATCGGCCCGGGACACGCCTCCCGCCGCCACTGAACACCCCGCTGAGACCGGTCCACACGAAGAGGACGACATGACCGCAGAACCCCACCCCGAGGCGGCCACGCTCCTGGAGCGCTCGCATCGCCTCGGGGCCGACCCCCGCAATACCAACTACGCGGGCGGAAACACCTCCGCCAAGGGCACCGCGACCGACCCCGTCACGGGCCAGGACGTCGAGCTGATGTGGGTCAAGGGCTCCGGTGGCGATCTGGGCACGCTCGCCCACTCCGGGCTCGCCGCGCTCCGTCTGGACCGGCTCCGCGCGCTCACCGAGGTCTATCCGGGGGTGGACCGCGAGGACGAGATGGTCGCGGCCTTCGACTACTGCCTGCACGGCAAGGGTGGCGCCGCACCGTCCATCGATACCGCCATGCACGGCCTGGTCGACGCCGCCCACGTCGACCACCTCCACCCCGACTCCGGCATCGCCCTCGCCTGCGCGGCCGACGGCGAGGCGCTGACCAAGGAGTGTTTCGGCAACCAGGTCGTATGGGTGCCCTGGCGCCGTCCCGGCTTCCAACTGGGCCTGGACATCGCCGCCATCAAAAAGGCCAACCCCCAGGCCATCGGCTGCATCCTCGGCGGCCACGGCATCACCGCCTGGGGCGACACCTCCGCCGCGTGCGAGGCGAACTCCCTGCGCATCATCCGCACCGCCGAGGAGTTCCTCACCGCACGCGGCAAGGCGGACCCGTTCGGGCCCGTCGTCCACCCCACCCTCCCCAACGCCGAGCGCCGCGCCCGCGCGGCCGCCCTGGCCCCCGTGATCCGCGGCCTGGCCTCCACGGACCGCCCCCAGGTGGGCCACTTCACGGACAACGACACCGTCCTGGACTTCGTCTCCCGCGCCGAACACCCACGCCTGTCGGCCCTCGGCACCTCCTGCCCGGACCACTTCCTCCGTACGAAGGTCCGCCCCCTGGTCCTGGATCTCCCCCCGGACGCGCCCCTCGACACGACGATCGACCGCCTCAAGGAACTCCACGCCGCGTACCGCACCGACTACGCGGCCTACTACAACAACCACGCCACCCCCGACTCCCCTCCCATGCGCGGCGCGGATCCTGCCATCGTGCTCATTCCCGGCGTCGGGATGTTCAGCTACGGCAAGGACAAGCAAACCGCCCGCGTGGCAGGCGAGTTCTACGTCAACGCGATCAACGTCATGCGCGGCGCGGAAGCCGTCTCCACCTACTCCCCCATCGAGGAGTCGGAGAAGTTCCGCATCGAGTACTGGGCGCTGGAAGAGGCCAAGCTCCAGCGCATGCCGAAGCCCAAGCCCCTCGCGACCCGTATCGCCCTGGTGACCGGCGCCGGCTCAGGCATCGGCAAGGCGATCGCCCACCGCCTGGTGGCCGAGGGCGCATGCGTCGTCGTCGCGGACATCAACGCGGACTCGGCCACAGCCGTCGCACAGGAGCTGGGCGGTCCGGACAAGGCCACCGCCGTCACCGCCGACGTCACCTCGGAAGAGCAGATCAGGGCGGCGTTCGCCCAGGCGGCGCTGGACTTCGGCGGGGTGGACATCCTGGTCAACAACGCCGGGATCAGCATCTCCAAGCCCCTCCTCGAAACAACCACCCAGGACTGGGACCTCCAGCACACCATCATGGCCCGAGGCAGCTTCCTGGCCTCCCGCGAAGCAGCAGCAACCTTCATCGCCCAGAACATGGGCGGCGACATCGTGTACATCACCTCCAAGAACGCGGTGTTCGCGGGCCCGAACAACATCGCGTACTCCGCGTCCAAGGCCGACCAGGCCCACCAAGTCCGTCTGCTGGCCGCAGAGTTGGGCGAGCACGGCATCCGCGTCAACGGCGTGAACCCCGACGGCGTAGTCCAGGGCTCCGGCATCTTCGCAAGCGGCTGGGGCGCACAACGCGCCGCCGTGTACGGCGTCCCCGAGGAGAAGCTTGGCGAGTTCTACGCCCAACGCACCCTGCTCAAGCGCGAAGTACTCCCGACCCACGTGGCGAACGCGGTCTTCACCCTCGTGGGCGGCGACCTGACCCACACCACGGGTCTGCACATCCCGGTCGACGCCGGGGTCGCGGCGGCGTTCCTGCGCTGACACGCGCGTGAGGGGGACGGGGTCGGAGGGGTGAGGTCCTGGACGCTTACGTGTATTTGTGGCGCCCATCCCCGACCAACTCAACGCCCCCGGCCAGTGGCGCCGTAAATATACGGTCCAGGGCCCCGCCCCCAAGGCCCCGGCCCCCGCCCCCACCCCGACGAAACACAGCAACCACCCGCGCACCCCATCCACCACGAGGTCCACGTGTCCACCAAAGAGCACCGCTTCGCCGCCGTAGACCTCGGTGCGTCCAGCGGCCGCGTCATCGTCGGCGAGGTCACCCCCGAACGGCTGGCCCTCCACGAGGCGCACCGCTTCCCCAACCAGCCCACCCGCCTCCTGGGCACCCTGCACTGGAACATCCTGTCGCTCTACCAGGGCATCCTGAACGGCCTGAAGGCGGCAGCGAACAGCGCCCCACACCCCCTGACCAGCATCGGCATCGACACCTGGGCCGTGGACTACGGCCTACTAGCCCCCGACGGCACCCTCCTCGCCAACCCCGTGCACTACCGCGACACCCGCACCACCGGCGCCGCCGAAAAGGTCGCGGAAGCGCTCTCGCCCCAGGCCCTCTACGCCGCCACCGGCATCCAGCACCTCCCCTTCAACACCCTCTACCAGCTCATCTCGGCCCAGGGCACCCCCGCCCTCGCCGCCGCCCACCGTCTCCTCCTCATCCCCGACCTCATCTCATACTGGCTGACCGGCGAGTACGGCACCGAGCTGACGAACGCCTCCACCACCCAGCTCATCGACCCCCGCACCCGCGACTGGGCCACCCCCGTGGCGCAGGCCCTGGGCATCGACCTGACGCTCTTCCCGCCCCTGCGCCACCCGGGCGACCCCGCCGGAACCCTGCGCCCGGAAGTTCTCGCCGAGACGGGCCTCACCACCCCCATCCCCGTGACCGCCGTCGGCTCGCACGACACCGCGTCCGCCGTCGTCGGCGTCCCGGCCACCACGCCCGACTTCGCGTACATCGCCACCGGCACCTGGTCCCTCGCCGGGCTGGAGCTGGACGGGCCGGTGCTCTCGGAGGCGAGCCGCGCGGCCAACTTCACGAACGAGCTGGGCGTGGATGGCACGGTCCGCTATCTGCGCAACATCATGGGCCTGTGGATGCTCCAAGAGTGCGTCCGCACCTGGAACGCCGAGAACACCCGAGCCACCGGCACAGACCTCACCGCACTGCTCCACGAGGCAGCCCAAGCCATCCCCCTCCGCTCCGTGGTCGACGCCGGCGACCCCGCCTTCATCGCCCCGCACCACATGCCCGACCGCATCGCCGACGCCTGCCGCCGCACCGGCCAGCCCGTCCCCCGTACCCCGGCCGAGACCACCCGCTGCGTCCTGGACTCCCTCGCCCTGGCCCACCGCCGCGCGATCGACGACGCCGCACGGCTGTCCGGCCGTACGGTCCGCACCGTGCACATCGTCGGCGGAGGCGTGCACAACGCACTGTTGTGCCAGCTCACCGCCGACGCCTGCGGACTCCCCGTGATCGCGGGCCCGGCCGAGGCGGCGGCCCTCGGAAACGTCCTGGTCCAGGCCCGGGCGGCCGGAGCGATCACCGGTGGTCTGCCAGAGTTGCGCGCCCTGCTTCACAGCACCCAGCCACTGAGGCAGTATGAGCCCACAGGTGATCATTCGGCGTGGGACCGGGCAGCCGCCCGGCTGGGGGACGCGCAGGTCACAAGGGCCGCCACCGGCCTGGGCGACGAGGAGGAACCGTGCGCGTAGCGCTCTTCATCACCTGCGTCAACGACACCCTCTACCCACACACCGGCCAGGCCGTGGTCACGCTCCTCGAACGGCTCGGCGTGGAGGTCGGCTTCCCGGAAGGGCAGAGCTGCTGCGGCCAGCCGCAGTTCAACACCGGCTACCGCCACGAGACCGAACCGCTGGTGCGCCGCTACGCCGCCGCGTTCCGCGACTACGACTACGTGGTGGCCCCCTCGGGTTCGTGCGCGGCGATGGTGCGGGACAACTACCCCCGGATCGGCGCCAAGGCCGCCGCCGAGGGTCGTGGCCAGGAGCTCGCGGACGCGGCGGCCGAGGCCGTCCCCAAGACGTACGAGCTCACCGAATTCCTCACCGACGTCCTGAAGGTCACCGACGTCGGCGCGTACTACCCGCACACCGTGACGTACCACCCCACCTGCCACGGGCTGCGGATGCTGGGGCTCGGCGACCGCCCGCGTTCGCTGCTCGCCGCCGTGAAGGGGCTGAACCTGGTGGAGCTGCCGGGCGCCGACGAGTGCTGCGGCTTCGGCGGTACGTTCGCCGTCAAGAACGCGGCCGTCTCGGCGGCCATGGGGGCGGACAAGGCGCGCAACATCACAGCGACCGGCGCCGAGGCCGTGTGCACGGTCGACAACTCCTGCCAGATGCACATCGGCGGCACACTCGCCCGCCAGGGCTCCACGGTCCGCCCCGTCCACATCGCCGAGATCCTGGCCAGCACGGAAGGAAACGTCTGGTGAACGGAGACCGCCAGGTGAAGGCAGGCCATCAGGCGAGCGGACACCATCAGGTGAGCGAACCCCATAGGGAAGGAAACGACTGGTGAGCGGAACCCACCAAGCCACCTACCTGGGGATGCCCGCTTTCCCGGCGGCGGCCGACGCCTCGACCCGGAACACCCAACTGCGCGCCAACCTCCGCCACGCCACCCACACCATCCGCGCCAAGCGCGCCACGGCGGTGGCCGAACTGGACGACTGGTCGTCGCTGCGCGCGGCGGGCGCGGCCATCAAGGACCGTACGCTGCGCCATCTCGACCACTATCTGGAACAGTTGGAGAGCGCGGTCACGGCGGCCGGCGGCCACGTCCACTGGGCGGCGGACGCGGACGAGGCGAACCGGATCGTCACCGAGCTGGTGCAGGCGACGGGCGAGCGCGAGGTCGTCAAGGTCAAGTCGATGGCCACGCAGGAGATCGGCCTGAACGGCGCTCTCGCCACCGCCGGGATCACGGCGTACGAGACCGATCTCGCCGAGCTGATCGTGCAGCTCGGCGACGACCTGCCGTCGCACATCCTGGTCCCGGCGATCCACCGCAACCGGGGCGAGATCCGCGACATCTTCGCGGAGAAGATGGTCCGGTGGGGCCGCCCGGCCCCGGAGGGGCTGACCGACGCGCCCGCCGATCTGGCGGAGGCCGCGCGGCTGCACCTCCGCGAGAAGTTCCTGAACGCCAAGGTGGGCATCTCCGGCGCCAACTTCATGGTCGCGGAGACCGGCACGCTCGTGGTCGTGGAATCCGAGGGCAACGGCCGGATGTGCCTGACCCTCCCCGAGACGCTGATCTCCGTCGTCGGCATCGAGAAGATCGTCCCCACCTTCCAGGACCTGGAGGTCTTCCTTCAGCTGCTGCCCCGCTCCTCGACCGCCGAGCGGATGAATCCGTACACCTCCACCTGGACCGGCACCACGGACGCGGACGGGCCCCGCACCTTCCACCTCGTCCTCCTCGACAACGGCCGCACCGACACCCTCGCCGACACCGTGGGCCGCCAGGCGCTGCGCTGCATCCGCTGCTCGGCGTGTCTCAATGTGTGCCCGGTGTACGAGCGGGCGGGCGGCCATGCCTACGGATCGGCGTACCCGGGCCCGATCGGCGCGATCCTCACCCCCCAACTGCGCGGCGTCCAGAGCGAACTGGACGCTTCCCTCCCGTACGCGTCCTCCCTGTGCGGGGCGTGTTACGAGGTGTGCCCGGTCGCCATCGACATCCCGGAGGTCCTGGTCCACCTCCGTGAGCGCGTGGTCGAGGGCGGCCCCGTTTCCATCCGTGGCACCCGCACGGTCATCAAGCCCGCCAAGGGCCACGCCGCCGAGCGCGCCGCGATGCGCGCCGCCCGCTGGGCCCTGGACCACCCCCGGGTGCTGCGCACCGGCCAGCGTCTGGCCTCCCGCACCCGCCGCTTCCATCCGCGCCGGCTGCCCGGTCCGGGGCGGGCGTGGAGCGATACGCGTGAGCTGCCGAAGGTGCCGGAGGAGTCGTTCCGCGACTGGTGGCAACGCACGCGGGGCGAGAGCGGCACGGAGGGAAGGAAGACCACATGACCCCGCAAGATCCCGGCAGCCAAAGCACCCAGGGCCCCGGCACCCGAAGCACCCAGAACCCCGGCGCCCACAGCACCGAGGCCCCCGGTACCCGGAGCCCCGACTCCCGCGCCCTGGTCATGGCCCGCATCCGCCGCGCCCTGGCCGATGTGCCGCGTGCCGAGACGCCCGACGCGGTGCCGGTCGAGCGCACCTACCACCGCGTCCACGGCGACCGCACCCCCACCGAGACCGCGGACCTCCTCGCCGAGCACCTGGCCGACTACCGCGCGATCGTCCACCGCACCGACACCCCCTCCCTCCCCGCCCTGATCGCCCGCCTCCTCGCCGACCGCGGCGCGACGAGCGTGGCCGTGCCCCCCGGCCTCCCCGACTCCTGGCTGTCCGCCGTCCCCGACGCGGTGCGCCGGGTCCCGGACACGGCGGAGCTGACCCCGCACGACCTGGACGCGGTCTCCAGCGTGGTGACGGCCTGCGCGGTGGCCATCGCCGAAACCGGCACCGTGGTCCTGGACGCCGCCCCCGACCAGGGCCGCCGGCGCATCACTTTGGTTCCCGACCACCACATCTGCGTCATCCGGGTGCCCGACCAGGTCGTGGACTCCGTCCCGGAGGGCCTTGAACGCCTGGATCCGGCCCGCCCGTTGACCTGGATCTCGGGCCCGTCCGCGACAAGTGACATCGAACTCGATCGCGTCGAAGGCGTCCACGGCCCCCGCACCCTCGAAGTGATCCTCACCGGGCCGCCGGCCGGGCCGGAAACCGCTGGTCAGAGCTGACGAGGCACGGGACGCATACCCGAGCCACGGCGGGGCATATGCCATAGGGGCAGGCGAAGGAACACCCGTGCGGGCGATGCGGTCTTCCTCACATACCACCGGTAACACCACAGTTGGGCGGTTTACGCCGATGCCGTTGTCGGTAGGGGCCTCTACTCTTATGGCATGCGTCCGACTCCTACTCAACAACCTGCCTTACTGACCACCTCCTCCACCGACCAGGCCAACGAGGCGATTCGCGTCTTTCTGCGGGCCCGGGCAGGCCGGGCACTGCGGCCTTCGGAGCGGGCCGAGTACAGCCGGTTGCTGAAGGTCTACACACGGGCGCTGCGCGGCGAGGTGGAGAAGGCCGCCTGAGCGGCACGAGCGGCACGAGCCGACCACATCTGAAAAGCGGGGGACGCCATGGGGGCTGTGGGCAAGGTCGTCTTCGGAGCGGTGACGGCGGGGCTTCTGGGCGTCGCCGGGTACGGCGGATACAACCTCTACACGGGCGTGACCGGCGGCGATACCACCGCGCCCCATGACGGTCCGGTGACCGCGGACGAGACCCGGCGGACCGCGCGGGAATTCCTGGACGCATGGGCGGACGGCAATGACATGCTGGCCGCAGGGCTGACCAATGACGCCGAGGCGGCCATCGGCGCGCTGAGCGGCTATCGCGACGACGGCCATGTGAAGAAGGTGACGGTCACCCCGGGCACGGCCCGGGGCACCACGGTGCCGTTCACCGTCAAGGCCGAAGTGGTCTTCGACAAGACCCGTTCGAGCTGGTCGTATGCATCGCGGCTGACCGTGGTGCGCGGCCGGACGACCAAGAAGCCGCTGGTCGACTGGAGACCCTCGGTCCTCCATCCCAAGCTGGCGGCCGATGAGTCCGTGCGGACGGACCTGGCGGACAATCCGCCGGTGCGGGTGCTGGACCGCGACGGCGAGGAGCTGCGGCAGGGCCGTTATCCCTCGCTCGACCCGGTACTGATCGCGCTGCGGGCGAGATACGGGGCGGACGCCGGTGGCACGGCGCGGGTGGAGGTGTCGGCGGTCAAGGCCGACGGGACCGCCGCAGCGACGCTTCATGTGGTGAAGAAGGGCAGGCCGGGCACACTGCGCACCACCCTCGACGCCGGGGTGCAGAAGCGCGCGGAGAAGGCGGTGGCCACGCGCGACGGCGCCTCCGTCGTGGCGCTGAGGCCCAGCACCGGGGAGATCCTGGCGGTGGCCAACTCCGACCAGGCCGAGTTCAACGCCGCGCTGCAGGGGCAGACGGCGCCGGGGTCGACGTTCAAAATAGTCACCGCGGCCACCCTGCTGGAGGCGGGCAAGGTCAGCCCGGGCCACCTGGTGCCGTGCCCGAAGACGGCGGCGTACGCACAGGGCATGACGTTCCACAACGTCGAGGACAGCGAGAACCCCGGGGCCACCTTCGCGCAGGACTTCGCGGCGTCCTGCAACACCGCGTTCGTCTCGCTCGCCGGAGCCGTGCCCGATGGCGCGGTGGCCCAGGAGGCGCGGACCGTGTTCGGCCTCGGGCTGAACTGGCGGGTGGGCATCACCACCTTCGACGGAGAGGTGCCGAGCGGAAGCGGTGACGACAAGGCCGCCGCCATGATCGGCCAGGGCACGGTCCAGATGAACCCGCTCACCATCGCCTCCGTCGCGGCCACCGCCCAGACCGGCACCTTCAAGCAGCCCGTCATCGTGCCGCGCTCGGTCGACCACCGGGAGATCGCCACCAGCGACCGCAGCCTCAGCCCGGCCACCAGGTCGCAGCTCAGGGCGATGATGCGGCTGACCGCGACGAGCGGCACCGCCGCCCGGGCGATGTCCGGGCTCACCGGCGACATCGGGGCCAAGACGGGTTCGGCCGAGATCGACGGCCAGCCCAAGACCAACGCCTGGTTCACCGCCTACCGGAACGATGTGGCGGCCGCCGCCGTGGTCACCGGCGGCGGACACGGCGGGGATGCCGCCGGGCCCGTCGTCCGCGCGGTACTCAAAACCGGCTGACGAGCGGTACTCAAAGCAGGTACGCAAAACCGGCCGACGCGCGCACCCAAAACCGGCTGACACGCGGTACTCAAAGCCGCCTGACACGCGGTGCTCAAAGCTGCCTGACATGCGGTGCTCAATGCCACTGCCCCTGACCTCCCCCGCTGCCCCACCACTTCGTACAGGGGTTGGGCTAAGGGGTTGTCCATGGCCTGACCCACGCTCTAGCCTGGCGCGGCAGCCGACAGAGCACGGCACCGCACGGCACCGCACGGCACCGCACTGCCCGCGCAGAGGGGATTCCGGCGTGAAGCGCACCTCCCGCGACATACGCACCGCCAACCGCTACGGGGTGCTGCGCCATATCGTCGCCCAATCCCCCGTCTCCCGGCAGGAGGTGGCCGCCGCGACGGAGCTGAGCCTGGCCACCGTCGCGAATCTCGTCGGTGAGCTGCTCGACCTCGGGATGCTGGTCGAGGTCGGCTACGAGGACTCCGACGGCGGCCGGCCGCGCGGTCTGGTCGCGGTCAACTCCTCGGGCGCCGCGCTGATCGGCGTGGATGTGGCGGAGACGTATATCCATGTCGAGCTGTTCGATCTGGCGCTGACCGTCCTGGCCCGCGCGGACGAGGAGTTGCGCCCGGAGGAGAACGACCCGGGCAAGGTGGTGGCGCATATCGCGGACGCCGTGTCCTCGGTGGTCGAGCAGGCGGGCGTGGCCGCGGACCGGGTGCTGGGCGTCGGCGTCAGCATGCCGGGGCAGGTGGACCGCGAGGGCGGGGTCTCGGTCTTCGCCCCCAACTGGGACTGGCATGACGTCCCGCTGCTGCGGCTGCTGGCCGAGCACATCCCCTACCCCCTCCACCTCGACAATCCGCTGCGTGCCTGCACCGTGGCCGAGCAGTGGTTCGGGGCGGCGCGCGGGCGGAACGACGCCGTGGTGGTCAACCTCGGTACGGGCGTGGGGGCCGGGCTGGCGCTCGGCGGCACCCTGCACCGCGGGGTCAGCAACAGCGCCGGGGAATGGGGGCACACCACCCTCGTCCTGGACGGACGGCAGTGCCACTGCGGCAACCAGGGGTGTGTGGAGACCTATGTCGGCGCCCCCGGCATCATGCGGAATCTGCGCGAGCTGAGCCCGGACAGCCCGCTGCTGCACCCGGACGACCAGACGGCCACCATCGAGGCGCTCGGCCGGGGCCTTATGGCAGGCGATCCGGTGGCCGTGAAGGTCGTGCACACCACGGCGCGCTATCTCGGCGCCGCCCTCGCCGATCTGATCAATCTGCTCAACCCGGAAGTGATCGTGCTCAGCAGCTGGGTCGCGGCCGCCCTCGGGGAGCCGCTGCTCGCCGAGGTGCGCGCGGCGGTGGCGGTGCGCGCGCTGCGCCGCCCGCTGGCGAACACCGAGATCGTGCTGTGCCCGATCCCGTCCAACCCCGTTAGCCTCGGCGCGGCGACCTTCGCCCTGGAGGGCTCGCTCGCGTCGGTGGGACTGAAGAACCGCCGTACCACGCCAAAGAACCGCACCACCCCAAGGAACCGCTCCACACCCTCGTGACAACGGAGTCGCGCACGGCCGTTCAGGTCGCGCTGTCCTCCCATATGACCGCACAGAAGACCGGTATCAAGGGCTGACCGAGGAGAACGATGAGCTCCACGCAGCACACACCGCTGCCCTACTACGAGGATGTCTCCCCCGGCGCGGGAGCGCTGCCGCCCCGCCCCTGGACCCCATCCTCCGACGCGGCGCGGCTGAGCCTGAACGGGACGTGGTCCTTCCGGCTGTCGCCGACCGCCACCGCCGAGGACGACTCCTTCGCCCGCCCCGGCTACGACGCCCGCGGCTGGGACGAGCTCCCGGTGCCCGGCCACTGGGTGCTGCACGGCCACGGGGCGCCCATCTACACCAATGTGCTCTATCCCTTCCCGGTGGATCCGCCGCACGTCCCCGCCGAGAACCCGACCGGCGACCATCTGCGCGTCTTCGACCTGCCCGGCGACTGGCCGGAGGGCGGGGAGGCGGTGCTGCGCTTCGAGGGCGTCGAGTCATGCGCCCGGGTCTGGCTCAACGGCGAGGAGCTCGGCACCTTCAAGGGCAGCCGGCTGCCGCATGAGTTCGAGGTCGGGGGCCTGCTCGAGCCGTCCGGGAACGTACTGGCCGTCCGCGTCCACCAGTGGTCCTCCGGGAGCTATCTCGAGGACCAGGACCAGTGGTGGCTGCCCGGCATCTTCCGCGAGGTGACGCTGGAGCACCGCCCCGAGGGCGCGCTCGCCGACTACTTCGTCCACGCCTCGTACGACCACACCACCGGCGAGGGCACGCTGCGGATCGACTCCGACCCCGGCGGCCGGGTCACCGTCCCCGAGCTGGGTCTTGACCTGGCCACCGGGGAGAGCGCCACCATCCCGGTCGAGCCGTGGACGGCGGAGACACCGCGGCTGTACGAGGCGCGGCTGACCACCGTGGGCGAGAGCGTCTCGCTGCGCGTGGGCTTCCGCACCGTGGTGGTCGAGGACGGGCTGCTCAAGGTCAACGGGCGGCGGGTGCTCTTCCGCGGCGTCAACCGGCATGAGTTCCACCCCGAGAACGGGCGGGCCGTGGACCTCGCGACCATGCGCCGCGATCTGGTGCTGATGAAGCAGCACAACATCAACGCCGTGCGCACCAGCCACTATCCGCCGCATCCGGCCTTCCTCGGGCTCTGCGACGAGCTGGGGCTGTGGGTGATCGACGAATGCGATCTGGAGACCCATGGCTTCGGCGTCCTGGAGTGGCGGAACAACCCGGTGGACGACGACCGCTGGACCCCGGCCCTGCTCGACCGCGCCGAGCGCATGGTCGAGCGCGACAAGAACCACCCGTCCATCGTGATGTGGTCGCTGGGCAATGAGTGCGGCACCGGACGCGGGCTGTCCGCCATGGCCGACTGGATCCGGGAGCGCGACCCGTCCCGGGTGATCCACTACGAGGGCGATCTGTCCTGCGCCGATACGGACGTCTACTCGCGGATGTACGCGCCGCACGAGGAAGTCGACCAGATCGGCCGGCGCACCGAGGCGCCGTGGGGCGATCCGGAGCTGGACGCGAAGCGCCGGGCGCTGCCGTTCATCCAGTGCGAGTACGCGCACGCCATGGGCAACGGGCCGGGCGGACTGGGCGAGTACCAGCGGCTGTTCGAGGCGCATGAGCGCTGCCAGGGCGGTTTCGTCTGGGAGTGGATCGACCACGGCTTCACCCGGCGCGCCCCCGACGGCCGCTTCTACCACGTGTACGGCGGGGACTTCGGCGAGGAGCTGCACGACGGGAACTTCGTGTGCGACGGGCTGGTCTTCCCCGACCGCACCCCCTCCCCGGGGCTGATCGAGTACAAGAAGGTCATCGAGCCGGTGCGGATCGAGGGCGACGGGGCCGACGGCACGGTCCGGATCACCAACGGCCATGACTTCGCCGATCTGTCCCCTCTCGTCTTCTCGTGGAGCTATGAGGCGGAGGGCGAGGCGATCGGCTCGGGTGAGCTGGCGGTGCCGCCGCTGCCCCCGGGCGAGTCCGCCGATCTGAAGCTCCCGGCACCGCCCGCCGCCGAGGCGGGGGCGGAGACCCGGTGGACCGTGGAGGCGCGGCTCGCGGCCGCGACGGCATGGGCCGAGGCGGGCCATACGGTGGCCTGGGCCCAGTTCCCGGCCACCGCTCCCGGCACCGGCCGGGTGCGCGCCCTCGCCTCGGGGGAGGCGCCGCGCCGCGACGGCGACCGGATCGTGCTCGGCCCCGGCGTCTTCGACGCAGCCACCGGCGCCCTGACGGCCCTGGGCGGGCTGCCCGTCACCGAACCGCCCCGGCTGGACATCTGGCGCGCGCCCACCGACAACGACAACGGCGCTTCCTGGCAGCCGGACGAGCGCTGGGGCCTGATCTGGCGCCGGTTCGGGCTGCACCGGGTGCGGCACCGGACCGACGCGGTGGAGACGACGCCGGACGGTGCGCTGACCGTCCGTACCCGCGTCGCGCCCGCCGCCGTCGACTTCGGTCTGGAGACGGTCTACCGCTGGACCGCCGATGAGGACGGACGGCTGAGCCTGGCGGTCTCCGTCACCCCGCTGGGCGAGTGGACCTGCCCGCTGCCGCGCCTGGGCCTGCGGCTCGGGGTCCCGGCCGCGCTGGGCGAGGCCGAGTGGTTCGGCGGCGGTCCCGGCGAGGCGTACCCGGACACGCGTGCCGCCGCGCGGGTGGGGCGGTGGGCGCTGTCGGTCGACGAGCTCCAGACGCCGTACGTCCGCCCGCAGGAGAACGGCGCCCGGATCGATGTCCGCTGGGTGCGGCTGACCGCGCCCGACGGGTCGGGGGTGCGGATCGAGGGCGAGCCGGCCTTCTGGTTCACCGCGCGCCGCTGGACCACCGAGCAGCTCGACGCGGCCGAGCACACACCGGATCTGGAGGCGTCGAACGAGACGGTGTGGGTGAACCTGGACCACGGCCAGCAGGGCATCGGCACCCAGTCCTGCGGGCCGGGGGTGCTGGACGAGCACCGCCTGGACGTGGCACCGGCCGAGTTCTCGTTCACGTTCTCGCGGCTGAGCTGACGGTCGCGTCGGCCGGGGCCGGCCGTGGCGATCGGCCCCGGGTCGTACGCGCCTCCACCACCCGCACCGCGCCCGCTGGTCACAAGAGTGCGGGGGCGGTCCAAGAGGCCGCCCCCGCCGGGGGTTCGGGGCGGAGCCCCCAGAACGGGGTCTGGTGCGCAGCCCCAGCGGGGGCCGGGGCAGCGGCCGGGTGCGGGAAGGGGTGGGGTGGGGTGGGGAAAAACCTCCTGCGCCTCCGCCAACACCCCCGCCGGCACCTGCTTTCGGCCTGCCGTACGCGGCCGCGTCAGGCGGTCTTACGCGCTCCTGTCGCGCAGCGCCTTGAGCGCCCGGTCCGCGTGCACGCTCATCCGGAACTCGCTCTTGACGATCTCCAGCACCTTGCGGTCGGTATCAATCACAAAGGTGACCCGCTTGGTCGGCACCGCCGCGATCCCGCGCTTCACCCCGAACCGCTCCCGTACGGTCCCCTCCGGATCCGACAGCAGCGGATAGCCGAAGGAGTACGCATGGGCGAACTCCGCCTGCTTCTCGACCGAATCGGCACTGACCCCGACCGGCTGGGCGCCGAGTTCCTTGAACTCCGCCGCGATGTCCCGGAAGTGGCACGCCTGTTTGGTACAGCCGGGGGTGAAGGCCGCCGGATAGAAGAACAGCACCACCGGACCGTCCGCCAGCAGCCCACTGAGCGAACGGACGGCGCCGTTCTCGTCCGGCAGCTCGAAGTCCTCGACCACATCACCGATGTTCATGGGTGCACGCTACCCGCCACCCGCCCGGAGTGGCGGGGGAAACGGACGTGCTCAGCGGCGAGTCAGCAGCGCAGCCGGGCGGTATGGCCGTCGATGCGCAGGATGCATTCGGTGAACAGCGTCATCGAAGGGCTGTCGTCCGTGGGGACCAGCCGCAGCCCGAGATCCATGATGGACCGGATGACCTGCGCGGTACGGCTTCCGTCGGGGTCCGGTCCGCGCAGCGCGGACCATGCCTCGAAATGCGCCCGGACGGCTTCCCAGGCCGGTCCCGGCGTGAAGTGGCACAGAAAAACCGGCTGGTCGACCCCGTACTGGCGTAACTCGCCGACTGCGGCCTCACCTTGCATAAGCCACCATGTGGCACCCATCTCGTCCCCAACTCCGTACATGGGAGTGGATGCCCATCATACGGGTGTGGAAGACCCGACGAGGGTCGACTCCATATCGAGGGCCCATCCCAGCAATCGCTCGTCCGCCCCCGGCCTGGCCACGCACTGCATCCCCAGCGGAAGGGAGTCCGCCGCCCGCCCCGCGGGCAGGGCCAGGGCGGGGACTCCCGCGTAGCTCCAGGGGAGGCTCATCACGGAGTCGCCGGTGCTCTTCAGGCCGAACGGCGCGGGGCCCGTGGCGGCCGGGGTGATCCACAGGTCGATGCCGTCCCGGTCCATGGCGGTCACCAGCCGGTCGCGGAAGGCGGCACGTTCGCGCAGGGCCGCGGCGTACGCGTCGTGGCCGATCCGCTGCCCCTGCCGGATCGCCTCGGCGGTCTGCGCGCGGTACCGCTCCGCGTAGCGCGGAAACCATACGGCGTGGGTCCGCGCCAGTTCGTAACGGCCGATCACCACCCGTTCCGCCACGACCCGGTCGAAGTCGTCCGGGAAGGGCAGGCGGCGGACCGTGAATCCGGCCGCCTCCAGACGCCCCGCCCGCTCCTCGAAGGAGCTTCTGGCCTCGGCGTCGGCGCGGTCGAGGTAGGGGCCGAGCGGGATGCCGAGCACCGGCCGCCGCTCCGTCGCCGCCGCTCCGTCGCCGGACGGCCGCCAGCCGTCGCACAGCACGGCGGCCGCCGGGGCGAGGGCCGCCACGCCGGGGGCGAAGAGGCCCACGGTGTCGAAGGTCGGGGCGTTGGCGATCACGCCGTCGGAAGGGATGCGGCCGTGGGTCGGTTTGAAGCCGACGACCCCGCAGTAGGCGGCCGGGCGGATCATCGAACCGATCGTCTGGGTCCCGATCGCCAGCGGCACCATCCCCGCCGCGACGGCGGCGGCCGAACCGCTGCTGGAGCCGCCCGGAGTGTGGCCGAGATGGTGCGGATTACGGGTGGGACCGGGAGCGGTCACGGCGAACTCGGCGGTGACGGTCTTGCCCGCCACCAGCGCACCCGCCGCCCGCAGCCGATCGACGAGCGACGCCTGCGGCCCGGCCAGCGCCTCGGCGGGAACGTCCGAACCGGCCTGTGTGGGCAACCCGTCGACGTGCACGATGTCCTTGACGCCCACCGGTACGCCGAACAACGCCGGCCGCCCGCCCGGACCGTCCCACCGCTCATCGGCCGCCCGCGCCTCACGCAACAGCCGCTCACGGCGGCCGGGTTCGGGGACGAAGGCCCGAATCTCCCCGTCAGCGGCCTCGATCCGGTCACAGACCCGCGCGGCCGCGGTGGCACAAGAGGTGTCCATGAACCCCGAGGCTACGCGGTACGCCCCGGCCGGCCGACGGTACGCGCAGCCAACCGGCACCAAGTTCGCCGATCGCGGAGCGCCACGCGACCAACTGAACCGGATGAGGCTGAATGGCTGTCTGCTGCAGCGGACGAGGGGCTGCGAAACGGGTGCGGAGGCACGTACGGAGAAGTTGCGGGCGGTGGGGTCGGAGGCCGACTTCTCAGGGCTCAGGGCTGATGTGAACATTGCCGGTTGGTAGCGGCAGCTACCAGGGACGGACGAGGACGAGGCCATGCCGGGAAACAGCACGAACAGGATCCGGCACAGCACCTTGCGGCCCTCCAGTCACGCTTGCGTCCGGGGTGGTCGGCTCGGCGCGGCACGAGTTACGGACGGAGGGCGAAGTGGCACCAGAGGGAGCGCGCCAGGACCGAGGCCCGGTGAGCGATGCCTGGGCGGGGGTCGACCCCGACGCGCTGGAGAGGGCCGTGCGGGAACGGTGGTGTCCGGCGGCGCCCACTGGGGCGGCGGGCTGTGGATCAGCGCGCTCGACCTGGCCCGCGTCGGCGGGCTCTGCCTGGAGGGCGGGGAGTGGGCCGGGCGCCGGGTCGTGTCCCGGCGCTGGATCGCGGCGCTGTGGACACCGTGTTCCGTCAAGCCGGAGTACGGGCTGTCCTGGTGGCTCGACGACGGCCGCGTGGTGTGGCCACGGGCCCCGTCGACCGGGCGCCGTGCCCGGGGCAACGGCGGCAACCACCTCTTGTGGGTGGACCCGGCCCGTGACCTCACCCTCGTCTCACGCGGGGAAGCCGATGTGGAAGCCCTGATCGCGGCGGTCTCGGAGGCGGTCCGCCCCGGATGACGACCGAGGCCACCGCTCAGTGGGCCTCCACATCGGCTGTCTCCGTCAGCTGCCGCCCGTCACCTTGACGTAGTCGACGACCAGCTGCTGCGGGAAGGAGGTGTTGCCGTCCGGGTCGCCGGGCCAGTAGCCGCCGACGGCCAGGTTGAGAATGATGTAGAAGGGGTGGTCGAAGACCCAGCGGTTGCCGTTCAGGTCGGCGGGGGTGCGGGTCTGGTAGACGTTGCCGTCGACGGACCAGGTGATCTTGTTGGGCGACCAGTCGATGGCGAAGGTGTGGAAGGCGTCGGAGAACTTGCCGCCGTTGGGGAGGGTGTAGCCGGCGCCGATGCCGCCCGAGCCGGAGTAGCCGGGGCCGTGCAGGGTGCCGTGGACGGTGCTGGGCTCGAAGCCCACGTTCTCCATGATGTCTATCTCGCCGCAGTTGGGCCAGCCGGCGCTGCCGATGTCATCGCCGAGCATCCAGAAGGCGGGCCACATGCCCTGGCCCTGGGGCAGCTTCATCCGGGCCTCGACATGGCCGGAGGCAGTGGTGAACTTCTGCGAGGTGTTGAGGCGGGCGGAGGTGTACTCGCACCGGCCGTACCAGCAGTTGTAGTTGGCCGGGTTCTCCTTGCGGGCGGTGATGACAAGGTTGCCGTTGCCGTCCAGCGCCGCGTTCTTGTTGCCGTCGGTGTAGTACTGCCGCTCGTGGTTGTTGACGTTGTCTCCGGTCTCCACGCCCCACTTGGAGCCGTCGACCCCGCTGCCCGCCGGGCCGTCGAAGTTGTCGGTGAACTCGGCGGCGGCAGCCTTGCTGGTGGCCTGGGGGGTGGCCGTGGCCGGGGCGGTGAGCCAGGGGGTGGCGGCGAGTGCGGTCGCGGAGAGCAGACCGATCACGGTGTTGCGCACAGTTTTTCTCATGGAGCGGTGGTGCCTTCCTGTGTGGGGGATGGGACCGGTGGGTGCCGGTCCGGTGGGGGGAAGGTGTGCGTCCGGCGGCTGGGGGCCGGGGTTCCGCGGCGCTATGGCACGGGCGTTCGGGTGGGAGGGGTGCCCATCAGCGCTCGTCGGGGTGTGGCGGTCGGGGGACGGTCGGGAGGGGTGCCCGTGAGCGCTCGTTGGGGGGTGGTGGCCGGGCGACGGGCGGGCCGGTGCGCGTCCTCGGTGAGGAAGCGGCCGACGGGGACGGTGGCGGCGCCGAGCGCCACGGCGTGGGGGCCGAGCCGGCACAGCCCGATGGTGGTCTGGGCGTACGGCCGGCGCAGCGCCTGCGCGGCGACCGTCTCGCGGATCCGGGGGAGCATACGGGCGCCGAACAGCAGCCCGGCCCAGCCGCCGAGGATGATCCGCTGCGGGTTGAAGAGGTTGACCAGGTTGGCGATTCCGGCACCCAGATACACCGCTGCCTCCTCCAGGACGCGCTGGGCGGCGGATGAGGTGTCGGCGGCCGCGAGCAGCGCGGCGAACGTGGACTCCTTGTCGGCGCCGGGGGTGGTGCGGCCGCGCCGGGCCTGGCGGAAGCGCTCCAGGACCGCTTCGGCGCCGACGTACGCCTCCAGGCAGCCGCGGGCGCCGCACCGGCAGCGGCGGCCCCCGGCCTGGACGGTGGTGTGGCCCCACTCGCCCGCGCTGTTGGTGGAGCCCCGGTAGGGGGCGCCGTGGGTGATGACGCTCGCGCTGACGCCGGAGCCGATGACCGCGACGACCGCGTGCTGGACGCCGCGTCCGGCGCCGAACCACATCTCGGCCCGGCCCATGGCCTCGGCGCCGTTGTCGATGTGCAGGGGCAGTGCGGTGACGGTGCTCAGCAGCCGCTCCAAGGGGAGGGCGTTCCAGCCGGTGGCCGATATGCCGATACCGACGCCGAGGATGTGCCCCTGGGGGATTGCGGCTTCCTCGATGACGGCGTCGAGACCGGTCAGGATGTGACCGACGACGGTTTTGGCGTCGCGCTCCCCGGGGGGTAACGGGTGAACGACACCGGCCCGTTGGGTGAGGGCGAGGTCGAACAGCCCCACGCGGACCCGGGTGTCGGCGACCTCGACGCCGATGACGTACCGGTGCCCGGGGACCAGCCGCAGCCGGGCACCGGTCCGGCGGCCCGCCGCGACGAGGGCCGACTCCGCCTCGGTGGCGACGCCTTCGGTGGCGATGCCTTTGGTGATGGCGCCTTTGGTGGCGGCGTCTTTGATGACGGTGCCGTTGGTGATGGTGTTTGGGGGGATGAGGCTTTGGGCGACGGCGTCTTCGGCGACGACGCCTTCGGCGATCAGCTTGCCGATGACGGTGCGCACCGTGGTGGCGCTGAGCCCCGTACGGCGGACGAGCTCCTGCCGGGTGAGCGGGGCGTGGAAGTACAGCGTCCACAGCAGTGAGGCGCGGCTGCCGTGCCGCGGATCGCGCACGGTGGTGCGCAGCGAGGGCTGGGCTGCCTGCGCCTGGGCCGTCATCGGTCACCTCCGGGGAGACACAATGTCCAGCCCTGTTCGATGCATGTCAATAGGTATGGACCTTCTTGTCTCAAAGAATTTGAGGCGGGCCCCGACCCAACTCCCCCTGAACCGACAGAAGTCGAACCCTCAGCGCGCTCCGCCGGTGGCGAGGAAGTGCGCCAGCGGAAGGGTGGCCGCACCCAACGCCACGGCGTCGGGCCCCAGTTCGGCCAGCCCGATCTCGGTCTGCGCGTACGGCCGGTGCAGCGCGTAGGAGGCGGTGGCGGCCCGGATCCTGGGGAGGACCCGGCCGCCGAGGAGCAGTCCGGCCCAGCCGCCGAGGATGATCCGCTCGGGGTTGAAGAGGTTGATCAGATCGGCGATACCGGCGCCGAGGTAGGCGGCGGTCTCCTCCAGCACCTCGCGCGCCCGGGTCTCGGTTCCGGCGGCCCCTACGATCGCGGCGAACGCGGCCTGCTGGTCCTCACCGGCGCCCTCCGCGCCGCCCTCCTCGACCCCGTCCGCGCCGCTTTCCCCCGCGCGGTCGCCGTGCGCCGCGCGTCCATAGCGGTCGAGCACCGCCTGCGCCCCGACGTACGCCTCCAGACAGCCGACCGCACCGCATCGGCAGGCGCGCCCGCCGACCTGGACGACCGTGTGCCCCCACTCCCCCGCGCTGCTGGTCGCGCCCCGGTAGGGCGCCCCGGCGGTGACGATGGCCGCGCCGACGCCGGAGCCGATCAGCGCGATCACCGCGTTGTCCGCGCCGCGGCCCGCCCCGAACCACATCTCGGCCTGCCCCTGCGCGGTGGCGCCGTTGTCGATGAACAGCGGCAGATCGGTGCCGGTGCGCAGCAGCCGCTCCAGCGGCACCGCGTCCCGGCCGGCGGTCGGGCCGTGGACGAGGACCTCGTCGCCCTGTTCGACGACGCCGGGGACACCGACCCCGACGCCGATGACCGCTTCCGGCTCCGTGCCGCTCTTGGCGACGACCGCTTCGAGGCCGGTCAGGATGTGGCCGACGACCGGCTCCGGGTCCCTCTCCAGCCCGCCGGGCGTCAGCGGGTGCTCCCACCGGGCCAGTTCGGTGAGCATGAGGTCGAACAGCTCCACGCGCACATGGGTCTCGCCGACGTCGACCCCGATGAGATGGCCGCTGCCCGGCGCGACCCGCAGCAGCGTGCGGGGGCGGCCGCCGTCGGACTCGACGGACCCGGCCTCCTCCACCAGTGCGTCGGCGAGCAGTTCGCCGACGACGTTGCTGACCGAACCGGAGCTGAGCCCGGTGAGCGCCCCCAGTTCCTGACGGCTCACCGGGCCCTGGAAGTACAGCTGGCGCAGCAGCGTCGAGCGGTTGCCGCGCCGCAGGTCGCGGACGGTCCGTCGGTTCATCTGACCCATCGGGCTCCTTCCCCCCGCCCGAACCTACCTGACGCGGCCGCTCTTGACGCCGACGGGTTTCATCGCTTAACTCACGGTCTGAATGAAGTCTCGCGCTTCACCTTTTGAACGGTCAATGGCGTCCGGCCGTCAAGGGCAACCGACGGGCGGGCCGACCAAAGCCGCCCCTGGCCACCGCCGCACGACCTCCTACTCCGCGCCCGGCGCCTGGAACAGCGCGAGCAGATCCTCCCGCCCGAACATCCGCGCCGTCTCGACGGCCGAGGGCGATCCGGAGCGAGGGTCGGCGCCCTTGGCCAGCAGCACCCTCAACACCTCCTCCTCGCCCTTGAACGCGGCCCCGGCAATGGGCGTCTGGCCCCGTTCGTTCACCCGATTGGGGTCGGCGCCGCGCTCCAGCAGGGCCGACACCGTCGCGGGGTGGCCGTAGTAGGCCGCGAGCATGAGCAGGGAATCGCCCTTGTCGTTGGTGAGGTTGGCCGGGACACCCGCGTCCACGTACGCGGCGAGCGTATCGGTGTCACCCTGCCGGGCCAGGTCGAAGACCTTGGACGCCAACTGCAGCACCTCCGGGTCGTGGGCGGGCTCGCTCTCGGGGTTCGATTGGGTCATGGCCTGTCGCCTCCGGCTTCGCTACCTCGGTATGTGATCACCCACCCTAAGGACGGCGACCGAGTCGTCCGAGGAGGTGGTCACCCCCGCGGGAGGAGGCGGTCGGCTCGGAGCGCCACGCCTCCATGGTGATGATTACACCGATAATCCACCCAATTGCACCTTTCACCCGACGGATACATGCTGTGATCCTGGAACCCCTCATGGTGACTGACCGTCCCCCATCAGCCAGGAGACCGTGATGATCCTGTCCATTTCCGGCGTCGTACTGCTCGGCATCGTCGTCTTCATCTTCTTCCGCAAGGACGGGCTGAAGGGGTCGCACGCCATCATCTGCGCGCTCTTCGGCTTCTATCTCGCGTCCACCGCGATCGCTCCGAGCATCAAGGCGGGCGGTGCGAGCCTCGCCAGCCTCCTGGGCGGGATCAAGATCTGACGTGGCCCGGAGACCGCTCCCCCGCCTCCGCCTCGGCGGCGCCGAAGGCACCCCGCTCATCCCGTTCCTCCGTGGCCGCGCGTTCGCCCGCACCGCGGCCGACGGCGTCGCCGATGTCCTCCACCCCCTGGTCGCGCTCTCCCGGGGGATGCGCCTGCTCGCCGCCACCGGGCGGCGCAAGTGGGTGGAGCTGCCGGGCGACCGCCGTGGGCCGGTGTTCACCCTCGTGGTCGCCTGCGGCTTCGTTCTCTTCCTGCTGCCGTACGGGCCACTGGCGGCGGCGATCAGCCTGATCGGCGCGGCGGGCTGGGCCGGGCGGGGGCGCGCCCCCGCCGCATCGGGGACGCCCGGCACGGACGGGGCCGAGCGGCTGCGCACGCTCTACGAAGCCCTGGTGCCGTACTTCTCCGCTTCCGAGGACCCCAGCCCGCTCTACAGCCACGGCGGCGACTGGTCCACGGTGTTCGACTCCTTCGCCTTCGACGAGGGCGGACGGCTCACCCGACTGCGGCTCCGCTACCCCGCCTACTTCACCGACGGCGAACCCGCGGCCCGCACCCGGATCGAGCAGCTGCTGTACGCGAAGTCGGGACGCGGTCGTGAATATCTGTTCGAGTGGGACGAGGAGGCCAATGGCCTCAGCCTGACCGTGCTGCCCGCCCTGTCGACCGCGATCCACGCCCAGCGCTTCGTCACCGCGCCCGGTGAGACGGTGCTGGGCTTCACCGACCCGTCGTCGGTGCAGCGGACGCTGCCGGTACTGGCGGAGCCGGAGAGCTGCGAGGAGAGCGCGGGGGACGCGGCGGGCACGGGGGTCGAGAGGGCGACGGGGGACGGACCTCGGACCCATGACGTGCCGCCGGTGGTCTGGCGCACCGGCCCGCGGTCGACCGAACCGCATCTGCTCGCGCTCGGCCAGCCCGGAAGCGGCACCACCACCCTGCTGCGCTCCATCGCGCTGCAGGCGCTGCCCCATGGCGAGGTGCTGGTGGTGGACGGCGGCGGCACCGGCGAGTACGCGTGTCTGGGCGGGCGGACGGGGGTGCTCGCGGTGGAGTCCGGGCTGGCCGGGATGCTGGCCACGCTGGAGTGGGCGGGCCATGAGACCGAGCGCCGACTGATCGGCGCCAACCGCGCCCGCCAGCTCGGGCATGCGCCGCCGGACGACATCCAGCGCCCGCTGTGGATCCTGCTGGACCGGCCGTCGGTGATGAGCCATCTCGCGGCGGCCGACGGCCGCACCGACCCGCAGGAGCTGCTGGCCGTGCCGCTGCGGCACGGACGGGCGGCGAACGTACGGGTCGTGGTGGCCGATCAGCTGGATGCCGCGGAGGGGCTGAGCGACGCCGTGCGGCGCCACACCCGGGCCCGGGTGGTGCTGGGCCCGGTCTCGTCCGAGCAGGTCACGGCCGTCCTCGGGGCGCCCCCGCACACCACGCCGACGCCCGAGGTCCCTCCGGGCCGCGGCTATGCCCGCCTTGGCGCGGGGCCGGTGCACCGCCTCCAGGTGCCGGCCACCCCCGATCCGTACGACGAGGCGGTGAGCGAGGCCGAGCGGCAGGCGGTGCTCCGGCTGCTCCCCGCCCCGGACCCCGCCGCACCCCAGGCCCCGGCGCCCGTGGGCGGATGACCCGCCGCAGTGCCCGGACGAGGTGACCCGCCGGGGCACGTCCCGGCGGGTCAGGCCACGTACGTACGGGGCGACTCGGCCTCGATCGTGGCGCCCGAGGCCACCAGATCGGCGGCCGCGGCCAGCCGGGTGGCGGCCTTTTCGGCGACCGCTCCCCCGACGGTGAACGGAAGCCGTACGTACCCCTCGAACGCGCCGTCCACTCCGAAGCGGGGCCCCGACGGCACCCGGACCCCCAGCCGGGCACCCGCCTCCGCGATGCGCGAGCCGGAGAGGCCGCCGGTGCGGGCCCAGAGGGTGAGTCCGCCGTGCGGGACGGTGAACTCCCAGTCGGGCAGATGGCGTCGGAGGGCATCGACGAGCGCGTCACGGTTGTCGCGGGCGAGCGCCCGGCGCACCTCGATGGCCTCCTCCCAGCCGCCGGTGTTCAGCAGCCAGGCGACGGCGAGCTGTTCGATGACGGGGGTGCCCAGGTCCGCGTAGGCGCGGGCGGCGACCAGGGTGCGGATGACATCGGGCGCGGCGCGCACCCAGCCGATGCGCAACCCCGCCCAGAACGACTTGCTCGCCGAGCCGACGGTGATCACGGTGCTGCCGCCCGGGTCGAAGGCGCAGACGGGGCGGGGCAGCGCCACCTCGTCGTCCAGGCGCAGCTCGGTCATGGTCTCGTCGGCGATCAGGATCGTTCCGGCGGCGCGGGCGGCGTCGACGAGCTGCCGGCGCTGCTCTTCGGTGGCGAGGGCGCCGGTGGGGTTGTGGAAGTCGGCGATGACATAGGCCAGCCGGGGTGCGGCGGCGCTGAGGACCTGGCGCCAGGCCGGGATGTCCCAGCCCCCGAGTCGGTCGGCCACGGCGACGGGCACGAGCCGGGCGCCCGCCTCCCGCATCAGCTGGAGGATGTTGGCGTAGCTGGGTGATTCGACGGCGACCCGCTCCCCGGGCCGGACCATCAGCCGGCAGGCGGCGGCGACCGCGCCCATGGCGCCGGTGGTGACCATGATCTGCTCGGGCATGGTCGGTATGCCGCTTGCGGTGTAGCGGTCGGCGAGCGCCTGGCGCAGGGCGGGCAGCCCGGCGGGGTAGTCGCCGTGGGTGCGGGCGTAGGGCGGCAGTTCGTCCAGGGCGCCGTGCATGGCGCGGGTGAGCCACGGTTCGGGGGCGGGCAGCGCGGCACAGCCGAGGTCGATGACGGAGGCCGCGGCCTCGGGCGGGAGCGGATCGAGCCCCCGGGTGGGCAGCGGGCTTCCGGCGGGCATGGCGGTCCAGCTCCCGGCGCCGCGCCGGGACTCCAGGAACCCCTCGCCGCGCAGCGCCTCGTAGGCGGCGGCGACGGTGGTGCGGCTGACCGCGAGCGCCGCGGCGAGCTCGCGCTCGGCGGGGAGGCGTGCCGCGACCGGAACCCGGCCCTCCAGGATGAGCAGCCGTACGCCGTCGGCGAGGGAGCGGTAGGCGGGGACGCGGCGGCCCCCGGTCAGTGAGGCCGCGGCCCCGGCTGCCACGCCGTCGCGGGAGTGCTGCGACCCGAGCAGCCGGGCCAGTTGGGGTGCGCCGACCGCGGACGTCCATGGACTCATCGAATGCGGTCCACCTTTCGGAAATTGGCCGTAGAACTGGACTGGTTCCAGGCCACAGAGTGACATGCCGCAGGCCACTCACACCAGGAGCTCGCATTGTCCGATCGCCTTCCACGCCGCCTTGTCCAGCTCTACGTGGGGCTCGTCCTGTATGGCGCGTCCATGGGGCTCCAGTTGCGCGCCGCCGTCGGTCTCGACCCCTGGGACGCCTTCCACCAGGGCGTCGCCGAGCACACCTCGCTGTCGATCGGCACCGTGACGGTCGTCGTCGGCCTCGCCGCGCTGCTGCTGTGGATCCCGCTGCGCGAGCGGCCCGGACTGGGCACGGTGTCGAACGTGATGGTGATCGGGCCGGTGATGGACGCCACCTTGTGGCTGATACCGGAGCAGGAGGCGCTGGCGGTACGGATCCCGATGCTGCTCTTCGCGATCGTGCTGTGCGGCGTGGCCACCGGGCTCTACATCTCGGCGCGGTTCGGGGCGGGCCCGCGGGACGGGCTGATGACGGGGCTGCACCGGCGCACCGGATGGTCGCTCCGGCTGGTGCGGACCGGGATCGAGCTGGCGGTACTGGCCACCGGCTTCGCCCTGGGCGGGTCGGTGGGGCTGGGTACAGCGCTGTTCGCGCTGACCATCGGCCCGCTGTCGCAGTTCTTCCTGCGCGTTTTCGCGATTCCGGCGACCGCTGGGACGTCGGGCCCCGGGATCGTGGCGCGCGGCGGCGTCGAGCCGCAGGTCCGGGACCTGATTTAGGGCTGACGCGATCGGGGCGGTAGTGTACGCCCTTGGCCTACCAGGCGGACCGTTACTGCGCGCTAAAGTACCAGAAACGCTGGGTGACATCTGCTGCCAGATGTGACAAACCGGGCGCCTGTGGGTAGAACAACGGGGCGGCACGACGGGCGACGCATGTCCCAATACGGGAATCTTCACCGCCGACCGGACGTTGACCGGATGACGACGACAGCGACACCTGTCCTGTGGGCGACAAGCCCGGGAGGCACGATTCATGAGTGAGCGAGCTCTCCGCGGCACGCGACTCGTGGTGACCAGCTACGAGACCGACCGCGGCATCGATCTGGCCCCGCGCCAGGCGGTGGAGTACGCATGCCAGAACGGCCATCGATTTGAGATGCCGTTCTCGGTAGAGGCGGAGATCCCGCCGGAGTGGGAGTGCAAGGCGTGCGGCGCCATGGCACTCCTGGTGGACGGCGACGGACCTGAGGAGAAAAAGGGCAAGCCTGCGCGCACGCACTGGGACATGCTCATGGAGCGGCGCACCCGCGAGGAGCTCGAGGAGGTGCTGGCCGAGCGGCTGGCGGTCCTGCGCTCCGGTGCCATGAACATCGCCGTGCATCCGCGGGACACAACACGTAAGTCCGCCTGAATCCGAGCGGCAGCACTGAGATAACAAGGGCCGGGGCCACTGCTGAGCAGTGGCCCCGGCCCTTGTTCGCGTTGGCCTCGGCGGCGTCGGGCCCGGGTGGGGCTGTGGCCGCCGGTGGCCCAGCCCCGGTCCCGCTGTCTCAGCCCCGGTCCCGCGGCCGCAGCCCGGGGCCCGGCTCTCCATCGCCGTCCCGGTCCCGGTCGTCCCCGTCACCGTCCCGGATCACCTCGCCCTGGATGACCGTGCCCTGCTCCGGGCGCGCCTGCCTGCCCCGGCGCTCCCACTCCTCACGGGCCTGAAGGAAGGGGTCGGAGGGCGATCCGGGGACGAAGCCCATCTGGCGCGACAGCGCGCTCTCCGCGCGCCGCCGCAGCAGCGCCCGGGTCGGCGGGAACAGACACACCAGCGCGGCCACGTCCGATATCAGCCCCGGCACCATGAGCAGCAGCCCGCCGAGCATGGTGAAGGAGCTTCCGGGCCGCGCCGCGGGCTCCTCCTCGCCGCCCGGCCGCATCGACGCGGCCAGGCTCTGCCACGCCCGGCGGCCGCCGCGCTTGACCACGGCCCCGCCCACCACCACGCCCGCGACCAGCAGCAGGAAGACGGTCAGCCCACCGGCCAGGTCCGCCACCAATGTCAGCAGCCAGATCTCCAGGACCAGCCAGGCGGCGATCCCCAGCGGCACGAAGGTGCGGGCGCGTGAGCGCTTCGGGCGGGTCGGGTCGCTCTGCTGCGATGCGCCGGTCATCATGCCTCCAAGTGTGCCCGGGCCCGTGCGCGATTCGGAGCCCGGGGCCGCGTGGCCAAGGGGATCGAGGGGATCTCATGGGTTCCAACGTGCGAGGTGTCCCAGAGGCTCCAGGAGTCCGAAGCGGAGTTCGAAGAGGGGTCCGAAGGAGACCGGACGGAATTCGCGGGGAATCGGCGGTGGCGGTCCGGGTACCCGCTGTCGGCGGAGGTGTCGCATGACGGGTGTGCTGGAGGTCCTGGTGTGGTGGGCGGCGCTGACCGGGATCTGGCTGGTGCTGATCGGCACCGTCGACCCCCTGGAGATCCTGGTCGGGGCGGCCGCCGCGCTGGCCGCCGCCCTGCTCGCCCGCGCCGGGCGCCGGGCGGTGGCGGGCCGGTGAACACCTCCGACGGCTGGCTGGCGGCGGCGCTGGTGCCGCTGCTCGCGCTGGTGCCGGTGCTGTGGCGGATCGCCTACGGCTCGCCGAAGGACCGGCTGATCGGCCAGAACCTCACCTCTGATCGCGGGCAGCGTGGTGACCAGCGCCCGCGGCGGAAACGGGGGCATCACGGCATGACCGATGTGCTGATCGTCGTCGCGCTGCTGCTGGTCGCAGGCGCCGGCACCGCCGCCGTGCTCAACCGGGACCCGGTGCGGCAGGCGCTGGTGCTGTCCTTCCTCGGCCTCGCGCTGGCCCTGCTGTTCACCTTCCTCCAGGCGCCGGACGTCGCGCTCTCACAGCTCGCCGTCGGCTCCGCGGTGACGCCCCTGATGATCCTGCTGACCGTGCGCAAGGTGCGGCGCCGCCCGGGGGACGGCGACGGCGCGGACAAGCGGGCGGGCCGTGAGCGATGAGCGCCCGGGTCCGGTGGTGGGTCTTCCTGGTGGGCGCCGCCGGGTTCGCCGTGCTGTTCGCCGTCGCCTGCTTCGGCCTGCCGGCGTTCGGCACCGGCCACCACCCGTACGGCGTCCGGGCGGTGCACGCCTCCTTGAGCCATCACACGGCCAATGTCATCGCGTCCGTCAACTTCGATCTGCGCGCCTTCGACACGCTCGGCGAGGAGACCATCCTCTTCTCCGCCGTCCTCGGCACCGTGGTGCTGCTGCGCCAGGCCCGCGACGAGCACCGCAAGGATCCCGAGCCCGCCGTGGTCCATCCCCGGGTGCGCCGGTTCGCGCTGCTGATGCTGCCGCTCGCCCTGCTGGTGGGGCTGTATGTGATCGCGCACGGTCAGGTCAGCCCCGGGGGCGGCTTCCAGGGCGGGGTAGTCGCCGCCACCGCGCTGCATCTGCTCTACATCGCCGCCGACTACCGGGCCCTGGAGCGGGTCCGGCCGCTGACGCTCTACGAGATCGGGGAGTCCGCGGGCGAGGTGGCCTATGTCATCACCGGGCTCGCGGCCGTCCTCGCGGGGTCGGCGTTCCTCGCCAACGTCCTGCCGTTCGGCACCTTCGCGACCCTGTCCTCCGGCGGCACGGTGCCGGTGCTCAACGCGGCCGTCGGCCTGGAGGTCGTCAGCGGGGTCGTGGTCCTGCTGGCCCGTTTCCTGGACCAGGCCGTGGAGATCGAGGAGCCCGGGGAGGACGAGGGGAGCCCGCACGGCGCAGGGGACAGCCCAGACAACGGAGACAACGGAGACGACGAGAGGGAGCGAGCGTGACGGTCCTGCCGTACCTGGTCGCCGGATGGATCTTTCTGATCGGTGTGTACGGGCTGGTGACCAGCCGGGACCTGATCCATGCCGTGGGGTGCCTGGCGGTCACCCAGTCCTCCACCTATGTGCTGCTGCTCGCCGTCGGCTACCGCAACGGCGGCACCGCCCCGGTCTTCGCCGACGCGCCCACCGACAGCCGGGTGGTCGACCCGGTCGTGCAGGCGCTCGCCCTCACCGACATCGTGGTCGGCGCGACCGTGACCGCGCTGCTGCTCGCGCTCGTCGTCCAGCTCCGCAAACGCCATGGCACGGTCGACCCGGACGCCCTGTCCGAGCTGAAGGGCTGACCGGGTGGATACCGCGCGACTGCTGCCGCTGGTGGTGGCGGCGCCGCTGATGGGCGCGGCGGTGCTGGTGGCCGCCGGACGGCGGCTGCCCCGGCTCGCCTCCGACGTTCTGGGCTGCGCCTTCGCGACCGCCACCGCCGTACTGGCGCTCCTGGTGCTGTTCCGGGCCGGTCATCCCGGGCCGGAGGCGTATCCGGTGGAGTGGGTGGGCGGCTGGCGGCCGGTGGGCGGCAGCGGGGTGGGCATCGTGCTGGTCGGCGATCCGCTGGGCGCCGGGCTCGCGGCACTGGCCTCGCTGCTCGTCGTCGCCGTCCTCGTCTACTCCTGGCGCTACTTCGAGGAGCCGCCGCGCCGTCACACCGGCTCCTTCTCCGCGCTGATCCTGGTGTTCCAGGCGGGCATGTGCGGTTTCGCGCTGACCGGCGATCTGTTCAACGCCTTCGTCTTCTTCGAGCTGATGGGCGTGGTCGCCTACGCGCTGACCGGCTTCCGGGTCGAGGAGCCCAAGCCGCTGCAGGGCGCGCTGGCCTTCGGGGTGGTGAACTCCCTCGGCGCCTACGTCACCTTGCTGGGCATCACGCTGCTGTACGCGCGCACCGGGGAGCTGGGGTTCGCCCAGATCGGACGGAAGCTGGATACGGGCGGGCCGGACGGGCTGGTACTCGCCGCGTTCGTCCTGGTGACGACGGGTCTGCTGGTGAAGGCGGCCGCCGTCCCGTTCCACTTCTGGCTGCCCGACGCGCACGCGGTCGCCCCGACGCCCGTGTGCATGCTGCTGTCCGGGGTGATGGTGGAGCTGGGTGTCTACGGCGTCGCCCGGGTCTACTGGACGGTCTTCGCCGGGCGCGGCGGTCTCGCCCACCCCGACTTCACCCGCGCCCTGCTGGTGCTGGGCGTCCTCACGGCGCTGCTGGGCGCGGTGATGTGCTGGCAGCAGCGCCATCTCAAACGGCTGCTGGCGTTCTCGACCGTCTCCCACACCGGGCTGTTCCTGATCGGCGTCGCCGTGCTGACCCCCGAGGGGATCTCGGGTACGGCGCTGTACGTGCTCGGCCACGCGAGGGTGAAGGCGGCCCTCTTCGCCTGCGCCGGGGTGCTGCTGGACCGGTACGCGTCGGTGGACGAACACGAGTTGTTCGGCCGGGCCCGGGAGCTGCCGGAGGTCGGGGCCCTGTTCGCGGTGGGCGGCCTGGGCTTGAGCGGGCTGCCGCCGTTCGGCTCCGGGCTCGGCAAGGCCGTCGCCGAGGAGGCCGCGGGGCACACCGTCGCATGGCTGCCCGCGCTCTACGTCCTGGTGTCGGCGGTGACCGGGGGTGCGGTGCTGCGCGCCGGGCTGCGGATCTTCGCCGGAGTGGGGCGGCGGCCCCGGGACGGGCAGGAGAGCGGTCCGGAGACCACCGGCGAGGAGGAGCCCGAGACCGGCCGCCGCCTCGGGCGCATCCCGGTGCCGCTGCTGGCGGTGCCCGCCGCGCTGCTGGCCGGGTCGCTGGCGGTCGGGGTGATCCCGGCCGTCGCGTCCGCGGTGGACCGGGCCGGGGCGCTGTTCACCGATACCGGTGGCTACCGGCGGGCGGTCCTGGACGGACGCGCCGCGGCCGCCCCGACGTCCGTGCCACCGCACTGGCAGGCGACCGGGATCGTGCTCGGGCTGCTTTCCACGGCCCTCGCCATCACTCTGGCCACACTGGCGGTACGGCGGCCGGTCCGCACCGGGACGGCCGCGCTACTCGCGCCCGTACGGCGGCTGCAGTCCGGGCATATCGGCGACTACGTCGCCTGGCTGGTTGCCGGGACGGCGCTGCTCACGGTGCTGACCGCCCCGGGGGTCCGCTGAGACCGAGACGCGCTCGGTCCCGTGGTCAGCGGTGGCGCAGTGCCGAGATCAGCTGACTCTTGGACATCTGGGACCTGCCCTCGATGCCCGCCTTCTGGGCCTCGCGGTACAGATCCTCCTTGGTCCGCATCTCCATGCTGCCCGACTTGGCGCTCCCTCGGGCCGCCGTGCCGCGCGCTGTCGACTTCGCGCTCTTCGTGGTCGCTTTAGCCATGTTCCGCCTCCTTCAGCCTCAAGTGTCCGGTACGGGGCGGAAGGACGCCCGCGGGACTACTCCGAGCGCGGAGGCGGAGAGCCGGAGGCTGGGACCCGAAGGACCCCCGAAGCCCGGGCCCGGGGACCCGAAGCCCGGGCCCGGGGACCCGAAGCCGGGCCTAGGGCTCCTTGCGACCCAGCATCTTGTTGACCCGTGAGCCCACGCCCCAGGACATGACCCGCCAGGCCGCCTCCGTGACGATGTCGCGGCTCATCTTGCTCTCGCCGCGCTCGCGTTCGATGAAGGTGACCGGAACCTCGATGACATGGAAGCCCGCCTTGATGGCCCGCCAGGCCAAGTCGATCTGGAAGCAGTAGCCCTGGGAGGCGACCTCGTCCATGCCGATGCCCTCGAGCGTCTCCTTGCGGAACGCGCGATAGCCGGCCGTCATATCGCGGATCGGCACATCGAGGAGGAGGCGGGAGTACGTGCTGCCGCCCCGGGAGATGAACTCGCGGGACTTGGGCCAGTTGACGATACGGCCGCCGGGTACCCAGCGGGAACCGATCACCAGATCCGCGCCCTTGAGCGCGGTGAGCAGCCGGGGCAGTTCCTCGGGCTGGTGGGAGCCGTCGGCGTCCATCTCCACCAGCACGCCGTAGCCGTGCTCGATGCCCCAGCGGAACCCGGCCAGATAGGCGGCGCCGAGGCCCTCCTTGCCCTTGCGGTGCAGGACCTTGACGCGGTCGTCCTCGGCGGCCAGCTCGTCGGCGACCTTGCCGGTGCCGTCGGGGCTGTTGTCGTCCGCGACGAGGATGTGCGCCTCCGGAACCGACTCCAGGACCCGCTCGACGATCGGCTTGATGTTCTCCGCCTCGTTATAGGTCGGGATGATCACCAAGGTCGTACCGAGCGGACCGTACTTCCGCCGGCCGCCGTCGTCCTGCTGCGCACGGCGCGGCTCCGCGTCCGCGCCGTCGGTGAGCGGCTCGTCGCCTTCGATACGCGGCTCGTCGGCTCCGGCGAGCGGCTCCGTGGCATCGGTACGCGGCGCGTTGGCCTTCGCGCTGGGCTCCTCGGCTCCGGTGCGCGGCTCCGCGGCCTTCTCGCTCGGCTCACCGGCTCCGGCAAGCGGCTCCGCGGCCTTCTCGCTCGGCTCACCGACCTCGCGTGCGTCGCTCACGGCGTCGGATTGGTCGCTTCTCCGCCCGTGAGACGCATCGTCACGGTCGTTGCTCCGGCGCGGCTCCTCGGCCTCGCGTGCGTCGCTCACGGCTACTGCCCCTTCTCGTCCGTACGTCCCCGACGGCCGATCGTGATCGCGGCCGCGCAGGACAGAACGCCCACCATAGCGAGCACCCACTCGGGCATCGCACCGACGCGGTCGGCCAGGGTCTTGCCGTCACGCAGCGGGATGCGCGCGGTGAGCACATCTTGCGTGAATTCTTTCGTCCGCTGCTCGATCGTGCCATCCGGGGAGACCACGGCGCTGATCCCGCTCGTGGCCGCGGTGATCACCGGCCGACCGTGCTCGATCGCCCTCAGCTTGGACATGACCAGCTGCTGCTCGGGCTGGCCGCTGCGCCCGTAGGTGGCGTTGTTGGTCTGGACGACGATCGCCCGGGCGCCCGCGTTGACCGTGTCGCGGACGATCTCGTCGTAGGCGACCTCGAAGCAGATCACATCGCCGAGCCGGGCGGGGCCGACCTTCAGCACGCCGGTGTGGTCGCCGGGGTAGAAGTCGCGGGGCACCCGCTGGAGCCGGGTGATGACCTTGCTGAGCTGCTGGCGGAAGGGGACGTACTCGCCGAAGGGCACCGGATGCTGCTTGGTGTACGAGGCGCCGGGACCGCTCTTCGGATCCCAGACGATGCCCTGGTTCTCCACATAGCCCTGTTTGGTCGGATGGTCGACCAGGGCGCCGACCAGCACCGGAACGCCGATCGCCTTCACGGCCTCGTCGATCCGGGCGTATGCCTCCCGATACTGGAAGGGGTCGAGGTCGGAGGCGTTTTCCGGCCAGATGACGAGGTCGGGCTTGGCGATCCGGCCGGCCTTGACGTCCTTCGCCAGGTTCAGCGTCGCCTTCACATGGTTGTCGAGGATCATCATGGGGCGGCCCAGGAAGTCCATACCGGGCTGCTGCACATTGCCCTGGACGACGGCGATGTCGACCGAGTCGTCGGCGGCGGTGGGAATGGGCACCGCGAATCCGGCCGCCGTCACGGCGGCGGCGACGGCCACGGCCCCGGCGGCGGGCAGGGCGCCGCGCGGCGAGAGGCTCCCGGCGCGCTTCAGCCGCCACAGGAGGAGCGCGGCGGAGGCCAGCGCCCCGCCCGTCACCGCGACGCCGAAGGTGACCAGCGGGGCGCCGCCCAGCGCGGCGAGCGGGGTGTAGGGCGAACCGGTGTTGGCGAAGGCCAGCCGGCCCCAGGGGAAGCCGCCGAAGGGCACCCGGTCGCGGGCCCACTCCTCGGCGACCCACAGGCAGGCCGTCCACAGCGGCCACAGGGCCGGTACCGGCAGCCGGGAGACCAGGGCCAGGCCCGCGCCCATCAGCGCCAGGAAGGCCGCCTGGATGACGGAGAGCCCGATCACCGCGTCCCATCCCACCACGCTGAGCCACTTCAGCAGCAGCAGGAAGAACGGCAGCCCGAAGGCGAAGCCCGTCCAGGCGCCCTGGCGGGCGGTCCGGCCGTGGGTGAGCAGGGCCAGGGCGGCGACGGCCACCAGGGACAGCGGCCACACCCCGAACGGCGGGAAGGCGACGCCGAGCGCGAGCCCGCTGACCGCCGCGAGCGCACTGCGCCGCGCCTCGCGGCGGGCGAGCAGGCCCAGACGGCGCAGCCGGCCGGGCCGCCGCTCCCCGGTGGACGGCTCGGACGCGGGCGCCGCGGTCCCGGTCCCGCCGCCCTCGACGGTGTCACCGCCTTCGACGGCGCCGCCGGTGGGCGGCGTGACGGCGGAGCCGGGCCGCCGGCCCGGACGGTCTGCGTCCGGCCCGGTGGGGGCGGTATCGGCGGTGGTGTCGGAACCCGATGGCACGGTGCGGCCTTCCTACAGGTCGTGCTGTGGTGAAGTGACCGTATAACGCGGGCGCCCAGAAGTTGTCCCGAGGTGCGGATTGTGACCTCGGGCTATGGAAACGCTTCGGCCATGGCGGGGGTTCCTCGCCCGGCGGCGGCCCCGCCCCCGCGTCGGGGGGGGCGGTCCGCCGGTGTGCGCGTGCGGAGTGGGGGCCCGACGCCCTTCGGGCCGACCTGGGACCCGCTGGCTGCGGATCGACCGAGAGCCGTTGTCTACTGAGCGTCCGGGCCCCTCCCGGGTCGCACCTGCCGACCCGGCGATCCCTCCCTCGCCCCCGTGCGCTGGACCTGGCTCCCAGTGGCGGCGCACCACGGCGGCGCGTCTCCCTCTGGCCCAGCGGCGTTCGACGACTGCGTGAAGATTCCCCGGTCGGGCGTCCAGTGGTGGACGAGGCCGAACCTACCGGCCACCGACCGCACCCTGTCAACAGCCGCATGACCTGCGCCGTTTCCTCAAATGACCAGGTCAGTACGGACGATGTTCAGATGCCACGACAGGCCGGGGGCTCATCGTTCGGCGGTACGGGGCGTCCGCGCGTCACTCGTCCGGCCGGAGGTGGACGGTGCGTCCGCCCACCACCGTGCGCACGCAGACGGGCAGTTGACCGCCGGGGGTGAGGTCGGGCAGGCCGGGGGTGCCGGAGCGGGGGTCGGTCGACCATCCGGCGACCCGCGTGTCGGGCACCTGCACGATGAGTTCACCGGTCCGCCAGATCGCGTAGTCGGCGGGCGCGCCGGGCACCAGGACCCCCGCGTCGTCCCGTCCGATGGCCCGCCAGCCGCCGCGGGTGTGGGCGGTGAAGGCGGCGCGGACGGAGATCCGGTGCTCCGGGGTGCGGTGGAAGGCGGCGGCGCGCACGGTGCCCCAGGGGTCGAGCGGGGTGACGGGACTGTCGGAGCCGAGCGCCAGGGGCACACCGGCACGCAGCAGCGCCGCGTACGGGTTGAGGGTGCGGGCCCGCTCGGGGCCGAGCCGCTGGGCGTACATGCCGTCCTCGCCGCCCCACAGGGCGTCGAAGGCGGGCTGGACGGAGGCGGTGAGGCCGAGGTCGGCGAAGGCCGCGATGGTCCCGGGGGTGAGCATCTCGGCGTGTTCGACGCGGTGGCGGGCGGCGCGGACGCGGGCGAGCCCGGCCTTGTCGGCGGCGGCCCGTACGCCCTCGACCACGGCCGTGACGGCGGCGTCGCCGATGGCGTGGAATCCGGCCTGGATGCCGGCCTCGGTGCAGGCGATGACATGGGCGGCGATGGCCGCCGCGTCCAGATAGGCGGTGCCGGTGTGCGGCGTGTCGGCGTACGGCTGGTGGAGACACGCCGTGTGCGAGCCGAGCGCCCCGTCGGCGAAGAGGTCGCCCGCCGCGCCGATGGCGCCGAGTTCGCGCACCTTGTCCAGGTCGGCGGCGCTGCCGGCGGCCTCGGCCCAGTAGCCGTAGACCCGCGGTCCCGGCTCCCCGGCGGCGAGCTTCAGCAGCCCGGTGAGGTCGTCCTCGGAGGAGATGTCGGGCCCGGCGCATTCATGGAGGGAGCCGATGCCGAGCGAGGCGGCGCGGGCGAGTGCGGCCCGCTGGGCGTCGGTGCGCTGCCGCTCGGTGACGGCCGCGTGGGCGGCGGCCCGGACGGCGTGGTGGGCGGCGCCGGTCAGGGGGGCACCACCCCGACTGGGATGGTGGCCGGCCAGGTCGGACACGCCGGGGACGCGGTCGAGGAGCGCGGTGGTGACGACGGCGGAGTGCACATCGATGCGCGTGAGATAGAGGGGGCGGCCGCCGGTCGCCTCGTCGAGTTCGGCCCGCGACGGCGGGCGTCCCTCGGGCCAGCGGGCGGCGTCCCAGCCGTGGCCGAGCAGCACCCGGTCGGCGGGGTGGGCGGCGGCGAAGGCGCGCACCCGCTCCAGCGCGTCGGCGAGCGTACGGGCACCGGTGAGATCGAGTCCGGTGAGGGCGAGCCCGGTCGCGGTGGTGTGCACATGCGCATCGGTGAACGCGGGGGTCACCAGTGCCCCGTCCAGCTGGATGATCTCGTCCACGCCGTCCGCGAAGCTGTCCGCGGCCCCTTCGGAGCCGACCCAGGCGATGGTGCCGCGCTCGACGACCATCGCGGTCGCGAACGGATCGGCGGGGCTGTGGACCTCACCTCCGCGCAGCAGGACGGTACGGCCTTCGGGGGCCTGGGCGGGGGTCGGGTCGTTCACGGCGGGCTGCCTCGGGGGGTATCAGATGAGGGGATCGGAAGGGGCCCGGTAAGAGGTCCCCGGCGTTTCAGACGCGCGGCGGGCGCGCCTCGTAGGGCGTGGAGAGGACCACGGTGGTGCGGGTCGAGACCCCGGCCAGCGAGCGGATCCGGCTGAGCAGGTGCTCCAGCTCCAGCGGGGTGGCCACGCGCACCTTGAGGATGTAGTTCTCATCCCCCGCGACGCTGTGGCATGCCTCGATCTCGGGCACCTCGGCGAGCCGCTCGGAGATGTCGTCGGGCGCGCTGGGGTCGAAGGGTTTGACCGAGATGAACGCGGTAAGAGGGAGCCCGACGGCCTCGGGGTCCACGACGGCGGCATAGCCGCGGATCACGCCCCGTTGTTCGAGCCGGCGAACGCGCTGGTGCACGGCCGATGTGGACAGGCCGGTGGCCTTGCCCAGGTCCGTGTAGCTCATCCGGCCGTCCTTGACGAGCAGCTCCACGATCTGTCTGTCCAACTCCTCCACAGCCGATCACCTTATGTGGTCGGGAGGGCTCCGGCACAACGGGTGGGCACAGCGGACACAGACGCCCGTACGCCGCACCTGCACCAGGCATGTGACGAACGCCACATCTCCTCGTGGGTGTCCTATGAGTTGCCGCGATTACCTATGCGGTCGCGCGGGAAATGCTTGCTGTGGTCGAGGCCGACGCGCCCGACCAGCCCACCCGAGGGGGAGACACATGCCTCATCTCGAGCGCCTCGACGCAGGCGACATCGATACCGACGAGCACAACGACACCTATGAGATGTTCCGGGTGATCTGCCCGGACTGCGCGCATCCCATCGCGCTCCTCGCCGACGAGGACGTTCTTCCCGAGCACGCGCTGTGCTCCTCCCCGTGGGACCCGTTCGGGCTCACGGTCTGCGCCGGCACCGGCCGCCCGGCGGCCGACGCCGCCCCCGCCGACGCGTCGCTGGAGGCGCGGGAGCGGGACGCCGCCTTGCTGCTGACGCTTCCGGCGGGCCTGGACTGGCGGACGCAGCCGTTCTCGCACCTCGGCGGCCCCGGCTCGCAGCCGGTCCGCTTCCCGGTGACGCGGCGGTAGGCGAACGGCGGGGGCGCGTGCCGCGCCCCCCACCGAAACACCCGGCTCAGCCGGTCTCAGGTCCCGCGAGAGCGCGGGCGATGACCACCCGCTGGATCTGGTTGGTGCCCTCCACGATCTGCAGGACCTTCGCCTCGCGCATATAGCGCTCGACCGGGAAGTCCACCGTGTAGCCGTATCCGCCGAGCAGTTGGACGGCGTCGGTGGTGATCCGCATCGCGGCGTCCGTGCAGAACAGCTTGGCCATCGCCGCCTGCTTGGAGAACGGCCGCCCCGCGTCCCGCAGCCGTGCCGCCGACAGGTACAGGGCACGCCCGGCCTCGATCTGGGTGGCCATGTCGGCGAGCATGAAGCGCAGCCCCTGGAAGTCGGCTATCGGCCGGCCGAACTGCCGCCGCTGCGCGGTGTACGCGAGCGCCTCGTCCAGCGCCGCCTGGGCGACGCCGACGGCGCAGGCCGCGATGCCCAGACGGCCCGCGTCGAGGGCGGACAGGGCGATCGCGAACCCCTGGCCCTCCTCGCCGATGCGCCGGGCGTCGGGAACGCGCACCCCGTCGAGATGGATCTGCGCGGTCGGCGAACCGGCCATGCCCATCTTGTGCTCGGGTGCGGCCGCCGAGAGCCCGGGGGTGTCCGCGGGGACGAGGAAGGCGCTGATGCCCCGGGTGCGCTCGGGGCCGGTGCGGGCGAGCACGGTGTAGAAGTCGGCGATACCGCCGTGGGTGATCCACGCCTTGGTGCCCTGAAGCGTCCAGGTGTCCCCGTCGCGGGTGGCCCGGGTGGTGAGCCCGGCCGCGTCGGAGCCGGAGGAGGGCTCGGAGAGGCAGTACGCGCCGAGCAGACCGCCGCCCAGCATCGCGGGAAGGTGCTCGGCCAGCTGCTCCTTGCTCCCGTAGCGGGCGAGGGCGTGGCAGGCCAGGGTGTGGACGCTGACGCCGAGGCCGACGGTCAGCCGGGCCGCCGCGAGCTCCTCCAGGACCTGCAGATAGACCTCGTACGGCTGGTCACCGCCGCCGAACTCCTCGGGCTGGACCAGCCCCAGCAGCCCGGACTCGGACAGCAGGGTGAACAGCTCGCGGGGGAAGTGCCCGGCGGCCTCCTCCTCGGCGGCCCGGGGCTTGATCTCCCGTTCGATCAGCTCGCGGACGAGCGAAATCAGGTCGCGGGCCTCCTCGGTGGGCAGCTCGCGTTCCACCGGCTGCGGGCCGTGGTCGGTCATGGCGGCGCTCTCCTCTCCCCTGTTCAGGCACTGCGGCGACGTGCGCCGGGGTGTGGCGGCGCCGCCGGTGTTGCTGCCGCCGGCCGGCCCGCCCGTTCGGATCGCGAGGGGTGGTGACCTGTACCGCGGCGGTTGGAGTATGCCCGATCCCGGGCCTTCCGCCACCGGTTGCCCGATCTTCAATCAACTTCGCACACGTACGCCCACCACCTTCTTACGCGCATTCCCACCAACGGCGCACGCGCGGAGCAAATTGGCCCAGACCATTGACCCCACTGGTCTAGTCCTTCTACCTTTTCCCCACCCTGTCCTGCGCGTTCATGTCAAGCTATGGGCAGGTCGTCGGGCAGTTCACTCTCCCCTCACCCCCCACCGAGGAGATTCCATGCTCAGACCAGGCAGACTGTCGGCCGCGCTCGCGGCGCTCTGTACGGCGGTCCTGACCGCCACTCTGCTCGCGGGCTCGGCCACGGCCGGTGAACCCCAAAGCGCCGGCATAGCCAAGGCCACGCCGAAGGCCGCTTCCAAGAGCGCCGAGGCCCCCGCCGCGAAGGCCGCCGGTGACAAGGTCGTCGGCTACTTCACCGAATGGGGCATCTACCAGCGCAACTACCACGTCAAGAACGTCGAGACCTCGGGCTCGGCCGCCAAGCTCACCCACATCAACTACGCCTTCGGCAATGTCACCGGCGGCAAGTGCGCCATCGGCGACGCCTACGCCGACTACGACAAGGCGTACGACGCGGCGAGCAGCGTCGACGGCCAGGCCGACACCTGGGACGCGGGCGCCCTGCGCGGCAACTTCAACCAGCTGCGCAAGCTGAAGAAGCTCCACCCGGGCCTCAAGGTGCTGTGGTCCTTCGGCGGCTGGACCTGGTCCTCCGGGTTCACCGAGGCCGCCAAGAACCCCGCGGCCTTCGCGCAGTCCTGCTACGACCTGGTCGAGGACCCGCGCTGGGCGGATGTCTTCGACGGCATCGACATCGACTGGGAGTACCCCAACGCCTGCGGCCTCAGCTGTGACACCAGCGGCAAGGACGCCTTCAAGAACCTGATGTCCGCGATGCGGGCCAAGTTCGGTTCGTCCAATCTGGTGACCGCGGCGATCACGGCCGACGCCTCCTCCGGCGGCAAGATCGAGGCCGCCGACTACGCGGGCGCCGCGCAGTACGTCGACTGGTACAACCCGATGACGTACGACTTCTTCGGCGCGTGGGCCGCACAGGGCCCCACCGCCCCGCATTCGCCGCTCAACTCCTACAACGGCATTCCGCAACAGGGCTTCGACACCGACGCCGCCATCAGCAAGCTCAAGGGCGCCGGCATCCCGGCCTCGAAGCTGCTGCTGGGCATCGGCTTCTACGGACGCGGCTGGAGCGGCGTCACCCAGGACGCCCCCGGCGGCACGGCGACCGGCGCCGCGCCCGGCACCTACGAGGCGGGCATCGAGGACTACAAGGTGCTCAAGAACTCCTGCCCGGCGACCGGCACGGTCGCGGGGACGGCCTACGCGCACTGCGGCAACCAGTGGTGGAGCTATGACACCCCCGCCACCATCGCCGGCAAGATGAACTACAAGCAGCAGCAGGGCCTGGGCGGCACCTTCTTCTGGGAGCTCAGTGGCGACACCACGAACGGTGAGCTGATCAAGTCCATCAGCTGACCCTCGTACGGACCCCGTACGAACCCCCCTGATGACGCGGGCGGGGAGCCTCACCGGCTCCCCGCCCGCGTTGCCGTGCGCGGCGGGTCAGACGTGTGCGGCGGACCCGGCGTACACGGCGTGCGCGGCGGGCTCGACCGGCGGCCGACCGGTTCTCAAGCGTTCAAGCGGCGTGCGAGGGGGCGCGGGAAGCGTAGGGGGAGATCCCGGCAACGCCCGCACACCGGTGTGAACGCGCTCCCTCCGCAGCCCGTACCTGAACGCGGCTTGTTCTGACTGTTGCGGGGCATCCGCCCCACAAGGAAATCTGAGCGCACGGGTGGCCCGCACCGCCTCGTGCGCATGAACCAAAGGAACGATCATGAGCTCCGAGCAGTGCCCGAGCTGTGGTGGCCAACTCGCCGTGAACCAGGACGGGTGGAAGATCTGCCACTCCTGCGGCTATGCATCCCCGCCCGGGGTCGTGCCCGCCCCCTCTCTGCCCGCCCGAAGCTGACGGCCGACTCCCCCACCCCGTCCGCCTCTTAGTACCGTCTCCTCGTATCCCTGAAGCCCCGAATCCCCAAATCCCCGAAACCCTGGAACCCTGGACCTCTGAACATTCCGCCCCCCGTACCGCTGAGCGAGGCACCATGGTCAATCCCTGGCTGGCGATGGCGTCCGGCACCGACCCCGCCGAGCGCACCCGTGCCGTGCGCCGCGCCCATGAGGCGTTTCTGACCGAGGGGGCACTCAGCCCGGCCGTGCGGCCGGTGGTGGCGGAGTCCTGGCGGCGCTCGGCCGACGCACGGGTCGCCCAGGAGCGCAACGCGCCGATCGACCTGGCGGACGACGCGCTGGACACCTACCGCGCGGACCATCCGCTGGCCCGGGTGATGCCGCTGTTCCGGGAGCTGCTGGGCACCATCGCCCACGACGGCGCCCATCTGCTCGCGGTCTGCGACGAACAGGGCCGGCTGCTGTGGGTGGAGGGGCATGCGGGCGTACGGAACCAGGCCGAGCGGATGAACTTCGTGGCCGGGGCGCGCTGGGACGAGAGCCATGCGGGCACCAACGCGCCCGGGACGGCGCTGACCGTCGACCACGCGGTGCAGATCTTCGCCACCGAGCACTTCAACCGCAGTGTGCAGCCGTGGACCTGCGCCGCCGCCCCCGTCCACGATCCGCACACCGGACGGCTGCTGGGCGCGGTGGACATCACCGGCGGGGACCATCTGGCCGCCCCGCACAGCCTGGCCCTGGTCCAGGCGACCGCCCGCGCCGCCGAGGCCCAGCTGGGCGCCGGGGAGCCGCGGGCGCGCGGGCCGCGGATCTCCCTGACGGCGCTGGGCCGGGACGAGGCGCTGCTGGTCGTCGACGGGCGGCGGCTGCGGCTCGGGCGGCGGCACAGCGAGATCATGGTGCTGCTGGCCGGCCATCCGGAGGGGCTGTCCGGCGACCGGCTGACGCTGGAGCTGTACGGGCCCCGGGCCGACGATCGCTCCCCGGTGACGCTGCGGGCCGAGCTGTCGCGGCTGCGCCGCCTGGTGGGCCCGCTGCTGGGCTCGCGCCCGTACCGGCTCTGCGCGCCCGTGAGCACCGATCTGGCCGACGCCGCCGAGGCGTTGGCCTCCGGCGACGCGTATACGGCGCTGCGGGCGTATACGGGGCCGCTGCTGCCGCTGTCGGAGGCGCCGGGGGTGTGCCGGATGCGGCGGGTGCTGGAGGACGGGCTGCGGCGCACCGTGCTGTCCCACGGCGATCCGGAACTGCTGCGGCGCTGGGCGCAGACGCCGTGGGGCGAGCACGATCTGGAGGTCGCGGAGGCGCTGCTGACCGCGCTTCCGGCCCATGCGCCGGGGCGGGCGGTTCCGGCGGCGCGGGTACGGCGGCTGCGGGAGCTGTACGGGCTGGCGGGCGTAGCCCAGCACGGAGACGGCGCCCACCACAGCGTCGGCCCGCACCACGGCGTCGGCCCGCAACGCGCAGGCGGCGCTGAATGGCAAGGGGTCGGCCACCGGGACGCAACGTCCCCGCAACGTGGCCGCGGCTAGCCTCCCCGTCGGCTCCGCCCGTGTCGGCGCGGGCGGGGCCGGGACGCACACGAACGACGCGTCCGACAACGGGACCCCATCACGCGTACACCACGGGAGGCCGCCCCATGACGCGTTTCGCAAACCCCGGCTCCGAGGGCTCGGTCGTCAGCTATCAGCCGCGCTATGACCACTGGATCGGTGGCGAGTACGTACCGCCGGCCCGGGGCCGCTATTTCGAGAACCCGACCCCCGTGAACGGGCAGCCGTTCACCGAGATCGCCCGGGGCACCGCCGAGGACGTCGAGCGGGCCCTGGACGCCGCCCACGCGGCCGCGCCCGCCTGGGGCCGCACGGCACCCGCCGAGCGCGCCTCGGTGCTGCTGAAGATCGCCGACCGGATGGAGCAGAATCTGGAGGCGCTCGCGGTCGCGGAGAGCTGGGAGAACGGCAAGCCGGTACGGGAGACACTGGCCGCCGATATCCCGCTGGCGATCGACCACTTCCGCTATTTCGCGGGGGTGATCCGGGCCCAGGAAGGCAGCCTCTCCGAACTCGACCACGACACGGTCGCGTACCACTTCCACGAGCCGCTGGGCGTGGTCGCCCAGATCATCCCGTGGAACTTCCCGATTCTGATGGCCACTTGGAAGCTGGCCCCGGCGCTGGCCGCGGGCAACGCGGTGGTGCTGAAGCCCGCCGAGCAGACGCCCGCCTCGATCCACCTGTGGATGAGCCTGGTGGCCGATCTGCTGCCCCCGGGTGTGGTCAACATCGTCAACGGCTTCGGCGTAGAGGCCGGAAAGCCGCTGGCGTCCAACTCCCGGGTGGCCAAGGTCGCCTTCACCGGGGAGACCACCACCGGCCGGCTGATCATGCAGTACGCGAGCGAGAACCTGATCCCGGTCACCCTGGAACTCGGCGGCAAGAGCCCGAACGTCTTCTTCGACGATGTCTCGGCCGCCGACGACGACTTCCTGGACAAGGCGCTGGAAGGGTTCACCATGTTCGCCCTGAACCAGGGCGAGGTGTGCACCTGCCCCTCGCGGGCCCTGGTCCAAGGCGGTCACTACCAGGCGTTCATGGACGCGGCCGTGGCCCGTACGGAGAAGGTGGCACAGGGGCATCCGCTGGACACCGACACCATGATCGGCGCCCAGGCGTCCAACGACCAGCTCGAGAAGATCCTGTCGTATCTCGACATCGGCCGGCAGGAGGGCGCCCGCGTCCTCACCGGCGGCAGCCGCGCCGAGCTCGGCGGCGAACTGGAGGGCGGCTACTACGTCCAGCCCACGATCTTCGAGGGCGGCAACCATATGCGGGTCTTCCAGGAGGAGATCTTCGGGCCGGTGGTCGCGGTGGCGCGGTTCACCGACTTCGAGGACGCGATCGGCATCGCCAACGACACGCTCTACGGGCTGGGCGCGGGGGTGTGGACCCGCGACGGCACGACCGCGTACCGCGCCGGGCGCGCCATCCAGGCGGGCCGGGTGTGGACCAACTGCTACCACGCCTACCCGGCACACGCCGCCTTCGGCGGCTACAAGCAGTCCGGGATCGGCCGCGAGACCCACAAGATGATGCTGGATCACTATCAGCAGACGAAGAATCTACTGGTGTCGTACTCGCCGAAGAAGCTCGGCTTCTTCTGAGCACCGCAAAAGGGCGCCTGACCAGGGCAGATGCCCGTCAGGCGCCCTGTCTGCGCACGATCTGGGCCGCGAGTCGAGACACGACCTCAGTCCCGATTCCTCCCACGGGTATCCCAGCTATGACCAGCTGTTCCGGGGCATTTCCGGGCCAAGACCCTGCTAAGGCGCTCTCCGAGCCGTCCGTCGCCTCCTCCCACCGCCGCATGGATTCCTCGATCAGGCTGTTCGCATGATTCCGGGCTTCGGCCAGGAACTTGGCGTCATGGCGGAACAGAACCTGAATGCCCTGCCCGGCCCGGCGCGCGCACTCCGCGGGGTCGACTCCGGAAGCCAGCCAGAACAAGATGCCTGCATGGCGCAGGTCATAGGGACGCTTCGCGCGTTTCATCGCCTGCTCGTCAAGGGTGAGAGCAGCCTCACGCGCTCGCCTCCGCGTAAGGCCATGCGCCGCGGCTTCGATGTAGTTCCCCGCCGCGACCGGGCAGGGCTTTGACCGCGGCAAGCAGCCGGGCGACCTGAGGAGGATTCGGCACGCACTCGGGGTCGACTTCGTCGGCGAGCGGGCCACGGTGAGCCCGTGGCCGCGCAGTTCCATCTGGATCCGTTTGAGCAGTGTCGTCTTGCCGGTGGAGTGGTGCCGAGCACGCCGATACGGATGGGTGTCCGGTGGTCACCACAGGGTGGGGTCCTCTTCTGGTTCGGGGGTGCCTGGCAGGCCGGGCGGCACGGCCGCGGCGACGAGTTGATCCCAGGTGTCGTAGTGGGCGGCCATGACGATGAGGAGTTGCGCCGCGGCGAAGGCGTCGCAGGTGGCACGGTGCCGCTGGGCGGGAGCGGCCATGATGTCCGGCGCGGTGTGCTTGATCAGGGCGTCGAGGCTGTAGCCGGGCAGGTCCTTGTACGTGGTCTTGGCCAGGCGGAGCGTGTCGAGGACTCCGGCCGGTTCCCAATCCGGCAGGTGCGCCTTGAGCACTCGGTAGTCCGTGTGCGCGTTGTGGGCGCAGATCCACGCCTTGCCCAGGACCCCGTGGACCCGCTCGGCGATCTCTCCCATCGGGGGGACTGCGCCAGAAGTCCGTTGGTCAGGCCGTGGATGCTTGCGGCGCGGGGAGTGACGGGCCCGGGGCGGGCGGATGAGCCACCACGCGGCCCTGCTGGTGTCCGGGCAGCCGTCGCGAACGGGTAGGGCGGCCACCTCGACCAGGTCGGGCGGGTTGGTGCCGTTGCCTTCGACGTCCACGACGAACAGTGCGGGCCAGGTGGCGAAGTTCATGGTGCGGCCATTCCGTTCTCCGCCGGCCAGCCGATGGCTGCACGGCCGTGCCGACGGTAGTGGTGAGGCTTCTCGCGGTCGTGGCACTGGCAGCCGAAGCCGTGCTGGAGGTAGTAGCGCGGCGGCTCGTCCAGACCCTCCACGATGATGGCCCGGTCAGTGCCGCCCAGCAGCGGGACCAGGCCCGATGACCACCACCCGGCCACTCGGTCTGGGGGTTCGGCACGTAGTCGGAGCCGCCCTCGTCCCACGTGCTGGCAACCTCCCTGACTCGGGTACGTCAACAGCCTGTTGCGGGAGTGCATTGACCGGCTTCAGCGAGGCCGGTACTCGCCATCATCGGCTCAGGCCATCGTCCCGCCGACCGCGCCCTCCACCGGCGGCAGTACCAAGCCGGGGCAGCAGCACCCTGATCGCGGCTCATGCCGAGGGAGGTGTCTGCGGCGCCGTCATGCCATCTCGCAGAGAATCCTTCGCTCTAAAGGGCCGCGCCTGTGAACGCCCGGTCCGGCCGGCCCGAGGCGACCGGATACAGTGCGCGAGACGGCAGCCTGGTCAGGGAGGGGAAGCGTGACCGACACCAGCGACACCCGGCCCGCCGAGGGTGAAGCGCAAGCGCCGCGGCAGAGCCGACTGCGCCGCCTGATGCACTACATCCCCCTGATCGCCCCCGTCCTGCTGTGGGCCGTGCCCTGCTGGGTGCTCCTGCACACCGGCCAGCACTGGCCGCTGCCCGTCACGCTGGTCGGCACCGCCCTGTTCGCCCTCGGTCTCATCGGTATGCCACTCGTGATGGTGCGCGGCCACGGCCGGCGCCAGCAGGATCGGGCGGCGATCATCGGCGACACCCTGCTGGGCACCATCTGGATTCTGTTCACCTGGTCCGTTCTGCTCGCCGTCCTCTTGCGGCTCGCCCTGGCCGTGGCCGGCGTCGGCGAGAGCCAGGACCGGGCCCGAATCGTCACCTGGACCGTCCTCGGCATAACCGCCGTACTGCTCGGCTGGGGGTACGCCGAGGCCCGCCGCGTGCCACGCGTGCGCCGGCTCGACGTGCAACTCCCACGGCTGGGTGCCGGGTTGGACGGCATCCGCGTCGTCCTCATCACCGACACCCACTACGGCCCGCTCGATCGCGCTCGCTGGTCGGCGCGGGTATGCGAGACGGTGAACACTCTGGAAGCCGACCTGGTCTGCCACACCGGCGACATCGCGGACGGCACGGCCGAACGCCGCCGGGCCCAGGCCGCCCCACTCGGTACCGTGCGGGCCACCCGGGCCCGTGTATACGTCACCGGCAACCACGAGTACTACAGCGAGGCCCAGGGCTGGGTCGACCTGATGGACGAGCTGGGCTGGGAGCCGCTGCGCAACCGCCATCTGCTGCTCGAACGCGGAGGCGACACCCTCGTGGTCGCCGGCGTGGATGACGTCACCGCCGAGTCCTCCGGCCTGGCAGGCCACCGCGCCCACCTCGCCGGAGCCTTGAACGGCGCCGACCCCGACCTACCCGTCCTGCTCTTGGCACACCAGCCCAAGTTCATCGACCGGGCAGCAGCGGCCGGCATCGACCTCCAACTCTCCGGCCACACCCACGGCGGCCAGATCTGGCCCTTCCACCACCTCGTCCGCATCGACCAGCCCGCCCTCGCCGGCCTCAGCCACCACGGCCCCCGCACCCTCCTCTACACCAGCCGCGGCACCGGCTTCTGGGGCCCGCCGTTCCGCGTCTTCGCCCCCAGCGAGATCACCCTGCTCGTGCTCCGCTCCCCGCACCTGCCCACCTCGATATAGCACTCGACGGGCCGACGCATCCGCTTGGAGCAGTCCATGAGCCGAGGGATGCGGCGTCGACAGATGACCAGGCCCGTCTCGCTACGGACAAGATCCGGACCATTATTCCCGGGCCGACGGCTCCAACGAGCCACGCCGGATCTCGACGGCGAGTGCAAGCGGCTCGTGGCGAACGGCGCCCTGCCTGCCGACCTGGTCACCCGCAACCGCCAGGTCGCCGAGGCCGCGCTCCGGCCGTGGACTCCGGTGTTCACGCTCGGCGACCTGCAGATCGCTCACGTGTCCGTCGACGGCGACGAGATCACTGGCATCATCGACTGGTCCGAGGCAGGCCGGGGTGACGCTCGGTTCGGCCTCGCCACCTTGACGCTCGGACACGAGGGGCGCCTCGGCGACACCGTCGCCGGCTAGGGAACCGACATCGACCTCGGCATGATCCGCGCGGGGTGGTCGTTGCGAAGCCTGCTGGCGGTGCGCCGGCTGGTCGAGCACGGCTTCGACCCGTCCGCGCCGGGTGGTGGCCGGGTGGTGAGGCCGCCGTGCTGAGATCCCGGCTGTGAGGCTGCGCGGGCTCGACTGCTACGAGTGCGTTCTGACGCATCGAGCAGGCCGGCTCCTCGGGGCGTATCGCTTGCCCTTACTCACTCTGCTGCGCATTTCGCCGAGGGCGTGCGGGGTGACCGTGTCGGGGGCCGGCAGCTGCGAGGTGACGTTGGGGTGTCACGTCTCCCGGTGCCCGCTCAGAACAGTGCCAGGCCCTCGCCGCTGGTGTCCGCGATGACTGGCCGGAACTGGGCGGGGAGGTCGTCCAAGCGGTCAGGACCGGCCGCGGCGGCCACGGCAGGGGCCGTCTCGGCCAACCAGACACCAAACCGCTCAACGGCTTTGAGGTAGGGGACTCGCGCCAGGACACGGTGCTCGCCGGAGGGGCAGAAATCGACGGCGACAGTGAGCAGGCAGGAACGGGGCGCCTTCTGACTGCCCGTCCAGGACACACGCAGGACACCGCAGGGCTCGCGCCCGCGGGGGGCGCGGTGGGTCGGGCGCAGCGATCGGCAGGCTATGTGGGCGGTCCATGCGGCGAGGTGCGGCAGGGGCAAGGTGGTGCGTGCGCGGCAGCCGGGGCAGCGGTGCCAGTGGCGAAGCCAGTCGTCGGCGCCGGTGTCGAAGAGGCGTGTGTAGCGGTTCGCCACGCGGATGTCGTTGCTGTACAGGTGGTCGGGGCGTTCCTGTGTGTTGCAGGACTGGCAGACGGGGGCGCGGACGTAGCCGTGTTCATGGCAGTGGTCGAGGACCGCGGCGGCCGTGGTGCGGCAGATGGCACACACCCACCCGGCCACCCTGCGGGAGGTACCGGGCTTCCTGCTGAGCACCGAGTACAGCTGGCCTTCCAGCTCCGCATTGTACGGACGCAGTGAGGCGGTGGAGCCCTCCGGGCTCGTCGTCTGCTGACCGCCAAAGTCTCGGGCCTGCCGGAGGTGGGAGGGCGGCTCGGTGACGGCTGTGCTTGCCTGGCGGTTCCGCGCGGCTTGTACCCACTGCGTTTCGGCGTGCTCGGCCGCGTCGAGCAGCCTGACCACAGCGCGCGGCAGCCACCACGTCCGCTGCGTCCCGTCGCGGGTCCGCTCCACGAGTATCCGTCGCCAGTCGATCCCCGCCAGATGGTACGGCCGGCCGACTTCACCTCGTGCTGCCCGCTCGGGGCCGCCCAGCTCCCGCAGTTCCCCCGCGATGCGCCGGCGCCAACGCAGCGGCGTTTCCTCGTTGCACCCTTGCCTCGGCGCCCCACGAAACGGCCCGATGCGGACCTGGTCCTGCCGATCCATCCCCACCGCGTTGAGTTCCGCGGCCGCCCGGCGCACCTCAACCTCCGGAACACTCCACTGACCGCCGCTCGCCCTCACCGTCGCCACCACACGGTCGCCGAGCAGGACGTACCCCACCCGGGCATGGGCAGGAGAGCAGGTCAAGGCCCCAGAAGCCGTCGGCACAGCACTGTCGGCCGTCAATTCGACCCACAGAGCGTCCGCGGCACCCAGGGTGATCAGGCCGTCCGTGCGACCGGGCATGACACGCTCTGACATACCGACAGGCTAACGGCCCGCAACGCGGCAACGGGGCGGGCCGGGAAGCACGGGTCCGGACGACGCCTATTACGCCGACGACCGGTCCCGCCGACCACGGTGGTCTGCTGCGCAGCGCGGAGGCTGGGCGCGCTCCCGGCAGGGGCGCATTCCGGCGGAGGCAGAGCAACGGCCGGTCCGACAGCCTGCACAGCAGGACTAACGACCCACCCAGTTCCCTCCAGGGATGCGCCGGGGGACAGACGGAGAATCCGCACCCCGCGGCCATCGTGTTCAGCAGCAGAATGCCGCCGGGGTCTGGGACGGTGGCGTCACTCCTCGCCGCCCCCGCCCCGACGGCGGACTTCACGTGCAGGTCCACGCGGATCTCACGCAGGCTCTCGGCCTGCCCGCGGTTCGGCCGGCGTCGGCGGATCGCGTTCAGGAGGGCTGATCAACTCGCTTCCCCTGTTTCGCTGTTCCGACCCGGTCCATCACCGGAGCATGCGCTCGGAGCCGGTGTCCGGCGGTGGCCGGGCCGATCTCACCGGCCAGGGTGATCAGCGCTCGCCCGCCCCGGTCGTACCGGTAGATGTTCAGCTGCGGAAGAGTCATGACGCCTCGGTGCATGGATCCCGGCCGCTCCTCGCGCGGTCCTTGGCCCGGGTGTACGTTCCCGGGCGCACGCGTCGGTACGAGCCGAGTCGACGGTCCGTGCGCGAGGCCGGTGACGACAAGCCAACTGGTCACCTGTGGTGAGTGGTACGGCTGCGGCGGCGCGGCCGGAAGCGGCCACGGCCCCCGTCGCGGTGGTCCCGTCGTTCGCCGACGGTCGGCGACTCGGACCGGTCCGGTCTCACCGGGGGCTGCGGCGTGCCGCGGCCGCGGCGGCCGGGCAGGGCGGCGCCGTACCGGTGCACGGCGATTCTGTCGGCCTGCTGGATGTTGAGCCGGTGGATCACGTATGCCGCCGCTGCGACGAGAACGACGAAGGCGGCGACTGTCAGAAGGCGTTCATGGCGGCCACCTCACGTACCGACGATCAGGCGGCTGGTCCGCCTGGACGGACCGGTTTGTTCCGGAACGGCCGCGGACACCGCGGAGGCACCGCCTTCGTACTCCCATGTCTCCTCCGGGTCCAGTGGCTGGTCGGCCGCGGAGACGGCATGCCCGGCCTCGTCCGCGGCGATGAGCGCGCTCGCGGTCAATGGCGGGCCGTCGTAGTCGGACGCGGCAGCCATCAGCCGCGCCGCCGAATCCGCCCCGGTTTCGGGCGGGATGACCAGCAGGTCCCAGCGGCCGCTGCCGTAGGAGAGCAGCAGCAGCTTGTGCGGATCGATTTCCGGGGTGAACCAGCCGACCTTGACGATGTGGCCGTCCACGGGAACCTTGCGGGGGATGACCGGCCAGTGCTCCGGGTTGACGGCGACGCGGGTGATGCGGCCCCACAAGGGATCCAACACGTCCGTCAGTAGGGGAAGTTCGCTCAACAGATCCCGGGAGCGGGGCCACCAGGCCCCGTCCAGGAGTCCGCGGGACGTGCCCTCGGTCTTCAGTGCGAGACGCGCGGCCGGGGCCGCTGCGGACTCATGGTGCTGCAGGGTTCGATGCAGGGTTGCCGACATGATGCGGACCCGTCTCCGGGTCGCCTCTGCGGCGGCCCGGGTTTCATCTCTCGCCGAGAACGACCCGGCGTGGAAGCCGGTGTGCGGAATGCCCTCGGTAGTGTCCACACTACTCCCCGCTCCGCCGCAGCGCGGACCTGCGGCCGCCTGGAGGCGGAGCAGTCGTTGTGTGCTCTCCCGGTACTGCCTCACAGCGCGCCGGAATGCGTCGGAATGGTGTCTCGGGGGCCTGGTCCTGCCGGGCGGCACGGAGGAGACGCCGCCGTTCCGCGAGGACGTTCACCAGCTGGGCGGTGGCCTCGTCGTAGGCGCTCTCGACCCCTCCCAGTTCCAGCCGCCCAAGCGGCACTTCGTCTTCTCCGGCCCCTCCGGCACCGGCAAGACCACCGTGGCCCGCATCCTCGGCCGGCCTCGCGCGGACTGTCGGCCAAGGTGTCGAGGGCGCGCCGGAGGCATGGCTCTCGTCCCCTTCGGCCGACGGGAGCAGCGGCTCCGGGCCGGGGGGACGGCGTTCTGCGGCGCCCCCGGATTGGCCCGGGTTCCCGCGGAGTCTGGGCGGGGCGGGAAGGCGAAATGCTTCGCCGTGTGTTCCGAAGCGGCATGGCCCTGCGCGGTGCCGCCAGTCGACGTCCGGCGACACCCCTGTCAACGCGGTGGCCACGCGATCCGGCCCGCCTCGTTTCGGAGCGCGGGAGTACGGTGGACGAAGCGGGGGCTCTTCGTATGCCGGTGTCGGAACCGGCCCCGTCCCCACGACTCCCATCACCTGGGCAACCCCTGACCCCGGCCGCGCCACCCGCACCGAGGCCGAGGGGCCCCGCATGTCGCTCATCCACCGCATCCACGACAGCGATTCCGTCGGACACGGCGTCGTCCCCACCAGTGCCCGGCACGGCGTCGACCGCGGCCAGCGACCCGTCGGCCGCGGCCGCCTCCTCGAACGCCTGGCTGGGTGGACAAGGTGCGCCGGCCGACGCCGACCCGTGTCGCCGCCCGTCGTGCCTGACGTCAACCATTGGTCCATATAACGCAGTTGGCAGGAGCCTTCATGACCACCGCACTGCAACCCCCGCTTCCCTCCCATCCTGTTCTCCGTCTGCGCCTGGCACCCCTCGGCGGTCTGCCCCGACCCGTTGACGGCGCGTGGTGGCCTCGTTCGTACGACCTGCTCGCGGAGCTCCCGCCACTGCTCGCCGGGTTGCCGCCTGCGTGGGGCCACATCAGCAGCGTTGCGGTCAACGGGGCGGAATGGTCCGCGACGCCCGGCCGGATGCTCGTCTCCAACCAGGTCGTACGACTGCGCAGGATCCTGGCGGCATCCGCCCCCCACACGGTCGTCCTGCTCGCCCCCGGCCGGGGGCGCTGGGACCTACTGGTCGTTCCTCCGAACACGACCGAGGAGGCCGCGGAACCGCTCCTGGCATCCGCCGCGGGCGGTCACGTCTGATTCGGCCTGCCACGGACGGGCCGGCGAATCACCAGGGCACTGACGACGCCCGTCACATCCCTGACACCAACCGGCCGGGCCGTCCGGTGTCGGCCTCGTACGACGAGGAAGTGTCGCCGGCCCGTTCCGCCGTCATGAGGGCGGTCGCGGTCAGCGGCGGGCCGGTGCCCGCGCTCGCGGCGGCCATCAGCCGGGCCGCCGAGGGGGCACTGGTCTCCGGGGGTATCACCAGGAGGTCCCAGCGGCCCGCCGTATAGGACAGCAGCAGGATCTTGTGCGGATCCTGCTCGGAGGTGTACCAACCGACCTTCACCTCATGGCCGTTGACGTAGATCTTGCGCGGGATGACCGACCAGTGGCGCGGGTTGACGGCGATACGGGTGATCCGTCCCCACAGCGGATCCAGTACGTCCGCCAGAGCGGCGAGTTCGTGTGTCAGGTCACGTGAACGAGGCCACCAGGCGCCGTCCAACTCGTCGTGCCCTGGTGAAGGACTCAGGGGTTTCAGCGCGAGGCGCGCGGTCGGGGCCCTGAAGGGCACGGCCCGGAGTGGGGGGTGATCGGTGGTCACGGACATCGCGCGAACCCGTCTCCGGACCTCTGCGCGTGGACAGTTGGCCGGTGTCGTTGCTCACCGGGAACGACACCGGCATCGGGGCCGGTGTGCGAAATACTCCCGATGAGTTCACGCTACTCCCCGAAGAGGCCAAACGGACCGCTCCTGGACGCGGCTCACTTCCGTTCGGCGGCAGCCCTCCGAGGAGTAGCAGGCAGGGCGAGTGCGATGTCCGCCTCCGGCTCCCCGCGTGGGAACAGGCTCCTGTGGACGCCTCCACCAGGCCCGGAACCTCCTGGAGCTCGTAGCGCCAGCGGTGCCTGCCAGGGTGGGCCCAGGCGATGCGGCGGTTCTCGTCGTACTCCTCGACCGTGTTGGTGATCTGATATCTGACGCCGGACAGTTTCATCGCCATCCGGAACTGCGCGCCGAGCTCAACCGCTCCGGCCCCTATACCGACTTCTTCACCGTGCCGGATCCGTCGAGGTCGGCGTGCCGGTGCGGATCGGCGATCACGGCGAAGACCGCCGAGGGCGGCGCGGCGAGCCATGGTGCTGGTCCTCTCGTCCGGTGATGCGCGCCAGTCCCGATCCCCACGCCCGCGACGCATACGGGCGATGCCGCGTCCGATGCCGTCCGTGCCCCCGGTGGTGGCGACCGTCTTCATACGGCCACCGTCCGCGCGCCGGGGCGTGCGGTCGCCTCAGGGCGTGTAGACGGCGTCGCTGCCGTACAGCTCCCTGGTGAACGCGGAGACATCGGCGCTGCGATCGGCGCCGTCGAGGTTGTACGTCAGATAGACGCCGTACCCCTCGCTGACGGTGCGGCGGGCGAGGTCGGCGGCCGTGCTCTGCGAGGTCCGGCCGATCTCGACAGCCGCCGGCGACAGCTTCGACTTGGGCAGTGCCACGCCGGGAACCTGCCAGGTGCCGTAGTACGGGTTCCAGGCGTAGTCGAACTTGGACGAGACGTCGACGCCGCCGTAGGACAGGCGCGACGCGGCCGGGCCGATGTTGTAGAGGCTGATGATCTTGTCCGGCATGTTCGCGCGCAGCGCCGTCACCAGGTGCACGAACGAGCTGTCGTTGGGCTGGCCTGTGCCGTTGTTGCCGTAATCGGCGTACTCGTCGTCGAAGTCGATGCCGTCGAGGCCGTACTTGGCCACGGTGTCCGACAGTGTTTTGGCGAACGCCGAAGCCGCTTGCTGGGAGGGGAAGTTGGCGAAGCCCGCGCCCTGATGGTTGCCGAGCACCGAGAGGACGACCTTGATGCCCTTCTGCTGCAACGGCCGTATCTCCGTGGCGGCGTTGTCGAGGACGCGCTGCACGTTCTCGTTGAAGTGCAGATACGCCGCCTTGGTACCCGTGTCGTAGTTGATGTTCGCCGCGAAGATCACGGCGACGTCGAAGACGTTGCCGCCGCCGTTGGCGAGGGTGTACTTGCCGACGTTCCGCATGCTGTTGTTGTTCACCTCGACGTACGCCACCGAGGTCGGCCCCTGTTTCGCGGGAGCGGGGGCCGCTGCCGCCCCGGTCGCGGCGGTCGCCGCGGCCCCGGGTAAGGCGAGGGCCGCGACCGCCGTGAGTGCGAACGCGGCCGTCCGTATTCTGCTCCGTACCAGGCTGAACATCGTTGACCGGTCTCCCCTCGCATGGGTCGGCGCCCGACCTGTTCGGAAGCGCCGAGTGAGCCCCCCAAGTCTTCCGCTCCGGTAACCGGATCCCGGGAATCGCGCGCGGATTCTTCACGACTCCCACGCACGTCACACCGCACCCCGGCGCCTGGGCAACGACGTTTGCGCGTCTCACCTCATCCGATGGGCCAGCGCGAGCAAGGCGCGGGAGTTCGTCGTTGACAGGCTCGGCTAACCCCATTAGCTTTTAGCTAACACAGTTAGCCAGAGCTGAGGGGTGTCATGACCGAGTACCTTGCCGTCGACGGCGGCACGATCGCGTATGAGGTGGCGGGGTCCGGCCCGCTGATCGTCCTCGCCCACGGCATGGGCGACAGCCGCGCCGCGTACCGTGCCGTGATTCCCCCGCTGGTGGCGGCGGGCTATCGGGTCGCCGCGGTCGATCTGCGCGGCTGCGGCGAGTCCAGCGTCGGCTGGCCGGCCTGGAGCCGCACCGCCATCGCCGGCGACCTGCTCGCCGTGATCCGCCACCTGGGCGGCCCGGCCCTGCTCGTCGGCCATTCGATCTCCGGCGGCGCCGCCACCATCGCCGCGGCGCGGGAGCCTTCGCTGGTCACCGCGGTGGTCGAGGTGGCGCCGTTCACCCGCAAGCAGTCGATCCGCCTCGGCGACCTGCGGGTCAAGCGCTTCCGGCAGGGCGTGCTGCGGCTGCTCGGCACGGGTGTGTTCGGCAGTGTGCCGCTCTGGCGCTCGTACCTCGACGTGGCCTCCCCCGGGGTGAAGCCGGCCGACTGGGCCGAGCGGCTCGGCCGCATCGACTCCCTGCTGCGCGAGCCGGGCCGGATGAAGGCCCTGCAGGGCATGGGCCGCAGCACCCCGACCGACGCCGGCGCGCAGCTCGGCAACGTCCGCTGCCCGGTCCTGGTCGTGATGGGCACACTCGACCCCGACTGGGCCGACCCGCACGCCGAGGGTTCGGCGATCGTCGATGCCCTGCCGTCCGGCCTCGGTCACCTTGAGATGATCGAGGGCGCCGGGCACTACCCGCACGACCAGTTCCCCGACCAGGTGGTTTCGCTGATGCTCGCTTTCCTCCGCTCGGACGCCGCTCATGCCTAGGGCCGGACTGGACCCGGTGGCCGTGGTCGCGGCCGGTGCCGCCCTCGCCGACGAGGTGGGCCTCGCCGGCCTGACGATGGGCCTGCTGGCCGAGCGGGTGGGCGTGCGCACCCCGTCCCTGTACAAGCACGTGGGCGGCCAGGAGGACCTCAACCGGCGCATCGCGGCCCTGGCGTTGAGCGAGGCCGCCGACGCCGTCGGCGGCGCGGTCCAGGGGTACGCGGGCCGCGACGCCCTGGCGGCCGCGGCGCGCGCCTTCCGCGCCTTCGTCCTGGAGCACCCCGGCCGGTACGCCGCGACGATCGGCCTGGAACCCTCCGGCCCGGACGACCCGCTGGCCATCGCGAGTCAGCGGCTGCTCGACGCGTTCACGGCGGTCCTGCGCGGCTACGACATCGCGGAGTCCGACGTGGACCACGCCCTGCGCATGCTCCGCAGCTTCGCCCACGGCTTCGCCACGTTGCAGGCGGCGGGCGGCTTCCAGTGGAGCACCGACATCGACGAGAGCTTCGAGTGGCTGATCGCCTTCACCGACCGGGGCCTGCGCGCCAGGTGAGAACGCTGCCAGGGTGGAGGGCCACCGTCAGGCGGTGGACTGACCGAGCGCCAGCATCAGGAACAGCAGCATCACCAGTGCCCCCAGCCCGATACCGGCTACTCGGGCGCCACCTCGAGGGTGGAACATCCCCATGATCGTCCCCACCGTCGCGAACGGCACCGCGTACCGTGTGATGCCTATCAGGGCATCGCCGAAACGCTGCGGGCCGCGGACACCGTCCGGGCAGGAATCGCAGGCGATGGCGAAGAGGGGCCCCACCAGCCCCACGAAGACTCCGAGGACCAGCACTCCCACCGCGAGGGCGACCAGCCCTGCCCAGCCGGCAGCGGTGCGCCGGCGAGGGACGCCACGGCGGTCCGGCCCGGCCGCACGATCAAAGGCCGCACCATCAGCAGCCGTTCCCGTGTTCTCCATGCGAGGGACGCTACGGAACCGGCCGACCCGCCGGTATCCGCTGCCGTACTCATATCAAGACCGGGTGGCCGGAGGACCGGCGATCGGGCTCGCGGTGGGCCGTCCGCTCCGAAGCCATGGCGGGCACCGCTACATGAAGCACACCATCCGGTAGGTGGACCACCGCGCCGCCGCCTCGTCCGCGGGCATCGGCCGTACCCGGTCCAGGAGGCGCCCCTCACCGTCCAGTCCGTAGGCGGCCAGGCCAGGCTCCTCGGCGTACACCCGCACCCCGGCGTCCAGCAGCCGCAGCACGTCACCGCGCGGATCGGTGAGCGTGTCGATCACTCGGTTGCCGAGCCGCAGCGGGGGCACATGGGCGTCGCGCGCCGCGTACGTCACGGCCTGGCCGCGCAGCAGGATGTCGATCCCGCCGAGCTGGCGGTGCAGTTCGAGCGCCAGGTACAGGGCATCCGCGAACTGCTTCTCCACGGCGCCGCGGTAGGCGCGCTCCACGATGGCCAGCACCTGGGGCCGCTGCGGTGCGGCCGAGGGCAGGCCGGGGCGGTTGTCCATCTCACATCACTCCGACCATCAGCGTCTTGCCGGTCGCGGCGCTGTTCGCGGCGAACGTGGAGGGCCGGCGCAGGACGACCTCGGGCACGTGATCGTGAACGCCCCGGTCCTCGCTGCAGAACTGGCAGCCGTACCAGTAGAGCTGGTCGGGAAAGGCCGCGAGCATGTCCTGGACCAGCGTGGCGGTCGTCGGATAGGAGGTGGTCCAGGAGGCGATGTTGCGCTGTTTGGCAGCGCCGAGCGCCTGCCGAGTGAGATGGGTGGCGTGGCCGCATGTCCACACCTGCACCCGGCCACCACGCTCCAGCATCGCCTGGACCAGCCGCAGCACGCTGGTGGTCTGGTCGGATTCATGCGGTGCGCCCATGAGGATCACCATGACGTCGGTGTAGGGAACGGGACGGCCCATCAGTGCCACACCACTTTCACCGCCGGGTTGAGTACCGCCTCGGCCACCGCGCCCATATCGGTGCGGCGGGCCGCGGGCAGGAGGCCGGCGCTCGCGAGGCCCCGCTGGGCGAGCGAGAAGTCGTCCACCCAGACCCGGCCGCCGGCCCCGATGAAGGCCTCGAGTTCCGGTGAGCGGCCCGGGACGGCCAGGGCCACGGCGTCCTGGATGAGGAACAGCACCACCGGATGGCCGAGCCGTGCCTGGGTCACGGCGTCACGCGGGAATCCCGCCCCGCCCGGCAGGGCCGCCGCCTGACTCTCGATCAGCAGGAACCCTTCACGCACTGTGGTCATCGATTGCGCTCCCCCTCGAGTCGAGAATGCGGCAGACCGTGATGGTGGATCTTCTGCAGCCGCCCGCGGCGCACGGAAACCACCCGAGGAATTCCCGGGCAATACACCGATGAAAAGCCGCCGACGACCGGTCCCCGAGCATGACGAACATACGGGGAGGTCTGCGAGCTTCTCACATTTATCCGTGTCCGCCCCGGGAGTGCAACCCCCAGGCAAGAAGTTGGCAGCCGGCGCCAGTAAGAATCCGAGGCTGCACAACCCCTGATTGCTGACCGATACACACACCGGAATCAAGAATTACGCATGATCCGGAACTCCGGATTACGCAATTCCCTTCGCGGCCAGGAGGCGAATCCATCCGGCCCCGCCCCCGCATCCGGGCACTTCCTCTGATCATACTGAAGGCCCTGGTCACACCTGCCGCACATTACCCCGCACGGTCCGCGGAATTCCTCATTACGCCTCTACGGAATCATGCGTTACGCAATTGATTATTCGATGCGGGGTGTCCAGGCGTTGTCCCGCTGCCCAGGATGAGGGCTCAGCCGGACGGCGCGTGATCCCAACCGTGGAATTGCTGATTCTGCCGCCGCGGTCCACCGCGTGTGACCGGCGGACATCGATACCCGAGAGGCCCTGTCGTGGAGACCATCCGTGTCGAAGAACTGAGCAAGTCCTATGCGAAGACCCAGGCGCTGTCCGAGGTCGGATTCACGGCTCGGGCCGGGACCGTCCTGGGGCTGCTGGGCCCGAATGGATCCGGCAAGACCACCACGGTGCGCATTCTGTCCACCCTGATCCGCGCGGACAGCGGGCGGGCCTGGATCGACGGACACGACGTCATGGCGCAGCCGCACCTGGTGCGGGCGGCGATCGGCCTGACGGGCCAGTACGCGGCGGTGGACGACGAGCTGTCAGGGCAGCACAACCTGGAGCTGATCGGCAGGCTGCTGGGCCTGTCCCGGGCGGCGGCGCGCGGCCGGGCCAGCGAGTTGATCGAGCGGTTCCGGCTGGAGGACGCCGCGGGCCGGCTGGCGAAGACGTACTCCGGGGGCATGCGGCGCCGACTGGACGTGGCGGCGAGCCTCGTCGGGCGGCCGCGGGTGCTGTTCCTGGACGAGCCGACGACCGGGCTGGACCCGCGCAGCCGCACCGAGGTGTGGACGCTGGTGCGCGAGCTGGTGGCGGACGGCGTGACGGTCCTGCTCACCACGCAGTACCTGGAGGAGGCGGACCACCTGGCGAACGATCTGGTGGTACTCGACCAGGGCCGCGTGGTGGCCACCGGAACCCCCACCGAGCTCAAGGCCCGGGTCGGCGGCCTCGCCCTGCAGATGCGGGTGGCGGATCCGGCCCAGGGCGCGCAGGCCGCCGCGTACGTCGCCGAGGCGACGGGGGTGGAGCCGGCCGTCGACGCGGACACCGGCCTGATCGACGCCGCCGTCGCGGATGTGACGGCGCTGCGGCGGGTGGCGGCGCGGCTGGAGGCGGAGGGGATCGGCTTCGTCGAGCTGGGGCTGCGTCAGGCCACCCTCGATGAGGTGTTCTTCGCGCTGACCGGCCGTACCGCCCAGCCCGCCGACCCCGTCCAGGACCCCGATCCGGCACCGGTCACGGCCGGGTCCGCCGAAAGGAAACCGCGATGAGCAGCGCCCAGCACAGCACCCCGGCCCAGCTCCCCGTCGACCCGGGCCGTGGGGCCCTGGTCAGCCATACGCTGATCCTCGCCGGACGCCATCTGACCAAGTTGCGCGCCTCGCCGCAGATCGTGGTGTTCAGCGTGCTGCAGCCGCTCATCATGATGCTGCTCTTCATGGTGCTGTTCGCCGGGGCGGTGTCCGGGAGCCAGTCGGCCTATCTGCAGTTCCTGCTGCCGGGGATGCTCGCGCAGAACGCGGCGTTCATGGTCACCACCGTGGGCCAGGCGATCAACAGCGATATCGACAAGGGGATCTTCGACCGGTTCCGGAGCCTGCCCATCGCCCGGCCCGCACCGCTCATCGCGCACATCCTCGGGGACCTGCCACGCCAGGCCGCCACCACGCTGACGCTGCTCGCCTTCGGCTTCTGCATCGGCTTCCGCGTCCACACCGATCCGCTCTCGGCGGTGCTGGCCGTGGCGTTGGTGCTGCTGGTGTCGTTCGCGTTCTCCTGGATCGCCCTGACGATAGGGCTGATCGCGGACAAGCCCGAGTCGGTCAACATGCTCGTGATGATCCTGCTGTTCCCGATGGCGTTCGGCAGCAACACGATGGTCGCGACCGACACCCTTCCCGGATGGCTCCAGGCCTGGGCGAAGGTCAATCCGGTGACGCATCTGACCGATGCCGTACGGGCCCTGCTCACCGGTCCGGCTTCGGATTCCGGTTCGGCTCTCGGCAGCACGCTGCTGGCCTCCGCGGTGATCCTCGCCCTCTTCGTACCGCTGGCCATCCGCGCCTTCACCCGCCGCCTGTAACCGGCCGTTCCACACCATTTCGTTCTTCCGGATCAGCCAGGTCCGAGTCACTGCAGAAGGGGACGTCGACGTGTTTAGCGAGACCTCGGGGCGCGCCACGAATGAGCGCGAGGGAGCGGACGGCCGCGAGCGGCGGGAACTGCCGCTGACCGCCGCGCAGCTGGGCATTTGGCATGCGCAGCAGCTCGCCCCGCTCAGCACCGCCTACCAGGGCGGGGAGTACCTGGAGGTCGCGGGCCCGGTGGACGCCGCGCGGCTGGAGGCAGCGGTCCGGCGGACCCTGGAGGAGGCCGAGACGCTGCGGGTGCGGGTGGTGGACGGACCCGACGGGCCCCGGCAGGTCATCACGCCCCTGGGCGACTGGACGTTGCCAGTGGTGGATCTGCGCCACGAGCCTGATCCCCGGGCGGTGGCCGAGCGGGCGATGTGGGAGCGGCTGCGCACCCCGCTCGACCTGGGCGGGGAGCCGCTCTTCGGGTGTGTGCTGTTCGCCGTCGCGCCGGACCGCTTCTTCTGGTTCCACCACTACCACCACCTGGTGGGCGACGGGTTCACGGTGGCCGCGGTGGCCCGTCGGGTCGCGGAGCTGTACACCGTGGCGGGCACCGAGGGGATGGCCGCGGGCACGCCGTTCCCCCCGCTGGCGGGGCTGGTCGAGGCGGACGCCGCATACCGTGCCTCGGAGCAGTTCGACGCCGACCGTGCGTTCTGGGCGCGGGAGCTCGCGGACGCACCGGCACCGGCGTCGCTCAGTGCCAGGCCGCCCGCACCGCCGCGGGAGAAGGTGCGGCGCGGGATGAGCTTGGAAGCGCCCCAGCTGGAGCGGCTGCGGGATGTGGCGCGCGAGGCCGCGCTGCCCTGGCCGATCGCGGTGCTCACGGCGGTCGCCGTCTATGTGCAGCGGATGTCCGGGGCCGGCGAGGTCACCCTCGGCGTGCCGGTCGCGTCCCGGATCGGCCACGCGCCGCAGCGGACTCCGGGCATGATGTCCAATCTGCTGCCGCTGCGACTCGACCTGGGTCCGGCCCTGACCGTCGGCGAGGCGCTGCGCCAGGTGTCCCGGCGGCTGCGCGCGGTCCTGCGGCACCAGCGGTACCGCTACGAGGACCTGCGCCGCGAGCACGGCGGCCCCGACGCCCTCACGCCCCTGTTCGGCCCGCAGGTCAACATCATGTCCTTCGCCGCCGAACTGACATTCGACGGCGCCCCGGTCACCGTTCACAATCTGTCCATCGGGCCCACCGACGACTTCTCGGTCGTCGTCTCCGTCCACCCCGGCGGCGGCGGGCTGAGGATCGAGCTGGACGGCAACGCCGACCGCTATGACGAGGCCGATGTCGCCGCGCACCAGCAGCGGCTGGGGCACCTTCTGGAGCGGCTGGCCCGCGCCGATGTGGACACTCCGCTCGGCCTGCTGGACATCACCACGCCCGCCGAGCGCACTCGTGCGCTTCCGGCGGCCGCACCCCTCCCCCCTGCGGCGTCGCCCGAGGCGCAGGCCACGCTGCCCGGCCTGTTCGCGCACCGGGCCCGGCGTACCACCTACGCCGCCGCGCTGACCTACGGCGACACCACGCTGACCTACGGCGAACTGAACGCCCGGGCCAATCAGCTGGCGCACCGTCTGATCAGGTACGGTGCGGGCCCGGAGCGGCTGGTGGCCATCGCGCTGCCGCGCTCGCTCGACCAAATCGTGGCGCTCCTGGCCGTGTTGAAGGCCGGCGCCGCCTATGTGCCGCTGGACCCCGCGGCCCCGGCCGAGCGGCTGGCCCTCATCCTCGGCGACGCCCGCCCCGCGCTGCTGGTGACCGCCGCCGAGGTGGACGCCGCAATCGGCGCGCACACCGGGGACGCGGTGCCGCGGCTGGTCGTCGACGCGCCCCAGGTCCGTACGGGCATGGCCCAGGAGCCCGCGACCGACCCGGTCGTGGCCGCGCTGCGGCCGGACTGCCCGGCGTATGTCATCTACACCTCGGGCTCGACCGGGCGGCCCAAGGGCGTCGTGGTCACCCATCGCAACGTCACCCGGCTGTTCGCCGCGGCCGCCGAGCACTTCGCGTTCGGCCCACGGGACGTGTGGACCATGTTCCACTCGTTCGCCTTCGACTTCTCCGTGTGGGAGATATGGGGTCCGCTGCTGCACGGCGGGCGGCTGGTGGTCGTCCCGTTCGACGTCTCCCGCTCCCCCGACGACTTCCTGGACCTGCTGGCCGAGCAGCGGGTCACGGTCCTGAACCAGACACCGTCGGCCTTCTACCCGCTCATCCAGGCCGACCGGGAGCGACCCGGGCGCCACTTGGCCCTGCGCCATGTGGTGTTCGGCGGCGAAGCGCTCGATCTGGGGCGGCTCGAGGGCTGGTACGACCACCGCGCCGAGGACACGCCCGTGCTGTCCAACATGTACGGAATCACCGAGACCACGGTCCATGTCACCCACCTCGGGCTCGACCGCGCCACCGCGGCCCGCGCGACCGGCAGCCTCATCGGCGGCCCGCTCGGCGACCTTCGGGTGCTCGTGCTCGACCAGGCGCTCCAGCCCGTGCCCGAGGGCGCGGTGGGCGAGATGTATGTGACCGGTCCCGGTCTCGCCCGCGGCTATCTGGGCCGCCATGGGATGACGGCGAGCCGCTTCGTGGCCGCGCCCTTCGGCCGCCCGGGCGAGCGGATGTACCGCACCGGCGACCTCGCCCGGCGGCGCGCGGACGGTTCGCTCGCCTACCTGGGCCGGGCCGACGACCAGGTGCAGATCCGCGGGTTCCGCGTCGAACCCGGCGAGGTCGCCGCCGTCCTCGCGGATCTGCCCGATGTCGCGCAGGCCGCCGTGGTCCCCCGGACGGACCGGCCCGGACAGACCACGCTGGTGGCCTATGTGGTGCCCGCCTCCGGTGCGCGGCCGGACGTGTCGGCGTTGCGCGCGGGGGCCGTGGCGGCGCTGCCGGACTACATGGTCCCCGGCGCGTTCGTGACCTTGCCGGCGCTTCCGCTGACCGTCAACGGCAAGGTCGACCGCGCCGCGCTGCCCGCGCCCGACCCGGGTGCCGAGGTGTCGGGGCGGCAGCCGCGCACCGAAGAGGAGACGGTGCTCTGCGACATCGTCGCCGAGCTGCTGCAGCTGGAGCGGGTCGGCATCGACGACGACTTCTTCACCCTGGGCGGCGACAGCATCGTCTCGATCCAGCTGGTCGGCGCGGCTCGCCGCGCGGGGCTGCGGTTCAGCACGCGTGAGGTGTTCCGGTGCCGCACGGTCCAGGCGCTGGCCGCGGTGGCCGAACGCGGCGCGGCCCAGGACGGTGACGGCGCCGACGGCACCGGGGAGCTGCCCGCGACCCCGGTGATCCGCTGGCTCCAGGAGCGGGGCGGCGCCATCGACCGCTACCACCAGGTGATGACGTTCACCACCCCGCCCGGCGCGCGCCACGAGGAGCTGACCGCGGCCCTGCAGGCACTCCTCGACGGCCATGACGCGCTGCGCGCCCGGCTGCTGGACGACGGCGACGGCCCGTGGCGGCTGGCCGTCGCCCCGCCCGGCGCCGTACGGGCCGACGACCGCCTGCGGCGGGTGCCGCTCGCCGACGGGGACACACCGGCCGAGACGACCGCGCACGCGGTGCGCGCCGCGGTGGACCGGCTGGCCCCGCGCGCCGGAACGATGCTGCAGGCGGTGTGGTGCGACGCGGGGGACGACCGGCCCGGGCGGATGGTACTGGCCGTCCACCACCTGGTGATCGACGGAGTCTCCTGGCGCGTCCTGCTGCCCGATCTGGCCGCCGCCTTCACCGCGGTGCGCGAGGGCCGCGACCCGCGGCCCGCACCCGTGGGCACCTCGCTGCGCCGCTTCGCCGGGCTGCTGGCCGAGCAGGCGGCGACCGGCGCCCGGGACGGGGAGGCGGCGTACTGGCGGGCGGTGCTGACCGCCGCCGAGGAACCGACTCTGGGAGCCCGGCCGCTGGACCCGGCGGCCGATGTGGCCGGGGCGCGGCGGCAGATGACGGTCACGCTGCCCGCCGGTCTGGCCGAGTCCGTGCTGACCACCGTCCCGGCCGCGTTCCACACCGGGGCGCGTGAGGTGCTGCTGGCCGGGTTCGCCGCCGCGGTCGCCGACTGGCGTCGGGAGCACGGCGGCGCGGCGCCGGAGGTGCTGCTGGACCTGGAGGGCCACGGCCGCGACGCGCCGGCCGATGAGGCCGACCTGACCCGCACGGTGGGCTGGCTGACGGCCCTCTTCCCGGTCCGCCTGGGCCTGGGCGCCCTGGACTTCGCCGAGCTCGCCGCGGGTGGCACGGCCGCCGGCCGGGCACTGCGGGAGGTCAAGGAGCGGCTGCGGGAGGTCCCGGCCGGCGGTGTCGGCTACGGCGTACTGCGCTATCTGTCCCCGCCCGGCACCCTGCCGGACGACGGGGCCCGCCCGCAGATCCTCTTCAACTACCTGGGCCGGTTCGGTGCGGCCGACCCCGGGCGGCCCTGGACGCCGCTGCCGGGCCTGGAGGGGTTCGGTGGGGGCGACGACCCGGCGATGCCGGTCTCGCATGCCCTGCAGGTCGACGTGGTGGCCCAGGACGGGGCCGGCGGGCCCACGCTCACCGCGGTGCTGTCCTGGCCCGACGGCGTCCTGGACGAGGCGGCGCTGGAGACGCTCGCCCGGATGTGGCGCCGGGCGCTGGACGGCCTGGCCGCCCATGCCGCCCGCCCCGGCAACGGCGGCCTCGTACCCGCCGACGTCCCCCTGGCCGGGCTGACGCAGGACCAGCTGGACACGCTGGCGGCCGAGTCGGGTCCGCTCGCCGACGTGCTGCCGCTCGCCCCGCTCCAGCGGGGCCTGCTGTTCCACGCCGCCTACGACACCGAGCAGCCCGACGCGTACACCGTCCAGTTCCGCTTCGCGCTCGAGGGCTCGGTCGACCCGGAGCGGCTGCGACGGGCGGTGGAGGCCACGCTGCGCCGCCACCCCCAGCTGCGCGCGGGCTTCTGGGACGACGGGTCCGGGGTGCCGGTGCAGTTCGTGCCCCGGGCGTTCACGGTGCCCTGGCGCCGGATCGACCTGCGCCACCTGGACGAGCGGGCGCGGGCGGCGGAGCTGGAGCGGGTGTCGGCCGAGCAGCCGCGGTTCGCCCCGGACCGGCCGCCGCTGTTCCAGTTCCTGCTGGCGCGCACCGGCGAGGACCGGCACATCCTGGTCTTCCGCCATCACCACCTGCTGCTGGACGGCTGGTCGGTGCCGCTGCTGCTGCGCGACATCCTCTCCGCGTACGCCGCCGAAGGGGCGGACACCGGCGCGGCCACGCCCCCGGCCGTGCCCTACCACCGGTATCTCGACTGGCTGCGCGGCCAGGACCGGGAGGCGGCCGAGGCGGCCTGGCGGGCGGCGCTGGCGGACCTGCCGGGGCCGACGCGGCTCGCCCCGGCGGACGCCCCGCCCGCCGGCGGAGCCGTCGAGGAGCTGGCCGTGGACCTCGGCGCACCGCTCACCGCTGCCCTGGAGGCCGCGGGCCGCCGCCACGGCATCACCCTGGGGACCGTGGTGCAGGGTGCGTGGGCGATCGTCCTGGGCGCCCTGACCGGGTCGCGGGACGTGGTCTTCGGCGGCACCGTCGCCGGGCGGCCCGCGGAGGTCGACGGCGTCGAGTCGATGGTGGGCCTGTTCATCAACACCCTCCCGGTGCGGGCGAGGTTCCGCCCCGACGAGCCCGTACGCGCCCTGCTGGAGCGGCTGCAGCAGGAGCAGGCGGAGCTGACCGCCCATCACCATCTGCCGCTGGCGCAGGTGCAGCGTCTGGGCGGGATGGGCGAGCTGTTCGACACCTTGCTGGTGATCGAGAACTATCCGTTCCCGCCCGAATCGCTGCGGACGGCCGACGGCGCCTGGCACGTGGCGGGCATCGACGGCCGCGACGACACCCACTACCCGCTGAGCGTCGCGGTGATGACGGGCGAGGCGCTGCGGCTGCGCCTGGGCCACCGCACCGATGTGGTCACCGCCGAGCAGGTGCGGACCGTCGCGTCCTGCCTGCACCACGTCCTGGCGCGCCTCGCCGACGACCTGGAACAGCCGGTGGGCCGGGTGCCGCTGCTGGACCCCCCCGCGCACCGCACCGTCCTCGGCTGGGGCCGGGGCGCGGCAGCCTCCGCCGCGGCCGGCACCGTCGGCGGGCTGCTGGAGGATGCCGCCGCCCGCACCCCGGACCGTACGGCGCTGGTCGGCGAGGGCGGCACGCTGACCTACGCCCAGCTGGAGGAGCGGGCCAACCGGCTCGCCCGGCTCCTGGCCGCCCGGGGCGCCGGGCCCGAGCACACGGTCGGGCTGCTGCTGCCACGCGGCGTGGACTCGATCGTCGCCATGTTCGCGGTGCTCAAGGCGGGCGCCGCGTACGTCCCCATCGACCCCGGGCTTCCGGCCGAGCGGATCCGCTTCGTGATCGAGGACACCGCCCCGGCCGCGGTCGTGACCGCGACCGGACTGGCCCCGGCCCTCACCGGCGCGCCCCTGGTCGTCCTCGACGACCCGCGGACCGCGGCCGAACTGGCCGCGCTGCCCGGGCGGGCCCTGGCCGACGAGGAGCACGGCGGCCCGGTGCGGCCGCAGAACCTGGCCTACCTCATCCACACCTCCGGCTCCACCGGTGTGCCCAAGGGCGTGGGGGTCGAACACCGCAACCTGGTCAGCCTGTTCGCGGCTCACCGGCGCGACCTGATCGAGCCCGCGGTGGCGGCCGCGGGGGGACGCCGCTTCCGGGCCGCGATGACCGCGTCGCTGTCGTTCGACACCTCCTTCGACGGGGTGCTGTGGATGCTCGCGGGCCATGAACTGCACGTGGTGGACGACGACACGCGCCGCGATCCACGGGCCCTGGTGGCGTACGTCGCCGAGCATCGCGTCGACTTCCTCGACATCACTCCCTCCTACGCCGCGCGGCTGCTGGACGCGGGCCTGCTGGAGGCCGACGCGGCGCCCGCGGTGCTGATGCTCGGCGGCGAGGCGCTCGGGCCGGACCTGTGGGGCCGGCTGCGCGCGGCGGCCCCGGCGACCGCCGCACACAACTTCTACGGTCCCACCGAGTTCACGATCGACGCCCTGTCGGCTCCGCTGGCGGCCGCGGAACACCCCGTGGTCGGGCGGCCGCTACGCGGCGCACGGGCGTACGTCCTCGACGACGCGCTGCGGCCGGTGCCCCCGGGCGCCCCCGGGGAGCTGTACCTTTCCGGGCCGCAGCTGGCGCGCGGCTATGCCGGGCGGCCGGCGCTCACCGCGGACCGGTTCGTCGCCGACCCGTTCGCCCCGGGCAGCCGGATGTACCGGACCGGCGATGTGGTGCGCTGGTCGGCCGGGGGGCAGATCGAGTTCCTCGGCCGCGCGGACGAGCAGGTCAAGGTCCGCGGGCACCGCATCGAGCTCGGTGAGATCGAGGCGGCGCTCACCGGTCACCCCGCGGTGGCCCGGGCCGCCGTGGTGGCCCGTGGCGACACGCCGGGCGTGACCCGGCTGGTGGCGTACGCCGTCGCCGCCGCGGGCCGCTGCGACCCGGCGGAGCTGCGCGAGCATCTCGCCCGGACACTGCCGGAGTACATGGTCCCGGCCGCGGTGGTACCGATGGCCGAGCTGCCGCTGACGGCGAACGGCAAACTGGACACCGGCGCCCTGCCGGCGCCCGACTTCGCCGCCGCGGCCTCCTCGCGGCCCGCGGCCACCCCGGCCGAGCACACGCTGTGCGCACTGTTCGCCGAGGTGCTGGGGTTGCCCGCGGTCGGTGCCGATGACGACTTCTTCGCCCTCGGCGGCGACAGCATCATCTCCATCCAGCTGGTCAGCCGGGCCCGCCGGGCCGGGCTGGGCCTGAGCCCGCGCGATGTCTTCACCCGCCGCACCGTGGCGGCCCTCGCGGCCGCGGCCACACCGGTGACCGCGGACGAAACGGCCGACACCCCCGGCCCGTCGGCCTCGGGTGAGCTGCCGCTCACCCCGATCGTCGCGGCGCAGCGCGAACTCGGCGGCCCCGTCGACGGCTTCCACCAGGCGTTCGTGGTGACGGTGCCCGCGGGCTCCACCGCGGAGGCGCTCACCGAGGTCCTGCAGGCTCTCGTGGACCACCATGACGCGCTGCGGCTGCGGCTGGACACCGGGGACGACGGCGACTGGCGGCTGACCGTACGCGAACCCGGCCGGGTGTCCGCCGCTCCGCTGCTGACCGCGGTCGAGGTCACGGCGGCCGGAGCGAACGGGGGCGCCGACCCGGACGAGGATGCCTTCGCCATCGCGCTGCGCACGGCGCTGCCGCGGGCGCGGGCCCGGCTGAACCCTTCGGCGGGCACCGTCCTGGACGCCGTGTGGTTCGACGCCGGCCCCGAGCGCGCCGGGCGGCTGCTGCTGAGCGTCCACCACCTGGCCGTCGACGGGGTGTCCTGGCGGATCCTGCTGGAGGATCTGGCCCTGGCCTGGCAGGCGCGGGCCGCCGGCCGACGGGCCCAGCTGCCGCCGGCCACCACCTCGCTGCGGACCTGGGCCACCGGCCTGGCCGCGCTGGCGCACACCCCGGGGATGGAGCGGGAGCTGGAGGTGTGGACGCGGCTGCTGCGCACCCCGGACCAGCCGGTGGCCGACCGTCCGCTGGACCCGGCCCGGGACGTGGCCGCCACGGCCCGCACCCTGACCGTGACCGTGTCCGCCGCACACACCGCGCCGCTGCTCACCACGCTGCCCACCGCGTTCGCCACCGGGGTGAACGAGGTGCTGCTGGCCGGGTTCGCGGTCGCCGTCGCCGACTGGCGGCGACGCCGGGGGCAGCACCCGGACGGTCCGCTGGTGGACGTGGAGAGCCACGGCCGGCACGACCTGCTGGAGGGCGCCGATCTGTCCCGTACGGTCGGCTGGTTCACCGAGCAGCACCCGGTGCGGCTCGACCCCGGCCCGCTGGACTGGGCGGACGCCACGGCCGGCGGCCCCTCCCTCGGCCAGGCGGTCAAGCGGATCAAGGAGCAGATCCGGGCCGTCCCCGGCGACGGCGCCGGATACGGCCTGCTGCGGTACCTCAACGCGCGCACCGCCGCGAAGCTGGCCGAACTGCCGCGCGCCGGATGGGGGTTCAACTATCTGGGCCGGTTCACCGCCGGGCGGACGGGCGAGGACTGGGCGCCGGTCGGCGCGGCCGGGCCGCTCGGCGGGGCCGACCCGCAGATGCCGCTGGAGCACGCCCTCGACCTCACCCTGGTCACCCAGGACCAGCCGGAGGGCCCCACGCTGGTGGCCACCTGGACCTGGGCGGGCGAGCTGCTGTCCGAAGCGGACGTGCGGGAGTTGTCGCAGGCGTGGCTGCGGTCGGTGGAGGCGCTCGCCGCGTACGCCGCCCGGCCCGGCGCGGGCGGCCGCACCCCGTCCGATTTCCCGCTGGTGTCGCTGTCCCAGCACGAGGTGGAGCGGCTGGAGGCCGCCAGGCCCGCGCTGGTGGACGTGGTGCCGCTCGCCCCGCTGCAGCAGGGCCTGATGTTCCAGAGTCAGCTGAGCGAGGGCCAGGTCGACCTGTACACCTCGCTGCTCACCCTGGAGGTGCGCGGCCCGCTGGACACGGCGCGGCTGCGCGCCGCGTGGGACGAGCTGATCCGCCGCCATCCGCTGCTGCGCACCGAGTTCCGGCAGGACGGGCTGCGGGAGACCGTCGGGGTGGTCGTGGACGCGGTCGAGCTGCCGTGGGCGGAGGTGGATCTGTCCGGCTGCGCGCCGGAGATACGCGAGAGCCGGCTGGCGGGGCTGGTGGAGCGGGAGCGCGGCCACCGCTTCGACCTGGGCAGCGCACCACTGCTGCGCTTCACGGTCGTGACCCTGGGCCCCGACCGCCGCGCGCTGCTGTTCACCAACCATCACATGCTGGTGGACGGCTGGTCGATGCCGATGCTGTTCGCCGAGCTGTTCGCGCTGTACGGCGGTGACGGCGCCGTGCGGCCGCCGTTCGCCTACCGGGACTATCTGGCCTGGCTGGGCCGGCAGGACCGGGCGGCGGCCGGGCGCGCCTGGAGCGAGGAACTGGCCGGTCTGGGGGACGCCACGGTGCTGGCGCCCGGGGAGCGGTCCGGCGCGGTCGTGGTCCCGGAGCGGCTGACCGCCGAGCTGCCCGAGGAGACGACGGCCGCGCTGACGGCCACCGCCCGCACGTTCGGCCTGACCCTGAACACGGTCGTGCAGTCGGCGCTCGCCGTGCTGATCGCACGGGCCACCGGGCAGAGCGACGTGGTGTTCGGCACGACCGTCTCCGGCCGTCCGGCGCAGTTGCCCGGTGTGGAGGACATGCTGGGCATGTTCATCAACACCATTCCGGTGCGGGCGGCGGTACGCCCCGAGCAGACCCTGGTGGAGACGGCCAAGCTGCTCCAGGAGCGGCAGGTGCGGTTGCTGGACCACCATCACCTGGGGCTGGCGGACATCCAGCGGGCCGCGGGGCGGCGCGAGTTGTTCGACACCGTCATCTCGTTCCAGAACTTCCCGCTGCAGCAGGCGCTGCCCGACCTCGGCGCGGCCGGTCTCGAGGTGACGTCCGCGGAGAGCACCGACGCCAGCCACTACCCCTTCGTCTTCCACGCCTTCCCCGGGGAGCGGCTGGAGCTGCGCATCACCTACCAGCCCGATGTGCTGGATGCGGCGGGCGCCCGGGCCATGCTGGACCGGCTGGCCCGGGCGGTGTCCGCGTTCGCCACCCGGCCCGAGGCCCGGGTGGGGCGACTGGACCTGCTCGCCGACGGTGAGCGCCAGGCGCTGCTCTCGGCCGGCAGCGGCCCGGACGAGCCGGTGGCGGACGGCCATCTGGCCACGCTGTTCGAGCGGGTGGCCGCCCGTGCGCCCCAGGCGTGCGCGGTCCGCTGGGAGGACCAGGAGCTGAGCTATGACGAGCTGAACCGGCACGCCAACCGGCTGGCCCGGCGCCTGGTGGCGATGGGCGCCGGGCCCGAGCGGTTCGTGGCGGTGGTCCTGCCCCGGTCCGTCGCCTGGATCACCGCGGTGCTGGCGGTGGCGAAGGCCGGAGCCGCGTACCTGCCGGTCGACACCGACTACCCGCATGAGCGCATCGCGTTCATGCTCGATGACGCGCGGCCGGTGCTCGTCATCACCGCCGACACCGTCCAGGACCCGCTGCCGCCCGCCGATGTGCTGCCGCGGCTGTGCCTGGACGACCCGGCGGTCGCGGACGCGCTCGCCGCGGCGTCCGACACCGACCTCGGCGACGCCGACCGGGCCGGCGCCCTGGCCACCGCCAACGCCGCCTACATGATCTACACCTCGGGGTCGACCGGTCGCCCCAAGGGCGTCGTCGTCACCCACACCGCGCTGGCCGCGCTCGCCGATCTGCACACCCGCCGGCTCGGCGCGGGCCCCGGCAGCCGGGTGCTGCAGTTCGCCTCGCCGAGCTTCGACGCCTCGGTGTGGGAGGTGTGCATGGCGCTGCTGACGGGCGCCACCCTGGTGCTCGCCCCCAAGCACCGGCTGCTGCCGGGGCCCGCGCTCCTCGAACTGATCGCCGAGCACCGGGTCACCCACGCCACCATCCCGCCGACCCCGCTCGGGGCGGTGGGCGAGGAGGATCTGCCCAGCCTGACCGCCCTGGTGGTGGCGGGCGAGGCCACCGGCGCCGATCTCGTCGCCCACTGGGCCCCCGGCCGCACCATGATCAACGCGTACGGGCCCACCGAGACCACGGTCTGCGCGACCGTCAGCGGCCCCCTGACCGGCGGCCGCCCCTCCATCGGCCGCCCCATCCCGCACGCCCGGGTGCGGGTCCTGGACAGCACGCTGGCCCCGGCCCCGGCCGGTGTCACCGGCGAGCTGTACATCGCGGGCCTGCCACTGGCCCGCGGCTACTGGGGCCGTCCGGACCTGACCGCCGACCGGTTCGTCGCCGACCCCTTCGGTCCGCCCGGAGCCCGCATGTACCGCACCGGCGACCTGGTGCGCTGGCTCCCCGACGGGGAACTGGACTTCCTCGGCCGGGCCGACCACCAGGTGAAGCTGCGCGGCTTCCGGATCGAACCCGCCGAGATCGAGGCCGTCCTGTCCGGAGCGCCGGGCGTGGCCGAGGCGGTCGTGACGGTACGGGAGGACCAGCCGGGCGAACCGCGCCTGGTCGCCTATCTGCTGGCCGAGGACGGCCCCGGCCCCGACGTGGACGTGGTCGCCGCCACCGCCGCCGCGGCGCTTCCGGACCACATGGTGCCGCGGGTGTTCGTGCCGATGTCCGAGTGGCCGCGAACGCCCAACGACAAGCTGGACCGAGCCGCGCTCCCCGCACCGCAGGCGCCGGCCGCGTCCGGCCGGCCCGCGCGCACCGTGCTGGAGCAGGTGCTGAGCACCCTCTTCGCCGAGGTGCTCACGCTGCCCGCGGTCGGCGTGGACGACGACTTCTTCCACCTCGGCGGGCACTCCCTGCTCGCCAGCCGGCTGGCCGGCCGCATCCGTTCCACGCTCGGGGCCGAGGTGCCGGTGCGGACGCTGTTCGAGAACCCGACGGTCGGCGGGGTCGCGGCCTGGTTCGGCCGGGAGACGGCGGCGCTGCGGCCCGCGCTGCGCCCGATGCCCCACCCGGACCGGCTGCCGCTGTCCCACGCCCAGCGGCGGCTGTGGTTCATCGACCGGTACGAGGGCGCCAGCGCCACGTACAACATGCCGGTCGCGATGCGGCTCCACGGTCCGCTGGACGCCGGCGCGCTGCGCGCGGCGGTGGCCGATGTGATGGCCCGTCACGAGGCGCTGCGCACGGTCTTCCCCGACGAGGCCGGTGTCCCCTGGCAGTGCGTCCTGGACCCCGGGGGGCTGCGGATCGACCTGCCGGTGACCACGGTGGCCGCCGACTCGGTCGCCGAGGCGCTGACCGAGGCGGCCCGCCGCCCCTTCGATCTGGCGGTGGACCCGCCGCTGCGCGTGGAGCTGCTGCGGCTGGACGAGCGGACACATGTGCTGCTGGTGGTGGTGCACCACATCGCCGGTGACGGCTGGTCGATGGACCCGCTGTGCCGGGACATCAGCACCGCCTACGCGGCGCGGCTGCACGGCCAGGCCCCGGACTGGGAGCCGCTTCCCGTCCAGTACGGCGACTACACCCTGTGGCAGAGCGAGCTGCTGGACGAGGAGGCCGGGCCGGACAGCCCGTTCGCCCGCCAACTGCGATTCTGGACCGAGACCTTGGAGGGCGTGGCCGAGCAACTGGCCCTGCCCACCGACCGTCCGCGCCCGGCCGTGCCCAGCTACCGCGGCGACGATGTGGTCTTCCAGGTGGACGCCGAGACGCACACCGGGCTCACCGAGCTCGCCCGCCAGTGCGGGGTCACGGTGTTCATGGTGCTCCAGGCCGGGCTCGCGACCCTGCTGACCCGGCTCGGGGCGGGGACGGACATCCCCCTGGGCAGCCCCATCGCGGGCCGCACCGACGAGGCCGTACAGGACCTGGTCGGGTTCTTCGTCAACACCCTGGTGCTGCGCACCGACACCTCGGGCAACCCCGGCTTCCGGGAGCTGCTGGACCGGGTGCGCGGGACCGACCTGGCCGCCTACGCGCACCAGGACATGCCGTTCGAGCGGCTGGTGGACGCCCTCAAGCCCGAGCGCGATCCCTCCCGCAACCCGTTGTTCCAGGTCGCCTTCGGGCTGCAGAACGACGCCACTCCCGTGGTGGACCTGCCCGAGGTGCGGGGCGAGGAGGAGTTCGTGGGCATGAAGGTCGCCCGCTTCGACCTCATGTTCGGCTTCACCGAGACGCATGACGCCGACGGTCTGCCCGCCGGCATGAACGGGTCCGTGGAGTACGCCACCGACCTGTTCGACGCGGAGACCGTCGAAGGCTTCGTCCGGCGGCTCATCCGGCTGCTGCGCAGTGCGATCCAGGACCCGGACCGCGGCTTGGACGCGCTCGCGATCATGGACGAGGACGAGCGCCGCCGCATACTGGTCGACTGGAACGACACCGCGCGCCCCGCCCCCACCGGCACCCTGGTCAGCCGCTTCGAGGAGCAAGTGGCCCGCACCCCGGCGGCCCCCGCGCTGCTCGGCGGCGACCGCACGCTGGACTACGCCACGCTCGACCAGGAGGCCAACCGGCTCGCCCGGCTGCTGGTGGAGCGCGGCGTCGGCCCCGAGACGCTGGTGGCGATCGCGCTCCCGGCGTCGGTCGAGCAACTGGTCGCGGTGTTCGCGGTACTCAAGGCGGGCGCGGGCTATCTGCCGCTCGATCCGCGCCACCCCGTGGAGCGCGTCCGGTTCATGCTCGACGACGCCCGGCCCACGCTGCTGCTGTGCACCGCGCAGGGCGCCTCCCAGCTGCCCGCGGACGATGCCCGGCCCCGGCTGTACCTCGACGCCCCCGATACCCGGGCGGAGCTCGCGGCGCGTCCCGGCCATGCCCTCGACGACGCGGAGCGGCGCAGTCCGCTGCACCGGAGCAATGTCGCGTACGTCATCTACACCTCCGGCTCGACCGGTCGCCCCAAGGGCGTGGCCGTGGCCCACGCCTCCGTCCTGCAATACCTGGACTGGGCCCTGGACATCTATCCGGCGCTGCGCGGCACCGCGCTGCTGCACTCGCCGATCTCCTTCGACCTGACGGTGACCGCGCTGTTCGGGCCGCTGCTCTCCGGCGGCCGCCTGCACGTGGCCGGGATGGAGGAGGACCGGCAGGCCGTCGAGGCGCTTGACGCCACCCCGCTGTCGTTCCTGAAGGTGACGCCCACCCACCTGCGGCTGCTCGACGCGCTGCCGCCGGAGTTCTCTCCCGCCGACGACCTGGTGATCGGCGGCGAGGCGCTGACCGACGCCGCGCTCGCCAACTGGCGCGCCCGCAACCCGCGGGCCACCGTGCACAACGAGTACGGACCCACCGAGACCACGGTCGGCTGCAGCGTCCACCGGATCGCGCCGGGCGACGAGGTGCGCCCCGGCGTCGTGACCCTCGGCGGCCCCGCCTGGAACACCCGGATGTATGTGCTGGACGCGCGGCTGCGGCCGGTGCCGGTGGGTGTCCCCGGCGAGCTGTACATCGCGGGCGAGCTGCTGGCCCGCGGCTATCTGTACCGGGCTCCCCTGACGGCCGAGCGGTTCGTCGCCGACCCGTTCGGCACCCCCGGCGAGCGGATGTACCGCACCGGCGACCTGGTGCGCTGGCTCCCCGACGGCCGGCAGGAGTTCGTCGGCCGGGTCGACAACCAGGTCAAGGTGCGCGGCTACCGCATCGAGACCGACGAGATCGAGCGCGCCCTGCGGGACCACCCCGAAGTGGACGAGGCCGTGGTGACGGTGCGGGAGGACCACCCGGGGGATCCGCAACTGGTGGCGTACGTGGTGCCCGCGCTGGACGGTTCCCGGGAGGAGACCGGCTCCGCCGAGGAGCAGATCGACCAGTGGCAGCAGGTGTACGACCTGATGTACGGGGCCGAGCGGCCGGAGGAGTTCGGCGAGGACTTCAGCGGCTGGGCCAGCAGCTACACCGGCGAGGACATCCCGATCGAGGAGATGCGGGAGTGGCGGGACGCCACCGTGGAGCGGATCCGTGCCCTGCGGCCGCGCCGGGTGCTGGAAATCGGCGTCGGCAGTGGTCTGCTGCTGGCCAAGCTCGCCGGTGACTGCGAGACCTACTGGGGCCTGGACTTCTCCGCCGAGGCCATCGCCGTACTGCGCCGTCAGGTCGCCGCCCGGCCGGAGCTGGCGGAGCGGGTGCGGCTTCGGGTGGGCGCGGCGCATGAGCTGGAGGGGCTGCCCACCGGCTTCTTCGACACCGTGGTCATCAACTCCGTCGCCCAGTACTTCCCCCACGCCGCCTACCTCACCGAGCTGCTGGAGTCACTGGCGGACCTCGTGGTCCCCGGAGGCGCGGTATTCCTCGGCGACCAGCGCAACCTGCGCACCCAGCGCGCCTTCCAGACCGCGATCCGGCTGCGGCAGCGCGCCGAGCACCAGGACGAGGCCGCGGTGTCCCGGGCGGTCGAGCAGGCGATCCTGATGGAGAAGGAACTCCTGGTCGACCCCGAGTACTTCGCGGCCGTCGCCCGCGACATCCCCGCGTACACGGCCGTGGACGTCCGGGTCAAGCGCGGCCACGGCGACAACGAGCTGACCCGCCACCGCTTCGACGTGGTGCTGCGCACCGGCCCGGTGGACGCACACGACCTCGGCGTCATCGAGCGCCTGCGCTACGGCGTGGACCTCACCGACCTGGCGGACCTCGAACGCCATCTGGCCCAGGGCGGCGGTGAGCCGATCCGGGTCACCGGCATCCCGGACGCCCGGCTGGCCGGGGAACAGGCCGCGCTGAACACCCTCACCGAGGGGCGCCAGGTCGCCGAGGTCCTGGAGGCTCTCGGCCACCCCGACGAGCCGGGCATCGACCCGGAGGCACTTCACACCCTGGCCGAGCGGCACGGGCTGCCCGTCCTGGTCACCTACGCCTCCGGCGCCCCGGGGCGGCTCGACGCCGTCTTCGGCGCCGACGGGCCGGCCCTGACCGATGTGTACCTTCCCGCCACCCGGCTGGAGCCCGGCGCATACGTCAACAACCCCCTCGGCTCGCGCCGGCTGGGCACCCTCGTGGCCGACCTGCGCGCCCACGCCGAGCGGCAGCTGCCCGAATACATGGTGCCCGCCGCGTTCGTCCCGCTCGACGAGCTGCCCATGACGGTGAACGGCAAGCTCGACCGCCGGGCGCTGCCCGCGCCCGAGTTCACCGGCGGCGCCACGTCACGGGCGCCGCGCACCGAGCTGGAGGCCCAGGTCTGCGCCGTGATGGCGGAGGTCCTGGCCCTGCCCACGATCGGCATCGACGACAACTTCTTCGACCTGGGCGGCGACAGCATCATCTCCATCCAGCTCGTCAGCCGTCTGCGGGCCGCCGGTGTGGTCCTCACCGCCCGTGATGTGTTCCGGCACAAGACGGCGGCGGACATGGCGGCCGTCGCCGATACACCCACCGACACCACACCGGAGGGGGCCCCGGCGCCGAGCGCGCCACCGCCGCCCGACGACGGGACGGTCGACCGGTCCCTGGTGTCGCTCTCGGACGACGAACTCTCACTGCTCGAATCTGACTGGAGGTTGCCGGAATGAGCACATCGGCAGTTGAAGCGATCCTGCCGCTCACCCCGCTGCAGGAGGGGCTGCTCTTCCACAGCCTGTACGACGACCGCAGCGTGGACCTCTACACCTCACAGCTGAGCGTCGAGCTGGAGGGCCGGCTGGACGCCGACGCCCTGCGGGCGGCCGCGGCCACCGTGCTGCGCCGCCACGCCAACCTCCGGACGTCGTTCCAGCACCGCAGCTCCGCCCAGCCCGTGCAGCTGGTGATCCGGGAGGTGCCGGTCCCCTGGGCCGAGCACGACCTCGGCGGGCTGACCGAGGAGGAGCGCGCGGCCGAGGTGGCACGGCTGACGGAGGAGGACCGCACCCGCCGGTTCGACCTCGCGCGCCCGCCGCTGCTGCGGTTCACCCTGATCCGTCTGGGTGCCGAGCGCTGCCGGCTGCTCTTCACCCACCACCACATCCTGCTGGACGGCTGGTCCATCCCGTTGCTGCTCAGCGAGTTGTTCGCGCTGTACGCGCGCGGCGGCACCAATGACAGCAAACTGCCGCCGGTCCCGCCGTTCCGCGACTACCTGGTCTGGCTGGCCGGGCAGGACCGGCCGGCGGCCGAACAGGCGTGGGCCGAGGCGCTCGACGGCCTGGCCGAGCCGATGGTGGTGCGGCCGGTGGCACCGGACCGCATGGCGGTGCTGCCCGAGCGGGCCACCCTCGACCTGAGCCGTTCGCTGACCACCGCGCTGACCGCGCTGGCCCGGCGCCATTCGCTCACCCTCAACACGGTCGTCCAGGGTGTGTGGGCGCTGCTGCTGAGCCAGCTCACCGGGCGCCGTGACGTGGTCTTCGGCACCACCGTCTCCGGCCGCCCGCCGGAGCTGCCGGGTGTGGAGAACATGGTCGGCCTGTTCCTCAACACCCTGCCGGTGCGGGTGCGCATCGATCCCGGCGAGTCCGTCCTGGACATGCTGGTACGGGTCCAGGCCGAGCAGACGGAGCTGCTGCCGCACCAGCACCTGGGGCTCGCCGCGATCCAGCGGCTGGCGGGCGGGGCCGAGCTGTTCGACACCATGACGGTGTTCGAGAGCTTCCCCGTCGACCACAACGCCGAGAGCCTGCCCGGCACCGGGCTGCGCGTCGTGGAGTCCGAGGGCACCGACTACAGCCACTATCCGATCGCGCTGATGGTGCTGCCCGGGGAGCGGCTGCATCTGCGGCTGAGCTACCAGCCCGACCTGTTCGGCGCCGAGGAGACCGCGGCCCTGCTGGACCGGGCACGGCGGCTGCTGGAGACCCTCGTGGCCGAGCCGGAGCAGCCGGTCGGGCGTCTCGACCTGCTGGACGCGGCCGAGCGGCAGCGGCTGCTGGTGCGGTTCAACGACACCGGCCGGCCCGTCGAACCGGCCACCCTCGCCCAGCTCTTCGAGGCCCAGGCCGCCCGCGCACCGGAGGCCGTCGCCGTCGAGTACGAGTCGACCACCGTCACCTACGGGGAGCTGGACGCGCGGGCCAATCAGCTCGCCCGCCAGCTGGCCGCCCGCGGCATCGGGCCGGAGCGGATCGTGGCGCTGGCGCTGCCGCGCGGTATCGCGTTCGTGCTGTCGGTACTCGCGGTGGCCAAGGCCGGGGCCGCGTACCTGCCGGTCGATCTGCGCTACCCGCGGGAACGCATCGCCTTCCTCCTCGACGACGCGCGGCCAGCGGCGGTGCTCACCACCAACGGCGCCACCCGGATGCTGCCCGCCACCGGCGCCGCCGAGGTGCTGCCGCTGGACGACCCGCGGCTGGTCGCCGCGCTGGCGGACACCGCGCGCACCCCGCTGACCGACCAGGAGCGCACGGCTCCCGCGCACCCGCTGCACCCGGCCTACGTCATCTACACCTCCGGCTCCACCGGGCGCCCCAAGGGCGTCGTGGTGAGCCATCTGGGTCTGGCCAACGCCGTCGCGGTACAGCGTCGTAAGCACCTGGTGGGGCCGGGCGACCGGGTACTGCAGTTCGTCTCCCCCAGCTTCGACGCCTCGTTCTGGGAGCTGTCCAAGGCCCTGTTCACCGGCGCCACCCTGGTGTGCGCGCCCGAAGAGCGCCTCGCGCCGGGCCCCGACCTGGCCGCGCTGCTCGACGAGCGGCGGATCACCCATCTGATGATCCCGCCGTCGCCGCTGTCGATGATGCCGGCCGGCGGCCTCGGCACGGTGCGCGGGCTGATGGTGGGCGGCGAGGCCTGCTCGGCCGAACTGGTCTCCGCCTGGGCGCCGGGACGCCACATGGTCAACGCGTACGGGCCGACCGAGGCCACGGTCGCCGCCACCATGACCGACGGGCTCACCCCGCGGGGCGCCGCGCCGTCCATCGGCACACCGCTGGACAACGTGCGTGCCTATGTGCTGGACCAGGCGCTGCGGCCGGTGCCGGTGGGCGCGGTGGGCGAGCTGTATCTGAGCGGGGTGGGGCTCGCCCGCGGCTATCTGGGGCGGGCGGCGCTGACCGCGGAGCGGTTCGTGGCCGATCCGTTCGGCGCGGCCGGGGAGCGCATGTACCGCACCGGCGACCTGGTGGCCTGGACCGACTCCGGGGAGCTGACGTTCGCCGGACGGGCCGACGACCAGGTCAAGATCCGTGGCTTCCGCATCGAGACCGGTGAGATCGAGGCCGCCCTGCGCGGCCACGCCGCGGTGCGGCAGGCGGTCGTCACCGTCCGCGAGGACCGCCCCGGCGACCGCCGCCTGGTGGCGTACGTGGTGGTGGAGGGGGCCGGTGCGGACGAGGTGCGCGAGCACGTCGCGGAGCGGCTGCCCGGCTATATGGTGCCCGCCGCCTTCGTCGTCCTCGACGAGCTTCCGCTGACCCGCAACGGCAAGGTGGCCAAGGCCGCGCTGCCGGCGCCGGCGGCGCAGGGCACCCGGCGCGCGCCCTCGACCCCTGAGCAGGAGATCGTCTGCGGTCTGTACGCCGATGTCCTCGGCGTACCCGAGGTCGGTGCCGACGACGACTTCTTCCAGCTGGGCGGGCATTCGCTGCTCGCGATCCGGCTGGCCGGGCGGATCCGCTCGGCCTTCGGGGTGGACGTGCCGATCCGCGTCATCTTCGAGGCACCCTCGGTCGAGGCGCTGACCGCCCGGATCACGGCCGCGCTGCCGCAGGGTGACGCGGCGTCCGCGGCCGGGGCCCGCACGGTGGAGGTCTCCCGCGCGGACCGCCGTCTGTGGTTCATCAACCGCTTCGAGGAGCACCGGGCCGCCACCCACAACGTGCCGTTCGCCGTGCGGCTGACCGGCGACCTCGACCAGGAGGCGCTGCGCGCCGCGCTGCACGATGTGCTGGCCCGGCACGAGGCGCTGCGCACGGTCTTCCCCGAGCGGGACGGCGAGCCGAGCGGTGCGGTGCTGCCGCCGTCGAGCGTACGCGTCCCACTCACGGTGGCCGACTTCGACGAGGCGGCGGTGGCCGCCGAGGTGGCCGGCGGATTCGACCTGGCCACCCGGCTGCCGGTGCGGTTCGCACTGTTCCGCGTCAACGGCGGCGAAGCCGTGCTGGTGACGGTGGTGCACCGGATCGCGGGCGACGACTGGGCGGGTGGACGGCTGCTGCGCGACCTGGCGTCCGCCTACCGGGCCCGGACCGGCGGCGAACCGGTGCGCTGGGAGGCGGAGCCGGAGCCGGACCGGGCCCGGGACGAAGAGGCCCTCGCCTGGTGGGACGGACACCTGGCGGGTGCGCCCGAGGAGCTGCCGCTGGCCACCGACCGGCCGCGCCCGGCCGTGGACGCCCAGCCCTCGCACGCGGTACCCGTCCGGCTGGCCGCCGCGGCGCGGGAGCGCCTCGGCGTGCTGGCCGAGCGGTCCGGCACCGACCTGGAGACGGTCCTGCGCGCCGCGTTCGCCCTGGTGCTCGGCGGCCTCGGGGCCGGCCATGACGTGCCCGTCGCCACCCTGTCGCACCCCGCCGAGGAGTCCGGCCCCGCGGCCTTCGGGGCGCATCTGTCCGTGCTGCGCGTCGACACCTCCGGTGATCCGACGGTGGCCGACCTGCTCACCCGCGTCGGCAAGGCGGCCGCCGACGCCCGACGCCACCCGGTCCCGTTCGAGCGGCTGTTGCGCCGTCTGGAGCCGGATCTGGTCGCCTCGCGCCATCCGCTGGCGCAGGTCGCCCTGACCGTACGCGGCGGTGGAGGCACCCTGCGGTGGCCCGGTCTGGTGGTGCGCCCGGACGACGCGGCCCTGGGCGTGGAGAAGTTCGACCTGGCGGTGGTCCTGGCCGATGAGCCCGGCGGCCAGGAGCTCACCGGGCGGCTGCACTACCGCCCGTCGCTGTTCGACGCGGAGTCCGTGGCGCGGCTGTGGGAGCGCATGACCTCGGTGCTCGGCCAGCTCGCCGACGCGCCCGGCGGGCGGCTGTCGCGGCTGCGGCTGCTGACCGGGGCCGAGCACACGCGGCTGCTGACCGAGTGGAACGACACCGCCGTCGAGGTGCCCGCCCTGGCGGACACCGTGCAGCGCCGGTTCGCCGAACAGGCCGCGCGGGTGCCGGATGAGCCGGCCCTGCTGTGGCAGGGCGGGCAGCTGACCTACCAGGAGCTGGACGCGGCCGCCAACCGGCTGGCCCAGCTGCTGCGCGCCTCGGGCGTGACCGCGGGCTCCCGGGTGGCCGTGCTGCAGCGCCGCTCGCCGGATCTCGTCGTGTCGCTGCTGGCCGTGCTGAAGGCCGGAGGGACCTACGTACCACTGGACGCACGGGCACCGCTGGCCCGCACGACCCTCATCGTCGCCGAGACGGGCGCCGCGGTGGTGCTGACCGACACCGCGTCGGCCTCCGAGGCGCCCCCGGCCGGCGGTCCGGTCATCGTCGTGGACGACGAGCCGCGGCTGGCCGAACAGCCGGCCGAGGACCCGCACGTCGCGGGCCATCCGCAGCAGCTCGCGTACATCATGTACACCTCCGGCTCCACCGGTCGCGCCAAGGGTGTCGCCGTCACCCACCGTGATCTGCTGGCGTTCGCGCTCGACCGCTGCTTCGCCGGGGACGCCCACCACAGGGTGCTGCTGCACGCCCCGCACGCCTTCGACGCCTCCAACTACGAACTGTGGATGCCGCTGCTGAGGGGCCGCCAGGTGGTGCTCGCTCCGCCGGAGGACCTGGACGTGGCGTCCCTCGGGCGGCTCCTGAGCGAGTACCGGGTGACGGCGCTGCATCTGACGGCAGGACTGTTCCGGCTGGTGGTGGACGAGGACCTGGAGTGCCTGGCGCCGGTGCGCGAACTGCTCGCGGGCGGCGACGTGGTGCCCGCCGCCTCGGTCGCCCGGCTGCTGGACCGCTTCCCCGGCATGGTGTTCAAGGACACCTACGGTCCGACCGAGACCACCAGTTTCGCCACCTTCCACCGGATGGACGCCGCCACCCCACCCGTCGGCACCGTGCCGATCGGCGGCCCGATGGACAACATGCGCGTCTATGTGCTGGACGGCATGCTGCGGCCGGTACCGGCCGGGGTCACCGGCGAGCTGTACATCGCCGGTGAGGGGCTCGCACGCGGCTACTGGGACCGGCCGGGGCTGACCGCCGCGTCCTTCGTGGCCGACCCGTTCGGCCCGCCGGGCTCCCGCATGTACCGGGTCGGCGACCTCGTGCGATGGTCACCCGAGGGCAGACTGCTGTTCGCGGGCCGCGCCGACGACCAGGTCAAGATCCGCGGGTTCCGCATCGAGCTGGGCGAGGTGGAGGCGGCCGTCTCCCGGCTGCCGCGGGTGGCCCAGGCCGCGGTGATCGCACGCCGCGCCGCCGACGGCCCGCAGCGGCTCATCGCCTACCTCGTGCCCGCCGACGGCGCGGCCCTCGACGCCGAGGCGGTGCGCCGCCGGCTGGCCGACGAGCTGCCGGACTACATGGTGCCCTCCGCCGTGGTCACCCTGGACCGGCTTCCGCTCACCGCCAATGGGAAGGTCGACCGCGCGGCGCTGCCCGCGCCCGAGGTCGCCGTCTTGGGCCGGGCCGCCCGCACCCCGCGCGAGGAGCAGCTGCTGAGGTTGTTCGCCGACCTCCTGGGGCGGCCGGACGTGGGCGTCGACGACAGCTTCTTCGCCCTCGGCGGCGACTCGCTGCTCGCCACCCGGCTGGTCAGCCGGGTCCGGGCCGCCTTCGGTGTGGAGCTGCCCATCCGGGCGGTGTTCGACGCGCCGACGGCCGAGGCGCTCGCCGCCCGGCTGGACGACGCCCGCGCCGGACGCAGCGCGCTGCGGGCCATGGAGCGGCCGGAGCACATCCCGCTGTCGTTCGCCCAGCGGCGGCTGTGGTTCATCAACCGGTTCGACGGCCAGAGCGCCACGTACAACATGCCGATCTCGATCCGGCTGCGGGGCCCGCTCGACCAGGCCGCGCTCGCCGACGCGCTCGGCGACCTCGTCGGCCGGCACGAGAGCCTGCGGACGGTGTACCCCGAGCGGGACGGCGTGCCCTACCAGCGGATCCTGCCCGCGCAAGAGGCGCGGCCCGATCTGACGGTGGTGGAGGCCGGCCCCGGGAACGTGGACGAGCGGCTGGAGGCCGAGGTCCGCCGCGGTATCGATCTGACAGCCGAGGTGCCGCTGCGGGTGTCGCTGTTCCGCCTGGCGGAGGAGGACCACGTCCTGCTGTTCGTGCTGCACCACATCGCCGGTGACGGCTGGTCGATGCGGCCGCTGGCGACCGACCTGGCCACCGCGTACGCCGCGCGCTGCGACGGGACGGCGCCGCGGTGGGAGCCGCTGCCGGTGCAGAACGCCGACTACGCGCTGTGGCAGCAGCAGGTGCTGGGCGACGAGGACGACCCGGACAGCGTCTTCTCCGGGCAGCTGCGCTACTGGCAGGAGCAGCTCGCCGCGCTGCCGCAGGAGCTGGCGCTCCCGGTGGACCGTCCGCGCCCGGCGGTCGCGAGCCACCGCGGCATGCCCGTGTACTACCGGCTCGACGCGGAGCTGCACCGGAAGCTGCTGGCGCTCTCCCAGGAGACGGGCGCGAGCCTGTACATGGTGTTGCAGGCCGGGCTCGCCACGATGCTGCACCGGGTCGGTGCGGGCACCGACATCCCGATCGGCAGCGTGATCGCCAACCGCACCGACGAGGCGCTCGACGACATGGTCGGCTTCCTCACCAACATGCTGGTGCTGCGCACCGACACCTCCGGACGCCCGACCTTCCGTCAGCTGGTGGACCGGGTGCGGGAGACCGACCTGAGTGCCTACGGCAACCAGGACGTGCCGTTCGAGCGGCTGGTGGAGGCCGTCAACCCGCCTCGTTCACTGGCCCGGCACCCGCTGTTCCAGGTGCTGCTGAACCTGCAGAACCTGCCGGAGTACGCCAGCGAGATGCGCGGCCTGGAGGTGACCTCGTACGTGGTCAACCTCGGCGCGGCCCGGTTCGACCTGGCCTTCGGCTTCTCCGAGGAGTATGACGCCGACGGCGCCCCCGCCGGGCTCCAGGGCGACATCCAGTACAGCGTCGACCTGTTCGACCAGGCCACGGCGGAGGACTTCGCCGCCTGTCTGGACCGGGTGCTGCGGTCCGCCGTGGACGACCCGGACCGGGCCGTCGACCACCTGCCGATGCTGCCCGCCGAGCGACGCGACCGGCTGGTGTCGGAGTACGCGGCGGGCCCCGCCGTGAAGGTGCCCGCGGCGCCCCTGCCGGAGCTGTTCGCCGCCCAGGCGGCACGCACCCCGGACGCGCCCGCGGTGGTCCGCGGCCCGCTCACGCTGACGTACGCCGAGCTGGCGGCCGCCGCGGGCCGGCTCGCCCGCCACCTGAGGGCGGCCGGTGCCGGACCCGGCGCGCTGGTCGCGGTCGCGCTGCCCAGGACACCGCTGCTGGTCACCGCCCTGCTCGGGGTGGTGACATCCGGTGCCGCGTATCTGCCGATCGACCCCGGCAACCCGGCCGACCGCATCGCCTTCGTGCTCGGCGACGCGGCGCCCGCGCTGGTGCTCACCGACACCGCCACCGCGGCGCGGCTCCCGGAGTGCGCCGCGCCCGTGGTCCTGCTGGACGCGCCGGAGACGGCGGCGGTCCTGGCGGCGGCCGAGAGCGGACCGGTGGCCGACGCGGAGCGCACCCGCCCGTTGTCCATGCGGGACGCGGCGTACGTCATCTACACCTCCGGCTCCACCGGGCGGCCCAAGGGCGTGGTGGTCGAGCACCACTCGCTCGCCGACTACCTGGCGCACACCACCGCCGAGTACGCGTCGGCGCGCGGGGTGGCGCTGGTGCACTCGCCCGTCTCGTTCGACCTGACCGTCACCGGCCTGTACACACCGCTGCTGGCCGGCGGCTGCGTCAACCTCGCCTCGCTCAGCGAACCCGCGCCGCGGGAGGAGGCCGGGCTGGCCGCGGCGCCTGCCACGTTCCTCAAGGCCACCCCGAGCCATCTGCCGCTGCTCAGCGCGCTGCCCGACGGCTACTCGCCCTCCGGCGACCTGCTGCTCGGCGGCGAGCCGCTGCTCGGCACCAGCCTGCGCGAATGGCGCGAGCGGCACCCGGACGTGACGGTGCGCAATGTGTACGGGCCGACCGAGGCCACCGTGAACTGCGCCGAGTACCGCCTCGCCCCCGGGGCTCCGCTGCCGGACGGGCCGGTGCCGATCGGGCGGCCGCAGGCCAACGCCCGGCTGTATGTGCTGGACGCGGGGCTCGAACCGGTGCCCGAAGGCGTGACCGGGGAGCTGTATCTGGCCGGTGAGGGGCTGGCGCGCGGCTATCTGCACGCGCCGGCGCTGACCGCGGAGCGGTTCGTGGCCGACCCGTACGGCCCGCCCGGCGCCCGGATGTACCGCAGCGGCGACCTGGCCAAGTGGAACCGGGCCGGGGAGCTGGTGTACGTGGGCCGCGGCGACGACCAGGTCAAGCTGCGGGGCTTCCGGATCGAGCTGGGCGAGATCGAGGTGGCGCTCGCCGCGCATCCGGCCGTCGCCGGCGCGACGGTGATCGTCCGCGAGGACCGGCCGGGCGACCAGCGTCTGGTGGCCTATCTCGTCCCGGCACCCGGCACCGCGCCCTGCGCGCCCGCCGACCTGGCGGGGCATCTGGCCGGGCGGCTGCCGGAGTACATGGTGCCGCAGGCGTATCTGACGGTGGACGAGCTGCCGCTGACCGCGCACGGCAAGGTGGACCGCGCGGCGCTCCCCGCGCCGGTGGCGGACCGGCGGGACGGGCCGGGCGCGGCCGGTGCGCGCACCCCCCAGGAAGAGCTGCTGTGCCACCTGTTCGCGGACATGCTCGGGGTGCCGGACGTCGGCGTGCACGACAACTTCTTCGATCTGGGCGGGCATTCGCTGCTCGCCACCCGGCTGGTCAGCAGGATCCGCTCGGTCTTCGGGCTGGAGCTGCCGATCCGCGCCGTCTTCGAGGCGCCCACGGTGGCCCGGCTGACCGCGCACCTCACCCAGGCCGGGGCGGGCCGCCGCGCACTCGCGCCGATGCCGCGCCCGGACGAGGTACCGCTGTCGTTCGCCCAGCGGCGGCTGTGGTTCCTCAACCGCTTCGACGACGCGGCCGACTCCGCGTACAACCTGCCGGTCGCCCTGCGGATGACCGGTGCGCTCGACCGGGACGCGCTCACCGCGGCGCTGGGTGATCTGGTGGCGCGGCACGAAGTGTTCCGCACCGTCTTCCCCGAGTCCGCCGGCGTCCCCGTCCAGCGGGTGCTCCCCGTGGACGGGGCCGCGCCGCGGCCGGACGTCACCGAGACCACCGAGGAGCGGCTGCCCGCTCTGCTGGCGGCCGAGATGCGCGGCGGCTTCGATCTGACCGTCGAGCCCCCGCTCCGGGCCCGGCTGTTCGCTCCGGCCGCGGATACCCATGTGCTCACCCTGACCATGCACCACATCGCGGCCGACGGCTGGTCGCTCGCCCCGCTCATGGCCGACCTGGCAACCGCCTACCGGGCGCGGGCCGCCGGCCGCGAGCCCGGCTGGCAGCCGCTGCCCGTGCAGTACGCCGACTACGCGCTGTGGCAGCGCGCGGTGCTCGGCGACGAGGCCGAGCCGGACAGCCCCATCGCCCGGCAGCTGCGCTACTGGGAGGAGACGCTGGCCGGGCTGCCCGACGAGCTGGCCCTGCCCACCGACCGTCCCCGCCCAGCCGTGGCGAGCTACCAGGGCGCGCACGTCCCGGTGGAGATCCCCGCCGAGCTGCACCGGCGGATCGGCGAGCTGGCCCGGTCCCGGCAGGCGAGCGTCTACATGGTTTTGCAGACGGGCCTGGCCGCGCTGCTCTCGCGCCTGGGCTGCGGCACGGACATCCCGATCGGCAGCCTGATCGCCGGACGCACCGACGAGGCCCTGGAGGACCTGGTCGGATTCTTCGTCAACACCCTGGTGCTGCGCACCGACACCTCCGGAGAGCCGACCTTCGCCGAGCTGCTGGACCGGGTGCGCGCGACCGACCTGGCGGCCTACGCCCACCAGGACCTTCCGTTCGAGCGCCTGGTGGAGGCGGTCAACCCGGGCCGCTCGATGGCCCGCCACCCGCTGTTCCAGGTGGCGCTCAACCTGCAGAACGCCGCGCGGGCCGACTGGAGCCTGGGCCTGCCGGGGCTGACGGTCGAGCCGGAGGGCTTCACGCTGGAGACGGAGAAGTTCGATCTGTCCTTCACCTTCACGGAGCACCACGCCGCGGATGGCACACCGGCCGGTATCACCGGGACGGTCGGCTACGCCGTCGACCTGTTCGACGGCGAACGGGTGGCCCACCTGACGGCCCGTCTGGTGCGGCTGCTGTCCGCGGCCATCGCCGCGCCCGACGAGGCGGTCGGGGAGCTGGAACTGCTCGACCCCGAAGAGCGGTCGGCGCTGCGCGCGGCGGGCACCGGGCCACGGCGCACGGTCCCCGCCGACGGCGTCGACGCGCTGCTCGCCCGGCGCGCCGCGGCCACCCCCGGCGCCCTCGCGGTGCGCGGCCCCGACGGGTCGCTGACCTACGGCGAACTGGACGCCGCCGTGACCCGGCTGGCCCGGCGCCTGATCGAGCGCGGCGCGGCGCCCGGCAGCCTGATCGCCGTGGCACTGCCGCGCGGCACCGGCATGCTGGTGGCGCTGCTGGCGGTCCTGCGCTCGGGCGCGGCCTACCTGCCGCTGGACCCCGCGCACCCCGCGGAGCGGCTGGCCGCCACCCTCGCCGACGCACGTCCGCTGCTCGCCCTCACCACCCGCACCACCGCCGCGGCCCTGCCCGAGGGCACGAGCCTGGAACTGCTGGACGACGCCGAGCCGCACCGCGGACCGGATTCGCCGGCGCGGCCGTGGGCCGACGGCGAGCGGGCCGCGCCGGTGCATCCGGAGCACCCCGCGTACGTCATCCACACCTCGGGATCGACCGGACGGCCCAAGGGGGTGGTGGTGCCGCGGCGCGCGCTGGCCAACTTCCTGGGCGACATGGCCGAGCGGTTCCCGCTGGGGGCCGCCGACCGGCTGCTGGCCGTCACCACGGTGTCGTTCGACATCGCCGCGCTGGAGCTGTACCTCCCGCTGGTGAGCGGCGCGGCGGTGGTCATCGCCGACCGCGACACGGTGCGCGACCCGGCGGCGCTGCTGCGGCTGGCCGACGAGGCGGGCGCGACCGTTCTGCAGGGGACGCCGTCCCTGTGGCAGGCCCTGGTCGCCCACGCCCCGGACGCGCCGCGGGGCCTGCGCGCCCTGGCCGGCGGGGAGGCGCTGCCGCGCGAACTGGCGGACCGGATCACCGGGGCCGGCGCGGAGCTGACCAACCTGTACGGGCCGACGGAGACCACCATCTGGTCCACCACCGCGGCGCTCGGCACCCGCCCGGGCACCCCGGCCATCGGCGCCCCGATCGCCAACACCACCGTCCACGTCCTCGACGGGCGGCTGCGGCCGGTCCCGGCCGGGGTCGCCGGCGAGCTGTACATCGGCGGCTCGGGTCTGGCCCACGGCTATCTGGGGCGGCCCGGCCTGTCGGCGGAGCGCTTCGTGGCCGACCCGTACGGCCCGGCGGGCACCCGGATGTACCGCACCGGGGACCTCGCCCGGTGGGGCTCCGACGGGTGCCTGGAGTACCTGGGCCGGGTCGACCACCAGGTGAAGCTGCGCGGGTTCCGCATCGAACCCGGCGAGATCGAGGCGGCGCTGACTCGCCATCAGGACGTCGCCCAGGCGGCGGTGCTGCTGCGCGAGGACAGACCGGGCGACCAGCGGCTCGTCGGATACGTCGTGCCGGCGCCCGGCCGGGCGGCCGACACCGGGGCGCTGCGCGCGCATCTCGCGGCGTCTGTGCCCGAGTACATGGTCCCGTCGGCGCTCGTCGCGCTCGACGCGCTGCCCATGACGCCCAACGGCAAGCTCGACCGGCGCGCCCTGCCGGAACCGGCGGCCACCGCCCAAGGCGCCCAGGGCGGCGCCCCGCGCTCCCCGCGCGAGGAGATCATGTGCGGGCTGTTCGCCCAGACCCTCGGTATGGACGCCTTCCCGGTCCATGACAGCTTCTTCGAATCCGGTGGCCATTCGCTGCTGGCGACGCGGCTGATGAGCCGGGTGCGCACGGTCTTCGGCGTCGAACTGCCGATCCGCGCCCTGTTCGAGCACCCCACCGCGGCCGGGCTGGTCAGCCGGCTCGACGGCGCCGACCGGGCCCGCCCCGCGCTGCGCCCGCTGCCCCGTCCGGAGGTGCTGCCGCTGTCGTTCGCCCAGCGCCGGATGTGGCTGCTGCATCGTCTGGAGGGGCCGAGCCCGACGTACAACATGCCGTTCGTGGTGCGGCTCTCCGGCGACCTGGACCGGGACGCGCTGCAGACCGCGCTGGACGACGTCCTCGACCGGCACGAGAGCCTGCGCACCTTCTTCCCCGACGTCGACGGCGTGCCCAGTCAGCAGATCCTGACCGGGGCCGACGCCCGAGTGGAGATCGCCGCGCGCAAGGTGACGCCGTCCGAGGTGGAGGCCGCGACGGCCGAGGCGGTCCGGGTCCGGTTCGACCTGACCGCCGGCCTGCCGGTGGCGGCGTCCCTGCTCTCCCTGTCGCCCACCGAGCACGTCTTCGTCCTGGTCGTCCACCACATCGCGGGCGACGGCTGGTCGATCGGCCCGCTGGCCGGGGACGTGGCCCGGGCGTACGCGGCCCGCTGCGCCGGGCGGGCGCCCGACTGGCAGCCGCTGCCGGTGCAGTACGCGGACTACGCGCTGTGGCAGCGGGAGTTGCTGGGCGAGGAGTCCGATCCGGACAGCCTGTTCGCGGCGCAGGTCGGCCACTGGGAGCGGGCCCTGGCGGACCTGCCCGACCAGCTGAACCTGCCCACCGACCGGCCGCGCCGGGCGGTGGCCAGCTTCGAGGGCGGACGGCTGGACATCCGGCTGCCCGCGCGGCTGCACACCGCGATCCGGGCGCTGGCCCGGCAGCAGGGCGCGAGCACCTTCATGGTGATGCAGGCCGCGGTGGCGGCGCTACTGAACAAGCTCGGCGCGGGCACGGACATTCCGCTGGGCAGCCCCATCGCGGGCCGCACCGACGAGGCCCTGGACAAGCTGGTCGGCTTCTTCGTCAACACCCTGGTGCTGCGCAACGACCTCGGCGGCAACCCCTCGTTCGCCGAGCTGGTCGGCCGCGCCCGGGAGACGGCGCTGGCCGCGTACGCCCACCAGGACGTGCCGTTCGACCATCTGGTGGAAGTGTTGCGGCCGGATCGCTCCGCGGCACACCAGCCGCTGTTCCAGGTGATGCTGGCCCTGCAGAACGCCACGGCGGCCGCCGACCTGGAGCTGCCCGGGCTCACCGTCACGGCCGCGGACGGTTTCACCGGCGCCTCCCGCTTCGACCTGTTCTTCAGCTTCGCCGAGCAGTTCGACGACGACAGCGGCGCGCCGGAGGGCATGGACGGGTTCGTCGAGTACAGCACCGACCTGTTCGACGCCGCCACGGTCGCCGGGCTGCTGGAGCGCCTCGAGCGGCTGCTGACCGCCGTAACAGCGGATCCCGGGCGTCCGGTCTCCTCGATCGATCTGCTGGGCGAGGAGGAGCGGGAGACCGTGGTACGGCGGTGGAACGACACCGCCACGAACGCCGTGCCGGACAGTGTGACCGGGCGGCTCGCCGCCCAGGTGGCGCGTACGCCGGACGCGGTGGCCGTCGCCGCGGGCGAGCGGCGGCTGACCTACCGGGAGCTGGACGAGGCGTCCGACCGTCTCGCGCGGCGCCTGGTCGCACTCGGGGTCGCCCCCGAGGACCGGGTCGCCCTGTTCCAGGAGCGCTCACCCGGGCTCGTGGTGTCGATCCTCGCGGTGCTCAAGGCCGGCGCCGCGTATGTGCCGATCGATCCGCGCTACCCGGCCTCCCGGCGCGGCCACATCATGGCGGACAGTCAGGTCTCGGTGCTGCTCACCGATCTGGCCTCGCCCGCACCGGAGTGCGCGCACGACGCCACCGTCCTCGTGGTGGACGCCCCGGCCCCGGCCGACGGACAGGACGCACCACTCCCGGCGGCCGTGCGCCCCGAGCAGCTGGCGTACGTGATGTACACCTCCGGTTCGACCGGGGTGCCGAAGGGCGTGGCGATCACGCACGCCGACGTCACGGCACTCGCGGCGGACCGGGCGTTCGCCTCGGGCGCGCACCGCCGGGTGCTGCAGCACTCGCCGCAGGCGTTCGACGCCGCTACGTACGAGCTGTGGGTGCCGCTGCTGAACGGCGGCCAGGTGGTGGTGGCCCCGCCGGGCGACCTGGACCTTCCGACGCTGGAGCGGGTCGTCGCCGAACACGCCGTCACCGGGCTGTGGATGACCGCCGGGCTGTTCCGGCTCACCGCCGAGGAGGCCCCGTCCTGTTTCGCGGGCGTGGCCGAGGTGTGGACCGGCGGCGACGTGGTGCCCGCGGAGGCGGTGCGGCGGGTCATGGCGGCCTGCCCGGGGACCGTGGTCGTGGACGGCTACGGCCCGACCGAGACCACCACCTTCGCCACCCGCTTCCGGGTGCCGGACCCCGATGACGTCCCCGCCCAGATCCCCATCGGACGGCCGCTGGACAACATGCGCGTCCACGTTCTGGACGACGGGCTGTGCCCGGTCCCGCCCGGCGTCCCGGGCGAGCTCTACATCGCGGGCGCCGGACTGGCACGCGGCTACCTGGGACGGCCGGAGCTGACGTCCGAGCGGTTCGTGGCCGATCCGTACGGCCCGCCGGGCGGCCGGATGTACCGGACGGGCGACCTGGTGCGGTGGAACGCCGAGGGCGCGGTGGAGTTCCTCAGCCGCGCCGACGACCAGGTCAAGATCCGCGGCTTCCGGATCGAACCGGGCGAGATCGAAGCGACGCTCGCCGGCCACCCGGACGTCGCCCAGGCGGCCGTCGTGGTGCGCGAGGACCGCCCCGGCGACCACCAGCTGGTGGCGTATGTGGTGCCGGGCGCCGACGGCACCGCGGAGGAGACCGGCTCCGCCGAGGAGCAGATCGACCAGTGGCAGCAGCTGTACGCGCAGATGTACGGGGCCGAGCGGCCGGAGGAGTTCGGCGAGGACTTCAGCGGCTGGGCCAGCAGCTACACCGGCGAGGACATCCCGATCGAGGAGATGCGGGAGTGGCGGGACGCCACCGTGGAGCGGATCCGTGCCCTGCGGCCGCGCCGGGTGCTGGAAATCGGCGTCGGCAGTGGTCTGCTGCTGGCCAAGCTCGCCGGTGACTGCGAGACCTACTGGGGCCTGGACTTCTCCGCCGAGGCCATCGCCGTACTGCGCGCCCAGGTGGCGGCCCGGCCCGAACTGGCCGGCCGGGTCGAGCTGAAGCTGCGCGCCGCGCATGAGCTGGAGGGGCTGCCCACCGGCTTCTTCGACACCGTGGTCATCAACTCCGTCGCCCAGTACTTCCCCCACGCCGCCTACCTCACCGAGCTGCTGGAGTCACTGGCGGACCTCGTGGTCCCCGGAGGCGCGGTATTCCTCGGCGACCAGCGCAACCTGCGCACCCAGCGCGCCTTCCAGACCGCGGCGCGGCTGCACGGGTGGACCGGACAGCAGGGCGCGGCGGAGCTGTCCCGGGCCGTCGAGCAGACGATCCTGATGGAGAAGGAACTCCTGGTCGACCCCGAGTACTTCGCGGCCGTCGCCCGCGACATCCCCGCGTACACGGCCGTGGACGTCCGGGTCAAGCGCGGGCGCAGCGGCAACGAGCTGACCCGCCACCGCTTCGACGTGGTGCTGCGCACCGGCCCGGTGGACGCACACGACCTCGGCGACGTCGAACGGCTGCGCCACGGCGTGGACGTCACCGACCTGGCCGGCATGGAGCGCGTGCTGGCCGGGCGCGGCGGCGGGCCGGTGCGCGTGACGGGCATCCCGGACGCCCGGCTGGCCGGGGAGCAGGCCGCGCTCCAGGCCCTCGCCGAGGGACGGGAGGTCGCCGAGGCCGTGGACGCCCTCCACCGCCCCGACGAGCCGGGCATCGACCCGGAGGCGCTGTACGCCCTGGGCGACCGCCTCGGGCTGACCGTGCTCGTCACGTACGCCCCGGGCGCACCCGGGCGGCTGGACGCGGTCTTCGGCGCCGACGGGCCCCTCCTGACCGATGTGTATCTGCCCGCCACCCGCCTGGAGCCCGCGGCCCACGTCAACAACCCGCTCGGCTCACGGCAGTTGGGCACCCTGGTGGCCGACCTGCGCGGCTACGCCGAGCAGCGGCTGCCCGCGTACATGGTGCCCGCGGCGATCGTCCCCCTCGACGCCCTGCCGACCACGGTCAACGGCAAGCTCGACCGGCGTGCCCTGCCCGCGCCCGACTTCTCCGCCGCGGCCACCTCGCGGGCGCCGCGCACCGAGCGGGAGGCGCGGCTGTGCGCGGTGATGGCCGAGGTGCTGGCCCTGCCCTCCATCGGCATCGACGACAACTTCTTCGACCTGGGCGGCGACAGCATCATGTCGATCCAGCTGGTCAGCCGCGCCCGGCGGGCCGGGCTGCTGATCAGCACGCGCGATGTGTTCCAGTACCCGACCGTCGCGGAGCTGGCCGGGGTGGTCCGCCTCGACGACGACACCGCGGACGGGGCCGACGAGCCGGACACCGGTGAGGTGCCGCTGCTGCCCATCGTGCACTGGCTGCGCGAGCGGGGCGGCCCCATCGAGGGCTTCCACCAGTCCCGCGTCGTCCCGCTGCCCGCTGGCGCCACCCGGGAGCCGCTGGTGCGGGCGCTGCAGGCGCTGCTGGAGCACCATGCGGCGCTGCGCATGCGGCTGCACCGGGACGAGGAGCGGTGGCGTCTGGAGATCCCGCAGCTCCCGGCGGCCGGCGCGGAGGAGCTGCTGGAGCGCGTGGAGGTGGCGGGCCTGGACGAGGCGGCGCTGGAGGCCGCGGTCACCGCGCACCGCGAGACGGCGGCGGCCCAACTCGCCCCGGACGACGGGGTGATGGTGCGGGCCGTGTGGTTCGATCCGGGCCCGGACCACGGCGGGCATCTGCTGCTCCTGGTGCACCACCTGGCCGTCGACGGAGTGTCATGGCGAGTGCTGGTGCCCGACCTGGCCGAGGCGTACGAGGCGGCGGCCCAGGACCGGGAGATCGCCCTCCAGCCGGTGGGCACCTCGCTGCGCGGCTGGGCCACCCGGCTGCACCGGCTGGCGGCCGAGCGGCGCGCCGAGACCGGGTTCTGGGAGGAGGTGGTGCGCGCACCCGAGCCCATGCTGGGCCGCCGCCCGCTCGACCCGGCCCGCGATACCGTCGCCTCGACCCGGTTCACCCACGTCCGGCTGCCCGTGGAGCTGAGCACCGCGCTGCTGACGGACGTACCGCGCGCCATCCACGGCGGGGTGGACGACATCCTGCTCACCGCGCTGTCGCTGACCCTGACCCGGTGGCGCGCCGCGCGACGCGGCGACGCCCGCGACGACGTCCTGGTGGCGGTGGAGAGCCACGGCCGGCACGACATCGTGGACGGTGTCGACCCGACGCGGACCGTCGGCTGGTTCACCGCGATGTACCCGGTGCGGATCGACCTGTCCGGTCTCGGCCCCGCGCGGGTGGGCGGGCCGGCCGCCGAACGGGCCGCGAAGGCGGTGAAGGAGCAGCTGCGGCGGATCCCCGACCACGGGATCGGCTACGGGCTGCTGCGCTACCTCGACCCCGAGTCCGCCGCCCGCCTCGCGGGCGGCGCCGAACCGCAGGTCGCGTTCAACTACTTCGGCCGGTTCGCGACGCCCGGCGACCCACTGCCGCCGACCGCTGCCGAGCCGGTGTACGACACCGGCCGCTATGACGGCGACACCGACGGGCAGCGGCCGTTCGGCCATGCCCTGGAGATCAACGCGCGTGCGGACGACACCGCCGACGGCCCGTCCCTGAGCTGCATGTGGACCTGGCCGGACGGGCTGTTCACCGACGAGGAGGTCCTCGAGCTGTGCGCGGGCTGGGTCGAGGCGCTCCAAGCGCTGGCCGACCTGGGGCGCCGGCCGGGCGCCGGCGGGCGCACCCCCTCCGATCTGCCGCTCGTCCAGCTCACACAGCGCCAGATCGAGCGGCTCGAAGCCGATCTGCCGGGCCTGGCGGACGTACTGCCGCTCACCCCGCTGCAGGAGGGGCTGCTCTTCCACGCGCGCTATGACGACTCCGGCCACGACCCGTACACCGTCCAGTTCCTGTGGGCGCTGGACGGTCAGGTGGACCGGGACGCGCTACGGGCCGCGGTGCGCACCCTGCTGCGCCGCCACCCCAACCTGCGGGTGGCCTTCCGCCAGGACGACCTGGACCGCCCGGTGCAGGTGGTGGTCGACGACCTGGCGCTGCCCTGGTACGAGCACGATCTGCGGACCTTCGGCGGCGAGGAGCTCGACCGCGAGGTGGAGCGCATCGTCGCGGAGGACCGTGCGCGCCGCTTCGACCCGGGCCGGCCACCGTTGATCCGCTTCACCCTGATCCGGGTGGCCGAGGACGCGTACCGCTTCCTGTTCACCAACCACCACATCCTGCTCGACGGCTGGTCCATGCCGATCCTCCTGGGTGAACTGGCCGCCCTGTACGGGGCGGCGGGTGACGACCGGGCGCTGCCCGTCCCGGCGGACCACCGCGCGTACCTCGCCTGGCTCGCCCGGCAGGACCGGGGCGAGGCCGAGGACGCCTGGCGCGAGGCGCTGGCCGGGCTGCAGGAGCCGCTGCTGCTCGCGCCGCGGACCGGCGCCCAGGTAACGGCCGTGCCGTCGCGCCGGGTCGTGGAGGTGGACGCGGAACTGAGCGCGGCGCTGGCCGAGGTGGCGCGCCGCCACGGGCTGACCCTCAACACGGTCGTGCAGGGCGCCTGGGCCACCCTGCTGGGCCGGCTCGCCGGCCGGGACGACGTGGTGTTCGGCGCCACCGTCTCCGGGCGGCCGCCGGAGGTGCCGGGCATCGAGACGATGGTCGGGCTGTTCATCAACACGCTGCCGGTCCGGGTCCGCCTGGACCCGTCGGAGCCCCTGTCGGCGCTGCTGGAGCGGATCCAGCGGCAGCAGTCGGCGCTGATGGCCTATCCGTATCTGCGCCTGTCCGATGTGCAGCGGCTGACGGGCCTCGGCGAACTCTTCGACTCGGCCACGGTGTTCGAGAACTACCCGGCCCCGCCGCCGGGCCTGGACTCCGAGCCGGGCGAGGTGGACGTCAGCGGAGACGAGACGCGCGAGGCCACCCACTATCCGCTGGCCCTGTGCGCGTCCATGCGCGGGGCAACGCTGCGGCTGCGGCTGGACCACCGGCCCGATGTGGTCGACGCGCCGACCGCGGCGGGGCTCGTGGACCAGCTGATGCGCTGGCTGCGGGCGCTGGCCACCGACCCGGACCAGCCGGCCGGCGGGGTCGACCTGCTCGGCCCGGGCCAGCGCGACCAGGTGCTGCGGCGGTTCAACGACACCGCCCGCGCCGTCCCGTCGTCGCGCTGGTCCGAGCTGGTCGCCGAGCAGGCCCGGCGCGTCCCGCGGCGCACCGCGGTGGCCTGCGGACAGGAGCGGCTGAGCTACGCGGAGCTGGACCGGCGCGCGAACCAGCTCGCACGGCTGCTGGCCGAGCGCGGCGCGGGGAAGGGCTCACTGGTCGGTCTGGTGCTGGAGCGCACGCCCGACACGGCGGTGGCCGTGCTCGCCGTCGCCCGGGCGGGCGCGGCGTACCTGCCGGTGGACCCGCGCTATCCGGCCGAGCGGTGCGCGTTCATCCTGGACGACGCGCGCCCGGCGCTGATGGTGGCGACCACGGACACGGTCCGCCTGCTGGAGGAGGCCGGCGGGGACCGGCCGGCGCTCGTGCTGGACGACCCCGCGGTACGGGCCGCGTGGGCGGCCCACAGCGACGCGCCCCCGGTCCCGGCCGGGCCCGCCTCACCCGACGAGGCCGCGTACGTCATCTACACCTCGGGCACGACCGGACGGCCCAAGGGCGTCGTGGTCACCCACCGCGGCATCGGCAATCTGGCGGCGGCGCAGAACGAGCGGTTCGCGATCCAGGCGGACAGCAGCGTGCTGCAGTTCGCCTCGCCCAGCTTCGACGCGGCGGTCTCGGAGATCGTCACCGCCCTGACGGCGGGCGCCACCTTGGTGCTGGCCCCGGCGGCCGAGCTGATGCCGGGTCCGGCGCTGGCCGAGGTGGTCGCCCGGCACGGGGTCACCCACGCCACCATCCCGCCCACCGCGCTGGCCGCGGTGGCACCCGACGGGCTGCCCGGGCTGCGCACCCTGGTGGTCGCGGGCGAGCCCTGTCCGCCGCATCAGGTGGAGCAGTGGGCGCCGCGGCTGCGCATGATCAACGCGTACGGGCCCACCGAGCTGACCGTGTGCGCCACGATGAGCGATCCGCTCACCGCGGGCGCCGCGGTCCCCATCGGCCGGCCCATCGCCGGCACCTGCGCCTACGTGCTGGACGCGCGGCTGCGGCCGGTGCCACCCGGGGTGGCCGGCGAGCTCTACGTCAGCGGGCCCGGCCTGGCGCGCGGCTACCTGGGCCGCGGCGCGCTGACCGCGGAGCGGTTCGTCGCCGACCCGTTCGGCACGCCCGGGGGGCGCATGTACCGCACCGGCGACCTGGTCCGCTGGAGCCACGACGGGCAGCTCACCTTCGTCGGCCGGGCCGACGAGCAGCTGAAGGTACGCGGCTTCCGGATCGAGCCCGGCGAGATCGAGTCGGTGCTCCTCGGCCACCCGGACGTGGCCCAGGCCGCCGTCGTGCTGCGGGAGTCCGGCCCCGCCGGGCGCCGCCTCACGGCGTACGTGGTGCCGCACGACGGGGGCCGGCTCGACCCGATGGTGCTGCGCAAGCACCTCGCGGGCCAGGTGCCCGACTACATGGTGCCCGCGGCGTTCGTCACCCTGGACACCCTGCCGGTCACCCCGCACGGCAAGCTGGACCGGCCGGCCCTGCCCGCGCCGGACACCGCGGGCAGCACCGGCGGCGGCGCGCCCAGGACACCGCGGGAGGAGGTCCTGTGCGGGCTGTTCGCCGAGGCGCTGGGGGTCGGCCGGATCGGGGTCGAGGACAACTTCTTCGACCTCGGCGGCGATTCACTGACCGCGGCCGGGCTGGTCAGCAGGGTGAACCTCGCCTTCGGCACCGCGGTGAGCATCGCCGCGCTGTTCGACAGCCCCACCGTCGAGGGCCTCGCCGAGCGGCTGACCGCCGGCGACGAGGGCGACCCGCTGGACGTGGTGCTCCCGCTGCGGGGCACCGGCGGCGCCGAGCCGGTGTTCTGCCTGCCGCCCGCCGGCGGGCTGAGCTGGACGTACGCGGGGCTGCTGCGCCACATCGACCCCGAGCACCCGGTGTACGCGCTCCAGGCGCGCGGCCTGGCCCGCGATGAGCCGCTGCCGGAGTCGGTGGCGGCCATGGCCGAGGACTACCTGGAGCAGATCCGGGCCATCCAGCCGCACGGCCCGTACCATCTGCTGGGCTGGTCGCTCGGCGGTGTCCTGGGGCATCTGATCGCCACCCGGCTGCAGGCCGCCGGGGAACACGTCGCGACGCTGGCCATTCTCGACGCCTACCCCGTGGTCAACGCCCATGAGGCGGTCGAGGAGCGGCCCGAGGACGTTCTGCGGCAACTGCTGGCATACCTCGGCCACGACCCGGCGGAACTGGGCGACGGCCCACTGGACCACGCACGGGCCCGCGCCCTGCTCGACGACGGCGACAGCGCCATCGCCGGGCTGGAGGAACGGCACATCGAAGCCCTGGCGCGGGTGGGCACCAACATCTCCCGCATCACCGCGGACTTCCGCCTGGACCGGTTCCGCGGCGAGGTGCTGGTCTTCCACGCCGCGCAGGGCAAGGAGGGCTCGGCCTACACCCCCGAGTTGTGGGATCCGTACGTCGACGGGCGCGTGGTCCGGCACGACGTGGCCTGCGCCCACAACGACATCACCAAGGCCGCCGCCTGGGCCGTGATCGGCCCGGTGCTCGCCCGGTCCCTGCGCGACGCGCGCACCACCCCGACCCCGTCCGACCGTTGACGGACCTCTCCACCGAAGGAGCACATCCGATGCGACAAGCGACCGACGCGCGCCAGGACCCGGCGGGCCCGTCCGGTGACGGCGTCCCCGTCTTCCAGCTCATGGACCCGGAGCTGGTGCGCGACCAGTACGGCTTCTTCGCCCGGCTGCGGGAGAAGTCGCGCGTGTGGTGGGCGGAGCTGCCGGACGGTTCCCGGTGGCTGGTGCCCACCCGCTACGAGGACATCCGGCTGGCCCACCTGGACCCGGTGCTGCGGCAGAAGCCGGACCCGGAGGACGACCCGGTCTCCGACGAGGAGGGCGGCATCTGGCGGATCTACAACGAGCACCCGGTGGTGACCGACCCGCCCAAGCACACGCGGCTGCGCAAGCTGCTCAGCGGTGCGTTCACCGGCCGGCAGACGGAGCGGATGCGGCCGCGGGTCGAAGCGACCGCCGCCGAACTGCTGGACCGCCTGGCCGAGGAGGGCGCGGACGGCAGCCCCGTGGATCTGATGGAGAATTACGCCTGGCAGCTGCCGCTGGTCCTGATCTGCGAACTGCTGGGCGTCCCCGAGGACCGTCGCCAGGTGTTCCACGACTGGTCGCGGAACGCGCGCGACTTCACCGGCGGTGACACCCACGAGGGCCGGGAGGAGATCGCCTACCGGATCATCGACGTCATCAAGGAGCTCATCGCCGAGCGGCGCGCCCACCCCACCGAGGACCTGCTGGGCCAGATGGTGCAGGCCCGGGACGCCGACGAGGGCAGGCTCAGCGAGATCGAGCTGATCTCGACCGCGTTCATCGTGCTGCTCGCCGGGTTCGAGACCAGCGTGGGCCTCATCGGCAACGGCGTGCACGCGTTGCTGCGCAACCCCGAGCAACGCGCGCTGGTGGAGAGGGACCCGTCGCTGATGCCGGGCGCGGTCGAGGAGTTCCTGCGGTTCGACCCGTCACTGTTCCTCACCAACGTCCGGATCTCCGGCGCCCCGACCACTGTCGCCGGGGTCACCATCCGCAAGGGCCAGCCGGTCCTGCTGTCCCTGGGCGCCGCGAACCGGGACCCCGAGCAGTTCCCGGACGCCGACCGGCTGGACGTCACCCGCCATGCGGGCGGCCATCTGACGTTCGGCTACGGCATCCACCACTGTCTGGGCGCCCCGCTCGCCCGGATGGAGGGGGCGATCGCCATCGGGCGGCTGCTGGAGCGCTTCCCGCGGCTGCGGCTGGCCGGTGACGGGGACGTGCCGTTCATCCCCAATCCCATCTCCCGCACCCCGCTGAAGCTGTCCGTGCTGCTCACCTGACATCCCGCGGGGTGGATCCCCGGATCCAGGATCCACCCCGCGGGGCCCCGCGAGCGTCTCCGGCCCGGCCCCTGCCCCGGCCGGGCCGGAGCCTCACGACCGCGCACAGGCGGGGCAGCCCGCGGTGGTGCGGTGGTACTCCCAGGCCGCGCCCGCCAGCGCGACGCCCCACAACACCCAGGAGGCATAGAACGTGAGCGGAACCCACGGGCGCAGTCCGATCTCCTCGACCGGCGGCGTGGCCGGGTCGTTGACGTACCGCACACCCGCCACGAGCGCCGCCGGGGCCACCTCGGCCAGCACCGCGAGGCCGAAGCAGCTCGGCACCAGCACCAGCGGCCGTGGCACCCGCGAACCCCCGACGGCCGGGACCCAGCGCGGGAACACCCGGCCCCAGGGCCGTACCAGCGCCAGCGACAGGAGCGATCCGGCGAGGGCGGGCACGACCGGCAGCCAGCCGCCCGGGACCGCGTGGATCACCTCGGGCCGGGTGATACCGATGTCGCTGCCGCACTCCCAGGCCAGCTTCACCACCGGGTACGGCAGGGACAGCGCGCACGCGGCGTAGCCACTCCACGCCAGGGCCCGCGGTGCGGCCGGGCGCGGCCGGCGCCCGCACCGCGGGCAGGTCCCCGCTCCCTCCCGCGCCTGCCACCGGGCGGCCATGAGCGTCAGCGCGGCCGAGCCGAGGGCGAGGCAGCGGGCCGCCACCCGGCCCGGGTCCACTTCGGCGGCGTCCGGGTCCGCCGTTTTGGCCGTACGGCGGAGGGCCACGGTCAGCGCGTCGAACAGGAGGTGGCTCCCGCCCTGAACCAGTCCCGCGGCCGCGCCGCGCGCCGCCAGCTCCGCGGCCCCGCGCGTCCGGTGCCGGGCCGACGGTACGGCCGTGAGCGCCGCCAGCGCCAGGCCACCCGCGGCGGAGGCGCCCTTCAGCAACCGCTCGCCGGGGAACGGCTCCCGCTCACGGCGGCGAGCGAGGGCGGTCGCGGCGAACGTGGCGGCGCACCCCGCGACCGCCCACGCCGCCCGGACCCGCCCCCGTCGCTGGGTTGACGTCATGTCAGCTCTCCCGTCCATCCGTCCGCCGCTGCCGAGCACACCGTACGAACGCACCCGTGCGACAGGGCAGTCGGCTTCCAAGAATCGAGAATCGGCAGATCCCATGTCCCAGACCACCGACCCTCTGCTCATCACCACACCACCCGACCTGTCCGACCCCCGCCGCTACACCGAGGACGGCATCGAGGAGGTCTGGCGGCGGCTGCGCGCCGCCCACCCCGTCTTCCTCACCCGGCGGCCCCACGCCGGCGACTACTGGTCCGTCCTCGGCCACGATCCGGCGGCCCGGGTGCTCAAGGACGCCGCCGCCTTCTCATCCACCGGCGGCATGCGCCTGGACGCCGACCCGGCGTCCAACGCGGCGGCGGCCGGGAAGATGCTCATCGTCACCGACCCGCCCCGGCACGGCGACATCCGCCGCGTCATTAACTCCGCGTTCACCCCACGCATGGTGGGGCGGCTCACCGACACCATCCGGCAGACCGCGGTCGAGGTCATCGAGGCCGCGCTGGACCAGGGCGACGCCGACTTCGCGCAGGTCGCCGCGCGCCTCCCGGTCTCGGTCATCTCCGACATGCTCGGCGTGCCGCGAGCCGACTGGGACCTCATGCTCAAGCTCACCATGATCGCCTTCGGGGCGGACGAGAACGCCGGCACCGACCCCCAGCGGATCGCCGAGGCGCACACCGAACTCCTCGTCTACTACGACAACCTGCTGGCCCGGCGGCGGCGCGACCCGCAGGAGGACATCGTCAGCGCCCTCGCCCACGGCACCGTCGACGGTGCGCCCCTGACGGACGAGGAGGTCCTGCTCAACTGCAACGGGCTCATCTCCGGTGGCAACGAGACCACCCGCCACACCACCGTCGGCGGGCTGCTGGCCTTCCTCCGGGCACCCGACCAGTGGGCCCGGCTTCGCGCCGAGCCCGAGCTGCTGCCGTCCGCGGTCCAGGAGATCCTGCGCTTCACCAGCCCCGCACTGCATGTGCTGCGCACCGCGCGGCGCGAGGTGGACCTCGGCGGCCACCGGATCCGGCCCGGCGACCAGGTGGCGGTGTGGCTGCCCGCGGCCAACCGTGACGAGGCCGTGTTCGCCGATCCCGACCGCTTCGACATCGCCCGTACCCCCAACCGCCACCTCACCTTCGCCACCGGCACGCACTTCTGCCTCGGCTCCGCGCTCGCCACCAGCGAACTGACCATCTTCTTCGAGGAGTTCCTGGCGCGGGTGGGCCAGGTCGCGCCACGCGGCGCCCCGCGGCGCATGCAGTCCAACCTCATCTGGGGCTTCACCTCGCTGCCCGTCACCCTCACCCGCCGCGCGACCCCGTCGCGCTGACCTGGGCCGGCGTCACAGGCCGGTCCCGAGGACCTCTAGGAGAGACAAGACATGACCACTGTGAACCTGTCCGCCCAGGACCGCCGGGAGACGGGCGCCCTGGCGGCCGAACTGGCCGCCACCGCTCCCGGCCTCATCGACGATCCGCACTGGGTGGCCGAAGCCCGAAGAATGTCCTGCCGTCTTCCGCTGCGGCTGCGGGAGGCCACCCGCCTCTATCGCCACGACCCCGGCCGGGACGGCGTTCTGATCGTGCGCAACCTGCCGGTGAACGAAGCGGAACTGCCCCTGACTCCCACCGTGCCCGAGTCGGTGGAGCGCACCGCCACCGTGCCCGCTGCCGTCGCCGTGATGGTCACCCTGCAGATCGGCGAGATAGCGGCGTACCGGGACGAGAAGTCCGGTGCGCTCGTCCAGAACGTGGTGCCCGTGCCCGGCCGCGAGGGGTCGCAGAGCAACGCCGGCTCCACCCCGCTGGAGCTGCACGTGGAGAACGCGTTCCATCCGCACTGCCCCGACTACGTCAGCCTGCTCTGTCTGCGCAACGACGAGCCCCTGAACGCGGGCACGATGGTGTCGTCGATCCGCACCGCCCTGGAGCTGCTGAGCCCCGGGACGCTGCGCGTCCTGCGGGAGGAGCGCTTCACCACCGCCCCGCCGCCGTCCTTCCGCGACGGCGGCCCCGGCCCCGCGCACGCGGTACTCAGGGGCGACCCGGACGATCCCGACGTGAAGGTGGACTTCCACGCGACGACCGCCAATGACGACGAGGCGAAGGTGGCGTTGGAGGCCCTGCGGGGCGCGTTCCTCGACGGCGCGCGGACGCTGGTCCTGCGGCCGGGCGAGATGGCCGTCGTGGACAACCGCATCGCCATCCACGGGCGCACCGCGTACCAGCCCAAGTACGACGGCTACGACCGGTGGCTGCAGCGCACCTTCATCCATCTGGACCACCGCCGCACCCGGGCCCACCGGACCGGCAATGGAAACGTCCTGTTCTGATCCGCTTCTGATCCCTTTCTGATCCGCTGCTGATCCGCCCGGCCCACGGGTCATGCGGGGAGGGGCGGAGTGTCATCCGCGAGGCTCATCCGCCCTCCCCCACGCGGTGGAGGGGGTCGCCCCCGGGACGGATGCACCCGCCGCCGCTACCGGACAGGCTTGAGTATCGGCACCGCGAAACCGGAGGTCACGGTGACTGTTCCCGCGCAAACGCCGGCCCGCCCCGGGCTTCCGTCCCCGGAGCCCGGGTGGCGGGTGTGGCCGCGGCGGTGGCCCCGGTGGGCGCCCCACGCCGCCGCGGCGTGGGGTGTGGTGTACGCCGCCGTCCAGGTGGTCTGGGCCGCGGCGGGCGCCACCGTGCCCTGGTCGCCGCATGTGGCCTACGCATCCGGCGTCCAGCTCGCGCTGGCCGCCCTGGCCCTGCTGGCCGCCGGGGCCTGCCTGGCCACCCCCCGGCAGTTGGCCCGGCGCGGCCGGGTGGCGGTGACGGCGGCACTGGCCGTGGCGGTCCCCGTCTTCGCGATGGGCATGGCGAGCCTGCCCGCGTACGTGGTCACCTTGGCGTCCTTATCGGGTGTGGAGAGCGCCACCGGCTTCGCCCATGTCCTGCTGAACACCGTGGGCCTGGCCCTGCTGCTGCTGGTCGTCGTCTCCCACCGGCGGCGGCTGCGGGGCCGGTGTCCGCGGTGCGGGACCGGGCACACCGGCGACGGCAGCGGACCGCTGGTCCACCCGCCCGCGTCCGTGGCGTCCCGGCGGACCCGGATCCAGGTGTACCTGCTGATGTGCGGGCTGCTGCCGTGGGCGGTCGTCAAGACCATCTGGACGCTCGGCGGCGACGCGCTGAGCGTCACGGCGGAGAAGTGGCGCGAGGAGAACGCGGGCGGCTCGGACGCGGCCAAGGCGCTCGCCTCAGTGGGCATCGACGTCACCGTCCTGGCCGCGCTGGCCGGGATCTTCCTGCTGCTGGGGTTGCTGTACCCCTGGGGCCAGGTGTTCCCACGCTGGACACTTTTCCTCACCGGGCGACGGGTGCCCCGGCTCCTGCCCCTCCTCCCGGCATGGCTGACGGCCATCGGCCTGTCGGTGTACGGCGTCGTCCTCGTGATCTACGCCCCGCTCAGTGCCGCAGATGTGCTGCCGCGGATCAAACCGGACGGGGCGTTCACCTCCAGCGCCGGAATCACCTGGATGGTGCTGTTCGGCGGGCTCGCCTTCGGCGGCCTGGGCTTCGGCCTGATCGCCGCAGCCCGCTCATACGCCGCCCGCACCCGCCCGGTCTGCGCGATCGCCGCCGCCACGGACGCGACGCCTGGGAACTGATGGGCTGCGCCCATCTGCCGGTGGCAGTAGGCCTCCGGCCGCCCGCCGCGGCCGCGTATCCAGCCCGGCACCGGCAGCAGCGGGCGCACGACGGGCCACTGGGCTGGTGTCGTACTCCCCGAAGAAGCTCGGCCTCTTCCAGACGCCGAAAAGGGGCCCCTGACCCACGTCATGCCGACCGCCCGAGGGTCGCCTCGCCGCGCCTCGCACCTGCCGGGCGCAGCCGCAGTGCGCTGGGACAATGACGCTCATGTGCTCGTCGGCAGGAGGGGATGCGTGGTGAAGCTGGGGGCGGCACGTGCCATCGCGGCGGAATGGGTTGCTCGGCATGCCCGCTCCGATGTGGTCTTTCGCGGGGCGTATTTCAGCGGCTCAACGGTCGGGCTCCCGGACGACGCCGAGCTGGCGCCCTCCTCTGATATCGACATCGTCGTCATCACCGCCACGGACGACCCGCCCGCCAAACCGGGCAAGCTCCGCTACCGCGACACACTGCTGGAAGTCAGCTATCTGCCCTGGTCGCAGCTCGTTTCCGCCGACGACGTCCTCGCCTCGTACCACTTGGCCGGCAGCTTCCGCACCGACACGGTCATCGACGATCCCACCGGGCACCTGCGCACACTGCAGGCACACGTCGCGGGCCACTTCGCGGCGCGGCCCTGGGTTCGCCGCAGATGCCAGGACGCCCGCCATCGGATCGAAACCCGGCTCGCGGCGATCGACGCCTCGGCGCCGTTCCATGAACAGGTGCTGTCCTGGCTGTTCCCTACCGGCGTGACCACCCATGTGCTTCTGGTCGCCGCCCTGCGCAACCCCACCGTGCGTCTGCGGTACTTGGCCGCTCGCGAGGTCCTCACCGACTACGGACACCTCGGCCGCTACCCGGAACTGCTGGACCTTCTCGGCTGCCGGCACCTGCCCGCCCGGCGCATCCGGCACCATCTGCGTGAACTCACCGAAGTGTTCGACGCGACCGCCGAGGTCGCGAGGACCCCGTTCCTCTTCAGCAGCGACATCACCCCGCCCGCACGGCCGATCGCGATCAACGGCAGCCAGGACCTCATCGACCGTGGCGACCACCACGAAGCCGTCTTCTGGATCATCGCGACCTTCGCCCGCTGTCACACCATCCTGGCCGCGGACGCCCCCGAGCTGCACCGCGCCTTCGCCCCCGCGTTCCACGCGGCCGTCAGCGATCTCGGCATCAGCTCGACCGAGGACATCCTCCACCGCGCCGAGGAGGTCACCCGATTCCTGCCCCGCCTCTGGCACACCGCCGAGGACATCATGGCGAGCAATCCGGCGATCGGCGGATAGACACCCACGTCATGAGCGAGCCGCCGGCCCTTCGGCCGGGCTTGCGGCGTCGGCGACGATTTCCCGCAGTGCGGCGACATGGCCGTTGAAGACGTCCCGGCCGGTGGGTGCCAGCCGAGCGCGCACCTTGCGGCGGCTACCGCTGAGGCGGCGTTCCGTGGCGACATACCCGGCCTCTTCGAGTGTCGCGAGCTGCTTGGACAGTGCTCGGACATCCCCAGCCGGTCCTTGAGGAAGGCGAACTCCGCCCAGTCGGCGGCTGCCAGCGTCGCCACCAGCGACAGGCGGGTGCTGGGATGGATCAGCTCGTCGAACCGCGCCTTCGTCATGCCCGCGCCCAACGACGCAGAACGCGCAGGATTTCCGGTCCACCGAACCCGTAGACGGCCGCGATCAGCGCCGCCGCCCGGATACCGGCGTGGGCGGCGCCGTCGGCGTCGAGCGCGAGCGCCACCAGGACAGTGGCGCCGATGAGTCCGAGCAGCATGCCGACCACGACCAGGGGGATGCGGTGGCCGGCGACCGCCGCGCTCACCTGCAGCTGGTCCGTGCGCCGACGGCCGTCGAGCAGACGGGAGGCGAGCCATTCCGGTTCACGCTTGCTTCCCGGTCGAGTCGTTCGGACAGCTCTGCAAGGTCACCGCAGAGTATGTACGTCTCCGGTCCGCCGAACAGCGACAGACCGCGTTCCAGTACTGCGGCCAGCACGATGAACACCCCAAGGACCGGCAGCAGACTCGGATCCCTCTTCGACCCCGGCCCCGGCCCCGTCCTGACCCGCCGCGCAACCCCCATTGCCCCGCACCCGTCCACTGCCCGGCGGAACATCCGGCCGAGCACAGAGATCACCGCCCCCTGTGCGTCGGGGTGCCGTTGCCCAAGTCGGTGAACGCAAGTGGTCAGAGCACTAGCGGCGCGCCAGGCCGTCGACCATCAGGGCGAGCGTGAAGTCGAACCGGTCGTGGCCCTCACCTGCGGTGAGTTCGGCGGCGTGGCGGGTGGTGTGGGGGAAGGTCTCGACAGGCAGCGCGGCGAACCGGCGCAGCAGTTCACCGCGGTCGAGGACCCAAGCAGCGTCATCCTGCGTTGATCGCCGGCGCGCGATCGACATCTCAAGGCAGTAGGCGGCCACGTACAGCAGGAGGGCGTCGATGGCCCAGGCGGCGGCCTGCGGGGCGACGCCGCCGGCGAGCAGGATCGCCAGCATTCCCTCACTGACGCGCACGATCTCGAGGTCGGTGGGGGCCATGGCGAGCGCGGCGCGGGAGATCCCGGGGTACTTCAGGTACTGGTCGCGCATCTGGGCGCATACGCCGCGGATCTGCTCCCGCCAGGCCGCGGGGTCGGCCTCGGGCAGTACGAGCTCGGCGCACAGCCGCCCGATGAGCAGCTCGTCCAGGTCGGCCTTGTTGACCACGTGGGCATAGAGCGAGGCGGGTCCGGTGTCGAGCGCGCCGGCCAGCCTGCGCATGGTCAGCGCCTCGTAGCCCTCTGTGGCGACGACATCCAGCGCGGTGTCGATGACCTGCTCCACGGTGATCGGGGCCTTGCGGCGCCGCGACCTGGGGGCGGCTTCGGCGTCGGGGTTCGGCGGCTGATGGCGCGCCGCGCGTCGCTCTCTCGGGTTCACCCGACCCATCATAGCTTGACACGAACGCTGTTCGCACATAGAACACTGTTCGTGACCGTGAATGTGAACCAGGACGTGGACGTGACCGTGGTCGGAGCCGGGCCGGTGGGCCTCGTGCTCGCCGCGGAGCTGGCGCTCTCCGGGGCGAGGGTGCAGATACTCGAGCGGCTGGCCGAGCCCAGCGAGGCGATGAAGGCGGGGGCGATCAACGTGCCGACGGCCGAGGCGCTCGACCGCCGCGGGCTGCTGCCTGCCGCCGAACAGGTGCAGCGGGAGCTGCTCGAACGGGTGGGGTCGTTCGCCCGCACGGCCGACGACCAGCCGCCCGGTGGCGGCCGGCGCGCGCCCGGGTCGCGGTTCACCGGGCATTTCGCCGGCATGATCCTCGACGCCGACCTCGTGGACTGGTCCGATCCCGACCTCGCTGCCCACACCGCGGTCGACGGAGGCAGGCTGGTGCCGCAGCGTGAGCTGGAGGAGCTGCTGGCCGGCCATGTCGCGCGACTTGGCATACCGGTGTGTCGCGGAGTGGAGGTCACCGGGCTCGAAGACACCGGCGACGGCGTGCTCGTCGGCACCACCGCCGGCCCGGTGCGCACCGGGTGGCTGGTCGGGTGCGACGGCGGGCACAGCGCCGTACGCCGTCTCGCGGGCATCGACTTCCCCGGCACCGACCCCGGACTCACCGGACACCTGGCGGTCGCCGACATCGCCGACCCTTCGATGCTCGCCGACGGATGGGCGTGGTCGACCCGGGGGGCGTACCGCTACGGTCCGCAGCCCGGGCGGGTGGTCACCGTGGAGTTCGACGGCCCTCCCGCCGACCGCTCGGCGCCGGTCACCCTCGAGGAGGTGCAGACCAGTCTGCGCCGGGTCTCGGGCACCGACGTCACGCTGACCGCGCTGCACGGCGCCGCGACCCGCTGGACCGACAACGCCCGCCAGGCCGCGACCTATTGGTCGGGGCGGGTGCTGCTGGCCGGCGACGCCGCGCATGTGCACTCACCGTTCGGCGGTCAGGGGCTCAACCTCGGGGTCGGCGACGCGATGAACCTCGGGTGGAAGCTCGGTGCCGTGGTCGCCGGATGGGCACCCGAAGGGCTGCTCGCCACCTACGACGCCGAGCGTCGTCCCCTCGGCGCCTGGGTGCTGGACTGGACGCGGGCCCAGATCGCAGTGATGCGCGGGGACGCCACGTCGGCCGCGCTCCGGGAGGTCGTCGCCGATCTGCTGGGCACCCGGGAGGGCACCACCTACGCGGTCAAGAAGATCTCCGGTGTCACGCAGCGCGTCGAGCTGCCCGGCGACCATCCGCTGATCGGCCGGTACGTCCCCGACCTGCGGCTGAGGGACGGCTCCCGGCTGGTCGACCACGGACACGGCGGCGGGTTCCTGCTGCTCGACCGCACTCCGGACGGCACGTTCGCCCGCCTCGCCGCGGCCTGGGCCGGGCGGGTGTGCACCGTGACCGACGACCACGCGACGCCGACGGGGGTGCTGGTACGCCCGGACGGGGTGGTCGCCTGGGCCTCCGACACCACCGACCTCGCCGCCGTCACGGGCCTCGAAGCCGCCCTGCACCGATGGACCGGCGCGCCGACGTGCTCACCCGAGCACGAGGCGGTGGAGCCGGTGGGGTGAGCGCCCCTGCCGTTCGGCTGACGAACCCGTGGCGGACGGGCCCTGTTGCGGGACGCCGCGCGGGCAACGTTCTCGCAACGTGGCGGGGGGTTCGCTGGGCTTGGCCCCTGACCGCTCGGTGAGCATGATCGGAGAGGGATCGCCCATGGAGCGTATCGCGCTGACCCCGGCCGCGGCCGAGCTGATCCGCCAACTGCGAGCGGAGCACGGCCCGTTGATGTTCCATCAGTCGGGCGGCTGCTGCGATGGCAGCGCGCCGATGTGTTATCCGCTCGGCGAGTTCCGTACGGGCGGGTCGGATGTGCTGCTCGCGGAGCTGGAGGTGGACGGGGTCGAGGAGCCGGTGGGCTTCTGGATGTCGGCCTCGCAGTTCGAGCGGTGGGCGCATACGCATCTCACGGTGGACGTGGTGCCCGGGCGCGGCAGCGGCTTCTCCCTGGAGGCGCCGGAGGGCGTGCGCTTCCTGATCCGCTCACGGCTGCTGGACGACGCGGCGAGCTGAGCGCGGCGCCTGCGGGGCGCATCCTCTGCGTGGCGCGCCGGCGGGGTGCTGCGCACCCCCTTCTCGCGGCCTCAGCTGGCGTCGGCCAGCGCCAGGGTGTGCAGTCGCTCGGGCGGGCCCGGGCGGGCGTAGTACCAGCCCTGCGCGGTGTCACAGCCCAGCCCCCGCAGATGCTCGGCCTGTACGGCCGTCTCCACTCCCTCGACCGTCACCGCCAGGTCCAGCGTGTGGGCGAGCGAGACGATCCCCTCGACGATCTTGACGTCGACCGGATCGGCCGGGGCCCGCTGCATGCCCCGGGTGAAGGAACGGTCCAGCTTGAGCGTGGAGACCGGGAGCCGGCGCAGGTACGACAGGTTGGAGTAGCCGGTGCCGAAGTCGTCCAGGGCGATGTCCACGCCGAGGTCGGCGAGTTGCCGCAGGGGCCGCAGGGCGCTCTCGTCGGCGCCGATGAGGTCGTTCTCGGTGACCTCCAGGCACAGCGCGCTGGGGCACAGCCCGGCGCTCTCCAGGACCGCCACCGTGTCGGAGACCAGCGTGGGGTGGCTCAGCTGGCACGGTGAGAGATTGACGTTGACGCGCAGCGGCTCGCCGTCGCCATCGGCGGCGTCGCGCCACTCACGCGCCTGCCGGGCGGCCTGCTCCAGCACCCAGCGGCCGAGCGGGACGATCAGCCCGGTGTCCTCGGCGAGCGGGATGAACTGGTCGGGGCCGAGCACGCCGTGCACCGGATGCAGCCAGCGTACGAGCGCCTCCGCACCGCGCACGGTGCCGTCGGTGAGCCGTACCAGCGGCTGGTACTCGATGAAGAACTCGCCCTTCTCCAGGGCGGAGGGCAGCCCGTTGGTGAGGCTGTGGCGGGCGATCACCCGGGCGTTGGAGTCGGCGTCCGCGATCTCATAGCGATTGCCGCCCGCGGCCTTGGCCCGGTACATCGTGATGTCGGCGCTGCGCAGCACCTCGGCCCGGCCGATCTCCCCGGCCCGGCCGTCTACTACGCCGATGCTGGCCCGTACCCGCAGCTCACGGCCCTCGACCCGGACGGGTTCGGCGAGCGCGGCGAGCATCCGGCGGGCCAGCCCGGCGCCGTCGGCCTGCGCCGCGGGGCCGGTGAGCAGGGCGAGGAACTCATCGCCGCCGACCCGGGCGATCAGCTCGGCGGGAGTGTTCACACAGTCCTGGAGGCGCTTGGCGACGGCCTTGAGCATCCGGTCGCCGGCGGCGTGCCCGAGGCTGTCGTTGACGGCCTTGAAGCCGTCCAGGTCCAGGTAGCACACACCGAACCGCTCGGCGTCCGCCCCGGCGGCCAGCACCTGATCCAGCCGCTCCAGGAACAGGGTGCGGTTGGGCAGTCCGGTCAGCTCGTCGTGGGTGGCCTCGTAGCGCAGCCGCTCCCGCAGCTGCCGGTGCTCGGTGATGTCCTCGGCGAGGGCGAGCTGGTACTGCGGGGCGCCGCTGGAGTCGCGCAGCAGGGTGACCGTGAGATTGGTCCACAGCTCGCTGCCGTCGTCGCGGTAGTGCGGCTTCTCGATGCGGAAGTGGTCGCGCTCCCCGCTGACCAGCTCGCGGTAGAACTCATGGGCGCCCGGTACGTCGTCGGGGTGGACGAACTCGGTGACGTTGCGGCCGGGGCGGAAGAAGTCCATTCCGCCGAACATCCGGGCCATGGCGTCGTTGACGACGAGCACCTCGCCGTCGAGTCCGGCGATGCCCACGCCGATGACGGCGCCCTCGAAGACGGCCTGGAACTTGGCCTCGCTCGCGTGCAGCGCCTTCTCGGCCTCGGTCCGGGCGGCCAGCGCGGCCCGCGAGATGGCCTCTTGCTCATCGCGCTCGCACTTGCGCAGCTCGCGGACGAACCCGGCGGCGAGGGCGTGCTGCAGCCGTACACAGCGGGCGCGCGCCTCCTCCTCGGCCAGCGGCTCGTGGCCGGACGTGTCGGGCGGCTCGGCGGACGACGACGCGCCGGACGGATCGGCGGAGGGCCTGGCGGCGGACGGATCGGCGGGCGACGAGCAGGACACCAGATGCGCGTCGATGACGCCCAGGATGGCGGGCAGCGCCTCGGGCTCGGTGCACTGGGCGTTCACCAGCGCGGCCCCGACCGCGTACGCCGCCTCGGTGTCGAAGGGAGAGCCGCGCAGGGCGGCGCTCAACCGGTGGGCCAGCGGCAGCAGATAGACCTCGAACTCGTCGGGGGTCATCGTCGTGGCCGCCAGCGGGTGGACGGCCCGGCACCAGATGCCCGCGAACCGTCTCAGCTGATCGTTCTCCGTGGGGGCAGGGGGCCCGGCGGCGTCCCCGGCGCCGCGGTCACATCTCGGCCCGCCCGACTCGGACGTCATATCGCGCGCCCCGCGGGGCAGCCGCCATGGGCTGTGTCCCTGTCGCATGCCGCGTCCTCGCCTGTGGCGTCGATGCCCTCCGGCCGCCAGTCCACGTCCTGCACTTCCTTCGCCCTCTTCCGGCTTCCGGGGCCGCCCTCGGGTCGTCCGCGTCCTCGGGGAAGTTGAGCACGACGAAGAGCGGCACGGCAACCCGCTGCTGAGGCGAGATTACTGATCAACCGTTCGATGGGGAAAGGAAAAACGGAAAACTTCAATCCGGATCTGATCATGGAGACGAGCGCCGCCGGAGGATGTCGCGCACCTGTCACGGGCATCTGCCAGCGGCCCGATCCCCGCGCTGACCTCGCCCCTCCAGAGGGCGGGCCATTGAAAGCGGCTGTGCCAAACCCTTCGGGATCGGGCTCCTGACGCGCCGCCAATCCTGCCTGGGGACCGTCGAATTGGGAAATCCATCACGTCCGCGCGCTCCGCCGTCACACCGGGCGAGGAGACGGGACACACGCCCTCCCGGCCGGTCCACTCCCCCTCCGGGCCCGTCCGCCGCACCTAGGAGATCGAAACTCCCGCACCATTTTCACCCTCATGCGGTGAATTGCCATGAAGTGGGTACTCGGCGGCCGGATCGCGGATCTCATCGAAACGCCATCTCGAGAAGGCATGAGGACGCACAGGACACATGAGGACGCACGGAGTGACCCAATGGCCTCACCAGGTGTCGCCCACAATCTGCTGATGCACCGCTGTCTGACCCTGTCCACCAGCTTCGACGGGATCGACGGCCAGGACGGGGCGGAAATACTGCGCCGGGCGATGACGCAGGTCAGCGCGGTCGGGACCGGCCGCGCCGAGGCGGCATACCTGAGCCTCGGCGAGGGCCTGGTCCGCTGTCCGCACGACGGTCAGCGAGCCACCGAGGCCCTGGACGCGCAGGTGAGGGAGCTGGCCGGACGGGACGGGCCGGTGCGGCTCCCCCGGCGGGCCTGGGGCTGGGCGTTCGGGCTGCGCGAACCAGGTGGGCTACGCGAACCAGGCGGGCCCCATGCGCCGGACGGCCTGCACGGCGCCCTGGTCGTGAGCTACCGCGACCGGCCCGGCGAGGACGAACGGCTGCTGCTCACCCTGCTCGTACGGCAGACCGCCGCGGCCCTGTCCGCCGCCGCCGCGCACCACCGTGAGCGCGCCCAGGCCCTGGAGCTGCGCCGGGCATGGGACGAGCGGGAGGCGATACGGCGGCGGCTGGACTCCTCGCTGACCGATCTCTCCCATCTGCGGGAGGTGCATGACGCCCTCGCCCGCTCGGCCGCCCACGGCGACGGCGAGGACGGGATCGTCCGGACGCTGTACCGGATCACCGGGCTGGCGACCGCCGCCGAGGACCGGTTCGGCAACCTCCGGGCCTGGGCGGGCCCCGGCCGCCCGGACCCCTACCCCAAGCCCGATCCGGCGCAGCGCGAGGAACTGCTGCGGGAGGCCGCCCGCAGGCCGCGTCCGGTGCGGGTACGGGACCGGCTGGTCGCGGTGGCCGATCCGCGCGGTGAGGTGCTGGGCGTGCTGTGCCTGGTGGACCCGGACGGCCGGGCCGATGAGCGGGCCGTTCGCGCGCTGGACCACGCCGCGACCTCGCTGGGACTGGAGCTGGCCCATCTGCGCGAGCTGGCCGAGGTGGAGCTGCGGCTGCGGCGGGAGCTGGTCGACGATCTGCTCTCGGGCGCGGACGACACCAGTGCGTACGCCCGCGCGGAGGCGGTCGGCCACGATCTGCACGGTCCGCACCATGTGATCGTGGTGCGCTGGAGCGACCGTCCGGCCGACGATGTGTTCCTGAAGTCCGTGAGCCGGGCGGCCACGGGCATGGGCCTGAGGATCCTGCCCGCCCTGCGCTCGGACGCGGCGGTCCTGGTGGCCCAGAGCGCACCGGGCGAGCGGTCGCTGCACTCGGCGCTGAGCCGTGAGCTCGGCACGGACAGCGGGGCGATCGGGGTGGGCGCCTCCTGCGAGACCCCGCACGAGGTGCCCCGCTCGTACCAGGAGGCGCTGCGGGCGCTGGAGGTGCGCCGCCGTTCCAACACCGCGAGCGGCATGACGTTCTACGACGACCTGGGGCTGTACCGGATCCTGCGCACCGGGAGCGATCACCGGGAGGTGGAGCGATTCGCCCGCGAGTGGCTGGGCCCGCTGATGGACTACGACGCCCTGCACCACACGGATCTGGTGGAGACCCTCTCCCAGTACTTCGACCGCGGCGGCAACTACAGCGAGACGGCCGCGGCGCTCGTGATCCACCGCTCGACCCTGCGCTACCGGCTGCAGCGCATCCGCGAGATCAGCGGAATCGATCTCGCGGACGTGGACAGCAGGCTCAACCTCCAGGTCGCCACCCGCATTTGGAAGGTCATGCGCAGCGGCCCCGAGTGAGCGGAGCGCCACCGGGCACCCGTGACCGGCGCGACGGCATCGCACGACGAGGCGGGAGGGGCAATGAGCGACAGGAACGAGAGCGTGGCGCGCACCCTGCTCGACCAGCAGGGCACGACCTTCGCCACCGCGGCCGGGATCAAGCTCCGCGACACCCCTGGTCCGCTCTACCAGCTGCTGGTACTCGCGCATCTGCTGTCCGCGCGGATCAGCTCCGATATCGCCGTCGCCGCCGCCCGCGCCCTCTTCGACGCCGGGATGCGCGACCCGCGGCGGATGGCGGAGGCCACCTGGCAGCAACGGGTCGACGCGCTGGGCGAGGGCGGCTACCGGCGTTACGACGAGCGGACCGCCACCCAGCTGGGTGAGGCGGCCGAGCTGGTGAACCGCGAGTACGGAGGCGATCTGCGGCGGATGCGCGAGGCCGGGGACCCGAAGAAGCTGCTGCCGGAGATCAAGGGCATCGGGCCCGCGGGGGTGAACATCTTCCTGCGCGAGGTGCAGGGCGTCTGGCCCGAGTTCGCCCCGTACTTCGACCGCAAGGCGCTGGAGGGCGCCGAGCGCGTCGGGCTGCCGAAGAACGCGGGGTCGCTGGGGCGGCTGGTGGCCGAGAAGGACCTTCCCCGGCTGGCCGCGGCCCTGGTCCGCGTCGCGCTCCACGCGGACGCCGCCCGGGAGGTGCGCGCCGCCGCGTAACACGCCCAGCCGTCGCGTAGCGCGTTCCCGTCCTGCCCAAGAACGCCGTCTCGATGGTCGAGCGCATCGGCCCGGTGCGGCACGCCACGGCGACCGGCGAGGTGGAAACCCGCATCCGGCGCAGCGATGTGGTGCCGGAGGAGCGGACGGCCGGGGTCACCGCTCAGGCCGCCCGGCCCGATCTGCTGGAGGCGCTCGGCGCCGACGTGGACCGGGGCGTCTGGCTGAACTCCGCCAATGAGCGGCTGCCGGTGACCGTGCTCGGCTCGATCGCCGCGAAGCGGCTCGCGGTCACCGGTCCCGGCGAGAAGATCACGGTCAATAACCGCTATGTGGTGGTCGTGGGCACTCTCCGGCCGGTCGAGCTGGCACGCTGGACCGGGAGGCGATGGTGGTATTCCCGGCCGCCGAGCGGTACTTCGGCTTCAACGGCCACCCCACCACCATCTTCGATCGCTCCACGGACGCGTCGGTGGAGGATGTGGCGGCGGTGCTGACACGCCGTCAGGAGATCGGTCTGCGGCGGGCGATCGGGGCCACCCGCGGTGCCATCCGGCTTCAGTTCCTCACCGATGCACTGCTGTTGTCGGCGCCCGGCGGGCTGGTGGGGGTGGCGCTGGGCGCGGTGGCGACCCGTTCGCCCTGGCCCAGGTCTGGACGACGGTCATCCCGCCCTGGGTGCCGGCCGGTGGTTTCGGCGCCATGCTGGGCATCGGCATGCTCGCGGAGCCCTACCCCGCCATCCGCCGCGCTGCTTGACTACTTGACGCTCCCGCTCAGGGCCGCGTACTCATCCTCCGCGTCCAGCAGATCCAGGAGATAGGTGCCGTAACCGCTCTTGACCAGTGGCTCCGCCAGCTTCTGGAGTTGAGTGGCGTCGATGAACCCGGTCCGCCAGGCCGCCTCCTCCACACACCCCACCTTCAAGCCCTGGCACTGCTCCAGTACCCGGACGAACTCGGCGGCCTCGACCAGCGACCCGAAGGTGCCCGTGTCCAGCCATGCGGTTCCCCGGTCCAGCACCGTGACCTGCAGGTCGCCCTGGTCCAGATAGGCTGAATTCACTCCGGTGATTTCCAGTTCACCACGGGCACTGGGCTTCAATTCCTTAGCGATCTTCACGACTCGATTGTCGTAGAAATACAGCCCCGGAACGGCGTAACGGGACTTGGGTGTGACCGGTTTCTCCTCGATGGAACGGACCTTCCCCTCCTCGTCGAAGTCGACCACGCCATATGCTCTGGGGTCGGAAACCGGATAGGCGAACACCCGGGCACCCTGGACGCACGTATGGTTCCGCAGCTGCGTCCCCAGTCCGGTGCCATGAAAAATATTGTCGCCCAGGATCAGGGCGACGGATCGCTCCTCGATGAATTCCTCTCCGAGAATGAACGCCTGCGCCAGCCCTTCGGGCTTGGGCTGGGACACATAAGCGAGCTCGAGTCCCCATTGGGAGCCATCGCCGAGCAGGCGCTGGAAGGCCGACTGGTCCTCCGGTGTGCTGATCACCAGGATCTCTCGAATCCCGGCCAGGACCAGTGTCGACAGCGGATAATAGACCATCGGCTTGTCATAGACAGGCATGAGTTGCTTGGACACTGCTTTAGTGATCGGCCAGAGCCGTGAGCCGGTACCACCGGCGAGAATGATGCCGCGCATGGAGTGCCACTACCTATGATCGCCGAACTCTTGATCGCAGCCGGGCCGGGTCGGACTCGCGGTGATGCGACGGGGGCGTGAGTACTTTCCTCACGCCCCCTCCCCGCTACCAGGGCCAGTCGCCGCAGAGGGCGAAGCCGTCGCACTGGCTCGGCTCGGACCGGCGGTCGTCCAGGCTGCGGAGCAGCCTCTCCAGGTAGTCGTCCGGGGACTCGGCGGCGGCCGGGTTGTCCCAAGGGGCGTCCGGGCCGGCCCAGGAGGCGTCCGACTCCTCGGCGGCCTCCAGTTCTCTGGAGGCGTCCAGCTCTTTCGTCACGTCGCTCAACGTCGGGCCTTCCGTTCCGCGGAGCCGTTGGGGCTCGAATGGCGGCCCGGAAGGCCGAGCGTGCAGGCCGCGGACACAACGGCCGTGCGGGTGGCGGCGATCGGCGTGACGCTGCGCACGGAGATTCCGGCGGTCGCCATCTCCGCGCCGAGCTCGTCCGGGCCCGGCAGGAAGCCCGAGCCGTTCGCCAGCCAGTCGATCGCGGAGGCGGACTCCTCCGGCGACGGCGCACCCGGAGCCGTACCCGGCAGGAAGTCGTGCACCACGACCGGGTCGCCTTCCGCCAACGCCGCCCGGACCCGGCCCAGCAGCTCTGCCCGCGCCGAGGCGTCGAGCAGGTGCAGCACGTGTGACAGCAGCGCGCAGTCGTGCCCCGCCGGGACGGGGTCGCCGCGCAACTCCCATGGCTCCAGCGCGATCCGGTCGTCCAGCCCGGCGTCCGCCACCGCGCGGGCGGTGTGCTCCAGCATCTCCTGGCGGTCGTACACCGTCGCCCTGAGACGCGGGTACATCCGGCACAGCAGGATGGCGTAACCACCGCTGCCGCCCGCCAAGTCGGCCAGGTGGGCGCGGTCGCGCCACAGCGGCAGCCGGGCCAGGTGCGGTGCGCTGGCCCGGGCGCCGCGCAGCATCGCCTCGGCCAGCGCGCCCACGTAGCGGTCGTCGATCTCCGGCGGGCGACGGTGCCCGCGCAGCGCGGCGACGATCCCGGCCGCGTTCAGATGGTCTCGGGTGGCCCATCCCTCGATGCGCAGCAGGGGCAGCGCCCCGCTCGTCACCTCGGCGCGAAGGGCCTCGTCGAGCGCGAAGTGATCACCATTCCGAGTGAGAATTCCATTCCATACCAGAACGGTGAGGAAATTATATGCCATGATCCGGTCAATCTCGGCCCGGTCGGCGATCTCGGTCGGAGTCAGAGGTTCTCGCGCGAGTTCCGTGAGCAACCCCAGTTCGTCCGCGGCTTCGATCATGGCCAGAATCTTTCTGGCACGGACCAACTCATCCAGAGTGCGAATGCCAGCCTCCCCCGTAGTCCCCCGTAACTACACGGGAGAGTCTGTATCACATAAAAATCCATGTCAAGGTCTTGGATGTCGACTGGAGATCGACAGGAGATCGGCACCAGGCCGGGCCGTTCCAGCGTTATGTCTGTGCTCCGACAAGAAAGGGCTTCCCCGGGATCCCGCCCTGCTCAGCACCCTTGTGGAATCGAAAGTTCCGGTTCCGAAAGAAGGTTCAAATCTTTGGAAAGCCGGTGTCGCGGCGCTCGACATTACCTCGATTTACGGCAGGCCGAGATCGCGGGTAACGCCGCCATCAGGCGATGACCGCGCTTTCTCCGGTACCGATCCCCGACGGTTTTACGCTATCGTCGCTCCGCCAGAACATTGACTGGCCGAATCGATCGAAGGAGTATTCCGGTGAGTGTGAAGTTTCTGGGTCTTCGAACGGTTGTCTACCCGGCGCGCGACCTGGAGGCCGCCAAGCTCTGGTGGAACTCGACCCTCGGTCATGAGCCCTACTTCGACGAGCCGTTCTATGTCGGATACGACGTCGGCGGCTACGAACTCGCGCTCGACCCCGACGGCGACCCCGACGAAGGCCCGATCGTCTACTGGGGCGTGGACGACGTGTCCGACGCCGAGGCGCAGTTGCTCGCCGCGGGCTGCGAATCCCGCTCGTCCTGCCGCGAGGTCGGCGGCGGCATCGAGGTCGCGGTCGTGCGCAACCCCCCCGGCGACCTGATCGGCCTCATCTGCAACCCGCACTTCCAGGCCGCGTGACCGCACCCCGGGCCGGGCGTCAGCCGCAGGTGGCCGGGCGGCGGGTCCCGCGCCGGCCGCCCGGCCCCGACGTCGCACGGCCCGGGTCGGTGGGTCAGACCCGCGAGCTGACGGTCATACGACGGATCTCGCGGGCGAACGCCCCCAGCCGCTCCAGCCCCTCCGCGACCACCGCCGGGTCTGTCGCGTAGGTGATGCGGACGTGTCCGGGCGCGCCGAAGGCGGTCCCGGGAACGAGGCCGACGCCGGTGGTCTCCAGGAGCCGGTCGCAGAAGTCGTCGGCCGTGGCCAGTGGCCGTCCGCCGTGGTCGCCGCCGAGGAGGCGGGAGATCTCGGGGAAGAGGTAGAACGCCCCGGTCGGCAGCGGGCATGCGATGCCGTCGATCGCGGTCAGCCGAGCGTGGGCGGCGTCGCGCCGCTCGCGATACCCGGCCAGCCGCCGCCACGGTATGTCGTCGAGCGCGCCGAGCGCCGCATGCTGCGCGACGGCGGCCACGTTCGAGGTGGACTGGCTCTGGATGCGCCGCACGAGGGCGCTGATCGCGGGGGACGCCACCGTGTAGCCGACCCGCCAGCCCGTCATCGCGCACGACTTGGACACCCCGTTGACCAGCACGGTGCGCTCCCGGAGGGCGGGGAACGCCGTCATGCTGGGCGCGGTGCCCTCCTCGTAGAAGAAGTGCTCGTAGATGAGGTCTTCGACCACATAGAGGTCGTACCGCTCGACGACCGCGGCGAGTTCGGCCAGCTCCCGCTCCGTGTAGGTCGCGCCGGTCGGGTTGCCGGGACTGTTGAGGACGACGGCCTTGGTGCGCGCGGTGACGGCCTCTTCGAGCCGTGCGGCGGTGAGCTTGTACCCGGTGTCGGCATGGGTGGGCACGATCACGGGAGTCGCGCCCACCGCCCGCACCTGCTCGGGGTAGGTCACCCAGTAGGGAGCCGGGACGATCACCTCGTCGTCCTCCTCGCACAGCACGAAGAACGCGTTGTACAGCGCGTGCTTGGCCCCGGCCGACACCACGATCTGGTCCGGCCCGACGTCCAGGCCGTTCTGCTCGTGGAGCTTGCGCTGGATGCGGGCGCGCAACTCGGGCAGACCGGCGACATCGGTGTAGCGGTCGACGCCGACCGCGAGGGCGCGCAGCGCGGCGGTGCGGCCGCCCTCCGGCATGGCGAAGTCGGGCTCTCCGACGCACAGGTTCAGCACCCGCTCGCCCGCGCGCACGCGTTCGTTGAGCCGTGCGTTCAGCGACAGGGTGGGAGACGGGCGGATGGCTGTGGCGTGGCGGGACAGGGCCTTCATGCTGACCTCTCGGCGGTGGGCGATGACCGGATGCGGGTGCGGAGCGCCGCGGGTCGCCTGCGGCTCCCGACACCGCCGGCCGGGCGGCTGCCACCCGGCCCAACTCAGACCATAAGATTCGATGACTATAGTGATTGTCAACGTTTGTTCGGTTTGCCTCGGAAGATTATCCGGGACCGCCGGGAGGGGTCCCGAGCGAGGGGCCGGCCACCTCCCGCGCACCTTGACTTTAGTTAATCAAGGGGCCTAGAGTCGCCACATCCGCCTGCCAGCGTCGTCGGTGTTTCGGAAGGCGGCCTCTCGATGTCCGCCAAGGTGCAGGGGGGATGCGGGCGTGTCGGAACAGGAATCGGGGGCGGAGGCCGCTTCGGCCGGCCCGTTCCTCTCAATCGGCTCGGAGCGAGACCCTGAGGCGACCGCCGCGGCGCTCGCGGACGCGGTCGCCGCCGGCTGGTCCTGCATCGTTACCGTGGGTGTCCCGCTCTGCTCGGATGGGACCAACGCCTGGTTCGGGTCGGGGATCTACGACCCCTTCAGCGAGCGCACGCTGCTCACGCCGCCCGAGGGACTGAGCGCGGAGGGAGAGTCCGATCTGCGCTTCGCGCAGGCCGTTGCCGAGCGGCTGCATGCGCGGCCGGCCTCCGGGCCGGGGTCGGTGACCTTCTCACTGTCGATCTTCGACGGCAAGATGGTCCACGGCATCGGGCGCGCGGCGGCGCGGCGCATGCACTCCAAAATCACCGGAGACCCGGAGGAGTTCCTGCCTCCCGCCGCGCTGGCCCTGTACCACGCGGTGGGCGGGCGGCTCGCGTTCGACTTCTCCCTCAACTACCGCAAGCTCGGCGACCGATTCGTGGATCGGCTGCGCGGCGAGGTGCGTCCGGTCATTCCGTCCGTGCCCACGGGGCGGCTGATCGATCTGTTCCTCGGGACGGGCTGTGTCCCGCTCCGGCGCGTGGACGCCTCGCAGCCCGCCCCCGGAATGGGCCAGGTGCTCTGCGCGACACCGAATACGCTCTCGGTCGGTCAGCACCTCGCCGACCTCTCGGCGCTCGACGGCCGCGGCCGCATCCAGACCGGTCCGGAGGCCGTCCCGCTGACCAACGAGAACGGCGCCTATATATGTGAGGTCACCGCGATCGGGCGGCTGCTGGCCATGCTCGCCCACGCTCCCGCACCCGCGGACGGCGGCGGCGTGCTCACGCTCAGCGTCCTCAACAGCCGCGACCCGGGAAACCACAAGATCCACCGGATGAGCTGGTCGGCGGGCGAACTGGTCACGGCGTTGCTGCCCTACCTCCAGCCGGATTCCTGGTCGCGCCGGCCCCTGGTGCACTGGGCCTCGGTGACGGACGGCGAGACCTCCGCGGCCATCGGCTCCACCCCCGACACCCTGGCGCGTCAGCGTTTCCTGGCCGACCTCAGGGCGCGGATCCAGCGGTCGTCCTCGCCGCGCCGCCGCGAGGAAATCATCGCGGGAGAGCTGGAGCGCATACGGATGAGGGTGCAGAACGCCGACCCGGCCAAGGCGCCCCTGCTGTTCCTCTACGGCCCGGGCGACTACGACAGCCACCGGGCCTCCGGCCTGCCCGCGCCGGACGGCACGAGCGCGGCGTCGGACGGAGTGAACCACCAGGCGCCCGACACCGCGCTCTCACAGAGCTGCTTCCTGAACTGATCGGGCGACGCATTCCGCTCAGCCAACCAGTTCCGCGATGATCCGGGCGGCGGCTCCCGGCCGGTATTCGCGGCGAAGCCGGCCGGCGACGTCTTTCGCGGCCAGCCGGTATCTGCCGTCCGTGAGCAGGCGCTGGAGTTCCGCTCCGAGAGCAGCCGCGGACGCGTCGAGTCGAAGGTGACGGCCCGCGCCCAAATCCGCAGCCCGGCGGGCGTTGTTGAACGCGTCCTGCTCGAAGGGGATCACCAGCAGGGGGACCCCGAAGGCCAGGCCCCGTACGAAGGTGCCATGACCGCCGAGCGTCACCAGAACAGAGCTTTCGGGGAGCAGCTCCTCGATGGGCCGATATCCCGACGCGCTGACATTTCCCGGCAGGTCTTCATCCTGGACGACTCCACCGATGAAGTGGAATTCGGCGTCGATTCCCTCGGCGGCCTCCAGGAGCGAACGCACCAGTTTGGGCTGAGCGGAATGCAGTGTGGTCGACAGGCTGATCAGAACGCGGCGAGTACCGCCCGTGTCATCCGCCCGCTCTTGTGGTGGCGCGAAGCCCGGACCCACGTAATGGACGCGCTCGGGGACCGCGTCCGCCGCCGGGTCCACCGTGGGAAAGGTCGCCACCATGCACCGGTCCGCCCGCGTGTACTGGTCCCGCGCGGCACTCAGTGGCGCCAGCCCCCAGTGGGCCCGCACATCGTTCAAGGCCAGAAGCGCCTTCTTGGTCATGCGTTCAAACAGCGGAACGAAGGGCCCGTCGCGCATCGTCTCGTGCGAGGGTTCGCCGACGGACATCGGATAAATCGCGTTCATGAACACGATGCGCGGCAGTCCGAGGCGCTCGGCCGCCATGAGCGCTCCGGGCAACACGTAGTCGGCCACCACCACCTGCGCACGGGTGTCCTGAGCCGCGTCGGTCACGTCCTGGCACATCTGTGACGCGGGTCCGTACATCACCCGGTCTCTGATCAACTGTGCGGCGTGCGCGGGAGAAGTGGCCTCGCCGATCCGCAGGAGGTCGCCCTCCGGCGTACGAGGGTCATGGACCGGCGAGTGGTGGAACTCGCGGAACGCCGCGCCGGTGGCTTCGGCCCGGTCCCTGACGGAGGGGTTGCTCACTACCGTGACCGCGGCCTCCCGGGCGATCAGGTCACGGACGAACAGCAGCGACGTCCCGACATTGCCCCCGCCGTCCCAGAGGACGAAGAGGACGCGCTTACCGGCCAGCGCTCGGGCTCTGCCGGAGGGCGGGATCGCGACGGCCGACGGGGATGGCTCAGACACATGGTGATTCTCTGTCACTCGCCACGTTCCTCTCGCAACGGCGACTTCAGTCACGGCAGCACCCTGGGTCTCAGTATTGAGTGGTTGTTGACTAAAGTCAACTGCACTGTATCTTTGAGTCAACGCCCTTGGGAACAGTGCGCGGGAACCGGTCACCGTGAGGAAGGAGCCCATGGACATCATCGGAAGCGGCTTCCTCGCCAGGAACCTCGCGCCCATCGCGGCCTCCCATCCAGGAGTGGTGGTGGCCGCCTTCGGGGTGTCGTTCGCCGCCGGAATCCCCGAAGCCGACTTCGCCAGGGAGGCCGCGCGCCTGTATGAACTGGTGCGGCGCTGCGAGCGGCGACGGGAGAAGCTGGTGTTCTTCTCCACGGCGTCGTCGGCCATGTACGCGGTGCCCGGGGAGGCGGGCCGGGAGGACGGGCCCGTCTTCCCCTCCACCGCCTACGGCAGGCACAACCTGGCGTTGGAAGCGGTCCTGGCCGCGTCCTCCATCGACCACCTCGTGCTGCGGCTCACCCATGTCGTCGGTCCGGCGCAACCGGCACATCTGCTGGTGCCGGCCATGGTGCGACAGGTCCGCTCCGGAACGGTCCGGCTCTACCGGGGCGCACGGCGGGATCTCATCGACGTGGCCGACCTGGTCACCGCCATGGACCGGCTGCTCACCGCGGGCGTCGGCCGCACCGTCGTCAACGTCGCCTCCGGCACGGCGGTGCCCATCGAGCTGCTGGTGGATCACATCGAAGCGCAGCTGGGCGTCCGGGCAGTCCGCTCCTACGTCAGCGACGCGGTGAGCCAGCCGGTGTCCACCGCCAAACTGCACGCTCTGGTGCCGGAGATGGCCTGGACCGGCGACGAAAACTACTACCGACGAGTCCTCGACACATACCTCTGGGAATACGCCACGGTCGAAACAGCCAAGGGATGATTCATGACCGATGTCGAACACAAGAACCCGCGGCTCCTGCCACACGAGTCGGCGCAGGAGAAGGAGGTGCGGGAGCGGCTCACGAAACTGCTCACCGAGACGCCCATTCCGCCCGTGTATCTGATCGACAATCTCCCGGTGTATCTCCGTCGCCATCAGCTCGCGGATCTGCTGACGATGGACGCGCTGTACCGGATGCTCCCCGAGATCCCCGGCGTGATCATGGAGTTCGGTGTGCTGCACGGACGCCATCTCGCCACCCTCGCCGCGCTGCGCGGCCTGTACGAGCCGTACAACTCCTACCGCCGGATCATCGGTTTCGACACCTTCAGCGGATTTCCCGACCTCTCCGAGATCGACCAGGTGAGCCCGAGCGCGGCCGTCGGCAGGTTCGCCGTCCCCGACAACGAGGTGGACCACCTGCGTGAGGTGCTCGCCGCACATGAGGCGGGCGACCCCATTCCGCATGTCCAGCGGACCTTCGTGGTCCAGGGAGACGTCCGGGAAACGGTCCCGCGCTATCTGGCGGAGAATCCGGAGACGGTCATCGGGATGGCCTTCTTCGATCTCGACCTGTACGAGCCGACGCGTGAGGTGCTCCAGGCGATCCGTCCCCATCTCGCCAAGGGCAGCATCGTGGCCTTCGATGAACTCGGGCATCCCCGGTGGCCCGGGGTGACCGCCGCGATCCGGGAGACCCTGGGCCTCGACCATATGACGCTGCGGCAGCTCCCGTTCCGCGAGCAGCCGGTGATCTACCTGAAGTGGGGCGAGTGAGCCCGAAGCGCCGGGCGGGGCGAACAGGTGGTCAGGCGGGGCGCAGCCGACGAGGCAGCGACGCCACCACGATCTCGTAGGACTGCCCGAGCAGTTCGCGCACCTCTTCGGCCTCCAGGCCCCCGCTCAGCAGCACGGTGACCCAGTGCCGCTTGTTGAGGTGGTAGCCGGGCAGCACGGTGTCCGGGTGCTGGGCGCGCATCGCGAGGACCTCGTCGGGCGGCAGCTTCACGCTGACACGAGGCGGTACCGCGCCCTCGCTGAGGAGTGCGAAGATCTTGCCGCCGACGCGGTAGACGGCCGGCGAATCGCCGAAGGGGAAGTCCTCGGCCGCGCCGGGCAGGGCAAGGCAGTGCGTGGTGACGTCGTCGGGTTTCACGGGGCGAGCCTATCCACGGACGGTGGCACCCGGACGGCTATTGCGGCCGGACGCCGACGGCGATGAGGCTGCTGGCGTCCAGGTGGGAGTGGCCGGCGGCCGCCATGTCGGCGTGCAGCCGGTCCCGGACGCGGCCGAGCTGTTGTTCGTCCATGCCGAGCACGAAGCGGCGGGGCGCGGCGCCGAGCAGGAACATCCAGGCGTCCTCTCCGAGCAGGGGGACGCGGTAGTCGACCCGGTGCACCGCGACGTCCACGAGGCCGAAGGAGCGCAGCCAGGCGGCGAGCCCGTCGGCCGAGTCCACTCGGGTGCGCGGGTCGGGTGCGGTCGGCGGTGCGGGCAGCGGGCGGACCGCGGAGGCGGCCTCACGGGCGCGGCGGACCATGCTGTCCATCCCGCCGCCGACCCAGGTGCTGAGGGCTATCCGGCCGCCGGGGCGCAGCAGGTCCACCAGATGGCGGGTCCCGGCGTCCATGTCGGGGAAGAAGAACACGCCGTAGCAGCACTGGACGAGGTCGTAGGGGGCGTCCGCGCGCCATGCCGTGACGTCGCCGCGGTGGAACCGCAGCTGGGCGAGACCTTGCCGGTCCGCCTCGGCCCGGCCCTGGTCCAGCAGGGCGCCGGCCATGTCGACGGCGTCGACATGGCCGGCGGCACCGACGGCGCGGGCGGCGGGCAGGGCCGACGCGCCCGAGCCGCAGCAGGCGTCCAGGACCCTCTCCCCCGCGCGAGGCCGGGAGACGCCCGTGGCGAGTGCCCCCAGCGGCCCCCACAGCCGCGAATACCAGGAGGCGAACTCGCGGCGGGTCTGGCTGAACAGCGCGCCCACCGGGAGGGTGGGCACGGCGGATATCACGGTCATTGCTTCTTCGAGTCCTTCCAGTTCCACCAACGCAGCTTCTCCGGTTCCCTGCCGCCCTCGGCGTAGTAGACGGCGCACCGGAAGACGTAGAGCATGCAGCGGTCCACATAGGCCCCTTGTTCGAGCATCAGCCGGTCGTACAGTTCCTCGGGGTCCTGACCCTCGAGTTCCTCGACGCGGTGGATGCCCATGCCGTGCAGGTCGCCCTCGACGGCCTTGCCGACGCCGGGGATCTGCCTCAGGTCGCTCTCCATGCGCGTGCTCCTCACTCTCCCAACGCGCGGTCGCGCATCGCGAGCGACAGTACGAGAGCGAGCAGCAGGACGGGCACCGCGACGAAGAAGACGGTGCCCAGCGAGTCGGCGTACGCCTCGGTGAAGCCCTGCCGCAGGTTCTCGGGGAGCTTGTCGAGCGCGTCGGCGGTCAGGTTCGTCATGGACTGGGCGCTGTCGCCGGGCACGTGCCGGGGCAGTTCGGTGGCCAGCCGCGCCGAGAACACCGCGCCGAACGCCGAGATCCCGAAGGAGGCCCCGACCAGCCGCGCATAGGTGACCGTCGCGGTCACCGCACCGATCTGGGCGGGCGGTGCGCAGCCCTGAACGGCCACCATGAACACCTGCATCGACAGGCCGGAGCCGACGCCGAGCAGCACCGAGTAGGCCACCACGAGCGGCCAGGGCGTGTCCGCGTCCATGGTGGACAGCAGATACGACGCCAGCGCCGCGACGGCCATGCTGGCCACCGGGAACCAGCGGTATTTCTTGGTCTCGGCGATCCGGCGGCCGACCAGGGTGGAGGCGACGAGCAGGCCGAACATCATCGGGATCAGCAGCAGACCGGAGGTGACGGCCGACGCGCCCGAGGCAGCCTGCAGGAAGAGCGGCAGGAAGTTGACGGTGGCGAGGATCGCGAACCCGGCCAGCATGGTGATCGTGTTCGACAGGACGAAGGTGGAGTTGCCGAACAGGCTGAGCGGGATCATCGGTTCGGCCGCGCGCCGCTCCACCACGATCCACGCCGGGATGAGCACGACGATCGCGACGATCAGCGCGATACCGCGCGTGGACAGCACCGCGTCCAGGCTGCCGACGCGCCCTGCCAGCAGCGCCACGCATACCGACAGGGCCGCCAGCAGTGCCGCACCCGAGTAGTCGATCTTCGGCCGGCCGCGGGTGGCCGCGGCCGGCAGCAGGAACGCCACCACGGCGAGGGTGAGCAGGCCGAGCGGCAGATTGACGTAGAACACCCAGCGCCAGCCGATCGCGTCGGTGACGGCGCCGCCGACGAGCGGGCCCGCGACGCTGGCCACGGCGAACACGCTGGTGGAGTAGCCGGCGTACTTGGCGCGCTCGGCGGGCTCGAACAGCTGGCCGATGAGCGAGAAGGAGGCGACCACCAGCGCGCCGCCGCCGATGCCCTGGATCACCCGGAAGGCGATCAACTGGCTCATGTTCCCGGCCAGTCCGCACAGCATCGACCCGGCGATGAACACCACGACGCCGCCGAGGTACACCAGGCGGTGGCCGAACAGGTCGCCGAGCTTGCCACCGACGATGGTGGTGATGCTGAGTGTGAGCCCGTACCCGGTGAACACCCAGGCGAAGTGTTCGAGCCCGCCCACGTCGTGCACGACGCTCGGCAGTGCCGCGGCGACGACGGACTGGTCCAGGGTGGACAGCAGCATCCCGAGAAGGATGCCGCCGAAGACCCACAGCCGACGGCTGAGGCTTGGGGGGGCCGCCGCCGGGGCGGGCGCCGTCGTTTCAGCGGTCACAGAGCTACTCCCTTGGGGGGTTCGGCGGTCACCGGGCCGGCCCAGTGGAGGGAAGGGACCGGATCGGCGGACCGGGAGTCGAGCGGGCGGTCCTGGACGTAGGCGAGGCCCAGCCGCAGCGCGGTCTCGGCTTTGGCCAGTTCACCCCCCAGGTAGCCCGCGTGGGCGGGGTCGTCGGTGAGCCCGTGGGCCACCGCCGCGAGAGTGAGGGCGGTCGCGCTGCGGCTGCGCAGTTCGTGCCCGCTCGCCAGGTCGTCGCCGTAGTGCCGGAGCACGATCCGGCCGGCCGGGCGGTCGAGGGAGATGACGAAGCAGCCGGCTCCGGCCGAGGCGATCGGACGGACCCGGCCGACCGCGGCCAGCGGCACCAACCGGGGCGTGCTGGCCGCCAGTTCCTCCCCCAGGACACCGTCCCCACCATGCCCATCGCCCGCCCCATCCGCACCGTCGGCGTGACGGGGCAGGGCGTCGACGGCGGCCAGCACGGCGGCCGGGTCGTCCTGGCCGCGCAGGTCGTGGACGGCGATCCGGCGGCGGAAGGCGGCCACGACGGGCGGCCGCAGGTTGGGGAGATGGGCCCGGTGGCCGTGCGCGCCGATGATGGTGCCGTCGGGGGCGGTGCCGTGCGCGGCCAGCGCCAGCAGGCTCTGGCCGGGGTGGAACAGCCGGGAGTCATGCCCGCACACCACCAGATGCCGGACCGCCGGACGGGCGAGGGCGCCCCGGACGAGCTCCTCGATCCCCAGGTTGGCGGTGGCCAGCGGGGCCGCGACCGCCACCCGGGGATGTCCGGTCAGCCGCGCGGGCAGCGTATGCGTGCGCAGCGTGCAGACCGCGACGTCGGCGGTCCGGTGGTTCACCACGTGGGGGCACCCCCGTTGTACGAGCGGGGTGCGCCGCCGGGGGTCACGGGCGGGAGGCTGGAGCTGATGGCGGTGACGTCCGCGCCGAACCGGTGCAGCCGCATCCCGACGCGCAGCTGCTCGGCGCGGATGCGGTCAATGCAGGAGCGGAAACGGGCCTCGATCTGCTCCAGTTGGCGGCGGCGCTTGGCGGGGTCCAGGCGGTCGGTGAGGACGTCGTCGAGGTTCTCCATGAAGAACTCGTGGTTCTGCCGCCCCATGTCCTGGCGGGTCTCGTGCAGGAAGTCCTTGAACCGCTCCAGGACCTCCACCGCCCCCGGAAGGGCGTGAAAGCGGCGGTAGAGCCGGGAGACGAAGGTCTGCACGACGACGTTGAACGTCTCGAACTCGAACACCGCCGACTGGTCGGTGATGACACCGCGCTTGTGGTAGTCCTCGTCGTTGTAGAGCGAGGCGAAGTGGACGGCGAGCCGCTCGACGCGCTCATCGCTGTGGCGGTAGTCGTAGGGGTCGAGATTGTCCTCGTAGCGGTCGCCGAGGAGGCCGTCGTCCGCCAGCTTGCGGGCGATGGACGTGCCCGGGTAGACCTCCAGCCGCTCGGTGAGACGGCGCAGGTTGTGCCCGGCGTGCTCGCGCAGGAAGTCGGCGTTCTGGGTCAGGGTCTCCACCGTGGCGTAGGGGTGGAACGGAATGAACCCCATGGCCAGATAGATGCCGTGCTCGCGCAGCAGCCGGATGATGCTGATGTTGTCCTCGACGGTGGCGCGCTTCTCCCACAGCAGCAGCTCTTCGGGGACGCCGGATTCGATGCCGACGTTGACCTTCTCCAGGCCACTGCGGACGAGCAGGTCGAGCAGCTCGTGGTCCTCGGCGCAGTCGGACCAGTTCTCGGCGCGCATGCAGACGTTGTAGTAGATGTCGAGACCGCGGTCGAGGATGCCCTCGGCGATGGCGCGGACACGTTTTTTGCCCACCCGGCCGCCGTCGGGGTCCTCGAAGGTGGAGTCGATGAAGTCGAAGGTACGGAACCGGTGGTCGCGGACGAGCTGCTCCACCTCGTCCAGTACGTAATCGGGGCCGACCCCGCGCCATGCCTTGCCCGCCTGGACGCGGTTGCCGAGGTTGGGGGCCGAGCAGAAGGTGCAGCGGGCGACGCAGCCGCGGCTGGTGCTGACCCGGACGTACTCGAGCTTGTTGCCGTGGGCGATGAGCTGATCGCGGACCGGGTACGGCAGCACCTCCAGGTTGTGGACGAGCGGGCGGGCCGGGTTCTGCCGGTATCCGCCGTCCTCATCCCGGTAGCCGATGCCGGGGCAGTCGGCGAGGTCCTCGCCTAGGGCGAGCCGCTGGGCGAGGTCCAGGATGATGGGCTCGCCCTCGCCGACCGCGACGATGTCGGCGTGCGGGTTGACCCGCAGCACATCGGTGCCGGTGAACGTCCCGGCGGGGCCGCCGCAGGCGATGACCACCTCGGGCATCTCCTTGCGCAGGGCCGCGCAGAACTCCACGCAGCTGGGCACGTTCAGGCTCATCAGCGTGAAGCACACCAGGCCGGGGGCGTAGGCCGCGATGGCGTCCACGACCTCCTGGTGGCGGCCGTGCTCGGCCTCGCGGATCTCGCAGGAGAAACCCGCCGCGCGCAGCGTCGCGGCCATATAGGCGACGCCGAGGTGCTCGGGGGACATCACCAGGTCGCCGTCGAGCAGGATCACGAAGCTCACCCGGAACGCGGCCGGGTCGGTGATCCGCGCGTCGAGCGCTATCTCGAAGTGTCCCGGCTTCTCCCGGGGTGCGAGCCCGAGCTCTTTCCCAGATGTCAGCATCGGATGTCCTCCTCGTTCCGCGGCCGCATGACCCGCACGTCGGTGCCCTCGGTTCCGGGTGGCGGGTCGATGCCCAGGGAGGCCAGGACGGTCGGCGCCACGTCTCGCATGTGCAGGGGGTCGGTGCCCTGGTCGCCCCGGCACCAGAAGGTGGCGTCCGGGCGGGTGTGGGTGCCGGTCAGCGGGGCGTCCCCGATGATCCGGTCGGTGGCCCACGCGCCCCGGATCTGCACGCCGGGGGCGGGCATCACGACCAGGTCGGGGGCGTCGTCCGCGTACGGCCCGGCGTAGGTCTCCGGCCCGGAGAGCACCTCGGAGACGACGGGCGTGCCGGGGCCGCCCTCGGCGATCCGGCCGTCCTCGGTGAGCCGCAGGGCGAGCAGCCGCGCGGTGAGCTCGCCGGGGTCGGTGTGCGGTCCGCCGCGGGGGAAGCGGTCGGCGGTGTTGAGGTAGACGCGGCCGGGGTCGAGCGCGAATGCCCGGGTGTGCTCGTCGATCTCCTCCAGGGACTCGGCGCCGGGCGGCAGCGCGAGGTACCCGGCCTGCCGCAGCCAGGCGTTCAGGTAGAACTGCGTATGCGCCGGGCCGAAGCCGTGGTCGCTGGCGAGGAACAGCGCGCCGTCCCCGGCACGGTCGGCCAGTTCCGCCACGGCCTCGTCGACCCTTCGGTAGAAGTCGAGGATGCGCCCGTGGAGCCGGGCGGCGGGGTCGGCGAGCGAACTCCACAGGAAGTGGTGGACGCGGTCGGTTTCGGTGAGCACGCACACCGCCAGGTCCCAGCCGCCGGACAGGACGTGGGCGAAGGCGGCGCGGCGGGCGGCGAGGGCGGCCTCCGCCCGGTCCAGGAACCCGTCCGGGTCGGCGGTCACCTCGCCGACCTCGACGTCGAGCTGGTAGTCCAGGGCGCGCAGCGGCCCGCGCAGCTCGGGCGGGTACACGGCCCGGTCGAAGTCGGGGGCCACGAACCCGGACACCAGGGTGCCGCGCAGCGGCGGCGCGGGGTAGGTGCTCGGCACGTTCATGATCACGCTGCGGCCGCCGTCGCGATCGACCGCCTCCCACAGCGGCGGGGCCTTGAGATGGCCGTAGTTGGGGAAGTACGTGCGGTAGGTGCCGGGCCGCAGGTCCACGAATCCGTAGATGCCGTGGGTGCCGGGGTCGGTCCCGGTGAGGAAGCTGGCCCAGGACGTGGAGCTGATCTCGGGGACGGGCGCGCTCATCGCGCGCAGGCTCCCCTGCGGAAGCAGGCCCGCGGTCTTCGGCATGACGCCCTGGTCGGCCAGGTCGCGCAGCAGCCAGTACGGGACGCCGTCCAGCCCGATCACCATCGCGCTCATCGCCGGTCCTCCCCCGCGATCTCGTCCACGATGCCCAGGCCGAGGATGCGGACGGAGCCGTCGGTGAGCATGAAGCGGCCCAGCGGCGCGCACACCCGTACGGCGTCGCCGTCGGCGGGCCGGTCGAGCATCACGGTCAGCTCGGCGACCTCGCTGAACCGCACCGGGCCCCGGTCGGTCGCGTCCGGGGCGCGCCGGGCGCTGTCCCAGTGGCGCTCCACCCGGGCGATGCGGCCGGTCAGGTCGGCGCCGGCCCGGCGCAGCGTGCACCGGGCGCCCTCGGCGAACCCGTCCTCGGCGGTGCACAGCACGCGGACCCGCCACCGGTCGCCGCGCAACGGCCGCCGGTCGGAGGGTGCCAGCAAGGTGCCCGGCGCACACGGCGGCCCGGACAGCACCAGCCCGATGTTGTCGCCCGTGGCGGCCGACTCCTGGGGCGGCTCGCCGAAGCGCTCGATGCGCAGGGCGGTGCGGGCGTCCTCGCCGGGTGCGACGAGGCGGTCCCCGATGCGCAGTTCACCGCTGAGCACACGGGCCAGCACCCGCCCTTCGACGACGTCCTGGGCCTCGACCCGCAGCGGCGCGCCGCCGTCGCTCCAAGGGGTCAGGTCGGCGAGGGTGTCGAGCAGGGGACGGCCGTCGTACCAGGGCAGCCGGGTGCTGACGGCGGTGACGTTGTCGCCGGTCATCGCGCTGACCGGGACGGCGGCCACCAGCGTCAGGCCGATCTCGTCGGCGAGCGCGGCCACCTGCCGGGCGGCGGTGTGGAACTCCGCTTCCGCCCACCCGGCCAGATCCATCTTGGTGATGGCACAGACGACGGCGGTGACGCCCATCATCGCCAGGACCCGCATGTGGCGCCGGGTCTGCTCGGCGGCGCGCTCGCGGCAGTCCACCACGATCACGGCGGCCTCCGCGCGGGACGCCCCGGTCGCCATGTTGACGAGCAGTTCGGCGTGGCCGGGCACGTCGATCAGCACATACCGGCGGCTTCCGGTCTCCAGGACGGCGCTGGCGGTGTCGAGGGTGAACAGGTCGGCGCGCTCCTCGGTCAGCCCGTCGAGCAGGAACGCCAGCCCGCCGTCCGCGACGGGCACGTCCAGCCGGTCGGTGGTGACGCTGCCGGTGTCCAGCAGGAGCCGGCCGAGCAAGGTGGACTTGCCGTGGTCCACCTCCCCCACGAACGCCACGCGCAGGGTGTCGGCGTCACGGGCGGTGGCTGCGGGGGTCGGTCCCCCCTCGGGCAGTACGGGTGTCGTCACTGATGCCGCCTCACATGTATCCGAGGGCGCGGAGCTTCTCCATCGCCGCCGCGTCTTCCTTGTCCTGCGCCCGGCCCGCGCGCTCGCCCTCGCGGGAGCGGCGGACCTCGATGACCACGTCGGTGACCGTCCCGGCGTCGCTGCGCACCGGCGAGCAGCAGCACTCGCAGCCGATCGACCGGTAGCGGTTCCCGTCGTTCGCGAAGTACAGGTCGGGGACGGGGATGCCCTCCTGCTGCACGTACTCCCAGATGTCGATCTCCCGCCAGGACAGCATCGGGTGGACGCGCATATGTCCGCCCTCGTCCACCGCGGTCTGCCGCAGGTCCCAGAATTCGGCCGGCTGGTTGCGGTAGTCCCAGCCGAAGGACCGGTCCCTGGGGCTGAAGACCCGCTCCTTGGCGCGCACCCCGTGCTCGTCACCGCGGATGCCGAGCAGCACGGCGTCGTGTCCGCCGGCTTCCAGGGCCTCTTGGAGGGCGTTGGTCTTCAGGGCCGTGCAGCAGGCGAGCTTGGTCGCGGCGGTCGGGCCCATCCCCGCGGCCAGCGCCTTCTCGTTGCGATGGACCCGCAGGTCCAGGCCCCACTCCCGCGACCAGCGGTCGCGGAACTCGTACATCTGCCGGAACTTGTAGGAGGTGTCGATGTGGATGACGGGGAAGGGCACGTCCCCGAAGAACGCCTTGCGGACCAGCCACAGGAGCGTGGTCGAGTCCTTGCCCATCGACCACAGCAGGGCCGGGTTGGTGAACCTGCCGCGCACCTCGCGCAGCACCTGCACCGTGTCGTTCTCAAGGTCGCGCAGCGCCGAAGGCACTCACGTCACCCCTTTCGGAAAGAACCCCCACCACGAGGGGATGACAGCCCCGGAACCGCCCGGGGAACCGGCCGTTCGGCTTGGTCAGGCCGATGGACAGAAAGCAGGGCCCCGCCAGGTCGGGCAGCGGCCCCTCCAGCGGCGCCGGGAACGCGCGGACCAGCCGCGCGTCGCGCACGATCCAGTCGTGCTCCGCGCCGGAGGCGTCGGTGAACTCCAGCCGCAGGAAGGAGCGGCCGCCGGTGGAGCGCCGCTCGTAGATCCGGCGCACATCGGCCGGCACCAGACCGGCGCTGCGCTCGCCCGCGAACGCCTTCTCCACGGTCGCGTCGGCGGTGTCCTTCAGCAGGCGCTCGCGCATCGCGGGGTCGAGGGCCGGGCCGGCGGGCCGGGGCGGCGCGATGACGGCACGGTCCTCGGGACGGGCGTCCGGCTCGGTGCTCGGGCCGAGGCCGATCCGGACGGGGTGGAAGAACGCGTACGGCCCCTCAGGGCCCACCTGCTCGGCGGTGACGGGCTCGGGGCGGATCCAGCGGCCGTCCAGGTCGAGGCCCGCGACGCAAGCGCCGCCATCCGCGTCGAGCGTCACCGCCAGGGGCAGGAGGGTGCCGGTCATGAGGCACCCGCCGGGGCCGGTCGGAGCGCGGGGGCGGTCAGTGCCGTGCCGGGCAGGTCGGCGGCGGGGGCCAGGCCGAGCATCGTCAGCAGCGTCGGCGCGATGTCCAACGGCCGCGCCGGGCCGCCGCGCCCGGCGGTGAACGCCGCGCCCGCCCCGGCCCAGTAGGAGTCGCGCCGGTGCCAGCCGCTCTGCAGCATCCGGTTGGTGCGGCCGGACCAGAACGGGTCGCCCAGCGGCAGATACCGCCAGTCGGCCGGGTCGAGCACGAGGTCGGGCGCGGCGTCGGCGGCCGGGCCGCCGTGCAACTCCTCGCGCGGGATGGCGCGGGTGAGGAACCGCGTGCCGGTCGCGGGGTTGATGTGTTCCTCCAGGACGGCGGCGACATCGGCCAGCACCCGGGCGCGGTCCGCGGGGCGGACGGTGCCGTCCCGGTAGCGGCCGGCGAGGTTGAGGTTGACGCCCTGCGCGCCCTGCACCGCCTCGAACGCGGTCGTCCGCGACCAGTCGGGCGTGCCGTCCGGGCCGAGGGCGAGCAGCCCGGCCGCCGCCAGCACGTCGTTGACCGACCGATAGGAGCGCAGGGGCCCGAACCCGATCTCGGAGAACGCCAGCAGGCTGGTGTGGTCGTCGAGCCGCTCCAGCAGCTCGCCGAGCACCCGGTCGGCCAGTTGGTAGGCGCCCAGCACCGCCTGGTCGGCCTCGGGGACCGGGCTGCCCGGCTCGGTCTCCTGCCAGTACACATGCGAGAGCCGGTCGATGGCGGTGAGGTTGAGGACGGTCAGGTCCGGGCGTTCACCGACCCGGCCGTCCAGCATCGCCAGGGCCGCGTCGGCGCGCTGCCGGTCGGCGTTCAGGACACCGGCGACGAACGGGTCCTTCGGGCCGCCGGTGAACCAGACGGTGACATCGTGCACCGGCCGCACGCCCTCGCGGGCCAGCAGCACCGGCAGGTTCCGCGGATGGCAGGCCCGCACGGTGGCACGCATCGGGTAGCTGAGGCAGTACCCGTCGACCGGCTCCACCGGATGGGTGCCGAACAGGTTCACCAGCGCGACCCGGCGGCCCGTCAGCTCCGGCCGCCGCCACAGGAACGGGCGGCGGGCGGCGGAGCCGTCGAGCACGGCCGGCCGGTAGTCGGGGGCGTGCACGTCCCAGTAGGAGAAGCACCCGTGCTCATCGGGCGCGAATCCGGTGAACGCGCTGAACAGCCCGGGCGCCTCGTAGGGCACGAAGTCCGACCGCAGCGGCCCACTCGCGCCGAGCGCGCGCAACCGGTGCAGATACGGCAGCCGCTCCGGGCCCCACCGGTCGATCAGCTCCGGGCACGCCCCCTCGGTGATCAGGACGATCGCCCGTGCCCGGGCGCTCATCCGCGCCCCCCGTCCGGTCCGGCCAGCCGCAGCGCGGCGGCCGAACCGCCCGGCGCGACGGTGGACACGATCGCGGCCGCGCCGGGCTCGACGGCGACCCGGGCGACCGCCGCGACGACGGCCAGCAGCGGCCCGGCGGCCAGCGCGCCGCCGAGCGCCTCGGGCTGGAAGCCGGAGGCGAGCAGCTTGACCTCGCCGGTGTCGGACAGATTGCCCTTGCCCACGTGGTACGAGAGGTGCGGCCGGTCGGCGCCGTCCGCGCCGACCGCCGTCAGACAGCGGGTCAGCGCGCCCGCCGCCGCGTCGGTCCGGTCCGGCGCCTGGGGCTCCGACCAGCTCGCGCAGCCGGTGACGACCGCGCGCACCGGCGCGCCGCGCTCACGCGCTCCGTCGGCACGCTCCAGCACCACACATGCCGCGCTGTCCGTCGGCTCCTCCCCGGCCCGTCCCTGACGGCTCGCCAGCAGCCGCGCCGCGTCGCGGGTGGGGGCGTCGCCCGCGTCGCCGCCGCCCGCGATCACGATGTCGCAGGCCCCGGCCGCCAGCAGCGCCCGGCCGACCTCCACCGCCTGCAGACCGGCGGCCGGTCCGCTGATCAGGGTGACCATCGGGCCGGTGACGCCGGCGGCCCGGCACACCAGGGTCGCGGCGAGCTGCGGCCCGTGGTCCAGCGACATCGACGGGGTGATCCGCGTCGGGTCGGCGGACAGGTGCGGGCACAGCGTCTCGGCCATCGCGCTCAGGCCCCCGACGGCCGTGCCCATGACCACCGCCACCCGGCGGCCGGCGAGCGGCCCGTCGGCGGGCAGGGGTACGGGCAGGCCCGCGTCGGCCATCGCCTGCGCCGCCGCGCCGAACCCGAGCTGTGCCGAGCGGCTGAGGTACTGGTAGCCCGCCGACGCGTCGATGTGGTCCAGCACGGAGAAGGGCCGGGTCCGCTCGGGTGCGGCGTTGGGACCGTAGGCGGCCTCCAGGGCGTCCGGGCCGTCGCCGAGCCTGCTCACCGCGCCGGTCCCGGTCACGACCACGTCGGGGACGGGCTCGAAGGCGTCCTGCGCGGCGGGGGCGGAGTCCTGCGGACGGAACGCCAGGACGGCGTTGGTGCCGCCGCCGCCCAGCGAATTGGACACCGCCGCGCGGATCCGCTGCGGGCGGCCGCGCAGCGGGACGTAGTCCAAGGTGAGCGCCGGGTCGATCCGGTCGAGCTTGGCCGTGGGGTGCACCCACTGCTCGGTGAGGCAGTACACGGTCGCGATCGCCTCGATGATCGGGGACGCGGCGGCCAGGTGCCCGACGATCGACTTGGTGCTGCTGATCGCGACCTGGCCCGCGCGGTCGCCGAAGACCAGCTTCGCCGAGGCGGTCTCCAGCCGGTCGATCAACGGGGTCCCGGTGCCGTGCGCGTTGAAGTAGTCGACGTCCTCCGGCGAGAGCCCGGCGTCGGCCAGGGCCAGCCGGATCGCCTCGGCGTTGGACGCGCCGTCCTCCGGCGGGATGATCGCATGCGGGTTGTCGTCGCAGGTGATGGCCCAGCCCGCGAGCCCGGCCAGCGGTGTGCCGCCGCGCGCGGCCACGTCGGCGGCGCGCTCCAGGACCAGCGCCCCGGCCCCGTCCCCGAGGACGCTGCCGTCCCGGTCGGCGTGGAAGGGGCGCAGGTCGTGCCCGACGAACCCGGCGCGCTCCGCCCCCCAGTAGGAGGTGGCCTTGAGGTGGTCGGCGCCGACCACCACGGCCCGGTCCACCGTGCCCTGACGCAGCGCCAGCAGCGCCATCGCGGTGGCGGTGGTGCCGGACGCGCACGCGTTCGTCACCGCGTACCGGGGCCCCTCGATGCCGAGCCGGTGCGCCAGCACATCGGCGAGCACCCCGATCGGGAACCGCACCATCGCCTCGGCGAGCTCGTCGTCCACCTGCGGGTCGGCCCCTGCCGCCAGCGCCCGGCGGGCGGCCAGGAAGTCCTCCCAGCGGTCCTCCAGCGCCCGATTGTCACCGCCGGTCGTGCCCACGTACAGGCCGGTGACGCCCGGTGCGGGCCCGCCCGCCTGCGCGAGCGCCTCGCGGGCGGCGTCCACGGCCATGTCCGACAGCCGCCAGGGGCCCGTCCGGCGTGGGTCCTCGATCTGGGCCGAGCGGTTCTTGCCGCGTGCGACCGCGATGCCGCGCAGCTCGTGCAGGCCCGACTCGCCCTTGCGCAGCGCTTCGAACAGCGCGGTGCAGCCGTCGCCGAATACGGTGACCGCGCCCATGCCCGTGATGACCACCGGGAAGCTCACCCTCGTCGCCCCCCGTCAATCCCGGGCGGCGGCGGTCTGCGCCGCGCGCTCGTCCACGTAGGCGGCGAGCGTGTCGAGCGAGTCGACCAGCTCGACGCTGAGGTCCTCGTCCTGGATCTGTATGCCGAACTCGTTCTCCACCCAGATGAGGAACTCCAGCCCCATCACCGAGTCGATGCCGACCGCCTCGCGCAGGCCCGTGTCGGGCACCGCCTCGGGGGCGAGATCCAGCCGCAGTGATTCCACCAGCACGCGGCGCAGACGGTCCTTGGTGTCGTTCATCAGGCCTCCGTACGTTGTCGGGCGGCCCGGGAGGGCCGGATGTTGTGCCAGTTGTGGCTCGACGGAGTGGCCGTCCGGCCCTCCGGGGCGCCCTGGTCGCTGATGGACATGCGCGGAGTGGCCGCGGTCACCGGACGGGTCGCCGTCACCGGATGGGTCGCCGTCTCACAGATAGCCCATGGCGCCGAGCGCCTTGGCGGTCAGATCCTCTTCGCTCAGCCGCGCCGTTTCCTCGGCTCTCCCGGACGCCACCGCCGAAGCGGTCCGCCCGGGGGCGAGGAAGGCGCGTCCGCCGTCGGCGCCGTCCCAGCCGTCCCACTGGAGCGGGCGGCCGTGGACGGCGGCCGGGAAGGTCAGGCCGGCCTCTTCCAGCAGCGTGGGCATCAGATCGGCGAGCGCGACGGGCGCGGTGCGGCGGCCGGGGGTAAGGGTCGTCCCGCGCAGCGCCCACATCCCCAGGTAGCGGTGCATGCCGGTCTGCTCGCTGGGCCGCCACAGCGGGCCGCTGATCGCCGGGCTCGCCAGCACGCCCTCGTCGGCGGGGATGAGCAGCAGATCGGGGGCCGCGTGCGTCATCGGGCCCGGGTAGGCGTCCTCGCGCGGCAGCGCGGCGGCGAAGACCGGTGCGCCGGTGTCGGGGGCGCGCAGCCCGAGCAGCAGCTCGGCGGCCTCGGCCAGGACGGGGCCCGGGTCGGTCACCATGCCGTCGCGCTGGCGGCCCGCGCGGTTGACGTTGACCGCGTAGCAGCCGGGCGTGGGCATATAGGCGCGGGTGCGGGTGAAGTCCACCTCGCGGCCGTCGGCCCGGAACCAGTCGGCGAGGCCGTCGCCCGCGGCGGGCCGGGTGGCCAGCAGCCCGGCCTCGGCGAGGACGGCGTTGACGGCGACGTTGTAGCGGCCCGGCCCGAACCCGTGGTCCGACAGCAGCAGTACGGGCGTCTCGTCGCCCACCGCGTCGAGGATCTCGCCGAACACCTCGTCGATCGCGATGTAGGTGGCGCGGATCGCGTCGGCCCACTCCTGGCGGTCGGGGGTGGTGTGGCGGTCGTGGCAGGCGTCGGCGAAGTGCCAGTAGTGGTGGCAGATGCGGTCGATCTCGGTGATGACCGCCATGAAGACGTCGACCGGGCGCTCACGCAGCACGTACTGGATCGTCCGGCCGCGTGCCCGAACGTGCTCGACGGCGGCCTCCGCGTAGGACAGATCGCCTTGGAACATCGCGGCGATGTCGGCCTTGAAGCCCGCGCCCGCCCGGGCCAGCTCCCCCAGCAGGCCGGGCGGTTCGCTGTAGCGCAGGGTCCGCGCCAGCGGCCAGGTGAGCTGGTAGCCGGGGACCTCGCGGGGCGGGTGCGACATCGGGACGTTGACGAGCCCGACGCTCCACCCCTGCCGGGCGAACCACTCCCAGGCGGTGTCGCAGCCGTAGTCGCCGGTGCCGACCAGGCGGTCCCCGTAGACCGGGTCCTGGGTGTCGAAGAATTGGTAGATGCCGTGGCCGCCGGGGCGGCGCGCGGTGATGAATGTGCTCCAGCCGGGCGCGGTGTGCGCCGGCCATGTGGTGGTGGTCGGGCCGTGTGCGCTGTCGGCGAGCAGCCTTCCGAGCACCGGCAGTGCGCCCGCGGCGACCAGTGGCTCGATCAGATCGAGGCTGCCCCCGTCGATGCCGAGCACGACGGCCTTGGGTGGTGCGGTATGCGGCATGGTCGGTCCCCCCCTGCTCACCGCTTGTGGAGCCACGGTATGCAGAGTGACAACTAAAGTCAAACACCCTCATTGACTTTGGTCATCACGCTCGCAATCATCGAGGCCATGAGCGCTACCTTCGCTGTCGTCTTCGACCTGGACGGCGTCCTGCTCGACACCACCGAGAACATGCGCCGCGCCTTCGCCGCCACCTGGCGGGCCGCGGAACGGCCGGGCGATCCGCCGTTCACCACGTTCCTGGCCCATATGGGCGCGCCGCTGCCCCGGATCCTCGATGCGCTGGGCCTGCCCACCGAGTTGGCGGCGGTCTACGCGGCCGAGAGCACCCGCCATATCGAGCTGGTCACTGCGCACCCGGGCATCCCCCTGGTGCTGGCCTCGCTCGCCTCGGCCGGGGTGCCGACCGCCGTCGCGACCGGCAAGACACACGAGCGCGCCATGCAGGCGCTCACCGCCGCCGGGATCGCCCACGGCCCGGACGTCGTGATCGGCAGCGACCAGGTGACGCGGCCCAAGCCCGATCCGGAGATCGTGCTGACCGCGCTCGCCACGCTGCCCGACGCCCCTGACGCGGCAGGGGCGTTCTTCGTCGGCGACAGCGTGCTGGACATGCGCTCCGGCCGGGCCGCGGGCGCCACCGTGGTCGCGGCGGGCTGGGGGCAGACCTCCCCGGAGACGCTGCGTGCCGAAGGCCCCGACCACTACGCCGGGACCGCACTCGACCTGCTCGCCGTGTTCGGTCTGTCCTCCCCCGTACGGGAGACGTCTCCGGGAGCCCACGATGTCTGAGCTGCTGCTGCTCAACGGCCCGAATCTGGCTCAACTCGGCCGGCGCCGCCCGGAGATCTACGGCACCACGACGCTCGCCGGGATCGAGGAGATGGTCCGCAAGGCCGTCCCCGGCCACACCGTGCGGGCCGTGCAGGACGAATGCGAAGGGGCGCTGGTGCGCGCCGTGCACGCCGGTGGCGACTGCGCGGGCGCCATCGTCAACCCGGGTGCGCTGATGATGGCCGGGTGGAGCCTGCGCGACGCGCTGGAGAGCTTCCCCGCCCCGTGGATCGAGGTCCACCTGTCGAATGTGTGGGCCCGCGAGGAGTTCCGGCACCACTCGGTGCTCTCGCCGCTGGCCTCGGGCGTCATCGCGGGCCTGGGCGCCGATGGGTACCGGGTGGCGGCGCTGGCGCTGCTGGCCAGGATCGAGGGCTGATGCGCCGCGTCGTGGTGAGCCCGCATCCCGATGACGCCGTGTGGTCGTGTGGCGGGATGTTCGGCGCGTGGGTGGCCGGCGCGGACGCTCTCACCGTGGTCACGGTCTTCGACGGCGGTCCTGCGGCCGCCGTCCGCCGCGCCGAGGACGCCGCCGCGCTGGCCGCTTGGCCGGTCCGGGCGGTCGGCCTCGGCTTCCCCGACGCCGTGCACCGCGAGAACCGCTACCCGGGGCCGCTGTCGCGCCGCCGCGCCGTGCACCCCGACGACGCGGAGCTGGCCGAGGCGGTCGCGGCCGCGCTGGCCCCGTATCTGCGCGAGGGAGACCTGCTGCTGCTTCCGCTGGCCGGACGCACCCACGTGGACCATGTCATCGCGCGTGCGGCCGCCGAACGCGCGGCGGCCGGGACCGCCGTCCAGGTCGCGCACTACGCCGAGTTCCCCTATCGGCCGCCCTCGGCGGGCGGGCCCGGCATGGAGGTCACCGAGCACCGGGCCGACTTCTCCGCCTGGCTGCGCGGTGCTCTCGCCTACCGGTCCCAGGTGACGGAGATGTTCGGCGGACCGCTGCGGTTCGGCCGGGCGCTGGCCGGGCACGCCGGCACCCCCGCGGTGTGGCGGGAGCACCGCCTGGCCGCTCAGGACTCCGCGGCCGCGAAGTAGGCGGCCGGACTCCCCGTCAGCAGCAGCGGCAGGGCGCGGACGTCGGCGGTGTCGTGGAGCGAGGCGAACCGCTGGTGGGTGACTTCGTGCTGCTCCCAGCGGTCGGGGCGGGCGTGGGTGAGGTGGACGCCGGGAGCGCTCTGGTCCACCGTGGGCCGGTGCCCCGCCGCCAGCAGCCGCACTCCCAGTTCCAGGTCCTCGCAGCCCCAGCGGGTGCCGAAGCCCTCGTCGAACCCGCCCGCCTGGTCGAACGCCGCCCGCGACAGCGACAGGTTGGCGCCCACACAGGCCAGCCAGCCCAGCCGGGCCGGGACCGTCCCGGCGGCCACGGCCAGCACGGCGGCCTCCAGGTTGTTGCGGACCAGCCGCTCGGCTCCGTTCAGCACGGCCGCCGCCGCGACCGGGTCGGGGCCATGGGCCGCCAGCCAGCGGCGGGCGACGGGGAATTCCATCAGCGGACCGTGGACGAAACCGGGCCCGGTGCCATGGGCGGCGTGCGCGGACAGGAAGCCGGGGCCGGTGAGGATGTCGTCGTCCACGAACAGCAGGCGGGTGCCACCGGCCGCTCGCGCACCGGTGTTGCGGGCGGCGGCGCGGCCTTGGCGCGGCCCCTCGACGACGCGGACCGGCGCGTCCGCCGGGACAGCCACAGGGGCTTCCCCGTCGCTGACGACGACGATCTCCGCCGAGGGCGGTCCGTCGGCCAGCAGACACGCCAGCGTGGCGCGCAGCGACTCCGGCTTGTCCTTCGTCGGGATGACGACGCTCAGCCCGCTCATACGGCCGTGCTCTCCGGCAGGACCGGCGGACGGCCCGATACCCGATAGGCGGCCTCCAACAGGTCCACCACGGCGGCGGACTCGGCCAGCTCCGCCTCCCAGTCCAGGGTCCCGGAGGCGAAGTCGACGATGGCCTCCACCTGCGCGTCGTACTCCCGCCCGACCGGGTCAGGCAAGGTGACGCGGCGGTAGGAGTCGGGGCCCCAGGCGGTCAGCGCCGGCTCGGCCACCCGGTTCGGGCTGAACCCGAACGTCCCGGTCAGCACCCGGCGCTCGCCGCCCCCCTCGATGACGAACCGCGTGCGGTCGGTGGCGACTTCGCTCTCCCAGGCCGCCCGCAGCACCAGCCGGGCCCCGCCCTCGAACTCCGCGCGCACCGTGCCGTCCACCTCGACGTCCACCGGCCCCGTGCCGGCCGTGTCGCCACGCCAGGCGGCACGCCCGGGGGTGTGCCCACCGGCGTGCTCGCCGCCCGGCGCGCGCAGTTCGGCCGCCACCGTGACGAGCCGGGGGCGGTCCAGCAGCCCGAGCGCCACGTCGGCCAGGTGCCAGCCGAGGTCGAGCAGCGCTCCGCCGCCCGCTGTGGCGCGGCCGGTGAACCACGAGCCGGGGCGCGGCACCCCGCCCGCGCGCAGCCAGCTCGCCCGTACGGTCAGCGGCCCGGACGGCAGAGCACCGGCCAGGCGCCGCACATCCTCGCGGCGCACGGCGGCCCGGCTGACCAGCAGCCCGACTCCGCGCGCCCGCTCGGCCAGCGTGTCGAACTCCGCGCGGCTCAGGCACAGCGGCTTCTCCACCACCACGGGTATCCCGCGCTCCAGCACGGCGAAGGCCAGCGCGGCGTGGGTGTGGTTGGGGGTGCCGATCACGACCACGTCGGGACGGGCGTCCAGGAAACCGGTCCAGGAGGTCGCCGCCGGGACACCGGAGACCTCCGGGTCGTGGACGGCCGCCAGTTCCAGGCGCGGATGGCGGCGAATCCGCGGCAGCCAGACCGTCCGGTTGACCCAGCCGTATCCGAGCAGGCCCACCCGCAGCGCAGCGGTCACCGCGTCACCACGGCGTCGCCGGCCCGCGCGGCCAGCGCGGCGACCACGGTGGCCACGCGCTCCACCACCTGGGGTTCGGCCAGCAGCACCCGGTGGTGGATCCACAGGCCGTGCGCGCCCAGATCCTCCGCCACCGCGCACCGCTCGGCCAGCTCCGGCACGGACGTCGTGGGCACCGGGCCCGCCTGGAAGGACGCGGTGCGGTAGACGGGCGGGAAGTTGACGCACGCCGGGACGCCCGCCGCCTTCAGCCCCTCCACCAGCGCGTCGCGCGCCGCCCGGCCCGCCGACGGGTCGAGGGCCACCAGGTACATGTAGTGCGGGTTGACGTCCGTCCGCGGGTCGCGGGCCTGCAGGCGCAGCCCGGGCACGTCCGCCAGCAGCGCGTCGAGCAGGGCGGTGCGCTGCTCCCGGATCCGCGTCTGCCCGGCCAGGCGGGCGAGTTGGGCGCGCAGGATCGCCGCCGTGAACTCGCTGACCCGGTAGTTGGAGCCGCCCGTCCGGTGCTGGTAGGTGGTGTCGCCGCGGGGCCGCCCGCAGGTGTGCATCAGATACGCCTGCTCGTACGTCTTCTCGTCGGGCAGGGTCAGCGCCCCGCCCTCCCCGGCGGTCATCAGCTTGCCGTTCTGGAAGCTGTAGCAGGCGACCGTGGGGAACGCGCCGACCGGCGTCCCGTCCCACACCCCGCCCTGGGCGTGCGCGGCGTCCTGGATGAGCGCCAGACCGTGTTCGGCGGCCAAGTCCCCCAGCCCGTGCATATCGGCGAGGTGGCCGGCCATATGGACGGGGATGACCGCGCGGGTCGCCGGGGTCAGCGCGGCGCGGACGGCTTCGGGTGTCAGGCAGTAGGTTTCGGGGTCCACGTCCGCCGGGACGGGGATCGCGCCGACGTTCTGCACGGCCAGCGAGGTGCTGATGAAGGTGAACGCGGGCACCACGACCTCGTCGCCGGGCCCGATGCCGTGCAGCCGGAGCGCCAGTTCGAGCGCGGCGGTGCCGTTGGTCACCGCGAGCGCGCGCGGTGCGCCGTTGTACGCGGCGAACTCGCGCTCGAAGTCCTCGTTCTCGGTGCCCGCCGCTCGCCACCACTGTCCCTGCGCCAGGACACGGTCCAGCGCCGCGCGCTCCGTATGGTCGTGCTGGGGCCACGGCGGCAGGTCGTCGGCGTCGATCCGGCGGACGGGTGCCGGGGGCGCGGCTGTCGGGTCGAGGGTCACGTCAGAGTCCTTTCGTCGCAGGAGTGCGTCCGGGCGTCACCATCGCGCGCCTCCGTCCACCAGCAGCGTCTGCCCGGTGATGTAGCCGGAGCGTGGCCCGGCCAGGAAGGCCACGGCATCGGCGACCTCCTCCGGCGTGGCGAGGCGGCGCAGCGCGATGCGCTCGGTGACGGCGCGGTTCTCCTCCTCCGTGTAGAGCGAGGAGCCGGGGCCGGGCTGGACGGCGCCGGGCGCCACGACGTTGACGGTGACGCCGAAGCGGCCGAAGTCCCAGGCGGCCGACGCCGCCCACGCCGACAGCGCGGCCTTGGTGGCCGCGTACTCGGCCTGGCCGGGCATCCCGACGCTTCCGGCGCGGGATCCGACCAGCACGATCCGGCCGCCCCGCTGCCGCAGCATCCCCTTGCCGACGAGCCCGGCCAGCCGGGTCACCGAGTGGACGTTGAGGTCCCACAGACCGTCGTCGTCGCCGGGGGTCAGGACGCTGCGCCGCAGCGTCCTGCCGTGGGCGCACACCAGGACGCCGGGCACGACGCCGCGCTCCCTGATCCGGCCCATCGCGGCGGCCGGGTCGGTCAGGTCGGCCTGGACGGGTTCGAGCGCGCCGATCTTCGCGGCGAGTTCGGCCGCCCGGTCCACGCCCTGGTGGCACACGGGCAGGACGGTCATGCCCGCGTCGGCGAGGGCGTGGCAGATCGCGGCACCGAGCAGGCCGCTCGCGCCGGTCACCAGCGCCACGCACGGACCGGTCACGGCCGCTCCCGGGCGGCGAGCAGCAGCGTGCAGGCGGGGCGGCCGAGGTGCAGCGTCCGCTGGACGGTCAGCCCGGCGGCGGCCAGACCGGCGGTCGCCGCCGCCGCGGTGGGCCAGGCGGTACCGCCGTGGGTCAGCCAGTCCAGCCGGGTCTCCGGGGGGACGCCCTCGGGCGCGTCCAGGAACACGTCGTCCACCAGCAGCCGCCCGCCGGGGGCCAGCCGCTCGGCGACGGCACGCAGGTCGGCCGCCGGGCCGTGGATCGCGTTGGCGAGCACCACCAGGTCGAAGACGCCGTCGGGGAGCGGCCCGCGCCCGGCGTAGGTGCCCTCGCCGGCGACCCGGTGGTAGACACCGGGCCCGCCGGACACCTCCAGGAGCCTGTGGCCCGCGGCGAAGCGGGCCAGCGCCAGGCCGCTGCGGGCGCGGCGGCGGGCTGCCTCCCCGTGCAGGGCCGTCCCGTAGACCTCGCGCAGCCGCTCGGAGGGCCCCTCGCGGTCGAACGGGCGCCGCGCGGCCCCGGACCGGACGACCTCCGCCAGGGCCTCGCGGGTCACCCACGACCGCGACAGCTCCGCCTCCAGCGCGACCAGCGCCGTATCCGCGCCGCCGGTCCCGTCGCTTGCGGTGGGGACGGGGTCCTCGGGGCGCAGCAGCCCGGCATCCTCGGCGGCGCGCAGCAACTCGGCGCAGGCCGCCTCGTCCAGGCCCAGCCGCACCGCCAGTTCCGGCGCGGTCCTCGCTCCTTCGCCGAGCGCCTCGACGATCCCGAGGTCCACCAGGGTGAAGAGCAGTTCACTGCGCTTGTAGGCGGTGGCGGCGGCGACCAGGGCGTCCCGGCCCGCCAGGGCGAGCGCACGCGGCGGAAGGGGTTTGCCGACCCGGCCGCGCGGCACCTCGCCGACGCACCGGACACGGTCGGGGACCTTCTGTGGGCCGAGCAGCGCCTTCGCGTGCTCGCCGAGGCCGGAGACGTCCGCGCCCGGTCCGCGCACATGCACCACCTCGGCCTGAAGCGCGACCGATGTGCCGTGCCGGACGGGGTAGACGCGGGCATCGGCGATGTCGGGGTGGCGGCACAGCGCGGCCTCGATCTCCTCCGGCGCGATCCACCGGTCCCCGCGCCGGATGGCACGCGTGCGGCGTCCCAGCAGCCGCAGCCCCGCGGCGGGGTCGTAGGTGGCCAGGTCGCCCATGGGGTGCCACGCCTCGCCGTCCACCCGCACCAGCAACTCGCCCTGCGCACCGGGCCGCATATCGGCGCCGTCCGGGGCGACGACGCGGAATTCCACACCGTCCAGCGGGAACCCGACGCAGCCGGGCGGGCTTCCGGGCGCGCCGCTGAACAGCGCCCCGGTCTCGGTGGAGCCGTAGTTGCGCGCCAGGCCGATCCCGAACGCGGCGGTGAACCGCTCCTCCAGCGCCGCGTCGACCGGCCCCGCGCCGACCATGGCCAGGCGCAGCGCGTTGTCCGGCACCGCTCTGCCGGTGCGCTGCGCGAGCAGGCGCGCGACGGTCGGGACGAGCGCGAGCACGGTCGCCCCGGCGGCGATGTGCTCCGCGCAGCGGCCGAGCGCATTGGGCGGGACCACGGCGATCGTGCACTCGGCCTCGAACGCGGCGTGGGCCCAGCCGAGCGCGTAGGCGTGCCACAGGTGCAGCGGTACCAGCAGCGTGTCATCCGCGCCCAGGCCCGCGTACCGCGCGTGCCGGCGCCCCTCCGCGCGCAGGGAATCGGTCGAGCGCGGGACGAGCTTGGGCGCGCCGGTGGTTCCCGAACTGGGCAGCAGTACGGTGCCCGGCGGATGGCTCGACGGCGCGGGGTCGCCGGTGACCGTGACGCGGTCGCCGTCCACGACCACGAGGCGTCCGCCCCCGGCCGCGTCCAGGAGCCTGCGGTGCTCGGCGGGCGGTGCGTCGCGGTCGAGCAGCAGCACCACGGCCCCGGCGTCGATCAGCGTCCGGTAGGCCGCGAGCCATGGACCACCGTTCGCTCCGGCGAGCGCGACGGTCGTCGCGGGCTCGACGCCGTCGAGCCCGTCGAGCCCGTCGAGGCCGCCCACGGTGATCGCCAGGTCAGCCACCGCAGCTCACCCCGTCGCGCCCCTCCTTGTAGAGGCGCTTGCGCTCGGCGATCAACTCCCGGATCACCGGCGGGGCGTAGGTGGGGGCCTGGCACAGCTCATCGAGGGTGATCTCGTCCTCGAAGTACATCGACAGGGTGTCCCAGGGCGTGAAGCAGCCCTTGCACGCGTTGAGGCGGGGCCGTTCGGCCAGCAGCGCGGTGTACAGGCCGGTCTCGCCGACCCGCCGCAACGACTCGGCGTGGTCGTCCTCCAGCAGATTGCCCATATTGGAGAACCAGATGTTCGGGCACGGGGTCACCATGCCGTCGCTGAAGGTCGAGATGACCAGGCGCGGCAGATGGCAGCGGAAGGTCCGCTCGCCCTCCCGCAGGAACGACAAGAGCCGGTCGAAGTAGGGGCGGGGCGGCAGCACCGCCGCCAACTCGTCGTAGCGGTCGACCAGCTCCTCGATGTGGACGATCTGGTCCGGCCGCATCGCGAACCGCTCGGAGTCGGGACCCCTCACCGGGAACGGGAAGAAGGTCGGCGGGCGCTCCCGGTCCGCGAGCCAGCGGGCGAACGCCGGCGCCTCGGGGGCGCTGCGGTCGTTCAGCACGCCGTAGATCTCCACCGGCAGGCCGCTGTCGAGGATCGTCTCGATCCGGCGCAGCACCTTGCCGTGCAGCGACTCGGTCTGCACCCGGTGTGAGTTGCCGGAGAACAGGTGGCTGTCCAGCGACACCTGAAGCACGACGTTCTTCCAGCCGCGCAGCTCCTCGAGGTGCTCCTCGCGGACCAGCACCCCGTTGGTCTGGACGATCAGCACCTCGTGCTGGGCGGCCTGTTCGCGCAGATAGTCCATGATCCCGGCGACCAGGAAGATCTCCCCGCCGGTGACCTTGAGCATCGGCGCGCGGAACGTGTCGTCGATGCGCCCGGCGATGAGCGGGAGGCGGCGCCCGAGGAGGCTGCCCTCGGCGTAGCGGTCCCGGGTCGGCGGCCCGAATATCAGCTGTGCGTGGTGCGACTGCTTGAGGTTGCTCTGGCCGGTGAGGCAGTACGTGCAGCTGAGATTGCACGAGTCCTCATTGATGACCAGGTCGTTTCCGAGGAGTGTGTCGATCACGGCGCGTCCTTCCGGCAGCGGACGCCCCAAACGCTAACTTTAGTTGGTGACTATCGTCAATACGTCGAACTGCCTCCACCACCTGCAGGTCAAAGGATGGTCAGGAGGCGAGTTCCCGGCTACAATAGTCACAGCCATGAGAGCCGAACACAGTCAGCAGCCAGAGTTCGGTCAGCGTGTCCGGCGGCGACGCGAGGAGTTGGGCTTCTCCCAACGCCGACTCGCTGGCGACATCGTGACCGCCAGCTATATCTCCCTCCTGGAGTCCGGTCAGCGCTCCCCCACACTCGACCTCGTGCTCCACCTCTCCGAGGTGCTCCAGATGCCGCTGGAGGAGCTGACCGGCCGTGACAGGTCCACCGCCGCCTCCACCGAGCCCGGCGGCCTCGACCTGGTCATCGCGCGCTCCGCCGCACGCGGCGCCGCCGAGCTGGGCGACCACGCCCGCGCGGCCGAGCTGCTCGCGGCCGCCTACACCACCGCGGTCGAGCGCGGCACGACCGCCCTCCAGCTCGACCTCGGCCTGGCACTGCAGGAGGAGCTGCGGTCGGCCGGGCGGCAGCCCGACCGGCTGGCGCTGCTGGAGCGCCTCGCCGATCAGGAGTGGGCCAAGACCGATCCGCATCTGCGCGTTGTCCTGTTCACCGAGCTGGCCACCGCACAGCGCGACACCGGGCGGCTGACGGACGCGCGCAAGTCGGCCTACACGGCGCTGGGCGAGATCGGCCCGGCCAAGCTCACCGGCGCGTTCGAGCACGTCCGGCTGCTCGGCATCCTGATCTCGGTGCTCTGCGAGCTCAACGACCTCGGCCAGGTCGAGCTGCTGCTCAAGGAGATGCTCTCGCTCGCCGAGGGCCACCGGCCGCCCGTGCGCGGCCGGGCCCACTGGGTCTCCAGCATCGCGTACTCCCAGCTCGGCATGGCCACCGCCGCGCGCCACCATCTGGACCTGGCCCGCGCCCAGCTCACCACGCCCGACACCCCGGTGCGCGACTGGCTGCGGTTCATGCGGTCGGCCGGCAATGTCCTGCTGGATGACGGCGACCCCGGCGCGGCGCTGCCCTGGCTGCAGGCCGCCGAGCAGGTCGGCCCCATGGTCAACGCCCCCGACGAGACCACCCGGATCGTCGCGCTGCGCGCCCGCTACGAACTGGCCGTGGGCGCCGCCGCCCAGGTCGTCGAGGTCTACCCCCGGCTCAGCGCGGGCTCCGCGCCGCTGACCGGCCCCGACCTGGTCCGCGCCAACCTCGTCCAGGCCGAGGCGCTGGCCGACTTGGGCCGGACCGAGGAGGCCCAGGCGTTGCTGCGCCGGACCGCGGCCCTCTGCGACGAACTGACCGCCTATGAACTGGCCGTCCGCGTCTGGAAGCGCATCGACACGCTTCGCTCATGAGGATCTTCGTCACCGGTGGCGCCGGCTTCATCGGTTCCCAGTTCGTACGGGCCCTGCTCGCGGGAGAGCTGGCGGTCTCCGAGGGCGCCTCGGTGACCGTGTTCGACAAGCTCACCTACGCGGGCAACCTCGCCAATCTCGCCCCCGTGGCCGGCCACCCCGGCTACTCCTTCGTGCAAGGCGACATCTGCGACGCCGAGGCCGTCGACCGGGCCATGGCCGGTCATGACGCGGTGGTGCACTTCGCCGCCGAGACCCATGTGGATCGCTCCATCCTGCGCTCGGGCCCGTTCGTCACCACCAATGTGCTGGGCACACACGTCCTCCTGGACGCGGCCCGCAAGCACCGGGTGAGCCGGTTCCTGAACGTGTCCACGGACGAGGTGTACGGCTCCATCACCGCTGGATCATGGACCGAGGACTGTCCGCCGGCCCCCAACTCGCCCTACGCCGCCTCCAAGGCCGGTTCGGATCTGCTGGCCCTGTCCTACCACCGCACCCACGGCCTGAATGTGGTGGTCACCCGCTGCTCCAACAACTACGGCTGCTACCACTTCCCGGAGAAGATGATCCCGCTGTTCGTCACCCACTTGATGGACGGCAGGAAGGTCCCGCTGTACGGGGACGGCTCCCATGTCCGCGACTGGTTGCATGTGTCCGACCACTGCCGCGGCATCGCCCTGGCACTGGACCAGGGCCAGGCGGGCGAGGTCTACCACATAGGTGGCGGCACCGAGGTGTCCAACAAGGAGCTCACCAGCATGCTCCTCGATGCCACCGGGCAGGGCTGGGACATGGTCGAGCACGTCGGGGACCGCAAGGGCCACGACCTGCGCTACTCCCTGGACATCAGCAAGATCCGCGAGGAGCTGGGGTACGAGCCGCGGATCTCCTTCGCGGACGGTCTGGCCGCGACGGTGCGGTGGTACGGGGACAACCGCGCCTGGTGGGAACCGCTGAAGAAGAAGGCCACCCTGATGCGGTGAGCGGATCACGTGCCGGCCGGCAGCGGGCGGCACGCGTCCCCTTCGGCGAGCACCCGCTCAGCGGATGCCGAGTTCGCCCAGCACCCGGCGCTGGGCGGAGGTGGGCTTGGCCGGGAAGTAGAGGTAGCAGACGCCTCCGGTGCCCGAGACCACCTTGCCGTTCGCGTCGTACCGCTTGGTCCGCAGCCAGATGTTCTCCCACTGGCGCCGCTTGTAGACATGGCGGACCGCGTCGTTGCTGGGCGAGGCCGGGTCGTTGGCGATGACGTCGCCGTCCGCCGTGAAGCCGATGACGGTCATCAGATGGCCCGAGGTGCCGTATCCCGCGCCGTCCAGCTCCGTCTTGAGGAAGGACTGCGAGGTGATCACCGGAATGCCGGCGCCGATCAGCTTCTCGGCGTCGGCGAGCGAGCCGAGCCGGGTGACCACGCCCTGCAGGTCGCGGTAGGTGGCGGCATAGGCGGCGTTGAACGGCCAGTTGCCGCAGCCGTCGTACTGGTAGTCGAAGGTGGCCCGGGCGGCGTGGCAGACCTGCGGATCGGCGTAGTCGGGGTTGACCCAGGACAGGTCCGCGGCGGAGGGCTTACGGCCCCAGTACTCGATGATCATCTGCGAGGAGGTGGGGCTGCACCATGCCTCGCCGCCGTTGTCGTACTCCGGGTACTGGCCCTTGTGGATCTCCTGCGAGTAGCGCGGTACGCCCAGTTCGCGCCCCTTGGGCAGGCTCGGCGTGGAGGCGGGCACCTCGAACCGGTCGGGGACGTCCGAGCCCATCGCGCCGATTCGCCACACCGTGGGGGTGAGTTTGGTGCCGGGCTTGCGGTAGAGGGTGAGCCGCACCTGGTACTTCGCCAGCCGCAGCCCGCTCGCCGGGTTGTCGATGGAGAAGGTGTCGGTCCACACCGAGCTCTTGTCGTCGCTCTGGTCGTCCACCGAGGTGCGCCGGATGGAGGAGGCGCCGTCGTCGGAGGCCCAGCGGCCCATGACGTACCAGGGGGTCGCGGAGCCGTCGGTGTAGGTGCCCTTCAGTTCGATCTGGATCCAGGTGCCGGCGGGGGTGCGGGCGTTCCAGGAGACGATGGCCTCGGTCGCGGGCACGGAGAGCGTGCGCACCGGGGAGGTCCAGGTGGCGTACTCCCAGGCGGCCTTGGTGCCGGTGTGCGGATCGGTGTAGTCCACGCTGCCCAGCGGGCGGGAGATCACGATGCCGGGGCGGGCCCCGGCCTCGGCGCGCACGCCCTTGGCGGCACCGGCCAGCCAGTCGGCGTGGCCGCTCCAGCCGTGGTACTCCGCGACCCGGGCGGTCTTCGAGCCCGCCGGGGCCGCGGCGGCCCCGGCGGTCCCCGAACTCTGTGTCGCGGCGGCGGCCGGGCGGGCCGTCCCGGCGGTCGCGGCTGTCGTGGTGACGGCGGCGGCGCCCGCGACGCCGAGGGCGGCGGCGAGCACGGAGCGGCGAGGCGTGGATCCAGATCTGGTCATGCGGGGTTCCCCCAGTCGTCGTCCAGTCCAGTGGGCGGCGCGTGCGCGACAGTCGCACAACTATGGCCGCTGCGAGTGGTCTCAGGCCAGTGATTCCCCCGGTACCCGCTCCATCAATATTGGTGTGAACCAATGGAGTGAACGAGCCGTAAGGGCCGTATGGTGGTCCCCGATGCGAACATACCCACCGGTTGGCAGCCTGGACGCGCTGGCGCGGCGCCTGCGTGCGCTGCCGCCGTCCTGCGGGCCGGTCCGGCTGGTCGCGGTCGACGGTCACGCCGGCTCCGGGAAGACCACCTTCGCCGGGCGGCTCGCCGAGGCGCTCGGCGGTGCCCCCATCCTGCACACGGACGACTTCGCCACCCATGAGGAGCTCTTCGGCTGGGCCGGGCGGCTGCGGAGCGAGGTCCTCGCCCCGCTGGCCCGGGGCACTGCCGCGCGCTACGCCCCGTACGACTGGGTGGAGCGCCGCTTCGCCACCACCCGGCGGCGGCTCGATCCCGAGCCGGTCGTGCTGCTGGAGGGCGTGGGCAGCGGCCGCCGGGCGGTGCGCCCGCGGCTGGCACGGCTGTTGTGGATGGATCTGCCGGAGCGGGACTCCTGGCGGCGCGGACAGCTGCGGGACGGCCCGGAGCTGTCCGCATTCTGGGACGGTTGGCTCCCCGCCGAGCGTGCGCATTTCGCCGCCGACCCCTCCCGCCCGTACGCCGGAACGCTGGTTCTGCAGCGAAAGGAGGGGTATGAGGTGCTACCGGGACCTGCGGCGAACGACGGAAACGCCCCTTGGCCTCACACAGCGTGAACCGATGCTCCCGACCAGGCCCGACGCCCGCACCCGACGCATGACGCGTACCCCAACTCGGCTTGACCTGGGGCCCATACAGGTCTTACGTTCTCAATGTGCGACTCGTACGAGTCGTCCCACAACGCGAAGCCCCCGGTTGTTCCCCCGTGATCGGGGGCTTCGTCCTGTCTGGCGCCGGTTTTCCGCTGCTTTGCGCCGCTACTCCCTCACCCTGCGTGACGAGCCGCTCCGGGCCCCGTGCGCCCCTTACACGCCCCCGCGCACACCTACCCGACCTTGTGTGATTGCGACGAACAACAGTGCGGCACCCTCGGCCCATGCGGGCTGCGCAGGTACGATGCGAAAGGGGCATTCGCCCCTGCGGCATCCACGGGGGCTGGGGTTGTGGGGGACGTGATGGATTTCGGCACGCAAGGTTCGCACGCCCCGGCCGACCTCGCCTGGCTGCGAGCCGTCGACGCCTACACGATGGGCGCGTACGCACAGGCCGAGGAGGAGTTCCGGGCCGCCACGCGGCTCGATCCCGGAATGGCCGACGCCTGGCTCGGACTGCACGCGCTGCGGGCCGACACCGCGGCCGCGCTGCTGCGGATGTACCGGCACCGCGACCGCTTCGGCGAGCAGCGCGCCCGCCACCGCCGCACCCTCAACTCCTGGTATTGGCTGGGCTGGTGGGTCCAGCCGGTGCTGGAGACCAGCCGGGACCTGCTGCTGGCCCACGCCTCGCACTGGCTCGACGGCCGCCATGTGCCCGAGCTGGACCGGGCGCTGGCCGGCTGCCCTCCGGTGGAGGCCGATCCGCAGGCCCGCTTTCTGCACGCCTGCCGCGCCTATCTGGTCAAGGACTGGGAGCAGCTGGTGCGCCATACCGAGCCGCTGCTGGACGATCCGTTCCTCGGTATCGAGGCGGGTCTGTTCGCCGGGATGGCGCGGGTCCGGCTGGAGATGTACAGCCAGGCCGAACCGCTGCTCGCCGCCGCCTTAATGCGCTGTCGCAGCGAACAGCCCCAGCGCAAGGAGCTGCGCTACTGGCTCGCCCGCGCCCATGAGGGCACCGGGCGCAGCGCCGCCGCACTCCCCCTCTACCGCGCGGTGCACCGCATCGACTCCACCTTCATGGACACCTCGGCGCGGCTCGCGGCGATAGCCGAGTCCGACGGGCTGGACGAGCCCGCGGATCTGGCCGCCGTCTCGCTGGCCGGCGCCGGTGGCCAGGACGCCACGGACGGCCGGGACACCACCACCGACCCCGCCGAGACGCTGCCCGCCGACGGCCGCGATCCGCGGGCCGCGGGTGAGGGGCCCGAGGGCCCGCCGCTGATGGGCCCCGCCGTGGTGGGCGCGGGCGGCACCCGCGCGCGAGCCGGGCTGCCCTCCCAGCCCGGCCCCTCGGATCCGGTGCTGCTGGAGAGCGCGCTGCAGGAGCTGGAGCGCATGGTCGGCCTGGAGCCGGTCAAGCGGCAGGTGCGGGCGCTGTCGGCGCAGCTCCACATGGCGCGGCTGCGCGCCGGCCAGGGCCTGCCGGTCCAGCCGCCCAAGCGGCACTTCGTCTTCTCCGGCCCCTCCGGCACCGGCAAGACCACCGTGGCCCGCATCCTCGGCCGGGTCTTCTACGCCCTCGGGCTGCTCGGCGGCGACCATCTGGTGGAGGCCGGGCGCGCCGATCTGGTCGGCGAGTACCTGGGCCAGACGGCGGTGAAGGCCAATGAGCTGATCGACTCGGCGCTCGGCGGGGTGCTCTTCGTCGACGAGGCGTACTCCCTGTCCAACTCGGGCTACAGCAAGGGCGACGCGTACGGCGACGAGGCACTTCAGGTGCTGCTCAAGCGCGCCGAGGACAACCGCGACCGGCTCGTGGTGATCCTCGCCGGCTACCCCGAGGGCATGGACCGGCTGCTGGCCGCCAACCCCGGCCTCGGCTCCCGCTTCACCACCCGCGTCGACTTCCCCAGCTACCGCCCGCTGGAGCTCACCCGCATCGGTGAGGTGCTGGCGGCGGAGAACGGGGATGTGTGGGACGAGGAGGCCGTGGAGGAACTGCGCAGCATCAGCGGCCATGTGGTGGACCAGAGCTGGATCGACGAGCTGGGAAACGGCCGGTTCCTTCGCACGCTGTACGAGAAGAGCTGCGCCTACCGGGATCTGCGGCTCTCCGGCTGGAGCGGCACCCCTACCCGCGACGACTTGGCCACGCTGCGGCTGCCGGATCTGATGCAGGCGTACGGGGAGGTCCTGTCCGGCCGCGGTCCCATGTACCGCGACCCCCAGGACCCGCCCCTGGGGTAGCGCGCCTGCGGCGGGCTTTCCCCTACCCGCCCGTTCCCACAACCGGGGCTCCGCTCCGGACCCCGCTCCTCAAGCGCCGGAGGGGCTGTTTCCATCGGGGTAGGGGAAGGCCCGCCGCAGGCACAACCGCAGCGCGACCGCGGTCAGCCGACCATCGCCCGCTCCTCCTTGGACAGTGAGGCCGCCGCCTCGCCCCTGGGCTCGGCCACCCGGTCCCGGGTCCCGCCGCGGTGGGCGGGGTCGTGCACCTCGCCGACCAGCTTCTCCAGGACGTCCTCCAGGGCGACCAGCCCCAGCACCGTGCCGGACGCGTCGGCGACGGCCGCCAGATGGGAGGCGGCCCGGCGCATCGCGGTCAGGGCGTCGTCCAGCGGCAGCTCCGCCCGGAGCGTCTCGATCGGATGCCAGACCCGCTGCGGCACCGCCCGCTCCGGGAACTCCAGCTCGAGGACGTCCTTCACATGCAGATAGCCCATGAAGGCGCCGCCGGGGCCGCGCACCGGAAAGCGCGAGTAGCCGGTGCGCACGGTCAGTTCCTCGATCTCCCGGGGGGTGACCGAGGGGTCGACGGTGACCAGACCCGCCGGATCCAGGAGGACGTCGGTGATCGGGCGGCTGCCCAGCTCCAGGGCGTCCGCGAGCCGCTCGTGCTCACCGGGGTCGAGCAGCCCGGCCTGCCGGGAGTCCTCGACCAGATGGGTCAGCTGCTCACTGGTGAAGACGGCCTCGACCTCGTCCTTGGGCTCCACCCGGAACAGCCGCAGCACCAGCCGGGCGCACGCGCCCAGCAGCGCGGTGACCGGCCGGCACAGCCGCGCGAAGCCGACCAGCCCGGGGCCCAGCCACAGCGCGGTCTTGGCCGGCGCCGCCATGGCCAGGTTCTTCGGCACCATCTCGCCGATGAGCAGATGGAGGCAGACGACCACGGCGAGCGCGATGGCGTAGCCGAGGGGGTGCACCAGCTGCTCGGGCAGATGGACGGTGTGGAAGACCGGCTCCAGCAGCTGGGCGACGGTCGGCTCGGCGACCGCGCCGAGCGTCAGCGAGCAGATGGTGATGCCGAACTGCGCGGCCGCCATCATCTGCGGCAGGTTCTCCAGGCCCGTCAGGACCGTACGGGCGCGCCCGGAGCCCTCGGCAGCGCGCGGTTCGATCTGGCTGCGGCGCACCGAGACCAGGGCGAACTCGGCGCCCACGAAGAAGCCGTTGGCCAGGACCAGCAGGGCGGCGAACAGAAGCTGTACCACACTCATCGTCCGGTCCCCTCCCCGGCCGCGGCGCCGGAGCTCACCTTCAGCGGCGTACCCGGCTTCGTCCGGACGATGCGCACCAGCTCCGCCCGGTGGTGGCCGACCTGCCGGACGGCCAGCTTCCAGCCGGGCAGCTCGGCGGTGTCGCCGGGGACGGGGATCCGCGCCAGCAGATCGGCCACCAGCCCGGCCACGGTCTCGTACGGCCCGTCGGGCGCGTCGAGGCCGATCCGGCGGAGGGTGTCGACACGGCAGCCGCCGTCGGCGTCCCATGCGGTGCGGCCGTCCTCGGTGAGGGCCTGTACCAGGTCCGGGGTCTCCGACGCCTCGTCGTCGTGCTCGTCGCGCACCTCGCCGACCAGCTCCTCGACGATGTCCTCCAGGGTGACCACCCCGGCCGTGCCGCCGTATTCGTCGACGACCACGGCTATCGGCTGTTCGCTGCGCAGCCGCTCCAGCAGCGGCTGGACCGGCAGCGTCTCGGGGACCAGCAGCGGCGGCTGGGCGATCCGGCCGACGGAGGTGCGCAGCCGGTCCCCGGCGGGCACCGCGAGGGCGTCCTTGAGGTGCACCATCCCGATGACCTCGTCCAGCCGGTGGCGGTAGACGGGGAAGCGGGACAGCCCGGTGGCCCGGGTGAGGTTGAGCACATCCACGGCGGTCGCCGAGGAGTGCAGCGCGCTGACCCGCACCCGCGGGGTCATCACATGCTGAGTGGTCAGCTCGCCCAGGGACAGGGTGCGGACGAACAGATCCGCCGTGTCCTGCTCGATCGCGCCGGCCCGCGCCGAGTGGCGGGCCAGCGAGACCAGCTCACCGGGGGTGCGGGCGGAGGCCAGCTCCTCGGTGGGCTCGACGCCCAGCGCCCGCACCAGCCGGTTGGCCACAGCGTTGAGCAGGGCGATCACGGGCCGGAAGAAGCGGGCGAAGGCGTACTGCGGGCCCGCGACGAAGCGGGCGACCTGCAGCGGCCGGGAGACCGCCCAGTTCTTGGGCACCAGCTCACCGATGACCATCTGGACCGCGGAGGCCAGCAGCATGCCGAGGACGACGGCGACGCCGGAGACGGCGCCGTGCGGCAGTCCGACCGCCTCCAGCGGCGGGGTCAGCAGATGGCCGAGCGCGGGCTCGGCGAGCATGCCGACGATCAGCGAGGTGATGGTGATGCCGAGCTGGGTGCCGGAGAGCTGGAAGGACAGCTCGCGCAGCGCCTCGACGACGGTACGGGCGCGCTTGTCGCCCTCGGCGGCGGCTCGCTCGGCGTCCGGCCGCTCGACGGTGACCAGGCCGAACTCGGCGGCCACGAAGAAGCCGTTGGCGAGGATCAGGACAAGTGCCGCGGAGAGCAGCAGGAGGGACAGGGTGGTGCTCATGCCGCCGCCTTGTGGTCAGCGGCGGCGCAGGTACTACAGGACGATCCGTCCATCTGCGGAGGGAGTCACTCCTCGGGTCGCAGGGGAGCCCGCCGGGGCGCACGGAGTGCGTGCGCACAGGGAGAGGCGGGGCGGGGCACCGTTCGGCCCCGGCAACAGGGTAATCAAGGATGGGGCGTGACGGGCAGGCCCCTCACGCCGTTGGAGTGCCGATCAGTTTCCCGGCCGGTTCGGGGGGACCCGCCCGGCAGGGGCGGAAACGGACGTAAAGGGGCAGCTCAGCACTGCTGGGGCCGGACGGGCCGGCCGGACGGCTCACTCCACGGCACGACCCGTGCCGTGTTGCTCGGCGAGGGCGCGCAGGGCCCGCGCGTCGCTGATGGCCCGCGCCTTGGCGATGCCCGGCTGGATGCCCATCGCGGGCAGGCTGGTGCCGTCCGCGAGGTCCAGGTAGACCCACGGGTCGCCGGGGCGCAGATTGACCCGGAGCACCTCCGCCCACTCCAGCCGCCGCTTGGTGGTGAGGTTGACGACGGTCACGCCGCCCTCCTCGGCCACCACCTTGGGGCGGCTGAGCAGCGTCAGCACCCCGAAGAACAGCAGTCCGGTGATGATGAAGCTGGCCTTCTCCCCCGGCCCCAGCCGCTCCAGCAGCAGGGCGACCACCGTGAGGACGACCAGGACGGCGATGCCGACGGTCATCAGGACGGCGCGGGTCCTGGTCGGCCGGAAGGTGACGGGCAGGGCGGGCGGGGGCGCGGCGGCGGACACGTGGGTCGGCCTCTCGGATGAGGAGGGAACGGGGGCGAAGGCGGGGGCGGGGGCGTGCCGTCAGAGGCGGCAGGCGTGGATGCCCGTGGTGAGGATGGCCCGGGCCCCCAGGTCGTAGAGCTCGTCCATGATCCGCTGGGCGTCCTTGGCCGGGACCATCGAGCGGACCGCGACCCAGCCCTCGTGGTGCAGCGGGGAGACGGTGGGCGACTCCAGGCCCGGAGTGAGCGCGACGGCGCGCTCCACCTGCTCCACCCGGATGTCGTAGTCCATCATCACGTACCGCCGGGCGACCAGGACGCCCTGCATCCGGCGGAGGAACTGCTGGACCTTGGGGTCGTCGCTGGGGTCGCCGGTGCGGCGGATGACGACCGCCTCGGACTCCAGGATGGGCTCGCCGATGATCTCCAGCCCGGCGTTGCGCAGGGTGGTGCCGGTCTCGACCACATCCGCGATGATCTCGGCGACACCAAGCTGGATGGCGGTCTCGACGGCGCCGTCGAGGTGGACCACGGCGGCGTCCACGCCGTTGTCGGCGAGGTGCTTGGTGACCAGTCCGGCGAAGGACGTGGCCACGGTCATCCCGCCGAACTCGCTGACGTCCTTCGCCGTGCCGGGACGGGTGGCGTAGCGGAAGGTGGACCCGGCGAAGCCGAGCTGCATGATCTCCTCGGCCTGGGAGCCGGAGTCCAGCAGCAGATCACGGCCGGTGATGCCGATGTCGAGCCGGCCGGAGCCCACGTACACGGCGATGTCGCGGGGGCGGAGGAAGAAGAACTCCACCTCGTTCTCCGCGTCGACGAGGACCAGCTCCCGGCGGTCCTTGCGCTGCCGGTAGCCCGCCTCATGGAGCATCGCCGACGCAGGCTCGGACAGTGAACCCTTGTTGGGGACGGCGATGCGCAGCATGAGTGCTCTTTCCTTCGGTTGCCAGGGTGAGGGTGTCGGCGGGGGTGTGTCAGAGGTGGGCGTAGACGTCGTCGAGGGTCAGCCCCTTGGCGACCATTATCACCTGAAGGTGGTACAGGAGCTGGGAGATCTCCTCGGCGGTCGCCTCGTCGCTTTCGTACTCGGCGGCCATCCACACCTCGGCGGCCTCCTCCACGACCTTCTTGCCGATGGCGTGCACACCGGAGTGGACCAGTTCGGCGGTGCGGGAGGTGGCGGGGTCGGCCGTGGCGGCCTTCTGCTGGAGCTCGGTGAAGAGCTCCTCGAACGTCTTCTTGGGCATGGTGTCCGTCATCCTACTTGGGCCGTGCGACAGCCCTCAGCGCCAGGGTTCGGCGACCGAGCGAAGGGTGGTGGCGGTGGCGACGGCCGCGGTGACCGCCTCATGGCCCTTGTCCTCGCTGGAGCCCGCGATCCCGGCCCGGTCCAGGGCCTGCTCCTCGGTGTCGCAGGTCAGCACGCCGAAGCCGATGGGAACGCCGGTGTCCACGCTGACCTGGGTCAGCCCCTGGGTGACGCCCTGGCACACATACTCGAAGTGCGGGGTGCCGCCGCGGATGACAACGCCCAGGGCCACGATCGCGTCATAGCCGCGGTCCGCGAGCACCTTCGCGACCACCGGCAGCTCGAAGCTGCCCGGCACCCGCAGCACGGTGGGCTCGTCGATGCCCAGCTCTCCGAGCGCGCGCAGGGCGCCGTCGAGCAGCCCGTCCATCACCTTCTCGTGCCACTGTGCGGCGATGACGGCGACGCGCAGGTCCCCGCAGTTCTTCACGGACAGTTCGGGGGCGCCCTTACCGCTCACGTCTCTCCTCGGTGCTTGTGCTGATGTGCTGGTGTATGGGGGTACTTGAGATGGTCACTGGTTGCCGCAGGCGGATACCGGTTCGGCGCGGTCGCCGTCCAGCCAGGGCAGGTCGTGCCCCATCCGGTCCCGCTTCGTCCGCAGGTAGCGGAGGTTGTGCTCCCCGGCCTGGACGGGCATCGGCTCCCGGCCGGTGACCCGCAGCCCGTGCCGGACCAGCCCTGTGGTCTTGTCCGGGTTGTTGGTCATCAGCCGCAGCGAGCGCACGCCGAGGTCGGCGAGGATCTCCGCGCCCGCGGCGTAGTCCCGCGCGTCGGCGGGCAGGCCGAGCTCCAGGTTGGCGTCCAGGGTGTCCCGGCCCAGCTCCTGCAGCTCGTACGCGCGCAGCTTGGACAGCAGCCCGATACCGCGTCCCTCGTGGCCGCGCAGATACAGGACGATGCCACGGCCCTCGGCGGTGACCCGCTCCAGCGCGGCGTGCAGTTGGGGGCCGCAGTCGCAGCGCAGCGAGTGGAAGACATCGCCGGTGAGGCATTCGGAGTGGACGCGGACCAGCACGTCCTCACCGTCCCCGATCTCGCCCTGCACCAGCGCGATGTGCTCGACGCCGTCGGACGCGCGGTAGCCGAACGCCCGGAAGTCGCCGAAGGCGGTGGGCAGCCGGGTCTCGGCCTCGCGCCGCACGAGCGGCTCGGCGGGCTTGCGGTACGCGATCAGATCGGCGATGGAGACGATCGCCAGGTCGTGCTTGCGGGCGAAGGCGACCAGGTCGGGCAGGCGCAGCATCACGCCGTCCTCGCCCGCGATCTCGCAGATCACGGCCGCCGGGCGCAGTCCGGCGAGCCGGGCCAGGTCGACCCCGGCCTCGGTGTGGCCGTCGCGGGCGAGCACGCCGCCGGGGCGGGCGCGCAGCGGGAAGATATGGCCGGGGCGCACGAGGTCGCCGGGGACGGTGCCCGGGTCGGCCAGCAGCCGCAGGGTGGTGGCCCGGTCGGCGGCGGAGATCCCGGTGCTGACGCCGTGTTCGGCGGTGGCGTCGACCGAGACGGTGAAGGCGGTCCGCATGGACTCGGTGTTCTCTTCGACCATCTGGGGAAGCCGGAGCCGGTCGAGGTCGGCGCCCTCCATGGGCGCGCAGATGAGTCCCCGGCACTCGTTCATCATGAACGCGACGATCTCAGGGGTGATCATCTCGGCTGAGGCGACGAGGTCGCCCTCGTTCTCCCGGTCCTCGTCGTCCACGACGACGACGGGGCGGCCCGCGGCGATGTCGGCGATGGCCCGCTCGATGGGGTCCAGGGCCAGTTCGTCGGGCCAGCGCGCGGCTCGCAGGGGAGCGGCCGGGCCACTCGGATGCGGTTCGGTGACCGCGTATGCCTCGCTCATGCTGTGGCCTCCTTGTCCTGCGTGCCGTTGTCCTGCAGGCCATTGCCCTGCAAGCCGTTGTCCTGCAGGCCATTGCCCTGCAAGCCGTTGTCCTGCAGGCCATTGCCCTGCAGGCCGTTGTCCCGTCCCAGCAGCCGCTCGACGTACTTGGCGAGCACGTCCACCTCGAGGTTGACCGGGTCCCCGGCCTGTTTGACGCCGAGGGTGGTGAGCGCGAGGGTCGTCGGGATGAGGCTGACAGTGAAGTAGTCGAAGCCCGCGTCGACGACGGTGAGGCTGATGCCGTCGACCGTGATGGAGCCCTTCTCGACGACATAGCGGCTCAGCTCGGCGGGCAGCGAGATCTTCACGATCTCCCAGTGCTCGGAGAGCTTGCGGTCCACGATGGCGCCGGTGCCGTCCACATGGCCCTGCACGATGTGACCGCCGAGCCGTCCGCCCAGCGCCATGGGGCGCTCCAGGTTGACCCGGGAGCCGATGTCGAGCGCGCCGAGGCTGGAGCGGTCCAGGGTCTCGGCCATGACGTCGGCGCTGAACCGGGTGCCCTCCGCGTCCTCGATGAGGTCGACGACGGTGAGACAGACGCCGTTGACGGCGATGGAGTCGCCGTGCTTCGCCCCCTCGGTGACGACGGGGCCGCGCACCTGGAAGCGGGACGCGTCGCCCAGGTGCTCGATGGCGACGATCTCACCCAGTTCTTCGACAATTCCGGTGAACACTTCAGTTCTCCTCGGCGAGGGGGGCGGGGGCGACGGGAACGGCGGTGACGCGCAGATCGGGACCGAGCCGGGTGACGTCGGCCGTCTCGAGGCGCAACGCCTGCGCGATGGTGGTGATTCCGGCGTCGGCGAGGGCGGCGGGGCCCGCGCCGAGCAGGACGGGAGCGAGATAGCCGACGACCTTGTCGACGGCGCCCGCGGCGAGGAACGCGCCGGCGAGAGTGGGCCCGCCCTCCAGCAGGACGGAGCGCACCCCGCGCTCGTGCAGCTCGGCCAGGAGCGCGGGGATCGCGAGGCCGCCGTCCGCGCGCGGCAGCCTTACGGTCTCCACGCCCGGCCGCCGGGGCAGATGAGCGGTACTGGCGTCCTCGGCGACGGCGAGCAGCGTGGGCGCGGCGTCGTCCAGGACCCGGGCGCCGGGCTTGATGGTCGCGCCCGTGTCCACGACGACCCGCAGCGGCTGGGTGACTCCCTCCCGGTCCCGTACGGCCAGGTGGGGGTCGTCGGCGCGCAGGGTGCCGGAGCCGACGACGACCGCGTCGGCCTCCGCACGCAGCCGGTGCACATCGGCGCGGGACTCGGGCGAGGTGATCCACCGGCTGGTGCCGTCGGCGGCGGCGCTGCGGCCGTCCAGCGTCGCGGCGAACTTCCACAGTACGAAGGGGCGGCCGCGGCGCATCGCGGTCAGCCAGGGCTCGTTGACCGCCTCGGCCTCCTCGGCCAGCAGCCCGGCGTCGACCTCGACCCCGGCGGCGGCGAGGGTGGCGGCGCCGCCCCGGGCCTGCGCGGTGGGGTCCCCGACGGCGTAGTGGACGCGGGTGATCCCGGCGGCGATCAGGGCCTGGGAGCAGGGCCCGGTGCGGCCGGTGTGGTCGCACGGTTCGAGGGTGACGAGGGCCGTGCCGCCACGGGCCCGCTCCCCCGCCGCGCGCAGCGCGTGGACCTCGGCATGCGGACCGCCGGCCCGCTGATGCCAGCCCTCACCGACCACCCGGCCGCCGGCGTCGAGAATGACGCAGCCGACGACGGGGTTGGGGCTGGTGTGGCCGAGGCCGCGGGCGGCGAGCGCGACGGCATGGCGCATCGCTTGGGCTTCGGCTGCGGTGGCCACCGGGTCCTCCTGCCTCTTCGGGCACGGACTCCGGGGCTGTCGAGATGACATAAGGAACGGGAACGCCGCCGCCGGCACGCCAGGTTCGGCAAAAGGCCCGCCCTGCACACACAAGGACGGACCGCCGAGGCGGCGCACCGGTGATGTCGCTACCGCCGCGCACTGCCTCCCATCCGGACTTTCACCGTCGGTCCAGGAATTTCACCTGGTCAACCGGCCGCTGGCGGCGGACGGGTCGCGGACTGTAACCGCCGGTTCGGATTTTCACCGACCCCGGAGTGCGCTGACGTCACTGGTACGCCCCTAGTGTGCCATGGCCATCAGCGCAGGTGGGAGGCAAGACCAATGTGGCCTCCCTCACCCGCCCCGCCCCGGGGCGGATCCCCCGCCCCGCCCCTTCCCGGCCCGGGGCGCGGCCCCGGCCCCCGACAGCCCCGGGGCGGCGCGTCCGCCGGGCGCAGGCCCACACCTGCCCCGGCCGCCCATGGGGCGCCGGGGCCTCGACGGAGCCAACGGCATCCACACCGGTCCCGGACCGGGGGCACAACCCCAACCCCGACAACCCCGAGCCGACGCCTCCACCACCGGCGGCCAGAAGACCGCCGCGGGCCCGCCCCCGCCCCTGGCGCCTGTCGGGCGCCGGGGCCTCGGCGGCAGCCGCGGCATTCGGGCCGGTCCCGAACCGGGGGGCCCGGGGCTTGCCCCCGGTTTCGGGGAGGGGCGGGGTGGGGGAGAAAAACCCGCTGCCCCACTACCCCTGCGCGATGCTGTCCAGTTGCTCCACCGCCGGCCGCAGGGCCCACAGGTCGCCGCCGGGCGGGGCCTGAAGCTTGTCCACCGCCGCGCGGGCCTTACGGTCCCCGGCGTCGGCCGCCGCGTGGACGATGTCGCTCGCCGCGTAGGCGCGGAGGTCGAGTTCCGGGTACGGCCAGGGCGCGGCGCCGGTGGCCGCCGGGAGCAGGACGTCGACCGCCTTGAAGAGGTTCGCGCCGCCGGGCCCGGTGTAGTGCCACAGGTCCACGCCGACGTGCTTGCCGATGGCGGCCATCCGGGTGTACGCGACGAGGTTGAACGTCGAGTAGTGGAAGCTGCGGGTGCGCTCGAGCTCCTGCGGCTGCGTGCCGTCGGCCGCGATCTGGGTGTCGATGCGCTTGGTGCGGGCGTCGCGGAGCACCTGGCGGGCGCGGTCCCGGTCGCCCACGGCGGTGGCGATGGCGGCGACCTGCATGTCGTAGAAGGTGCCGTGGTTGTTCTCGGCGGCGCCTTCCTCCTTGCCGAAGTCGCTGTTCACCAGCCAGTCCAGGAACTGCTTGTTCCAGGTGCGGAAGCCCTCGTGATCGCTCTCGGACCAGCCGGGGGCGCCGGTGTCGAGGAGGGCGGCGGCGTCGAGGAGGCTGGTGAAGCCCTGGGAGAAGTCGATGATCCCGATCGAGCGGCCGTCGTACATGCAGGGGATGAACTGGGCGTGATTCAGGCTCGGGTTCATCCGGGTGGCCGGGGTGACGAACCAGGTACGCAGGATCTCGGCGGCGTGCTCGGCGTAGGCCCGCTTACCGGTGTAGTACCAGGCCAGGGAGAGCTCGTAGGCGGATTCGAAGACCTTGCCGACCTCGGGACGGTCCGTCATCTTGTCCACGTCGGGGTTCCGTTGGCCATCCTTCTGAACGTAGGGGCAGCCATACGGATTGTCGTCGGTCTTGGGCTGACTCGGCCACCAGTAGGGGGCCTGGCTGAAGTAGTCGTGTTTGTCGCCGCTGGGCGGCACCTGGTCCTTGTCGGTGACCGTCCAGGGGCCCTGGTCCATCCACTGGTCGGCCTGGGCCGTCAGATCGCGCACGGTCCGCCGCAGATTCCGGTCCCCCAGCTGCAGTTTCAGCTTGGTGAGGGACAGTCGGGGCCCGTCGAGCACCACCGTCCGGGGCACCGAGCCGGAATGCCGCACGGACTCGGCGCCCTGCGCGGAGGGGGCCGCGGGGATCGCCAGGACGGCCAGGAGGGCGGAGGCGGTGACGATCGCCCGGGCGAACCGCCCGCGTCCCGCTGGAGGTGCACCCATTGAGCACTCCAATCAGATATCTGAACGTCATTCAGACTTGAGATCGAGCTCAGAGTAGGGCGGCCCCATGGACACGACAAGAGATCGCACAGGAATCCCCTCACCCCAGGAGGGCGGGTGACCGACGGCTACGGGGCGCCGAACAGCTCGTTCTGCGCGGCGTCCAGCGCCGTCAGCACGGCGCCCCGCAGCACCCCGCCGCCGCCAACGACCCCCGCGCGCACCCGCGTCCGCAGCGGCGACAGCCGGGCGACATGGTCCTCCACGCGCCGGGCGAGCCCATCGCCCCCGGCCCGGCCGACCTCACCGCCGAGCACCGCGCACCCCGGGTCGAGCACCGCACAGATCGCCGCGACGCCCAGCGCGATACGGGCCGCCAGCGCGTCCAGGAACGCCTCGCCGCGCTCCCCGGCGTCGAGGGCCGCGCGAATCGCCGCCTCCGCCGCGCCGGAGCCCTCCGTCCCCGCCCCGTGTTCGCCGCCCATCGCGGCCTCCAGACCGTGCTCCTGGGCGAGTTCGCAGACCGCACCGCTGCTGGCCAGGGAGTGGAATCCGCCGTCGCAGCCGGTGGCGGAGGGCAGCCCCGAGGTGCCCGGCACCGGCAGAAAGCCGATCTCCCCGGTGCCGCCGGACGCACCGCGCCGCAGCACCCGGTCGAGCACCACGGCCGCGCCGATGCCGTGGCCGAGCCAGAGCAGGACGAAGGTGTCGCGGTCGCGCACCGCGCCCATCCGCTGTTCGGCGACGGCCGCGAGATTGACCTCGTTCTCCAGCAGCACCGGTGCCGCGAGGCCACCGTGCAGCGCGGTGGCCAGCTCACGGTGCCAGGAGGGCAGCCCGCCCGGCGAGTTGAGCTCCCCGGTGGCAGGGTCGATGAGACCGGGCACCCCGATGCCGATGTGGTGCAGCCGCGCCGCCCCGGCCCGCTCGGCGGCCCGCTCCACCAGGGCCACCGCGGCCGCCACGGTGTGCGCCGGGTCCCCGTCCGGGGCAACCGGAAGCGATTCCTCCACCTTGGTCCGGCCCAGGAGATCGGCCACGCATACGGCCACGCTGTCCGTACGGACGTCGACCCCGGCCACATGCGCGCTGTCGGCGACGATCCCGTACACCCGCGCGTTGGGCCCCCGCCGCTCCGCCCCCGCCTCCCCCACGACCGCCACCAGCCCGGTCTGCCGCAGCCGCTCGACCAGGTCCGCGATGGTAGGACGGGACAGCCCGGTCAGCGACTTGAGCTGACCCGCGGTCAACGGCCCCTCGTCCTTGAGCAGATGCAGGGCGAGGCGGTCGTTGATGGCCCGCGCCGTACTCGGGGAGGCGGTGCGGCCCGCCACGGACACGCTCGTCGACGTCATGCCGGGATCCTTCCAGAAGGCCACGGGAAAAGCCCTATCTATCAGGGACCCTTCCTGATAGTTTCCCGTGGACCACGGCACGGGCCGGCGCTACGGGGAGGGTGCGACAGGTATGGGCAGGCTCAAGGAAGCGGGGGCATCCGAGATGCGCCCGGTACGGCGGGCGCGGATCGCCGTGGCGGCCGTGTTCGCCGTGCACGGCGCGGTGACCGGCAACTTCGCCACCCGTATCCCCTGGATCCAGGAGCGACTGGACCTCAGCGCCGGGCAACTCGGCCTCGCGCTCGCCTTTCCCGCCATCGGGGCCTCGGTCGCGATGCCCCTGGCCGGGCGGATCAGCCATCGCTTCGGCGCCCGCGCGGCGCTGCGCGGACTGCTCGCCCTGTGGACCGCCTGGCTGGTGATGCCCCCGCTGGCGCCCGGTCTGGTCTGGCTGTGCGGTGCGCTGTTCGTCTTCGGGGCGACGGCCGGGACGTCCGACGTCGCCATGAACGCCCTCGGCGTGGAGGTCGAGAACCGTCTCGGCCGTTCGATCATGTCCGGGCTGCACGGCATGTGGAGCGCGGGAGCGCTCACCGGCTCGGCGGCGGGCACGATCGCCGCGCACGCCGAGGCCGACGCCCGGCTCCACCTCGGCATCGCCGCCGGGGTCCTCACGGTGCTCGGCGCGGTTGCCTGCCACTGGGTCCTCGACCTGCGCAGCGCCCCCGAGGAGCACCCGCCGCCCCGGTTCGCCCTCCCGCCCCGATCCGCGCTGATCATCGGCGCGGTGGGATTCTGCGCGGTCTTCGCCGAGGGGGCGAGCCTGGACTGGTCGGCGGTCTATCTGCGCGATGTCATGGACTCCTCCCCCGGTGTCGCCGCCGCCTGTACCACCGCCTTCTCCTGCACGATGGCCGGCGCCCGGCTCATCGGGGACGCGGTGGTGAGCCGCTTCGGGCCGGTGCGGACCGTACGGACCGGCGGCCTCCTCGCCACCGCCGGCGGCATCCTCGTGGTCACCGCCCCCGGGGCCGGCCTCGCCATCGCCGGATTCGGCCTCATCGGCCTGGGCATCGCGGTCGTGGTGCCGCTGGCCTTCGCCGCCGCCGGGCGCAGCGGCCCGGCCCCGAGCCAGGCCATCGCGGGCGTCGCCACGATCACGTACACCTCGGGGCTGATCGCTCCGGCGGCGATGGGCTCGATCGCGGACCTGACCTCGCTGACGGTCTCGTTCTGCCTGGTCACGACGTTGACGCTGGGGCTGGTGGCGGGGGCGGGGGTGCTGCGGACCCCGGTGGGGACGGACGCCGCGGATCCCGCCTCGCACCCCGATCCGTCCGCGTCCCGGGCCACGCTTCCCTGACGGGGCGGTGCGCCGGTCCCCCCGGCACGACGCGCCGGTCCCCGACGGCGCCACTGTTCGGTGAGCGCCGAAGTGATCCGGCCCTACGGTCGGTGATATGAGCGACAAGAGCGGCGCCCCGGCGCCCGACCGCCACACCGCCTTCCGCCGGCTCCACCACGGCGAACGGCCCCTGCTGCTGCCCAACGCCTGGGACCACGCCTCCGCCGCCGCCCTGGTCCGGCGCGGCTTCCCCGCCATCGGCACCACCAGCCTCGGCGTGGCCGCGGCGGCCGGGCTGCCGGACGCGACGGGCGCCGCCCGCGACGAGACCCTCGCCCTCGCCCGCCGCATCGCCCGTCTTCCGGCGCTGGTGAGCGTCGACATCGAGGGCGGGTTCAGCGGGCGCCCGGAGGAGGTCGCGGCGCTCGCGGCCGAGCTGGACCGGGCCGGGGTGGTCGGCGTGAACATCGAGGACGGCCGCCCCGACGGCACCCTCGCGCCCCTGGCCCGGCAGTGCGCGGTGCTCGCGGCCGTCAAGGAGCGGGTTCCCCGGCTGTTCGTGAACGCGCGGACCGACACCCACTGGCTCGCGGCGATCGGTGGCGGCACCCCGCCCTCGCTGTCCACCACCGCCGAGCGCATCGAGGCGTATCTGCGGGCGGGCGCGGACGGGATCTTCGTGCCCGCGCTCACCGATGAGCAGGACATCGGCGCACTGGCCGACGACCTCGGCGAAATCCCGCTGAACATCCTCTTCACCCCCGGCCGCCACACCTATGAGCGGCTGGCGGAGCTCGGGGTGCGGCGGATCAGCTGCGGTTCGCTGCTCTTCCGGGCCGCCCTGGACCGCGCCGTCGAGCTGGCGTGGACGATCGCCCACCCCGACGCGCCTGCCCCTGCCCATCAGGCCGCCGACCTGCCCTCCTACGCCGAGGCCCAGTCACTGGCCGAGGCCTTCACCATGGACGTCGCCGAGGGCACCCCCACATAGCTGCACGGCACACAATTTCGGCCAACTAACATTGCTGCGAATTCCCCGTAGCGATGAAGTGGAGCAGTCATGGGCCTCGGCGTGCGCTGGACCCTGCACGGCGATGGGCGTACCCCCGCCCCCGGCGCCGTCGTCAAGCCCGATGAGCGGCTGTCATGGCCGAGGACGGCGGGGCTCGGCGCACAGCATGTCGTGGCCATGTTCGGGGCCAGCTTTGTCGCCCCGGTGCTGATGGGGCTCGACCCCAACCTCGCGATCATGATGTCCGGCGTCGCGACCATCCTCTTTCTGCTGGCGACCCGCGGCCGGATTCCCAGCTATCTGGGGTGCAGCCTGTCCTTCGTCGGCGTGGCCGCCGCGATCAGGGCACAGGGCGGCGGCAGCGCGGCCGTCACCGGGGCGATCCTGGTGGTCGGCGGGGTGCTGCTGCTGAGCGGGCTGGCGGTGCGGAAATTCGGTGCCCGGATCATCCACGCGGCGATGCCGCCGGTGGTGACCGGCGCGGTGGTCATGCTGATCGGGTTCAATCTGGCACCGGTGACCGCCGGTACGTACTGGCCCGCCGATCAGTGGACCGCGCTGCTGACGATGCTGGTCACCGGGGCGGCGGTGGTCTGTCTGCGGGGCTTCTGGTCGCGTATCGCGATCTTCCTCGGGCTGGTCTTCGGCTATGCGGTCTCCTGGGTCTTCGACCGCGTCTTCGGCAGGATCCACTCGATCGACGGCAGCGGACGGGTCACCGACCACTGGCGGCTGGATCTGTCCGGTGTGGCCAAGGCGGACTGGATCGGTCTCCCGTCCCTGCACGCGCCCAGCTTCCACTGGTCGGCGGTGCTGGTGGCGCTGCCGGTCGTGATCGCGCTGATCGCCGAGAACGCCGGGCATGTGAAGGCGGTCGGCGAGATGATCGGCGATCCGCTCGACGACCAGCTGGGCACGGCGATCGCCGCGGACGGCGCGGCGACCATGATCTCCACATCGGTCGGCGGCCCGGCCAATACGACATACTCCGAGAACATCGGGGTCATGGCGGCCACCCGGGTGTACTCCACCGCCGCGTACTGGGCGGCCGCGGGCTTCGCGCTGCTCTTCGGGCTCTGCCCGAAGTTCGGCGCGGTGGTGGCGGCGGTGCCGGGCGGGGTGCTGGGCGGGATCACCGTCATCCTCTACGGCATGATCGGGCTGCTCGGTGCGCAGATCTGGGTGCACAACAAGGTGGACCTGCGCAATCCGCTCAATCTGGTGCCGGTCGCGGCGGGCGTCATCATCGGCGTCGGCGGCGTCAGCCTGAAGGTCGGCCAGAACTTCGAGCTGGGCGGGATCGCCCTCGGCACGATTGTGGTGCTGCTCGGCTACCACGTCCTGCGTGCCCTGGCCCCGTCCCATCTGAAGCCGCAGGAGCCCCTGCTGGACGCGGGCACCAGCGGATACGACGACGACCGCCCGGCCTGACCGCTGGAGGACTTATCCCTGCGGGGCGAGGGCCTGCAGGCCCAGCACCCGGAGCAGTTCGAGCCGCTCGGCGGACTCGGTGCCCGGTCGGGCGGTGTGGACGATCAACCGCTGGGCGTGTTCCGAGCTCAGCAGGACCTCGCAGTCCAGCTCCATCGTGCCCACCACGGGATGGGTGAACCGCTTGACCGTGGAGTGCCGTACGGCCACCTCATGGTCCTCCCACAGCGCCGCGAACTCCGCGCTGGCCGACAGCAGTTCGGCCACCAGGGCCGCCGGGTCCGGGTCGTCGGGACGCGCCGCGAGCACGGCCCGGAGGGTGGCCACATGCAGCCGGGCGTGCTCCGCGAGCTCCTCGCTCGGGAAGATCCCGGGAGTGCCGGAGGCGTCGTCGCGCCGGATGAAGAAGCTCCGGACGATATTGCGGTCGCCGGGCGGCCGCGCCGTGATGTCGCCGACCAGCGCCGCCGCCATCGCGTTCTGCGCCAGCACCTCGCCCCAGTCGGTGATCACCTGGGCCGGGGTGTCGTACAGCCGGTCCAGCACCCTGAGCAGACCGGGCCGCACATGCCCCGAAGTGCTGCGGTCGCGCGGCGGCTCCTCCCCCACCAGATGGAAGAGATAGTCGCGCTCGTCGTCGGTGAGCCGCAGCGCCCGGGCCAGCGCGGTCAGCATCTGGCGGGACGGGCGCGGGCCGCGGGCCTGCTCCAGCCGGGTGTAGTAGTCCGGTGACATGCCCGCGAGCTGGGCCACCTCCTCCCGGCGCAGTCCGGGCGTACGACGCCGCGGGCCGGGCGTCAGCCCCACCTCGGCGGGGCGGAGGCGGGCGCGGCAGCGGCGCAGGAAGTCGGCGAGTTCCGATCGATGCACGCTCCCATGGTCGCCGCGCCCGCGCCGCGTATCCAGGGTCTGCCGATCCCTGGATGGGGAGGTCTCTCCCGCCCCGGCCGAGGCCGTCGCAGGCTGAGGCCGAGCGATCGAGACGAAAGGCGGATGCTGATGCCCTTGATTCTGGTGACGGGTGCGACCGGCCAGGTGGGACGGCGGTTCACCAAGCGGCTGCTGGAGCGGGCCGCGGCCGGTACCGAGGTACGGGTGCTGGTGCGCGACGAGGAGCGCGGTGCGCCCTTCGCGGCCCAGGGCGCGCAGCTCACGGTGGGCGATCTGCGCGAGGAGAAGGATCTGCGGAGGGCCATGGAGGGGGTGCATGCGGTGGTCAACATCGCGGCGGCCTTCCGCGGGGTGCCGGACGAGGAGGCGTGGGCGGTCAACCGGGACGCGGCGGTCGCGCTCGGGCGGGCCGCGGTCGAGGCCGGGACGAGCCGGTTCCTCCAGGTCAGCACCAACATGGTGTACGGCGCCTCGCGCGGCCGGCCGTTCACGGAGGACGACGAGAGCGTGCCCGGCGGTGTGCTGTGGGGCGCCTACCCCGCCTCGAAGGCGGAGGCGGAGCGGGAGCTGCTGGCGCTGCACCGCGAGCACGGCCTCGATCTGCGGATCGGCAGCCTGGCCTTCGTGTACGGGGACGGCGATCCGCATGTGGCGAACTTCCTGGCGCTCGCGAAGGACTGGGCCGGGAGCCAGCGGCTCGCCATGGTCCACCACGCGGATGCGACGCAGGCGCTGCTGCGGCTGCTGCGCGCACCGGGCGGCACGGCCGGCGGCTCGGTGTCGGGCCGCAAGTACAACATCGTCGACGACGCCCCGGCGACCGTCGTCGAACTGCACGGGATCGGCGGTGTGCCGCTGCCCGAGGGCATGACCGGGCGGACGGACGACGACCCCTGGTTCGGGATCACCTCCAACCTCCGGCTCCGCGACGAGCTGGGCTGGCGGCCGCTGTATCCGTCGATCTGGACTGCACGCGACGCGGGGGTGCTGTGATACGGCGGTTGACGGGGCGTTAGACCGTCCAGGGGAAGCGGCGGCGTACGGCAAGGACCGCACCCGTCCGGCCTGCCACCCTGGCGTCCATGACGATGCCCACGCACGCGCGGCTCGCGCCGCGCACCGTGCAGAGCGTCGTGGCGCGCATGAGCGCGCTCGGCGCGGCGCTGCCACCCCGGGACGGGGTGGCGGTCTTCAACGGGGTGTATCTGTCGGTCACCGAGGAGGTCGGCCACCGGCTCACGGACGGGTACTTCCACGATCCGTCCGCCACCGAGGAACTGGACGTGCGGTTCGCCGGGCGCTATCTGGCGGCGGTGGACGCGGTGACCACGGGTGGGCGGCCGCCCGCCTGCTGGCAGCCGCTGTTCCAGCTCCGGCGCCATCCGGCGGTCCTCCCGGTCCAGTTCGCACTCGCCGGGATCAACGCCCATATCGGCCATGACCTGGCGCTCGCGCTGCTGGACACCTGCCGGGCCCGAGACCTCCAACCGGACGCCCTGGAGGACGACTTCGACCGGATCGGCGCGCTGCTCACGGGAATGGAGGAGCGGATCCGGGAGGAGCTGATGCCCGGCCCCGACCTGCTGGACGTGGCCGATCCGCTCACCCATCTCGTGGGCTCCTGGAGCCTGGAGAAGGCGCGGGACGCCGCCTGGGCGGCGTTCCGCGCGCTGTGGGGGCTGCGCGGGGTGCCGGAGCTGGCGGAGGAGTTCGCGGAGCGCGTCGACGCGACCGTGGGTCTGGTCGGGCGCTTTCTGCTCACCCCTCTGCCGGCGGCGTAACGGCCCGCCGACGGCCTCACGACCTGCCGGCGTAGCGGCCTGCCGTCGCGGCGCAAGCCCTGGGGCCGGCTCAGTCCTCGGGGAGCTCGACAGGCGCGATCTCGTCGTACAGATCGCCCGGCCCGGGGTTCTTCGGGTCGGTGGCGCCGCCGAAGCGGTGCATCACGCCCCACACGGCGTTGAGCGCGGTCTGGATGGCACCCTCGGCCCAGCCCGCCGTCCAGGAGATGTCGTCGCCCGCGAGGAAGATGCCCCGCTTGTCGGCGGGCAGCCGGTCCTGCATGAAGTGGGTGAACAGCCGGCGCTGGTAGCGGTAGTGGCCGGGCAGATTCGCCTTGAAGGCGCCCATGAAGTAGGGCTCGTTCTCCCAGGACACGGTGACCGGGCTGCCGATGATGTGCTTGCGGATGTCGACGTTCGGATAGATCTCCGAGAGCGACTTCAGCATGACCTCCATCCGCTCGTTCGCCGACAGCGGCAGCCACTTGAGGCTGTCGTCGCACCAGGTGTAGGAGAGGCAGATGACGGCGGGCCGGTCCGGGCCGTCGTCCAGCAGATAGGTGCCGCGGGTCATCCGGTCGGTGAGCGTCATGCTCATCGTGTCCCGGCCGGTGATCTCGTCCTTGTCCAGCCAGAACGGCCGGTCCACCGGCACGAAGAGCTTGCTGGACTCCATGTAGTGGGTGCGCTCGATGGCCGTCCAGTGGTCGATCGGGAAGAGCGAGTCATCACAGTCGATCTTGGAGAGCAGCATCCAGGACTGCGCGGTGAAGACCACCGCCTGGTACGAGCGGATGTCACCGCTCGCGTCCGTCACCACCACGCGGTCGCCCGCGGCCCGGTGCAGCCGGGTCACGGCCGGGCGGGGCTCACCGCCGTGCAGCGAGGACAGCGAGGTGCCCTGGGGCCAGTGGACGATCTTCTCGGGCTCGCGCTCCCACAGCCGCAGCGGAAGCTGCTGGCTGCCGCCGACGATGCCGCGGTGGTGGTCGTCGGCCTCGGTGTAGACGACCCGCAGGATCTCCAGGATGGAGTTGGGGAAGTCGGTGTCCCAGCCGCCGGTGCCGAAGCCGACCTGGCCGAAGATCTCGCGGTGGCGGAAGGAGGTGAAGGCCGCGGAGTCGCACAGGAAGCCGTAGAAGGTCTGGTTGTCCAGCTTCTCGACCAGCCGCGACCAGATCTCCCGGATCCGGGGGACGTTCCGCTCGCGGATGGCGCGGTTCATGTCGGAGAAGTCCGCGCCCTCCTCCAGGCAGGCGTTCCAGGCGTCGGCCACCTCACGGTAGACCGGCGGCAGATCGTCGATGGTGCGGGCGTAGTGGGACTCGCCCTTGAGGTCGACGACGGTCGAGGGGGTGTCGGGGGCCAGCGGGTTGGGGAACGGCTGGGTCTTCAGGCCCACCAGGTCGATGTAGTGCTGGAGCGCGGTGGAGGACGGCGGGAAGCGCATCGCGCCCATCTCGGCGGTCAGCGTGTCGTCACAGCCGTCGAAGCCGACGGTGCGCAGCCGTCCGCCGATCCGGTCGGCCTCGTAGACCACGGGCCTCAGGCCCATCTTCATCAGCTCGTACGCGGTGACGAGGCCGGAGAGACCGCCGCCGACGACCGCGACCTCGCCACCGTGCTCGGTCGCGGGTATCTGGCCCAGGCCCGCCGGGTGGGCGAGGAAGTCGTCGTAGGCGTAAGGGAAGTCCGGGCCGAACATGGTCATGGGCGGAAGGGCCTGATGGGCCTGCGTTTCCTGCTCGTCATGGACGGCGGTGGGCACCGTGGACGTCATGGGGTACGGATTCCTTGCTGGTTGGTGCTCAGAGGGTGTTTCGGGCGCGGCGGGAGGCCGGACGGATCAGCTGAGGGAGGAGTACAGACCGGGGCGGCGGTCGCGCAGATACGGGTTGATCCGGCGCGAGGTGGTCAGCAGCTTGGGGGCGACATCGCCGAGGAGGAGTTCCTCGCCGCGGCCGGCGCGCAGACAGGTGGCGCCGTCGGGCCCGGCCAGGCAGCTCAGGCCCACGAAGTCGAACTCGCCCTCGACGCCGCTGCGGTTGACGTACGCGATGTACATCTGGCTCTCGAAGGCCCGCACCGGAATCACGGATTCGGCGACGAACTCGAAGGGGTGCATCTGCGCGGTGGGCACCAGCAGCAGATCGGTCCCGGCCAGGGCATGGGCCCGTACGTTCTCCGGGAACTCCACGTCGTAGCAGATCAGGATGCCGACGGTCAGCTCGCCGACAGTGGCCTGGACGACCGGGGTCTCACCGGGGGTGAACGACTCCCGTTCGAAGCAGCCGTAGAGATGGGACTTGCGGTAGTTGGCCAGCTCGGCGCCGTCCGCGCCCACGAGCCGTGCGGAGTTGTACACGGCGCCCGCGTGGCTCTCGGGGTAGCCGTAGAGGATGGCGAGACCGTGCGTCGCGGCGATCTCGGCCACGGCCCGGCCGCTGGGCCCGTCGGCGGGCTCGGCCAGCTCCCGTACGCCGCCAATCGCGTAGCCCGTGAGGAACATCTCCGCGGTGACCAGCAGCCCGGCCCCGTCGGCGGCCGCGTCGGCGGCGGCCTCGTCGAGGACCTTGAGGTTTCCGGCGGGATCGCCGGGATGACCGGAGTTCTGGAGCAGAGCGGTGCGCAGCGGCGACATGGCAGACCTTGAGGGAAGGGGTACGGGTATAAAAACAGTACGTTGCCTCCGGATCACCCAACAAGACGGCTTCGTTGCGTCCGGCGTCGATTCATGACGCATGGGGATCGGTGCGCGTCGATTCATTGCGCACACTGGGGCCGGGCGTGTGCGGGGCCGGGGCACGTACGGGGCCATGCCTGGGCGGGGGGCTGCTCGGACGAGCCCCGAAAGGGCGCGGGGCCGTGTCGATGTGCGGCTCCACCGCGTGGGCGCGCCCAGCCACAACTCCGCCGCGGACGCTCACCGGCAGGTCGGGGCACCTCGATCAGGGCACACCCGGCGGAGCGCCTACGTGGGCGCACCCGAACTGAACCGCCGCAGCAGGGGCGACAGCACCAGCACGGACTTGGTGCGCTCCACGAACGCCTCCCCCGCGATCCGCTCCAGCACCCGCTCGAAGTGGCGCATATCGGAGGCGAAGACCTGGACGACGGCGTCCGCGTCGCCGGTGACGGTCGACGCGGACACCACCTCGGGATAGCGCGACAGGCCCCGGCGGATGGCGTCCGGCGAGGTGTTGTGGCGGCAGTAGAGCTCGATGAAGCCCTCGGTCTCCCATCCCAGCGCCACCGGGTCGACCCGCACCGTGAAGCCGGTGATGGCTCCCTCCGCGCGCAGCCGGTCCACCCGCCGTTTGACGGCGGGCGCGGACAGTCCGACCAGCTCGCCGATGTCGGCGTAGGAGCGGCGGGCGTCCTCGGCGAGGGCGTGGACGATGCGTTCGTCGAGATCATTCAGTCGCACTGGGGGGCAATCACTTCTCTGCTGTGGCCAGTCGGGATCGGCGCAAGCCGTATGCGAAGTACAGCACAAGGCCGACGGCCATCCAGCAGCCGAACACCACCCAGGTCACGAACTGCAGGCTGCCCATCATCCACAGACACAGCGCGAAGCCGATCACCGGGAAGAGCGGGGACAACGGCACCCGGAAGGTGCGGGTCATATCGGGCCGGGTGCGGCGCAGCACGATCACGGCGATGTTGACCAGCGCGAAGGCGAAGAGGGTGCCGATGCTGGTGGCGTCGGCGAGCTGGCCGAGCGGGATCGCGGCGGCCAGGACCCCGCAGAAGAGCGAGACGATCACGGTGTTGGCGCGGGGCACCCCAGTCCTGGCGTGCACCGTGGAGAAGACCTTGGGCACCATCCCGTCCCGGGACATCGCGAAGAGGATGCGGGTCTGGCCGTAGAGCACGGTCAGCACCACGGAGGCGATCGCGACGACCGCTCCGGCGGCCAGCAGCACGGCCCAGGCGTCCTGTCCGGTGACATCCTTCATGATCGAGGCGAGCGCGGCCTCGGAGCCCGAGAACTGCTTCCACGGCAGGGCGCCCACCGCGACGGCGGCGACCAGGCAGTACAGCGCGGTGACGATGATCAGCGAGAGCATGATCGCGCGGGGCAGGTCGCGCTGGGGGTTCTTGGCCTCCTCACCGGCCGTGGAGGCGGCGTCGAAGCCGATGTAGGAGAAGAAGAGGGTGGCGCCGGCGGCGCTGACGCCCGCCATGCCCAGCGGCATGAACGGGGTGTAGTTGCCGGCCCGGATGCCGGTGAAGGCGACGGCACAGAAGAGGATCAGCGCCGCGATCTTCACGGCCACCATGACCGCGTTGGCGCGGGCGCTCTCCTTGGCGCCGCCCAGCAGAAACGCCATCGCCAGCAGCACCACGAGCAGGGCGGGCAGATTGAAGATCCCGCCGTCCCCGGGCGGGGCGGCCAGGGCGTCGGGGATGGTGACGCCGAGGGTGCCGTCGAGCAGTTCGTTGAGGTACTCGCCCCAGCCGACGGCGACGGCGGCCACCGAGACGCCGTACTCGAGGATCAGACACCAGCCGCAGACCCAGGCGATCAGCTCGCCCATGGTGGCGTAGGCGTAGGAGTAGGAGGAGCCGGAGACGGGGATGGTGCCCGCCAGCTCGGCGTAGGACAGCGCGGAGAACAGCGCGGTGAGCCCGGCGATGACGAACGACACGATGACGGCGGGACCGGCGTCCGGTACGGCCTCGCCGAGCACCACGAAGATGCCGGTGCCCAGGGTGGCCCCGATGCTGATCATGGTGAGCTGCCACATGCCCATCGAGCGCCGCAGGCTGCCGCCCTCGCCCTGGCCGCCCTCGGCGACCAGCCGCTCGACGGGCTTGCGCCGCATCAGCCGGGCGCCCAGCCCGCCGACCGGAGGGTCTGGTTCCGGTTGCTGGGTGGCGGGCGGTGCTGCGCCGTGCTCCAACACAGGGGTGGCTCCTTAATCGCTGCCATCAGGTGGTGGCGACCGACTGCGGACATACGGGTGCCCGAAGAGCAAACCCGCAGGTGGGAATCGCCGAGCAGTCGGTCCCCGCCACTCCACGTCAGCGCAAGACCCTATGAGCCGTCCGCCGACGGCCGTAATGGACCATGGTTGCGCATCCCCGTGGCAACGTTGCGCGCGGGGGCGCTCGGCGGGGAATCGTTGCGAGACACTGCGCGAGTCAGCGCTCGTTTCACCCGAATGCCGCGATACTGCACCATTTTAGCGGTCGTTGGTGGGGACGTGACCACTGACAGCCTGCAACCACCCGATCACTCCCAGCTCAGTGCCGAACCCGTGTTCCGGCCCCGAGACCAGGGGGGTGACAGCGAGCGCTACCCGCTCGAATACTGCGCGAGAGTCTGGGAGGACTTCATCCGGGCACTGGGCCGGATCGAGGCGGACTTCCTCCAGCGGTCCGACGCGCCGGAACCGGGCGTCAAGGCATGACGTACACCGAGCCGAGGCCGGGCGGCTACGGGCCCCCACCCACCGGCCACCGGCACGCCCCCGCGCCCCCTCCCGGGGAGCGGTACGAGGCGGCAGCCGATTATGAGATGAATCCTTTCCCCCTGCCCGACCCGGAGACCATCGAGGGCCGCTGGGACCTGGAGGGAGACCTGGCCCGGCTGCTGCAGACGACCTCCCCCGAGGAGCCGCTGCACACCACCGGCCCCATCGGACCGGTCGCCCCCCTCCACGCCCCCTCCCCCACGCATGTGCGGGGGCGCGGCAAGCGCCGCCGGGTCCGCTTCCGGCTGCCGACGCTGCCGTGGCTGCATGTGATCAGCCTGATCTTCGCGGCGGTCACCACGGTCATCGTCGCCATGCTGAGCGTGCTCGGCGGAATGATCTCCTACCGCCCGCTGCGCTATCTGGCCTCCCCGAGCACCTCGGAGTCCATGGCGGCATGGTGGCCCCTGCTGGTCTACGGACCCTGGCTGGTCGCCTCGCTGTCGGTACTGCGGGCCGCCCTGCACCGCCGGGGCGCGGCGCACTCATGGGCCGTGGTGGTGCTCTTCTCCACCATCGCGGTGTTCCTGTGCGTCGCACACGCCCCGAGGAACGCGCCCAGCATGGCCGTGGCCGGCCTTCCCCCGGTCGCCGCGCTGGTCTCGTTCCACCAGCTGGTCCGGCAGATCACCCTCACCAGCCCGCCGCGCCACGCGCTGCCCCGCACCCGGGGTGAGCGCGGAGTGCCCAGGTGAGACCCCGCCGCGGCACACCACCACAACCCCACTCACCCGAGCCGAGTGGGGTTGTGGTGGCGGGGGCTCGATGCGCCTCGGGGCGAGCCGAACTCCTGGACCTCAGTCCCAGCTTGCGTGGAGCGGCTTGCCCTCCGCGTAGCCCGCGGCGCTCTGCACGCCGACCACGGCCCGCTCGTGGAACTCCTCCAGCGACCCGGCGCCCGCGTAGGTGCAGGAGCTGCGCACGCCCGCGATGATCGAGTCGATCAGGTCCTCGACTCCTGGCCGGGCCGGGTCCAGGAACATCCGTGAGGTGGAGATGCCCTCCTCGAACAGCCCCTTGCGGGCCCGCTCGTACGCCGACTCGTCGCTGGTGCGGTTGCGCACCGCGCGTGCCGACGCCATGCCGAAGCTCTCCTTGTACGGTCGGCCGTCGGCGGTGTGCTGGAGGTCGCCGGGCGACTCGTAGGTCCCCGCGAACCAGGAACCGACCATGACGTTGGACGCCCCGGCGGCGAGCGCCATGGCGACGTCGCGGGGGTGCCGGATGCCACCGTCGGCCCAGATGTGCTTGCCGAACTTCCGCGCCTCGGCGGCGCATTCCAGAACCGCGGAGAACTGCGGCCGGCCCACGCCGGTCATCATGCGGGTGGTGCACATGGCGCCCGGCCCGACGCCGACCTTGATGATGTCGGCACCGGCCTCGATGAGGTCGCGCACCCCCTCGGCGGCGACCACGTTGCCCGCCACCACCGGCACCCGCGGGCCCAGGCCCCGGACCACCTTGAGCGTGCTGATCATCGACTCCTGGTGGCCGTGGGCGGTGTCCACGACGAGGGCGTCCACCCCGGCGTCCAGAAGCGCCTTCGTACGGCCCTCCACATCGCCGTTGACCCCGACGGCGGCCGCGATCCGCAGCCGGCCGCCCGCGTCCACCGCGGGCTTGTAGAGCGTCGCCCGCAGCGCGCCCTTGCGGGTCAGGATGCCCGCCAGCTTCCCGTCCGCGTCGACGGCGGGGGCGAGCTTGCGGTGGGCGGCGTCGAGGCGGTTGAACGCCTCCTGGGGGTCGATGTCGGCGTCGAGCACCATCAGCTCGCGCGACATCACCTCGGACAGCTGGGTGAAGCGGTCCACACCGGTCAGGTCGGACTCGGTCACCACGCCCACCGGACGCCCGTCCTCGACCACCACGCCCGCGCCGTGTGCCCGCTTGGGCAGCAGCGACAGCGCGTCGGCGACGGTGCCGGTCGGGGCGAGGACGATCGGGGTGTCCAGCACCAGATCGCGGCTCTTGACCCAGCGGATCACGTCGGTGACGACGTCGATCGGGATGTCCTGCGGAATGACGACGAGGCCACCGCGACGGGCGACCGTCTCGGCCATGCGGCGGCCGGCGATCGCGGTCATGTTGGCGACGACGAGCGGAATGGTGGTGCCGGTGCCGTCGGGTGCGGCCAGGTCCACCCCCTGGCGGGAGCCGACCGCGGAGCGGCTCGGCACCATGAACACATCGTCGTACGTCAGGTCGTAGGGAACCGGGGAAGATTCCACGTGGCGCCCCGTACCGGGCTCGAGGAAACGCATGAGCCTCACATTTTCACGCGAAACGACGCAGGTCACTCCCACAGCGACACAACAAAAGACCCCCGCATTCGTAGAGTCCTCCAAAGAGGCGCTGCGGGGGCTGCTCCGGTGCCGACAGGCAACCTGCCTTACATCGAAACGCTACCCGAGCGCCCGCCCCAGGGCGAGTGGCCCCATGCGGCGCAGCACCGCTCGGCGCGTCCGCGAGCGGTCGGGGCCCGGCCAGGAGCCGTAAGAGAGCTGCGATGACGGCCGCTCGTTCCACCGCCCGCGACTTTCTGAGCCAACCGCTTCAGCTCTCCGGAGCACCGGAATCACTGACTGTGCGCGGCCGGAGCCGCTGGACGCGCCGACGTTCCTGGAGGGCGCGGCGGGCGTCGCCCTCGTTCTGCTCGGCGGGAGCGCGCCGCCCGCCGGGACCGCCGGCGGTGAGTGCCGTGGGACGCCGCCCTGCTTCTGCGTGATCCGATGTGGCGAGCGGCAGGCCACTCGCCGTCTTCCCCCTTGCCCGCGGCGGCCGGCCCGCTACGCGCCGTCCGGGTCGGCGCGGTCCAGGGCGGGGTGGGCGGCGGGGGTGGTTTCGGCGAGCAGGTAGTCCGCGGCGGCGGTGTCCGTGACCAGGCTGGTGACCAGACCGGACCTCAGCACCGCCCCGATCGCCTCGGCCTTGCGGCGGCCACCCGCGATGGCCACCACCTCGGGGATCCGGCGCAGCCGGTCGGCCTCCACGGTGATGCAGCGCTCGCCCAGGTCGCGGCCGATGCGGCGGCCCTCGGCGTCGAAGAGGTGGGCCGACATCTCGGCGGCGGCGCCCAGGCTCTCGTAGTGGGCCCGCTCCTTCTCCGTCAGCATGTCGTAGACCGTGGAGATCCCGGCCTCCCAGGAGCCGATGGAGACGCAGGCCACGGTGACCTTGTCGAAGTACTCGAAGGCGCGGGCGATACCGGTCTGGCCGCGCAGGGCGTCCGCGGTGGCCGTGTCCGGCAGCAGCATCGGCGCGTAGATGGGGTGCGCCTCCCCACCCGAGACGGCGGCGGCGCGGCGCACCGCCTCGACCGAGCCGCGCTCGGCCGTGCCCGCGTCGTAGACGCCGGTGAGCTGGACGACGGTGCACGGGGGCAGCCGGTGCAGCGCGGCCGCCATGTGGATCGTGGACCGCCCCCAGGCCAGCCCCAGCACATCCCCCTCGGTCACCAGCTCGCCCAGCAGGTCCGCGGCGACCTCGCCGAGGTTCTCCGGGTCCGGGGTGTCCGCCTCGGCGTCGGCCGGGGACTCCACGACGACCGCGTGGCGCAGCCCGTAGCGGGCGCGCAGGGCGTCGGAGCGCTCCGCGTCGAGCTCGGCGGGAACCCGGATCTCGATGCGCACCAGATCGCGCTCGAGCGCCGTCTCCAGCACCCGCGCGACCTTGAAGCGGCTGACGCCGAACTCCTCGGCAATCTGGATCTTGGACTTGCCCTCGAGGTAGAAGCGGCGCGCCATGGCCGCCGCCTGCACCAGTTCGGCGGGTCCCATCCGCGTGGCTGAACGGCCCGTCGACACCGCGGTCTCCTCACTATTCACTGTCCGGACTCACCGTTCATCCTGTCAGAAACGGCGGAGTTGGTTCGCCCTTCACCCTTGAGTTCACCGACCGGTAGCTACGTCGCCTCATGTTCCGGGGGTGCCGGTTGCCTTCTCGGCGAGGTTGCGCAGTGCCTGTACGGCCTTGGCCGGGTCGTCGGCGCCGTAGACGGCCGAGCCCGCCACGAACACATCGGCGCCCGCCTCGGCGCACCGCTCGATGGTGGCGGCCGAGACCCCGCCGTCCACCTGGAGCCACATCTGAAGCCCATGCTTGTCGATCAACTGCCGGGTGCGGCGAATCTTCGGCAGCATGATGTCAAGGAACGCCTGGCCGCCGAAGCCCGGTTCCACGGTCATCACCAGCAGCATGTCCAACTCGGGCAGCAGATCCTCGTACGGCTCGATGGGCGTGGCCGGCTTGAGCGCCATCGAGGCCCGCGCCCCCTGGGCCCGGATCTCGCGCGCCAGCCGCACCGGCGCGGCCGCGGCCTCCACATGGAAGGTGACGGAACCGGCACCCGCCTCGATGTACTGCGGCGCCCAGCGGTCCGGATCGTCGATCATGAGATGGCAGTCCAGCGGGGTGTCCGTGGCCTTGCCCAGCGACTCGACCACCGGAACCCCGAGGGTGAGGTTGGGGACGAAGTGGTTGTCCATGACGTCGACGTGGAGCCAGTCGGCACCCTCGACCGCCTTCGCCTCATCCGCGAGGCGGGAGAAGTCTGCGGACAGGATGCTGGGGTTGATCTGCAAGGCCATGCCACCAAGCCTCCCACGGTCCGCGCCGGTCCATGGAGCCGGGATCAGCGCAACGGCCCGCACCGCCGTGATCACTTGGTTCCGCTCCGATCGACGCACGGCGACGGAGCCAGGACCATGAAGAAGTCGAATGAAACCCCTAGACATCACGTGCACACAGGCAACCCACCATGACGAGAGACCGAATACCCCGGCATTCCCGCACCGCGGTGTGCGCGGCGCTGACCGCGGCCGTCGTCGTATCGCCGGTCGCCGGGACCGGACCCGCCTCCGCCGCGGCCGCGGCGCCGCGACCGGTCTGCGTCTCGCACCAGTCCGGGCTGGCCGGCAAGCTGTCCAAGGACATCGCCGCGGCGCTGCGCGGCCGGTCCGGCACCACCGCGATCAGCCTCCGCGACCACGCCACCCACACCCGCTGCACGCTGCGCGCGAACCAGCGGTTCGACTCCGCGAGCGTGGTGAAGGCGACGGTCCTGGGGACGCTGTTGTGGGACGCGCAGCGGCACCACCGGCCGCTGACCAAGGGCGAGAAGACCCTCGCCAAGGCCATGATCACCAAGTCGGACAACGCCTCGACCAGCAAGCTGTGGAAGAAGCTCAAAGCCTCCCGGGTCAAGGCGTTCCTGCGGGCGGCGGGCATGGACGCCACCGTGCCCGGCAAGAACGGCTACTGGGGTCTCACCCGGATCACCGCGAACGACCAGGAGCGGCTCCTGGACCTGATCACCCACCCGAACACGGTGCTGACCGACGCCTCCCGCCGCTACATCCTCTCGTTGATGGGCAAGGTCATCCGCGAACAGCGCTGGGGCACCCCGGCCGGTGCCCCGGGCGGGGTGCGGATCCAGGTGAAGAACGGCTGGCTGGAGCGGTCCACCCACGGCTGGCGGGTGCACAGCATCGGCGCCTTCACCGGCGGCGGCCACGACTACACCCTCACCGTGCTCACCCAGGACAACCGCACCATGAAGGCGGGCGTGGCCACCATCGAGGCGGTGGCGCGCGCGGTGCACAAGGACCTCAACCCCGCCGCCCACGCGGCCACCGTCTACGCCCCGACCGACCGGCCCCAGGAAGCGCTTCCGGCGGTCCCGAAGGACTGACGCGCCGCTCAGCGCGGTCGTGCGATGCCCCGGAGCCGCTGTCACTCCGGGAACCCGTGAGAAGAACGCGCGCGGTCAGCCGGTGCGGCGCAGCAGGGCCAGATACATGGCGTCCGTGCCGTGCCGGTGCGGCCACAGCTGGATGTCCGGGCCATCACCCAGCTCGGGCACCCCGGGCAGCAGCGGACGGGCGTCGATCCACTCCGCGGCGACGGCCGGGCCGCCACGCCCCTTGAGGACGTCCTCGACCACGGCCCTGGTCTCGGCCGGATGCGGGGAACAGGTCGCATAGCCGACCACGCCGCCGATCCGCGCCGAGGCCAAGGCCTCCCGCAGCAGCCCGCGTTGCAGCGGGGCGAAGCCGTCGAGGTCCTCGGGGCGGCGCCGCCAGCGCGCCTCGGGGCGGCGGCGCAGCGCACCGAGCCCGGTGCACGGCACATCCACCAGCACCCGGTCGAAGGCGCCCGGCCGCCACGGCGGGCGGGTGCCGTCCGCGGCGATCACCTGGTACGGGCCGGGGTTGCCGGCCAGGGCCCTGGCCACCAGCCGGGCCCGGTGCGGCTGCTTCTCGGCGGCCAGCAGCGCGGCGCCGCGCTCCGCGGCGAGCGCGGCGAGCAGCGCGGCCTTGCCGCCGGGGCCCGCGCAGCCGTCCAGCCAGCGCCGGTCCTCCCCCTCCAGCGGCGCGTTCGCCAGCGCGAGGGCCACCAGCTGACTGCCCTCGTCCTGGACCCCGGCGCGCCCCTCGCGCACGGCCTCCAGCGCCCCGGGCTCCCCGCCCTCGGTGAGCCGCACCGCGTACGGGGACCAGCGGCCCTGCACCGCGGCCCCCTCGCCGACCGCGTCCAGCAGCTCCCCGGCCGTGGACCGGCCGGGCCGGGCGACGAGGGTGACCTCGGGCCGTTCGTTGTCGGCGGCCAGCAGCTCCTCGATCCCGGAGCTGCCGCCGCCGAGCGCGTCCCACAGGGCGGAGACGACCCAGCGCGGATGCGAGTGGCGGACGCCCAGATGCTGCTCGGGGTCCTCGTCGTAGGGCGGGGCGACCCGCTCCAGCCAGCCGTCGAGGTCATGGGCGGCGATCCTGCGCAGCACGGCGTTCACGAACTTGGCCCGTCCGTCGCCCAGCACCACCCGGGCCAGCTCGACACTCGCCGAGACGGCGGCGTGGGTGGGGATACGGGTCCCCAGCAGCTGATGGGCGCCGAGGTTCAGCACGTCGAGCACGGGCGGATCCACCTCGCGCAGCGGGCGGTCCACGCATTCGGCGATGATCGCGTCGTAGGTGCCCTGATGGCGCAGGGTGCCGTAGACCAGCTCGGTGGCGAGCGCCGCGTCCCGCGCGTCGAACCGCGGCCCGCCGGCCTCCGCGCTCTCCCGCGCCTTGCGCAGCAGGGGCGGGAGAACGAGGTTGGCGTACGCGTCCCGCTCGTCGACCGCCCGCAGCGCCTCCAAGGCGAGGATCCGCACGGGGTCCTTCTGCGGGCGGCGGTAGGGCTTGCCTGGCCGGTTCGGGGCGTGGGGACGGCGACGACGGGGCTGGTCGGTCACGGGAAATGTGCTCCGGGGGACGGATCGGGCTCGAAGAGACCAGCCTACGTCGCCGGGGCCCCGGCGGCCGTGGGGCCGCCGTCCAGGGCCGTTCCGTCCACGGCCGCCGCCTTCGGGCCGGTGCCGGGGGCGCTCACCGCGTCCACGGCGCATCCGTCGCCCATCGCCGTCGGCTGCTCGAACTGGGTGCGGTACAGCTCCTCGTAGCGGCCTCCGGCGGCCAGCAGCGCGGTGTGCGTACCGCGTTCCACGATCCGCCCGCCCTCGACGACGAGAATGAGATCCGCCGCCCGAACTGTGGACAGCCGGTGGGCGATCACCACCGCGGTGCGCCCCTCCAACGCCTCGCCGAGCGCCTCCTGCACATCCGCCTCCGAGGTGGAGTCCAGATGCGCGGTGGCCTCGTCGAGGATCACCACCCGGGGCCGGGCCAGCAGCAGCCGGGCGATGGTCAGCCGCTGACGCTCACCGCCGGAGAGCCGGTAGCCGCGCTCGCCCACGACGGTGTCAAGACCGTCCGGCAGGGACGCGATCAGCCCCTCCAGGCGGGCCCGGCGCAGCACCTCCCACAGCTCCTCGTCGGTGGCCTCCGGCCGGGCCAGCAGCAGATTGGCGCGGATCGAGTCATGGAAGAGATGGCCGTCCTGCGTGACCATGCCGAGGGTGCCGCGGATCGAATCGGCGGTCAGATCGCGGACGTCCACCCCGGAGAGCCGTACGGCGCCGCCGTCGGCGTCGTAGAGCCTCGGCAGCAGCTGCGCGATGGTCGACTTCCCGGCGCCGGAGGAGCCCACCAGCGCGACCATCTGGCCCGGTTCGGCGCGGAAGGACAGCTGGTGCAGGACTTCGACGCCACCGCGGGTGTCCAGGGTGGCGACCTCCTCCAGGGAGGCGAGGGAGACCTTGTCCGCGGCCGGGTAGCCGAAGTCGACGCGGTCGAACTCGACGGACACGGGCCCGTCCGGCACCTCCCGGGCGTCCGGCTTCTCCTTGATCAGCGGCTCGAGGTCGAGCACCTCGAAGACCCGCTCGAAGCTGACGAGCGCGCTCATCACCTCGACCCGCGCCCCGGCCAGCGCGGTCAGCGGCGCGTAGAGGCGGGTGAGGAGCAGCGCGAGCGCGACGACGGCGCCGGGGTCGAGCCGCCCGTGCAGCGCGAACCAGCCGCCGAGGCCGTAGACCAGGGCGAGGGCCAGGGCGGAGACGAGGGTCAGGGCGGTGACGAAGGAGACCTGGACCATCGCGGTCCGCACCCCGATGTCCCGCACCCGCCGGGTCCGCGCGGCGAACTCGGCCGACTCGTCGGCGGGCCGGCCGAAGAGCTTGACCAGGGTGGCTCCGGGCGCGGAGAAGCGCTCGGTCATCTGGGTGCTCATCGCGGCGTTGTGCGCGGCCGCCTCGCGCCGCAGCTTCGCCAGCCGCCCGCCCACCCGGCGCGCGGGCAGCAGGAAGAGGGGCAGGAGCACCAGCGTCAGCAGGGTGATCTGCCACGAGATCCCGATCATGACGACCAGGGTGAGCAGCAGCGTCACCATATTGCCGACCACCCCCGAGAGGGTGTCGCTGAACGCCCGCTGCGCCCCGATGACGTCGTTGTTGAGCCGGCTGACCAGCGCACCGGTGCGGGTCCGGGTGAAGAACGCGACCGGCATCCGCTGGACGTGGTCGAAGACGGAGGTGCGCAGATCGAGGATCAGCCCCTCGCCGATGTTCGCCGACAGCCAGCGGGTCAGCAGCCCGAGGGCCGCCTCCGCCACGGCGATCGCGGCGATGAGCCCGGCCAGCCCGAGCACCGTGTCCTGTCCCGAATGATGGACGATCGCGTCCACCACCTGGCCGGCCAGCAGCGGCGTCGCCACCGCGAGCACCGCCGTGACCGTGCTCAGTAGCAGGAACAGCTGCAGCCGACGGCGGTGCGGACGGGCAAAGGCGCCGATGCGGCGCAGTGTCTCGCGGGAGAAGGGTCGCCGGTCGTCGCTGGCATTGGACGCCTGATACAGGGAATGCCAGGCGGTCACTTCGATGTCCATCACGTACCTCCGAGGTCTCGTGAGGAACGTAGGACTTCAACAGAGGTTGAAGTCAACATCCGCCGCCCCGGCGCGCCGGTGGCCGCCTTTCAGCCCTGTGGACCTGCTCGGGTGTCAGCCCTGTTGGCCTGCTCAGGTCTCTGCCCTGTTGGCCTGCTCAGGTCTCTGCCCTGTTGGCCTGCTCAGGTCTCTGCCCTGTTGGCCTGCTCAGGTCTCTGCCCTGTGAACCTGCTCGGGCTTCTGCCCTGGGGACCTGCTGGGGATCCCCGTGCCGCTGGGTCGGCCTCGGCCCCGTGGCTCCGCTCAGGCCCCGAGCCGCTCGCCCTCCGCGATCCGCACCCCGCGCGCCCAATCCGCCGCGAGCATCGGCTTCTTGCCCTGCGGCCGCACCCAGGTCAGCTCGACGGCATGGCTGCCGGTGCCCACGTACACGGCCTTCTTCGTCGCGACCAGCCGGCCGGGCTCCAGATCCGTACGGTCCGCCACCGGCCGCGCCGAGACGACCTTCAACCGCTCCTCACGGAAGGTGGTCCACGCGCCCGGGGCGGGGGTGCACGCCCGCACCAGCCGGTCGACGCGCAGTGCGGGCGCCGTCCAGTCGATCTCCGCGTCCTCGACGGTGATCTTCGGGGCGAGCGAGATGCCCTCGGCGGGCTGTGGCACCGGGAGCAGGGTGCCGTTCTCGATGCCGTCCATGGTCGCCTCGAGCAGCCCCGCACCGGCGAAGGCGAGCCGGGTCAGCAGATCGCCGCTGGTGTCGGTGGCCCGCACCTCCTCCGTCACCACCCCGAACACCGGCCCGGAGTCCAGCCCTTCCTCGATCTGGAAGGTCGAGGCGCCGGTCATCTCGTCGCCCGCGAGCACGGAGTGCTGCACGGGTGCCGCGCCCCGCCACGCCGGAAGCAGCGAGAAGTGCAGATTGACCCAGCCGTGCGCCGGGATCTCCAGCGCGGCCTTGGGCAGCAGCGCACCGTAGGCCACCACCGGGCAGCAGTCGGGTGCGATCTCGCCGAGCCGGGCGAGGAACTCCGGATCGCGCGGCTTGGCGGGCTTGAGCACCTCGATACCCGCCTCCTCGGCCCGCTCGGCGACCGGGCTGGCCACCATCCGGCGACCGCGCCCGGCGGGCGCGTCGGGACGCGTCACCACGGCCACCACCTCGTGCTTCTCCGACGCGATCAGCGCGTCCAGAGCGGGCAGGGCGACCTCGGGGGTACCGGCGAAGACGAGCCTCATGGGTGGCGAACTACCTCTCACACAGCGGATACGGCGGAACGTCGGACAGCCTCTGAAGTCTATGGTCCGCCGGCCGAGGGGGCGTACGGGCGGACTCCCGCACGCCCCGGACCGTGACCGACGGGCGGGTGCCGCGTTGGTCAAGGCAGATTGACCGCATCGGGCCGCTGCCGCGGCCCGATGCGTTTCCCGCCGCCCGCTCGACTCCCCCCATCCAGCATCAGCCCCCTCACCCCATCCCCCGTCAACGCCGGTTCGAGAGGCTTCTCCATGGCCGACCACGCAACTCATGACGCCCAGGCACGGGCCAGCCTGCACCTCCTGGTCCGGGACATCGAGCGGGTCCGCCGGCAGGTGGACGCGCTGCGCACGCTCACCGCCCAGCTCGGCAATGTCTACCGCCCCCGGCGCACCGGCCCATCCGCCGGTTTCGTGGTCTACGGACGCGCTCCGGCCCCCACCGTGCGGCTCGCCCAGGAACTGCGCGACAGCGTCGAGACGCTGGTCACGGCCGCCGTCGACTTCGACCGCTCGCTGGGCTTCTCCTGGGACGCGGTGGGCTCCGCGCTCGGCGTCACCAAGCAGGCGGTGCACCGCCGTTACGGCGCCCGCCGGGCCGCCGCGCAGAACGCCCCCGAGGGCGGCGAACCGTCCCCGGGCCGCCCGGCCGAGCCCGCCGCCGTACCCTCGGTGCCCGCAGCGCGCACGGTCCCGCCGCAGTCGACGCCGTCACTCCGCGAGGACCCCCGCCCCAGCCCCAGCCCCTTCCCCAGCCCCCGCCAAGGCTGACGGCCTCGCCTTTTTTGAGGCTCGGTTCGCCTCCGGGGCGCTTCAGTCTCCCCCAGCTACCGCTGGGAGGTACCCCTGCCGACGGTCGACCGTGCTCGGGCCCTCGTTCCTCGGGCCCTGCGCGCTCTCCCTTTCGACAACGACGCGCCCCTTCGGCTCACTCGCCGGTAGGCCCAAGCCCCCGGAGACTCTGCGGCACCCTGCCACCCGCCCTGGCTGCCGCCGGGCGCGGCCCCAGGCCAGAAGAACCGAGCGCCGGAAGACGCCAGCCTCCGGCCTGCGGCACCCGGAGGCACTACGGCACCTACGGGCTTACCCGGTCACCCCGGAGAGGCGCCCCCGGCCAGTAAGCCTCAGCGCCCGGAGGCCCTGCGGCACCCGGACACCCCGCGCCACCCGGAGCGCACCCCCAGCCGGAGCGCACCCCCAGCCGGGGAGCAGCCGAGGTCAGCCAATGCCCAGACCGGGGCCCAGACCGGGGCCGAGGCCGGCCAATGCCCAGACCCGACTCAGCCGAGGTCAGCCAATATCCAGGGGATCCACCCGCACCGCGGGGTCCTTCTCCCCCCTCGCCAAACGGCCCGCCTTCGCCTCCTTGAGGGCCGCCGCGAGGGCGCTGCCCTGGCCGGGGCGTACCCGCAGCAGCGCGCGCTCCCAGACCTCGCCCGGCGGCGGGTCTCCGGGGCGGCGCGGACGTCCGGGAGGCGCCGGGGGCAGCGGGACCGGGCCCAGTGTCTCGGCTCCCTCGGGCAGCCCGGCCGAGGCGATCAGCTCGGCCACCGCCTCCGCGGGGCCGGTCACCGCCGCCATCCGTGAGATCGGCGGAAAACCCAGCTGGGACCGCTCGGCCAGCTCGCGCGCCGCATAACCGGCCGGGTCCCAGCGCACCAGCGCCTGGACGGGCCGCTGCGTCGGCTCGGCCATGATCACCACAGTGCCGCCGCGGCCGTCACTCCCCTCGTCCCCGTGGCCGCGGACCAGCGAGGCCGCCTCCAGCCAGTGGCGCAGCGCGTCCTCACCGGCGCGCAGATCGGGGCGGCCGAGCAGGGCCCAGCCGTCGAGCAGCAGCGCCGCGGCGTAACCGCCCTCGGCGACCGGCTCGGCGCCCGGCGTGCTCACGACGAGCGCCGGACGGTCGGGGACGGACGTCAGCACATGGTCGCGGCCGGAGGTGCGCACGGGCACGGCCGGAAAGGCGCGGCCCAGCTCCTCGGCGGTGCGCCGGGCGCCGACTATGGACGCCCGCAGCCGGACGCCCCCGCATTCGCGGCAGTGCCAGGCGGGTTCGTCCCGCCCGCACCATCCGCACACCAGATGGTCCGCGTCCCGCGCCTCCAGCGGACCCGAGCAGTGCGCACAGCGCGCGGGCTCCCGGCAGCGCTCACAGGCCAGCTTCGGCACATAGCCCCGGCGCGGCACCTGCACCAGCACCGGGCCCCGGGTCAGCGCCTCCCGTACGGTCTGCCAGGCGAGTGTGGGCAGCCGGGCGGCACGGGCCTCCGCGTCCCGGGCCACCTCGCCCTCGTCGACCGTACGGATCAGCGGGGCAGCCGCCCGGACCTGCTCACGGTCGGCTTCGAGCGGCCGGGCCCAGCCGTTCTCCACCAGCTGGGCGGCCTCGACGGTGCGGCCGAGGTCGCCCAGCAGAAAGCCGGTCTTCTCATGGACGGCGCGCAGCAGCAGCACATCGCGGGCGTGCGGCTGAGGCAGCCGGTCGTCGCTGTGGCTGCGGTCCCCGTCGTCCCAGATCCCCACCAGCCCGAGGTCCCGGACCGGTGCGAACATCGCCGCCCGGGTGCCCACCACTGCCCGGACCGAGCCCCGGCTGACGGCCAGCCAGCGGCGGTAGCGCTCCTCGGGCCCGAGGTCGGCGGTGAGCAGCACATGCCGCCCCGGGCCGCCGAGCGCCTCCGCGAGCGCCACGTCCACCCGCTCGGCGGTCCGCCCGTCCGGGACGACGACGAGCGCCCCGCGCCCGGACGCGAGCGTGGCGGCCACGGCGGTGGCCCACTCCCGGGGCCAGTGCGGCCCGGGCAGCGCGGTCCATACGGCCCGCGGCCGGTCACCGCGGGCAAGCGCCTCCAGGAACCCGGGCCCGGCCGGATAGCGCGCCCAGCTCCCGGGCACGGGCGGTTCCGGCGGGGGCAGCGGCGGCGGTGACGGCTCACCCTCGGCGCGGGCGTTGCGCTTGGGCATGGCCAGTTGCAGCACATCGGCGAGCGATCCGGCGTACCGGTCGGCGACCGCCCGGCACAGCGCCAGCAGCCCCGGCCCCAGCACCGGCTCCGGGGAGACCACCTGTGCGAGGGCGGCCAGCGGGCCCCGGTAGTCGGACTCGGCGACGCGCTCGATGATGTACCCGTCGAGCAGCCCGCCGCCCTCGCGCCGCCCCTCGCGCACCTTCCCCGTCCCGGCCCCGAACCGCACCCGCACCCGCACCCCGGGCCGGGCCTCGGCGTCCATCTCGGCCGGCACCGCGTAATCCCACAGCTTGTCGAGGTGGACCGGCCCCTTGTCGACCAGCACCCGCGCCACGGGCAGCTCCCCGGCCAGCTTGGCCCCCCGCCAGGTCCGCGGCCTGGCCCGCTCCCCCTTGGCCTTGCGCACGGTCTCCCGGATGAGCGCGAGCTGCTCCCCCTCCGACGCCTCCGCCGGATCCTTCGGCCGCTCGTTGTCCCTGCCCACAGATCAAGTCTTAGCAGACCGCACGGACAGCGACGGACGCGAAGGCCCGGACGCCGAGGGGCGTCCGGGCCTTCGCCGAAACCATGGCCTGAGCGGGGGTCCTACAGGCCAGCCGCCGCGCGGAGGGCGTCGACGCGGTCGGTGCGCTCCCAGGTGAAGTCGGGGATCTCACGGCCGAAGTGGCCGTACGCCGCGGTCTGGGCGTAGATCGGGCGCAGCAGGTCGAGGTCGCGGATGATCGCGGCCGGGCGGAGGTCGAAGACCTCGGAGATGGCCTTCTCGATCTTCTCGGCGTCGACCGCGGCGGTGCCGAAGGTCTCCACGAAGAGGCCGACCGGCTCGGCCTTGCCGATGGCGTACGCGACCTGCACCTCGCAGCGCTGGGCGAGGCCGGCGGCAACCACGTTCTTGGCGACCCAGCGCATGGCGTAGGCGGCGGAGCGGTCGACCTTGGAGGGGTCCTTGCCGGAGAAGGCGCCGCCGCCGTGGCGGGACATGCCGCCGTAGGTGTCGATGATGATCTTGCGGCCGGTGAGGCCGGCGTCGCCCATCGGGCCGCCGATCTCAAAGCGCCCGGTCGGGTTGACCAGCAGGCGGTAGCCCTCGGTGTCGAGCTTGATGCCGTCCTCGACCAGCTCGTTCAGCACGTGCTCGACCACGAATTCCCGGATGTCGGGCGCCAGCAGCGAGTCCAGGTCGATGTCGGAGGCGTGCTGCGAGGAGACGACGACGGTGTCCAGGCGGACCGCCTTGTGACCGTCGTACTCGATGGTGACCTGGGTCTTGCCGTCGGGGCGCAGGTAGGGGATGGTCCCGTTCTTGCGGACGTCGGACAGCCGGCGGGAGAGCCGGTGCGCCAGGTTGATCGGCAGCGGCATCAGCTCGGGCGTCTCGTCGCAGGCGTATCCGAACATCAGGCCCTGGTCGCCCGCGCCCTGCTTGTCCAGCTCGTCCTCGTCGCCCTCGACCCGGAGCTCGTAGGCGGAGTCCACACCCTGGGCGATGTCGGGGGACTGTGAGCCGATCGACACCGAGACGCCGCAGGAGGCGCCGTCGAAGCCCTTCTTCGACGAGTCGTAGCCGATGTCGAGGATCTTGTTCCGCACGAGCGTCGCGATCGGGGCGTACGCCTTGGTGGTCACCTCGCCGGCCACGTGCACCAGGCCGGTGGTGATCAACGTCTCGACGGCGACCCGGGAGGTCGGGTCCTCCTTGAGGAGGGCGTCGAGGATGGTGTCGCTGATCTGGTCAGCGATCTTGTCGGGGTGACCCTCGGTCACGGATTCCGAGGTGAACAGGCGGCGGGACACATCGCTCCCTGGGGTTGCAGCGGCTGCTGGCTGATCATGGTCGGACCGCTCGGGAGCTGCGCCCGGTGCGGTTCCTGGGCCAGTTTATCCGGCACGTCCACCGGTCAAGCATCCCCGTCCCACAGAACGGGCAGGCCCGTGACCGGGAACATACCTTGCCTCAAGCCGAAATACAGCCCCACCTCGCCGTGGCAGGAACGTGTCATGAGCCCGATCGGCCGCAGTACGGCCCCCGCCGGGGGGTGTCCGCCGGGCCCCGCATGAGGCCCGCCGGGCCCCGCCCGAGGCCCGGGCCGGGCTCATCCCAGGCGGCGGGCGACCAGGTCCCAGACGGTGTCGGCGAGCGCGCCCTTGGGGCCGTACGGCACGGGCGTCTCGGTGCCGTCGGCGCCGAGCACCACGGCCTCGTTGGTCTCGGCGCCGAAGGTCTTGTGCTCCCCGACCTCGTTCACCACCAGCAGATCGCAGCCCTTGCGGGCGAGCTTGGCTCGGCCGTTGGCGAGCACATCGTCGGTTTCGGCGGCGAAGCCGACCACGATCTGGCCGGGGCGGGCGCGCTCCGCGGAGATCTCCGCGAGGATGTCCGGATTCCGTACGAGGGCGATCGGCTCGGGCTCCTGGCCGTCGCGCTTCTTGATCTTCCCCTCGGCGTAGTGCGCGGGCCGGAAGTCGGCGACGGCGGCGGCCATCACCACGGCGTCGGCGTCCGCGGCGGCCTTGAGCACGGCCTCCCGCAGCTGTGCGGCGGTGCCCGCACGCACCACATCGGCACCGGCCGGGTCGGGCAGCTCGCTGTTGGCCGAGACAAGAGTCACGCGCGCGCCCCGGGCGACGGCGGCACGGGCCAGGGCGTACCCCTGCCGGCCGGTGGAGCGGTTACCGAGGAAGCGCACCGGGTCCAGCGGCTCGCGGGTGCCCCCGGCGCTCACCACGACATGGCGGCCGGCCAGATCGGTGGTGTGCGCCTCGGCGCCGCGGGCCAGCACCCGGCGGCAGACCTCGAAGATCTCCCCGGGGTCCGGCAGCCGCCCCTTGCCGGTGTCCACACCGGTGAGCCGCCCCACGGCGGGTTCGATGACGATCGCACCGCGGCGGCGCAGCGTCGCCACGTTCTCCTGGGTGGCGGGGTGCTCCCACATCTCGGTGTGCATCGCGGGCGCGAAGACGACCGGGCAGCGAGCGGTGAGCAGCGTATTGGTGAGCAGATCGTCCGCGAGGCCATGGGCGGCCTTGGCGAGCAGATCGGTGGTGGCGGGGGCGATCACGACCAGATCGGCGGACTGGCCGATGCGGACGTGCGGCACCTCGTGGACGGAGTCCCACACCTCGGTCGCCGCCGGATGTCCGGACAGCGCCGACCAGGTCGCCTCGCCGACGAAGTGCAGCGCCGAGGCGGTCGGCACGACGCGTACGTCATGGCCGGACTCGGTGAGGCGGCGCAGCAGCTCGCACGCCTTGTAGGCGGCGATCCCGCCACTGACGCCCAGGACCACTTTGGGCTTGTCCATCGCTCGGCTCCCCACCGGGTACGTCGTCTGTCGTACGTCCAGTCACGGTACGCCGGGTCACATCACGTACCCATGACACACCACGAGCCCGGCAGTCACTGCCGGGCCGTGGGTGAAGCGATCGAAACCTACTGGGCCGGGCCCTCGATGGCCTCGGAGGTCAGCAGGCCCGCGTTGATCTCGCGGAGCGCGATCGAGAGGGGCTTCTCGTGGACGTGGGTGTCCACGAGGGGACCGACGTACTCGAGCAGGCCCTCACCAAGCTGGGAGTAGTACGCGTTGATCTGCCGCGCGCGCTTGGCCGCGTAGATCACCAGGCTGTACTTGGAGTCGGTGGCCTCGAGCAGCTCATCAATCGGAGGGTTGATGATCCCCTCGGGCGCGGTCATGGGAGAGGACACTCTCTAGCCTTCCTTATTACGCCTCATGGCAAGAGTGAATCGAAGATCAAGCCACTCGCATCAAGGCTAGCAGCTCATTCGCCACGTCCTCGACGGAGGTATTGACCAAGGTCGTATCGAACTCGGACTCGGCCGCCAACTCGGTCCGAGCGGCCTCCAGACGCCGCTCGATGACCTCGGGCGCCTCGGTGCCCCGGCCGGTGAGCCGGCGCACCAGCTCCTCCCAGCTCGGCGGTGCGAGGAAGACCAGCTGCGCCTCCGGCATGGACTCGCGGATCTGCCGTGCGCCCTGCAGATCGATCTCCAGCAGCACCGGCTCGCCCGCGCCGAGCCGGTCCATGACCGCCTCGCGCGGGGTGCCGTAGCGGTTGCCCGCGAATTCGGCCCACTCCAGCAGCTCACCATTGGCTATGAGCTTGTCGAACTCCCCGTCGTCCACGAAGAAATAGTGGACGCCGTCCCGCTCGCCGGGGCGCGGTCGGCGGGTCGTGGCGGAGACCGAGAGCCAGACCTCGGGGTGTTCTTTGCGCATATGGGCGACGACCGTGCTCTTACCGACCCCTGAGGGGCCGGAGAGCACGGTCAGTCGCGGTCGTGCGGAGTGTGCTGCCATGGAGCGATTATCCAGGTTCCCGGGAGCGCCTGGAAACGCCGGGCCTCGTCAGCCGGCGGCGCCGCCGAACTCACGCTCGAGTGACGCGATCTGGTTGGAGCCCAGACCCCGCACACGACGGCTCTCGGAGATGCCGAGCCGCTCCATGATCTGCTTGGCGCGGACCTTGCCGACGCCGGGCAGGGACTCGAGGAGAGCGGACACCTTCATCTTGCCGATGACGTCGTTCTCCTGGCCCTGCTTGATGACCTCGTGCAAGGACGCGCCGGAGTGCTTGAGTCGATTCTTGACCTCGGCGCGCTCCCGGCGAGCCGCGGCGGCCTTTTCGAGCGCGGCTGCGCGCTGTTCAGGGGTAAGGGGCGGAAGAGCCACGCCTACGTCACCTCGGATGTCGAACTGTCGGATATGGACCGGTGAGGAACCTAGTCGCCCCTCACCTGGGGAGCAACGCGCAACGCAGCAGCGCGTTCGCTCTCGTCGGAGACTAGCGGCCGATCCCGCTCCAGTCAGCGAGAACAGACGAAAAGTCCTGGTCAGACTCGCTCGACTCGGACATTTGCGGACAAAATAGCCGGGTTATTCGGCCACAGCACGCACTTCCTCAGCCATTCGGGAGGCCGCCGCGACCAGCGACGCGGCGTCCGGACCGTGCCGGAGCACCCCCCGGCTGACGCTCGGAACGACATTTTTGATCGCCGGGCCGAAGACCGCCGGAAGATCGGCGGGGGTCGCGCCCTGGGCGCCGATGCCGGGGGCCAGCAGCGGCCCGTCGATCGTCAGATCGACGCACGCCTCCTCGGGCGCCCGGCCCAGCGTCGCGCCGACGACCGCCCCGTACGAACCGAGGCGGCCCTCGGCGGCCTCGGCCGCGTTCTCGGCCTTGAGCGCCCTCATCACGGTGGCCGCGACGGTCGAACCGTCGGGCCGTACCGCGTGCTGCACCTCGGTGCCCTCCGGGTTGGAGGTCAGCGCCAGCACGAAGACGCCCGCCCCCGCCGCCCGCGCCGCGTCCAGCGCCGGGCGCAGCGAGCCGAAGCCGAGGTAGGGGCTGACGGTGACCGCGTCCGAGAACAGCGGGCCGGCCGGATCCAGATAGGCGGAGGCGTAAGCGGCCATGGTCGATCCGATGTCGCCGCGCTTGGCGTCCATCAGCACCAGCGCCCCGGCGGCCCGGGCGTCGGCGACGGCCCGCTCCAGCACCGCGATGCCGCGGGAGCCGAACCGCTCGAAGAAGGCCGACTGCGGCTTGAGGACGGCGACCCGCTCGGCGAGGGCGTCCACGACGGTCCTCGTGAACCGCTCGAGCCCCGCGACGTCGTCCCCCAGGCCCCAGTCGGCGAGCAGGGAGGCGTGCGGGTCGATGCCGACGCACAGCGGGCCACGCGCGTCCATGGCGGCACGCAGGCGCGTACCGAAGGGGGTCGTCATGCGTTCTCCTTACGGGCCTTCGCGCCGACGGCCTCGGCGAGGGTGGCGTACGGGCTCGCGGCCAGGCGGTCCGCGAGGCCGCGGTGGATCTCACGGCACCAGAACGGGCCCCGGTAGATGAAGGCGCTGTAGCCCTGCACCAGCGTGGCACCGGCCAGAATCCGCTCCCAGGCGTCCTCCGCGGTCTCGATCCCGCCGACCCCTACCAGGGTCAGCCGGTCCCCCACACGGGCGTACAGGCGGCTCAGCACCTCCAGGGAGCGTGCCTTCAGGGGGGCGCCGGACAGGCCGCCGGTCTCGGCGGTGAGCCGCGAGCCGGACGTGAGGCCGAGGCCGTCGCGCGCGATCGTCGTGTTCGTGGCGATGATGCCGTCCAGGCCGAGCTCGACCGCCAGATCGGCGACCGCGTCCACGTCCTCGTCGGCGAGATCCGGCGCGATTTTGACCAGAAGTGGCACCCGGCGATCGGTGACCGTGCGGTCCGCGGCCTCGCGGACCGCGGTCAGCAGCGGCCGCAGATGGTCCACGGCCTGGAGATTCCGCAGTCCGGGGGTATTGGGCGAGGAGACGTTGACGACGAGGTAGTCGGCATGGGCGGCGAGCCGCTCGGTGGAGGTCACATAGTCGGCGACGGCTTCCGCCTCCGGGACGACCTTGGTCTTGCCGATGTTGACGCCGACCGTCGTGGCGAAGGCCGGGCGCCGGGCCGCGAGGCGGGCCGCGACCGCCGCCGAGCCCTCGTTGTTGAAGCCCATCCGGTTGATCAGGGCGCGGTCGGCGACCAACCGGAAGAGCCGCCGCTTGGGGTTGCCGGGCTGCGGCTGGGCGGTGACCGTGCCGATCTCGACATGGTCGAAGCCCAGCATGGCCATACCGTCGATTCCGGCGGCGTTCTTGTCGAATCCGGCGGCGAGCCCGAAGGGCCCGTGCATCCGCAGGCCCAGCGCCTCGGTGCGCAGCGCCAGGTGGCGAGGGGCGAGGACGGCGGCGGCGAACGTCCGCAGGACGGGGACGCGGGCGGCCAGACGGATCCAGGAGAAGGCCAGGTGATGGGCCTTCTCCGGGTCCATGCGCCGAAAGATCAGGTTGAACAGGAGCGCGTACATGGAGGGCTTTCTGCGCGGGAGCGAAGGGGTGGGCTCATGAAGAGCTCAAGGGCTCAAGAGAAGGGTGGGCTCATGAAGAGGGGGACACCATCCGGTGTCCCCCTCCCTCGCCTCACTCCTCGCGGGCGGCGGTCAGATGTTCCGCGTGTTCCTGGAGCGATCGGACGCCGACCGCGCCCCGGCCCAGCGCCTCGATGCCCTGGACGGCGGCGGCGAGCGCCTGGACGGTGGTCAGGCAGGGCACCCCGCGGGCGACGGACGCCGTACGGATGTCATAGCCGTCCAGCCGCCCGCCGGTGCCGTACGGGGTGTTGACGATCAGGTCGACCTCGCCCTCGTGGATGAGCTGGACGATGGTCTTCTCGCCGTTCGGGCCCTCGCCCTCGCTGTGCTTGCGCACCACGGTCGCGCTGATCCCGTTGCGCTTGAGCACCTCCGCCGTGCCCGAGGTGGCCAGCAGCTCGAAGCCGAGGCCGACCAGCTCCCGGGCCGGGAAGATCATCGAACGCTTGTCGCGGTTGGCGACGGAGACGAACGCGCGCCCCTTGGTCGGCAGCGCGCCGTACGCCCCGGCCTGCGACTTGGCGTAGGCCGCGCCGAAAACCGAGTCGATGCCCATGACCTCACCGGTCGAGCGCATCTCCGGGCCGAGGATGGTGTCCACCCCGCGCCCGGAGGCGTCCCGGAACCGCGACCACGGCATCACGGCCTCCTTGACGGAGATCGGCGCGTCCAGCGGCAGCGTGCCGCCGTCGCCGCTGGAGGGCAGCAGCCCCTCGGTGCGCAGCTCGGCGACGGTGGCGCCCAGCGAGATCCGGGCGGCGGCCTTGGCCAGCGGTACGGCGGTGGCCTTGGAGGTGAAGGGGACGGTACGGGAGGCGCGCGGGTTGGCCTCCAGCACGTACAGGATGTCCCCGGCCAGCGCGAACTGGATGTTGATCAGCCCGCGGACGCCCACCCCGCGCGCGATGGCCTCGGTCGAGGCGCGCAGCCGCTTGATGTCGAAGCCGCCGAGGGTGATCGGAGGCAGGGCGCAGGCCGAGTCGCCGGAGTGGATCCCGGCCTCCTCGATGTGCTCCATGACGCCGCCGAGGTAGAGCTCCTCGCCGTCGTAGAGCGCGTCCACGTCGATCTCTATGGCGTCGTCGAGGAAGCGGTCGATGAGCACCGGGTGCTCGGAGATCAGCCCGGCGTGCCGCTCCAGGTAGGCGGCGAGCGAGGGCTCGTCGTAGACGATCTCCATGCCGCGGCCGCCGAGGACGTAGGAGGGGCGGACCATGACCGGGTAGCCGATCTCGGCGGCGATGCCCTTGGCCTGCGCGAAGGAGAAGGCGGTGCCGTACTTGGGCGCGGGCAGCCCGGCCTCGGTGAGCACCCGGCCGAAGGCCCCGCGCTCCTCGGCGAGGTTGATCGCCTCGGGCGAGGTGCCGACGATCGGCACGCCGTTGTCCTTGAGCGCCTGGGCGAGGCCCAGCGGGGTCTGGCCGCCGAGCTGGACGATCACACCGGCGACCGGGCCCGCCTGCTGCTCGGCGTGGACGATCTCCAGCACGTCCTCCAGGGTGAGCGGCTCGAAGTAGAGCCGGTCGGAGGTGTCGTAGTCGGTGGAGACGGTCTCCGGGTTGCAGTTGACCATGACGGTCTCATAGCCCGCGTCATGCAGCGCGAAGGAGGCGTGGACGCAGGAGTAGTCGAACTCGATGCCCTGGCCGATGCGGTTGGGGCCCGAGCCGAGGATGATCACCGCGGGGGTCTCGCGCGGGGCGACCTCGGACTCCTCGTCGTAGGAGGAGTAGAAGTACGGGGTCCTGGCGGCGAACTCGGCGGCGCAGGTGTCGACCGTCTTGTAGACGGGCCGGATGCCCAGCGCGTGCCGCACCTCGCGGACCACGTCCTCGCGCAGCGAGCGGATTCCCGCGATCTGGGCGTCGGAGAAGCCGTGCCGCTTGGCCTCGGCGAGCAGCTCGGGGCCGAGCTTGTCGGCGGCGGCGACCTCGTCCGCGATCTCGTTGATCAGGAAGAGCTGGTCCACGAACCACGGGTCGATCCGGGTGGCGTCGAAGACCTCCTGCTGGGTGGCCCCGGCGCGGATCGCCCGCATCACGGTGTTGATCCGCCCGTCGGTCGGGACGGCGGCCTCGGTCAGCAGCTCGGCCTTGCTCCCGGGCTCCCCGGTGAAGTCGAACTGGCTGCCCTTCTTCTCCATCGAGCGCAGCGCCTTCTGCAGCGCCTCGGTGAAGTTGCGGCCGATGGCCATGGCCTCGCCGACCGACTTCATGGTGGTGGTGAGCCGGGCGTCGGCGGCCGGGAACTTCTCGAAGGCGAAGCGCGGCACCTTGACCACGACGTAGTCGAGCGTGGGCTCGAAGGACGCCGGGGTCTGCTCGGTGATGTCGTTGGGGATCTCGTCGAGGGTGTAGCCGACGGCCAGCCGGGCGGCGATCTTGGCGATCGGGAAGCCGGTGGCCTTGGAGGCGAGCGCCGAGGAGCGGGAGACGCGCGGGTTCATCTCGATGACGATGACCCGGCCGTCCTCGGGGTTGACCGCGAACTGGATGTTGCAGCCGCCGGTGTCGACGCCGACCTCGCGGATGACGGCGATGCCGATGTCCCGCAGGATCTGGTACTCGCGGTCGGTGAGCGTCATCGCCGGGGCGACGGTGATCGAGTCACCGGTGTGCACGCCCATGGGGTCGAAGTTCTCGATGGAGCAGACGACCACGACGTTGTCGTTGCGGTCGCGCATCAGCTCCAGCTCGTACTCCTTCCAGCCGAGGATGGACTCCTCCAGGAGCACCTCGGTGGTCGGCGAGAGGGCCAGGCCCTGGCCGGCGATACGGCGCAGCTCGTCCTCGTCGTGGGCGAAGCCGGAGCCCGCGCCGCCCATGGTGAAGGAGGGGCGGACCACGACGGGGTAGCCGCCGAGCCGCTCGACGCCCGCGAGGACGTCGTCCATGGAGTGGCAGATGACCGAGCGGGCGGACTCACCGTGGCCGATCTTGGCGTGGACGGCCTCGACGACCGTCTTGAACTGGTCGCGGTCCTCGCCCTTGTGGATCGCCTCGACATTGGCGCCGATCAGCTCGACCCCGTACTCGTCGAGGGTGCCCGCCTGGTGCAGGGAGATGGCGGTGTTGAGCGCGGTCTGGCCGCCGAGGGTGGGCAGCAGCGCGTCGGGGCGCTCCTTGGCAATGATCTTCTCGACGTACTCCGGGGTGATCGGCTCGACATAGGTGGCGTCGGCGATCTCCGGGTCGGTCATGATCGTGGCCGGGTTGGAGTTGACCAGGATGACCCGCAGGCCCTCGGACTTCAGCACCCGGCAGGCCTGGGTGCCGGAGTAGTCGAACTCGGCGGCCTGGCCGATGACGATCGGGCCGGAGCCGATGACCAGGACGGACTGGATGTCGGTGCGCTTAGGCACGCTGGCCCTCCATCAGGGACACGAAGCGGTCGAAAAGGTACGCGGCGTCATGCGGACCTGCGGCGGCTTCGGGGTGGTACTGGACGCTGAACGCGGGGCGGTCGAGCAGCCGAAGCCCCTCGACCACGTTGTCGTTGAGGCAGACATGGGAGACCTCGGCGCGGCCGAAGGGGGTGTCGGACGGCGCGTCGAGCGGGGCGTCCACGGCGAAGCCGTGGTTGTGGGCGGTGACCTCCACCTTGCCGGTGGTGCGGTCCTGCACCGGCTGGTTGATCCCGCGGTGCCCGTACTTCAGCTTGAAGGTGCCGAAGCCGAGCGCGCGGCCGAGGATCTGGTTGCCGAAGCAGATGCCGAACAGCGGCGTGGAGCGCTCCAGCACGGCCCGCATCAGGGAAACCGGGTGGTCGGCGGTGGCCGGGTCGCCCGGGCCGTTGGAGAAGAAGACCCCGTCCGGGCCCACCGCATAGATGTCCTCGGCGGTGGCGGTCGCGGGCAGGACGTGCACCTCGATGCCGCGTTCGGCCATCCGGTGCGGGGTCATGCCCTTGATGCCGAGGTCGATCGCGGCGACGGTGAACCGCTTGGTGCCGATCGCCGGGACGACGTAGGTCTCGGCGGTGGCGACCTCGCCGCTGAGGTCGGCGCCCTTCATCTGCGGGGCGGCCTGCACCTTGGCGAGCAGTGTGGCCTCGTCGGCGACAGCCGCGCCGGAGAAGATGCCCACGCGCATGGCGCCGCGCTCGCGCAGATGGCGGGTGAGGGCGCGGGTGTCGATCCCGCTGATGCCGACGACGCCCTGGGCGGTGAGCTCCTCGTCGAGCGAGCGGCGGGAGCGCCAGTTGGAGGGCGTACGGGCCGGGTCGCGCACCACATAGCCGGAGACCCAGATGCGCCGGGACTCCGGGTCCTCGTCGTTGACGCCGGTGTTCCCGATGTGCGGGGCGGTCATCACGACGACCTGGCGGTGGTAGGAGGGGTCGGTCAGGGTCTCCTGGTAGCCGGTCATTCCGGTGGAGAACACGGCCTCGCCGAAGGTCTCCCCCACGGCCCCGTAGGCCCGGCCGCGGAAGGTGCGGCCGTCCTCCAGGACGAGTACGGCAGGGGCGCTGGCGCCCCGGGTGGAGGTCGTCATCGTTCGGCGCCTTCCGTCTGGTTGCTGGGGTTGTTCTGGTCGCTGTCAAAGGTGGTGAGGGCGTCGACCCAGGCCGGGTGCTCGGCCGCGTGGTCGGAGCGGAAGCCCGAGTCGATCAGCTTCTCGCCCAGCTGCCAGGTGATCACCAGCAGCCCGCCCTCGGCGAGGACCTTGCCGGCGATGCCCTTGTCGAGCCGGGCGCCGCGCAGCTGGGCGGCGGGGATGAAGAAGTCCTGGGCGCCCGGCCGTACGACGCTCACGCCCTGGTCGGTGAGGGTGAGCTCGACCCGGCTGCGGGTGCCGAGGCCGTGGGCGACGATCCGGTCCAGCCACTGCCCGGCGGTGGTGGAGCCGTGATAGCGGCCGCTCATCGTAAACCGCGGGTCACCGGGCTCGGACGGGGCCTGGGGCAGCTCGGGGAGGTCGCCCTGCAGGGTGCCGCGCCACTTCCAGCCCTCGCGCATCAGCCAGTAGACCAGCGCGATGACCAGCAGCAGCCCGACGACCCAGCCGATCCGGGCGGCCCAGTCCGTCACGTCCTGCGATTTCTGCTCGGCCGCGAGGCCCGCGAATCCCGCGAATCCCGCCACCGGATGGTTCACAGATGTCACGCCAGCTTCCCGTCCACAACCGTCGCCCGGCCCCGCAGGAAGGTGTGCGTCACGCGGCCCGGCAGTTCGCGGCCCTCGTAGGGGGTGTTGCGGCTGCGGGAGGCGAAGCCCGCGGGGTTCACCACACCACGGTAAGCGGAGTCGAGCAGGGTGAGGTTGGCGGGCTCCCCGGCGGCGATGGGACGGCCGTGGCCGGTGAGGCGGCCGATCGCCGAGGGCCGCACCGACATCCGGTCGGCGATGCCCGTCCAGTCCAGCAGCCCGGTGTCGACCATGGTGTGCTGGACCACGGACAGCGCCGTCTCCAGACCCACCATGCCCATGGCCGCGGCGCCCCACTCGCAGTCCTTGTCCTCATGCGGATGCGGGGCGTGGTCGGTGGCCACGCAGTCGATGGTGCCGTCGGCGAGCGCCTCGCGCAGCGCCAGCACATCGGCCTCGGTGCGCAGCGGCGGGTTCACCTTGTAGACGGGGTCGTAGGAGCGTACGAGCTCGTCGGTCAGCAGCAGATGGTGCGGGGTGACCTCGGCGGTGACGTTCCAGCCCTTGGACTTGGCCCAGCGGACGATCTCGACCGAGCCCGCGGTGGACAGATGGCAGATGTGCACCCGGGAGCCGACGTGCGCGGCGAGCAGCACATCGCGGGCGATGATCGACTCCTCGGCGACGGCCGGCCAGCCGCCCAGGCCCAGCTCGGCGGAGACGATGCCCTCGTTCATCTGGGCGCCCTCGGTGAGCCGGGGCTCCTGGGCGTGCTGGGCGATGAGGCCGTCGAACGCCTTCACATACTCCAGCGCGCGGCGCATGATCACCGCGTCGTCCACGCATTTGCCGTCGTCGGAGAAGACCCGCACCCCGGCGGCGGAGTCGTGCATCGCGCCCAGCTCGGCGAGCTTCTTGCCCTCCAGGCCCACGGTCACCGCGCCCACGGGCTGGACGTCGCAGTAGCCGGACTCCCTGCCCAGCCGCCACACCTGCTCCACGACGCCCGCGGTGTCCGCGACCGGGAAGGTGTTGGCCATGGCGTGGACCGCGGTGAAGCCACCGACCGCGGCGGCCCGGGTGCCGGTGAGGACCGTCTCGGAGTCCTCACGGCCGGGCTCGCGCAGATGGGTGTGGAGGTCGACCAGGCCCGGCAGCAGGATCTGCCCGGCGACGTCGATCACGGTGGCGCCGTCGGCGTCCAGGCCGGTGCCGACCGCGGCGATGCGCTCCCCCTCGATCAGCACGTCCCGCGGCTCACCGCCGAGCACCTTCGCCCCGCGAAGCAGCGTCTTGTGGGTGTCGCTCATGGTTACTTGCTCTCCTCGGTGCGGGCGGTGGCGACGGCGGACTCGTTCCCGCCGAGCAGCAGATACAGGACGGCCATGCGGATCGAGACACCGTTGGCGACCTGCTCGACGGCGGTGCAGCGGTCGGAGTCCGCGACCTCCGCGGTGATCTCCATACCGCGGTTCATGGGGCCGGGGTGCATCACGATGGCGTGCTCCGGCATCCGCGCCATGCGGTCGCCGTCCAGGCCGTAGCGGCGGGCGTACTCCCGCTCGGTGGGGAAGAACGCGGCGTTCATCCGCTCGCGCTGGACGCGCAGCATCATCACGGCGTCGGTCTTGCCGACCACCGCGTCCAGGTCGTAGGAGACCTCGCAGGGCCAGCTCTCCACGCCGAAGGGGACCAGCGTCGGCGGGGCGACGAGCGTGACCTCGGCGCCCAGGGTGGCCAGCAGATGGACGTTGGAGCGGGCCACCCGGCTGTGCAGGATGTCGCCGACGATCGTGACCCGGCGCCCGGCCAGGTCCTGTCCGACGCCGGAGGCGTCCGGGATCAGATGGCGGCGCATGGTGAAGGCGTCGAGCAGCGCCTGGGTGGGGTGCTCATGGGTGCCGTCGCCCGCGTTCACCACGGCGCCGTTGATCCAGCCGGAGGTGGCGAGCCGGTGCGGGGCGCCGGAGGCGTGGTGGCGGATCACTACGGCGTCGGCGCCCATCGCCTCCAGGGTGAGCGCGGTGTCCTTCAGGGACTCGCCCTTGGAGACCGAGGAGCCCTTGGCGGAGAAGTTGATGACGTCGGCGGACAGCCGCTTGGCGGCCGCCTCGAAGGAGATGCGGGTGCGGGTGGAGTCCTCGAAGAAGAGGTTGACGACGGTACGGCCGCGCAGGGTCGGCAGTTTCTTGATCGGCCGGTCGGCGAGCCGGGCCAGTTCCTCGGCGGTGTCGAGGATCAGGACGGCGTCGTCGCGCGAGAGGTCGGCGGCCGAGATGAGGTGGCGCTTCATCCGGTTGCTCCGTGGGTGAAGGAGGTGTGCGGGCGTGCGGGCGGGCAGGCGCGGGGACCGGTGTCCTGGCGGCACCGGTGGTCCGTCGGGCGGGTCCCCCGGGGTCGCCGGGGCGGCGCTCGCCGTCGGTGAGGGGCGCTACTTCCCGTCCGCGGGGGTGGTCTCGCGCAACCCGAGGAGCACGCTGTCGCGGCCGTCCTCCTCGGTGAGCTGGACCTTGACCGTCTCCCGCAGCGACGTGGGGAGGTTTTTACCGACATAGTCGGCGCGGATCGGCAGTTCACGGTGACCACGGTCGACGAGGACCGCGAGCTGGACCGCGCGCGGCCGCCCGATGTCACCGAGGGCGTCGAGCGCGGCGCGGATGGTGCGGCCGGAGAAGAGCACATCGTCGACGAGGACCACCAGACGGCCGTCGATGCCGTCGTCGGGGATCTCGGTGCGGGCGAGTGCGCGGGCCGGGCGCAGCCTCAGGTCGTCGCGGTACATCGTGATGTCGAGCGAGCCGACCGGGATCCGGCCGGGCTTGCCGGTGATCTCTTCGAGCCGGGCGGCCAGCCGCCGGGCGAGAAAGACACCACGGGTGGGAATGCCGAGCAGCACCACGTCATCGGCGCCTTTGGCGCGTTCGACGATCTCGTGGGCGATGCGGGTGAGAACGCGCGCGATATCCGGTGCTTCCAGCACGGAGCGCGCGGCGTCCGAGGTACGGGCGTCCATACGAAACGGACCTCCTTCTCCGCCTCACGGGACGGACCTTAAAGGACGGTCGGATTTGCGCCATTCACACTAGCAGGGGTCCGGGGCACTCCCACCATCACCCCTGGCCGGAGCCCCTCCGCTCCGTTCGGCTTGACGAATGGAAATTACGCTGCGTAACCTCACAGTGAGTGACCAGCCGCGCGGCACAGCCGCACGTCGATACAGCGTCCGGGGAGCTTTATGTCCAGCGAATACGCCAAACAGCTCGGGGCCAAGCTCCGCGCCATCCGCACCCAGCAGGGCCTCTCCCTCCACGGTGTCGAGGAGAAGTCCCAGGGCCGCTGGAAGGCCGTGGTGGTGGGATCGTACGAGCGCGGCGACCGCGCCGTGACCGTGCAGCGTCTCGCCGAGCTGGCCGACTTCTACGGCGTCCCGGTGCAGGAGCTGCTTCCGGGCACAAGCCCGGCCGGGGCCGCCGAGCCGCCGCCGAAGCTGGTACTGGACCTTGAGCGACTGGCCCATGTGCCGGTCGAGAAGGCAGGCCCGCTGCAGCGGTATGCCGCGACGATCCAGAGCCAGCGTGGCGATTACAACGGCAAGGTGCTCTCGATCCGCCAGGACGACCTGCGCACCCTCGCCGTTATCTACGACCAGTCGCCGTCCGTGCTGACCGAACAGCTGATCAGCTGGGGCGTGCTGGGCGCCGACGCCCGCCGCGCGGTCCAGCACGAAGACGTCTGAGTCTCCGTCCCCTTTTCCCTCTTCACCAGCAGAAACGTGCCGCCGGGGGCGGTGGAGCCCTTCTGGGTCCTCCACCGCCCCCGGCGGCTTTGTCGTATGACGCGCCTGTGCGGCGTCTGACGCGCCTGTGTGGCGTCCGTCGTGTGGCCCGGCGGTCCGGCTCGTAGTCCGGCGTGACGGCCCCGTCGCGGTTATGCCCGGTGCTCCGGGTGCTCCTGATCGCGACGCAGACTCGGCTTCAGCTCCTTGATACGGCCCAGCAGACCGTTGACAAAGGCCGGCGAGTCGTCGGTGGAGAACTCCTTGGCGAGCTGCACCGCCTCGTCGATCACCACCGCGTCCGGGGTCTCGTCCTCCCACACCAGCTCATACGCGCCCAGCCGCAGGATATTCCGGTCGACGACCGGCATCCGGTCCAGCGTCCAGCCCACCGCATAGGTGGCGATCAGCTCGTCGATCCGGTCGATGTGCTGCGCATATCCCTCGACGAGCTGCATCGTGTATTCGCTGACCGGCGGCTGCCGGTCGTCGGTCCGGGCGAGCCGGATCCAGTCCGCGAGCACGATCTGCACGGTGGTGCCGCGCTGATCGGCCTCGAAAAGGATCTGAAAGGCACGCTTACGGGCCTTGTTGCGGGCAGCCACGGTTAGTTGTTCACCCGACCGAGGTACTCGCCGGAGCGGGTGTCGACCTTGATCTTCTCACCGGTGGTGATGAACAGCGGCACGCCGATCTCGTAGCCGGTCTCCAGCTTGGCGGGCTTGGTGCCACCGGTGGAGCGGTCGCCCTGGACGCCCGGCTCGGTGTACTCGATCACCAGCTCGACGGCGGCGGGGAGCTCGACGTACAGCGGGTTGCCCTCGTACATCGCCACGACGGCCTCGAAGCCCTCCAGCAGATAGCGGGCGTTGTCGCCCACGACCTCGGGGGTGATGTAGATCTGGTCGAAAGTGTCCATGTCCATGAACACAAAGCTCTCGCCGTCCTTGTACGAGAACTGCATGCCGCGCTTGTCGACATTGGCCGTCTCGACCTTCACGCCGGCGTTGAAGGTCTTGTCGACCACCTTGCCGGACAGCACGTTCTTGAGCTTGGTGCGCACGAAGGCAGGGCCCTTGCCGGGCTTGACGTGCTGGAACTCGACGACGGACCACAGCTGGCCGCCTTCGAGCTTGAGCACCAAGCCGTTCTTGAGGTCGTTCGTGGATGCCACGGTTGCGGGATCTCCTGGACTACAGCTGGCGGAGACCAGAAAGCCGTCGGTACGCCCTGTTCTTCAGAGCGCGAGCAGCTCTTTGGTCGTGATGGTGAGTAGCTCGGGTCCGCCGTCCGCCTCTGGGCGGACGACGAGCGTGTCATCGATCCGGACACCGCCCCGTCCCGGGAGGTGGACCCCCGGCTCGACGGTGACCGGCACACAAGCGTCCAGTTTACCCATGGCCGACGGTGTGAGCCGAGGGTCCTCGTCGATTTCCAGGCCCACACCGTGTCCGGTGCACGGTTCGAGGGCGTCTCCGTAGCCCGCCGCGGTCAGCACCTGGCGGGTCACCCGGTCCACATCGCAGTAGGCCCGGCCCGGCAACAGCGCCTCCCGACCGGCCCGCTGGGCGGCGAAGACGGCGTCGTACAGCTCGACCTGCCAGTCCGCGGGCGAGGGTCCGATGACGAAGGTACGGCCCACCTGGCACCGGTAGCCGCGGTAGTCGGCGCCCAGGCAGATGGTGAGGAAGTCGCCCTCCTCGACCCGCCGGTCGGTGGGCAGATGGCCGGGCCGCCCCGCGTTGGGCCCGGCCGCGACGACGGTGGGGAAGGCCGGGCCGTCCGCGCCGTGGTCCACCAGCCGGCGCTCCAGCTCCAGCGCCAGATGACGCTCGGTGCGGCCCACCAGGATCGACTCCAGCAGCTCGCCGAGCGCCTGGTCGGCCAGCTCCCCGGCGATCCGCATACAGGAGATCTCCTCGTCGTCCTTGACGAGCCGCAACTGCTCTACGGCGCGGTCCAGATCGGCCAGGCGGAGCCGGGGGGCGGCGGCGCCGAGCGCCCGATGGCGGGCGACGGTCAGATCGTGCTCCTCGACGGCCAGCGAATCGGCGCCGTCCGCCGCGGCCAGATCGGCGGCCGCCACCGCCGGATCGCCGTCCGCGCCGGGCATGACGAGCAGCCGCGGCTCCTCCGAACGCGTCGGGCCCGAGGAGAGGTGTGGGGAGAGCGGTGGGGCGGACGGCACCTCGGTGGCCACCAGCACATCCTGGACGGGCCCGAGCAGCAGTACCGCCCCGGGCGGCACGGCGCCGCACAGGTAGCGCACATTGGCGGGCCGGGACACCAGCGCCGCCGCGCTCCCGGCCGCGGTGCACTGATCGTGCAAACGGGCACGTCGGGCCGCGTACACCTCGGACATGTCCCCGAGCGTACGCACGCTCGGGGAGGACGGCCGGTCGAACGGGTCCGGATGGGGGCGTGCTACCAGCTGGGCGGGCTCGCGATGGAGCGGGTGACCACCTCGTCGAGCATGCGAGCCGTGGTCTCCACGTCATACGTGGAGTTGTCGATGATCGGCAGGCCGGAGCCGTACCACCCGGCCATCCGGCCGTGGATCCGCGCCACCTCCTCGTCGCTGAGGCGGCGGTTGCCGGTGCGGGCCGCGTTCCGCTCCAGGACGATCTCCAGGCCCGGAAGGACCACCACCGGCAGCAGACCTGGGCCCACATGGCGCTTCCAGCCGCCGAGGCCGACGACCGGGCGGTCGGGGAAGACGGCGTCGTCGAGGATGCAGGAGATCCCGTTGGCCAGGAAGTTACGGGCGGCGAAGCCGCAGGTGCGGCGGGCGAGACGATACTGCGCCTCGGAGTTCTCGTTCCACCCCGACTGGGGGTTGGCGAAACCGGACCGGACCCACTCCCGCACATCGTCCAGGCTGATGTGCGCGGTCGGCACCCGGCGGCGGTCGGCCCAGTGGCGCGCGACCGTCGTCTTGCCCGCCCCGGCCGGTCCGATCAGCAGTACCGCCACCGCCGCCTGCGAGACATCGGCGACCGACGGGTCGGCCGGGGGGTGTGGCAGCGGCACCGGACCGCCGGGCGGCAGCTGGATATGGCCGGTGGTGTTCACCGTCTCCAGCGGGGCCCCGGGGGGCGCGGGCGGGGCCGGCGGAGGCGATACCGGATGTTGCGCGGGCGGGGCGGGGTGCCCGGGCACCGGAGGCGCGGGCGGGGCGGGGGGATTGGGGTGAGGTCCCGGGTGATGGTTCGCACTCGCGCCCTGGGCCCAGCCCGCACCCTGCGGACCGGGCACCGGCCCCGGCTGGTGGGGCGGTGGCAGCGGAGCTCCCACTGCATGCTGCATCCGGTGGCACTCCGTCTCGTACAGGCAGTTCTCATCCGACAACTGTCACGTGTGATACGGCGGTGAGGCCGCTCCTACCGAACGGTACCTGCCCAGAGCGCCGCTGTGTGAACGCCCCGCAAACCCGTTGTGTGCCCGCCACCCCTTGCCGGCCAGGCAATTCGTCCGGCAAGGGCCGCAACTGCGAGGGGCTGGGGAGCTGTTCGAAGCCCGCGGCGGTGCCGCGGGCTTCGAAGGCGATGACAGAGTTGTGACGCGACGACTACGGCGACGACGGATACGCCCCGGGTCAGCGGGAGATCTCGGCGTACGCGGCGAGCAGCACCGCCGGGTCCGGGCCCTCCAGGACGGTGGGTTTGGCGAGACCGTCCAGGACGATGAAGCGCAGCAGGTCACCGCGGGACTTCTTGTCGACCCTCATGGTCTCCAGCAGCTTGGGCCACTGGTCGCCGCGGTAGGTGAGCGGCAGGCCCACGGACTCCAGGACGGCGCGGTGGCGGTCGGCCGTGGCGTCGTCCAGACGGCCCGCCAGCCGCCCCAGCTCGGCGGCGAAGACCATGCCCACGGAAACGGCCGCGCCATGGCGCCAGTTGTAGCGCTCGTTCTTCTCGATGGCGTGGGCTAGCGTATGCCCGTAGTTGAGGATCTCCCGCAGCCCGGACTCCTTGAGGTCGCTGGAGACGACCTCGGCCTTGACCCGGATGGAGCGCTCGATGAGCTCGGCGGTGTGCGGACCGGCGGGGGTGCGGGCGGCGGCCGGGTCCCGCTCGATCAGCTCCAGGATCTCCGGGTCGGCGATGAAGCCCGCCTTGATGATCTCGGCGAGCCCGCTGATGTAGTCGTTGACCGGCAGCGAGTCCAGCGCGGCCAGATCGCACAGCACCCCGGCCGGGGGGTGGAAGGCGCCGACGAGGTTCTTGCCCTCGGCGGTGTTGATCCCGGTCTTGCCGCCGACGGCGGCGTCGACCATGGCGAGCACGGTCGTGGGGACGGCGATCCAGCGCACTCCGCGCAGCCAGGTCGCGGCGACGAATCCGGCGACGTCGGTGGTCGCGCCGCCGCCGACGCCGACGATCACATCGGTGCGGGTGAAGCCGGTCTGCCCGAGCGCCTTCCAGCAGTACGCGGCGACCTCGGCGGTCTTGGCCTCCTCGCCGTTGGGCAGCTGGATCGCGACGGCGTCGTACCCCTGCTCGGCGAGGTCCTGGCGGATGGCCTCGCCGGTCTCGGACAGCGCCTCGGGGTGCAGGACGGCGACGCGCTTGGCTCCCGCGCCGATCAGCCCGGGGAGCTCGCCGAGCAGCTGCCGGCCGATCAGCACCTCGTACGGCGCGGTGCCCGCGGTGCCTCCGACCTGGATGCGCGTAGGGGTCTCGGCCACAGGGGGTGTCATGCGTTCTTCAGCTCCAGTACGTCCAGGACGGCCTCGGCGACGTCCTCGGGGGTGCGGTCCTCGGTCGACACGACGGCGCGGGCGACCTCGGTGTACAGCGGGCGGCGCTGCTCCATCAGCTCGCGCCAGCGCTGGCGCGGGTTGACCGTGAGCAGCGGGCGCGGGGCGTCAAGACCGGTGCGCTTGACGGCCTCGGCGACGCCCATCTCCAGGAAGACGACGGGGAGGCCGACGAGCAGCTCGCGGGTGCCCTCGTCGAGGACGGCGCCGCCGCCCAGCGCGAGCACACCCCGGTGCTCGGCGACGGCGGTCCGTACGGCCTGCCGCTCCAGCTCACGGAAGTGCGGTTCGCCCTCGTCGATGAAGATCTCCGAGATCTCCTTGCCCGCCGTCGCGACGATGTCGGTGTCGCTGTCGCGGAAGGTGGTGCCCAGCCGCTGCGCGAGCACCTGCCCGACGGTGGTCTTCCCGACGCCCATGGGCCCGACCAGCACGACGACGGGGCCCGGGCTCACCTGCCCGCTCACCGAATGGCCAGGTTCTCGAGGAAGCCCTGCACATTGCGGTGCGTCTCGGTGACCGAGTCGCCGCCGAACTTCTCGGCGACCGCGTCCGCCAGGACCAGCGCGACCATCGCCTCGGCGACGATCCCGGCCGCCGGGACGGCGCAGACGTCGGAGCGCTGGTGGTGGGCCTTGGTCGGCTCGCCGGTGGTCACATCGATCGTGGCCAGCGCCTTCGGCACGGTCGCGATCGGCTTCATCGCGGCCCGGACGCGCAGCAGCTCGCCGGTGGTCAGCCCGCCCTCGGTGCCGCCGGAGCGGCCCGAGGAGCGCCGGATGCCCTCGTCCGTGGAGACGATCTCGTCATGGGCCTTGGAGCCGGGCACCCGCGCGAGGTCGAAGCCATCGCCGACCTCGACGCCCTTGATGGCCTGGATGCCCATCAGCGCACCGGCCAGCCGTGCGTCGAGCCGGCGGTCCCAGTGCACATGGGAGCCGAGGCCCACCGGCACGCCGTACGCAAGCACCTCGACGACACCGCCGAGGGTGTCGCCGTCCTTGTGGGCCTGGTCGATCTCGGCCACCATCGCCTTGCTCGCGTCGGCGTCCAGGCAGCGCACCGGGTCGGCGTCCAGCTTCTCGACGTCGGAGGGCTTGGGGTAGACGCCGTACGGCGCCCTCGCGGCGGCCAGCTCCACGACATGCGAGACGATCTCGATCCCGGCCGTCTCCTTGAGGTAGGAGCGGGCGACGGTGCCCAGCGCCACCCGGGCGGCGGTCTCGCGGGCGCTGGCGCGCTCCAGGATCGGCCGTGCCTCGTCGAAGCCGTACTTCTGCATACCGGCCAGGTCCGCGTGGCCGGGGCGGGGGCGGGTGAGCGGAGCGTTACGGGCGAGTCCCTCGAGGATCTCGGGGTCCACCGGGTCGGCGGCCATGACCTGCTCCCACTTCGGCCACTCCGTGTTGCCGACCATGATCGCGACCGGGGAGCCGAGGGTCAGCCCGTGCCGTACGCCGCCGATGAAGGTGACCTCGTCACGCTCGAACTTCATCCGGGCACCGCGGCCATAGCCGAGCCGCCGTCGGGCCAGGGCGTCCGCCACCATGTCGGTGGTGATCGGCACCCCGGCGGGCAGCCCCTCCAGCGTCGCCACGAGTGCGGGGCCGTGCGACTCCCCCGCGGTCAGCCAGCGCAACCTGCTCAACGGTGCTCCCTCATGCGCGTGCCTCGACGTCTTGCGGCGCGACCCGGTCCGCGCGACTCCGGCCCGCACCTCCGATCCTCCCACGACCCGGGAGTCTCATCGGTGCATGGTCCATGGGGTGGACGGTCGCGGACGGCCGGGGACGGGCCGGGGGACGGACGCGGACGGCCGGGCAGGGGCCGACGAGGGGCCCGTGAGGCGGGTCAGCGGGCCGCCAGCGCCTCGCGCATCGCGGCCAGGGGCGCGGGGGCGCGGCCCGTCATCTGCTCGACCTGGAGCACCGCCTGGTGGACCAGGAGGTCCAGGCCGCCGACGACCGAGCCGCCGCGCGCCGCCCAGGCGGCGGCGAGCGGGGTCGGCCAGGGCTCGTAGAGGACGTCGAAGAGCGCGCCGGGGCGGTCCGGTACGGACGCGGCGAGCGCGTCGGTGGTGCCCGCGGGGGTGGTGGCGATCACCAGGGGCGTGCCGAGCGCCTCGGCCGCGTCGCCCCAGTCCGCCGTGCGCACCGCGACGCCCAGCCGCTCGCCCCACTGCCGCATCTCGGCGGCGCGGGCCTCGCTGCGGACGTACGCGGTGACCTCGCCGTCGCAGATCCGGGAGAGCGCGGCCAGCGCCGAGGAGGCCGTGGCGCCGGCGCCCAGCACGGCGGCGCGCGCCACGCGCCCGACACCGCGCTCCCGCAGCGCCGCCAGCATGCCCGGGATATCGGTGTTGTCGCCGTGGCTGCGGCCGTCGTCGGTGAAGACGACCGTGTTGACGGCCTCCACCGAGGCCGCGGTGTCGGTGATCTCGTCCAGCAGCGGGATGACGGCGCGCTTGAGCGGCATGGTCAGGGACAGCCCGGCCCAGGCCGGTCCGCCGTCCTCGCCGAGGTGTTTGAAGAAGTCCGGCAGTGCGGTCTCGTCCACCTCGAAGCGGTCGTACGTCCAGCCGGTCAGGCCCAGCTCGCGGTAGGCGGCGCGGTGCAGCACCGGTGACAGGGAGTGGGCGATCGGCGAACCGAGCACCGCTGCCCTGCGGTTTTCCGACATCTTTCCTCAGCCGTTGTTCGTGCGCTGCTTATTGAACTTGTTGACCCACTTCTGGTGATCCGCGTAGGTCTTGGAGAACTGGCTCGTCTTGCCGTCGAGCGAGATGAAGTAATACCAGCCGTCGCTGGTCGGGGTCATCGCCGCCTTCAGCGCGTCGTGGCCCGGATTTCCGATCGGACCGGGCGGCAGCCCCTTGTAGAAGTACGTGTTGTACGGGTTGTTGTACTGCTTGATCTCATTGATCGGGATATCGATCTTGCTCTGGTTCTTGATGTAGTTGTACGTGGAGTCGAATTCCAGCTTGCCGTACGTCTCGGGATTCGCGGGCTTGAGCCGGTTGTAGATGACCTCGGCCATCTTCCGGAAGTCGTCGTGGGTAACGCCCTCCGCCTGGACCAGGCTGGCCACGCTGATCAGCTGGAGCGGGGAGTTGAGGCCCAGTTCCTTCGCCTTGCCCTCCAGGTCCTGGCTGCCGTAGTTCCGGTTGGCCTCGGCGACCATCTTCCGCAGCACGTCCTCGGGCTTGGCACCCTTGCCCACGCTGTAGCGGGACGGGTACAGGAACCCTTCCAGCGGATCCTTGATCTTGCTGTTGTCGTCGGCCCAGGAGGGCAGCCCGAGGTTCTTCGCCTCCTTCTTGGCGATGTCCGCGGTGGTCCCCGCCTTGACGCCGACCTTCTTGTCGATCGCCGCGTAGATCGCGGCGTCGCGCATGCCCTCGGTGACGATCAGGGCGTTGCTGCTGGTGGGGTCGAGCATCAGCTTGACCGCCGCCGCGCCGGACATCTCCTTGCGCAGACTGTAGGTGCCCGGCTGGACGAACTTGCCGCTGTCCTCCACCGCCTCGACGAAGGCGCCACTGCTCTTGACGACGCCCTTGTCGGCGAGGATCGAGCCGATCTCGGCATTGCCGGACCCGGAGGGAACCTCCACCTCGATCCGGCCGGTGCCGTCGCCCGAGTAGTCGGGTGCGGGGCCGAAGCGGGTCTGCCAGAAGTCGTAGGCGTAGTAGCCGCCTCCGCCGACGGCGCCCACCAGGACGACGGTGACGAAGAGGCACGCCACGCCGCTGCGGCGCTTCTTGGGCTTGCCCTTGCCCTTCTTCCCGCCGCGCGCGCCGGGCTCGTCGTCGTCATCGTCGTCGTCCGCCGCGTCGTCCAGGCCCCGGCCGCCGCCGTCCGTGAAGAACGGGTGGTCGTCCTCGCCGTCCGCCCGGGCGGACGACTCCTCCGGGGCCTCACGCTGGCGCGGCACCTGGTGCTCCGCGGACACCGTGGGCATCTGCTGTGTCTGCGGGGGCACATGAGCGCCCCGAGGCCCCGACGGGGCCTGCGGTGACTGCTGTTGTCCCTGGTAGGCGTCCTGGGCCGGGTAGGAAGCGCCCTGGCCCCCATAGGGGTCCTGCGGGTCCATGCCTCCGTACGACCCGTCCTGGGGCGGGTAGGGGACACCCTGGCCGGCGTACTCCTGCGGGTGCCGCTGATGCGGGTAGCCGGCGTCCTGGCCGTCCCACTGGGGCTGCTGGTGCTGCTGGTGCTGCTGGGGGTCCTGCTGATATCCGTGCGGATACTGCTGGTGCCCGTAGGGATCCTGGGCGTACGGGTCCTGCCCGTAGGAGCCCTGACCGTACGGATCCTGGGCGTATGCCTCCTGCGCATAGGGGTCCTGCGCGTACGGCTCCTGAGCGTAGGGGGCCTGCGCATAGGGATCCTGACCGGCCACCGTGGGGTGGCCGGTCCACTCTCGGTCCCCGTACAGCGGATCCTCGGGATGCCACGGTTGGGAGCCGGGTCCCCGGCCGTACTCAGTCATCGATCCCCTAGCGACGGAGGTGGCCACCGCTCGGTGTGTTCGTGGCACGGGTGGCGGCGGCCATGTCGCGCGGAACGTTACCGTACCGCGATCAGATGACCACTTCGACGGCTTCTCCGGGGGCCCTGCCCGAGACCCGCTCGGTCTCCAGCGCGCTCTGCAGGATCACCACGGCGGCTGCCTGGTCAACGACCGAGCGGCCCTTCTTCGACGTCACCCCGGAGGCGCGCAGCCCCTGGGAGGCTGTGACAGTGGTCATACGCTCGTCGACGAGCCGTACCGGCACCGGGGCGACCCGACGCGCCAACTCGCGTGCGAAGGTGCGCACTTTGGCCGCCGCCGGCCCCTCGCGCCCGCTGAGCGAGCGCGGCAGGCCGACCACCACCTCGAGCGGTTCGTACTCCTCGACGAGCGCCGCGAGCCGCTTGTGAGCCGCCGGGATGTCGCGTCCCGGCACGGTCTCCACGGGGGTGGCGAGGATCCCGTCGGGGTCGCACGAGGCGACCCCGATCCGGGCGTCCCCGACGTCGATGGCGATCCGCCTGCCGCGTCGCACGACTACCGGTCCGAATCCGCGACGAGCCGCTCGACGGCCTCGATGGCCTCGCCGACGGCGTCCGGGTTCTGGCCGCCGCCCTGGGCCACGTCCGGCTTGCCGCCGCCTCCGCCGCCGAGCGTCTTGGCGGCGGTGCGGACCAGGTCACCGGCCTTGAGACCGCGCTCACGGGCGGCCTCGTTGGTGGCGATCACGGTCAGCGGACGGCCGCCCGCCACGGTGAAGAGGGCGACGACGGCCGGGCGATCACCCGGGATGCGCCCGCGCACGTCCAGGACCAGCTTGCGCAGATCGTCGGCGGAGGTGCCGTCCGGCACCTTGGCGGCGACCAGGGCCGTGCCCCGGACGTCCTTGGCGCCCCGGGCGAGACCGGCGGCGGCCTGCAGCACCTTCTCGGCGCGGAACCGCTCGATCTCCTTCTCGGCCTCCTTGAGCTTGCTCAGCATGCCGGAGATCTTCTCCGGAAGCTCCTCGGGGCGGCCCTTGACCAGGTCGGTGAGCTGGGAGACGACCGTGTGCTCACGGGCGAGGAAGTTGTAGGCGTCCACGCCCACCAGGGCCTCGACCCGGCGCACACCGGAGCCGATGGAGGATTCGCCGAGCAGCTTCACCAGACCCAGCTGGGCGGTGTTGTGCACATGCGTGCCACCGCACAGCTCCTTGGAGAAGTCGCCGATGGTCACCACGCGCACCCGGTCGCCGTACTTCTCGCCGAACTCGGCGATGGCGCCCTGCTTCTTGGCCTCGTCCATGCTCATCACCTCGGCGGAGACGTCGAGTTCACGCGAGAGCACTTCGTTGATCTTCTGCTCGACGTCCATGAGGACCCCGCCGGGCACGGCGGCCGGCGAGCCGAAGTCGAAGCGGAAGCGGCCGGGCGAGTTCTCCGAACCGGCCTGGGCGGCGGTCGGGCCCAGGGCGTCGCGCAGCGCCTGGTGGGTGAGGTGGGTGGCGCTGTGGGCGCGGGCGATGGCGCGGCGGCGGGTGACGTCGATCCGGGCATGGACACCGGCGCCGACCGTCACCTCGCCGACCTGGACGACACCCTTGTGCACGCTGACGCCGGGCACCGGCTGCTGGACGTCCCGGACCTCCACCACGGCGCCGGTGTCCAGCTTGATCCGGCCGGTGTCGGCGAGCTGGCCGCCGCCCTCGGCGTAGAACGGAGTGCGGTCCAGGACGACCTCGACCTCGTCGCCCTCGGTGGCGGCGGGCGAGGACACCCCGTCGACCAGCAGACCGACGATGGTGGACTCGCCCTCGGTGTGGCTGTAGCCGGTGAACTCGGTCAGGCCGGAGCTGTCGGCCACCTCGCGGTAGGCGGACAGGTCGGCGTGGCCGGTCTTCTTGGCCTTGGCATCGGCCTTGGCGCGCTCCCGCTGCTCCTTCATCAGCCGGCGGAAGCCCGCCTCGTCCACCGAGAGGCCCTGTTCGGCGGCCATCTCGAGGGTGAGGTCGATCGGGAAGCCCCAGGTGTCATGGAGCAGGAACGCCTTGTCGCCGGCGAGCACGCTGCCACCGGCGGCCTTGGTGTCGGTGACGGCGGTGTCGAGGATGTTGGTGCCGGCCTTGAGCGTCTTGAGGAAGGCCGACTCCTCGGCGAGGGCTACGGTCTCGATGCGCTTGCGGTCGGTCAGCAGCTCCGGGTACTGCTGACCCATCGTCTTGAGGACGACGTCGACCAACTCGCCGACGACCGGCTGGGTGGCGCCGAGGATGCGCATGTTGCGGATGGCGCGGCGCATGATGCGGCGCAGCACATAGCCGCGGCCCTCGTTGCCGGGGGTGACGCCGTCGCCGATGAGCATGACGGAGGTGCGCATATGGTCGGCGACCACGCGCAGCGCGACGTCGGTGTCATGGGCGGCGCCGTAGGCGACCCCGGTCAGCTCGGTGGCCTTGTCCATGACGACGCGCAGGGTGTCGGTCTCGTACATGTTCTGCACGCCCTGCAGGATCATCGCGAGGCGTTCGAGGCCGAGGCCGGTGTCGATGTTCTTGCTGGGCAGCTCGCCGAGGATCGGGAAGTTCTCCTTGCCCTCGCCCGGACCGCGCTCGTACTGCATGAAGACCAGGTTCCAGATCTCCACGTAGCGCTCGTCGTTGACGGCCGGGCCGCCCTCCTCGCCGAACTCCGGACCACGGTCGTAGTTGATCTCGGAGCAGGGGCCGCAGGGGCCGGGGACGCCCATGGACCAGTAGTTCGGGCCCATGCCCAGGCGCTGGATGCGCTCGGCGGGGACGCCGATCACCTCGCGCCAGATGCGCTCGGCCTCGTCGTCCTGCTCATAGACGGTGATCCACAGCCGCTCGGGGTCGAGGCCGTAGCCGCCCTCCTCCTGGGAGCTGGTCAACAGCTCCCAGGCGTACGTGATGGCGCCTTCCTTGAAGTAGTCGCCGAACGAGAAGTTCCCGCACATCTGGAAGAAGGTGCCGTGGCGGGTGGTCTTGCCGACCTCTTCGATGTCCGGGGTGCGCACGCACTTCTGCACGCTGACGGCGCGGTCGAAGGGCGGCTTGACCTCGCCGAGGAAGTACGGCTTGAAGGGGACCATGCCCGCGGGGACCAGCAGCAGCGTCGGGTCGTCCGCGATGAGCGACGCCGACGGCACGACGGTGTGCCCGCGCTCCTCGAAGAAGCGCAGCCAGCGGCGGCGGATTTCAGCCGACTCCATCAGTGGTCCTCATTTCCGGCTTTGTGGAGCTTGTGGGGAGTGGTGTGGGTGAGCTGGGCCCGGCCGCGCTGGGCCGGGAGCTGCTTGCGGTCGTCCGGCGGTGGCGCCGAGAGCCCGAGCGCGTCCTTGAGCGCGGCCTCGCGGTCGGCCATGCCGTCCCGCACGTCGAGGGCGAAGACCTTGATCCGCCGGCCTGCCAGCACCGCGCGGTCGGCGGCCTGCGCCGCCAGACTCTCCGGGGTGAGCTGGTTGAGCTTGCGGTTGACCTTGGTGGTGGCCCACACTCCGGCGGCGACGCCGGTGGTGAACCAGAATGTGCGGCGGAACATCCGGTCTGTCAGCCCTTCGATCCACGGTTGCGGCGGCCGCCCCAGCGGGCGGACGGCAGGGTCTTGCCGATGACGACGGTGCGCGCGGGCGCGGGCTCGTCCTGCGCCCGCCCCTTGCGGCCGATCGCCCGCCGGACGCCGTAGCCGAACGCGGCCACCTTGACCAGCGGACCGCCGAAGGCGGTGGAGACGGTCGAGGAGAGCGCGGAGGCGTTGGAGGTGACCTCCTGGACGTCGGAGGCGATCGAGTCCACCCGGGCGAGCTGGGTGTTCGCCTCGCGCACGGTCGCGGACGCCTCGCTGAGCAGCGGGACCGCCTGATCGGTGACCTCCGCCAGCAGCCTGGTGGCCGCCTTGAGCGTCTGGGCCAGCCTCACCAGCGCCAGGGCGAGGAAGGACACCAGGATCGCCCAGAAGACGGCCACGAGGATCCCGGCCACCTCTCCACCGGACACGTCGCACCGCTCCCTGTCGCCGCTCGTCGTCGTTGGTCGTGTTGGTCGTGCTCGTCGTTCGTCGCCCGCCGCTCTCGGGCGGTATCCGGGCGCGGGCGGCAGGTATCGACCTTATCGCGCCACGGACGCGCACCCGAAACGGATAACGGCCGCCGGGCGCGCTCCCGGACCCGCCACCGGACAAGCCCGCGGGTTCCCCGTCGACCGGTGTCGAGGGGAACCCGCGGGCTTGGCTGGGTACTGTCCGCTCCGCCGTATCAGCGGGCGTAGTACTCGACGACGAGCTGCTCGTCGCAGATGACCGGAATCTCCTTGCGGTTGGGGTCCCGGTCGAGGCGGAAGGCGAGCGCCATCAGGTTGACCTGGAGGTAGCGCGGGGTCTCGCCGTCGGGGGCGTAACCACCCTCGCGCGCCACCTGGAAGGGGTGCTTGTCGCGGCTGCGCTCGCGGACCATCACCACGTCGTCCGGGCGGACCCGGAAGGACGGCTTGTCGACCTTACGGCCGTTGACCTCGATGTGGCCGTGGGTGACCATCTGGCGGGACTGGTAGATGGTGCGGGCGATGCCCGACCGCAGGACGAGCGCGTCCAGACGGCGCTCGAGCTCGATGACCAGTGCCTCGCCCGTCTTGCCTCCGGCCTTCCGAGCGCGGTCGTAGGCACGGGCCATCTGGCGCTCGCTGATGTCGTACTGGGCGCGCAGGCGCTGCTTCTCCAGCAGCCGGACCTTGTAGTCACTGGTCTGCTTGCGGCCACGGCCGTGCTCGCCCGGCGGGTACGGGCGGGCCTCGAAGTACTTGACGGCCTTCGGGGTCAGAGCAATGCCCAGCGCCCGCGACTTCTTGACCTTGGGACGCGACTGGTTCACGGGGAACGAACCTCCATGTAAGTTAGGTGAGCCTTACCTTAGCCGAGGAGGACGCATGTTTCGACCTGGGATCCCCCTGCCCAGCACTGGTCAGAGCCCCGAGGAGGGTCAGCCGCGTCCCATGGAAGACGCCCTGCGGCCGTCGCCGGCAGAGCGCGTACGTACTCTCGTTGAATCCAAGGCTACGGCTTCGTTGACGATTCCCGGAATCGAGGCCCCGGATGACCTGGGGGCCGACTGTCCGGCCGCCCGGACGGTCGCCCCGGACGGAGATGTGCTGCTGCTGGTCCCCAGCGGCTCCCCCGCCGCCCGGGCCGCCGCACACGCCCAGGACGACGAGCTGACCTGCGTGATGGAGATCACCGACGTCGCCCCCGTCGCGATGCCCCAGCGGATCCGCGGCCGCGCCTGGGTGGCCGGCTGGCTCTCCCCCGTCCCCTGCGGTGAGCGCACGCGCGCCGCGGCGGCGCTGCTGGCCGAGCGGCATCCGGTGGGCGAGCTGCTCGGCCTCGACCAGGCTCCCCGGCCCCGGCGGTCCGGTGGGCCGGCCGCCGGTGTGGGGCCCGCCGGGAGAGCCGCCTGGACGCTGCTGCGGCTGGAGGTCGGCGAGGCGTGCGTGGACGACCTGTGGGGTGCGGACGGCGTCGAGCCGGACGACTTCACGACCGCCGACCCCGATCCGCTCGTGCGGCACGAGGCCGATCTGCTCCAGCATCTGCACGCCGCCCACAGCGAGCAGGTGCGCGGGCTGTGCGCACTGCTCGGCGACCGCTCCGACGTGGTCTGCACCCGGGGCGCGGCCACCCCGGTGGCGCTGGACCGCTTCGGCCTGCGGGTGCGCTTCACGGACGAGGCGGACCGGCCGTTCGACGCGCGCTTCGACTTCCCCGAGCCGGTGCGCAACGTGTCCGAGCTGCGGTACGCGATGCACGCCCTGTTCGACGCGGCGACGAGCTGAGCCTGCAAGTGAGGTGATCGGCGGGGTGAGCGGGTGCGGCGGCCGCCGGGCGGTTCGCTACGACGAGGCCGGGGCCGGACCGTCGGCGGACGGCGGCGGGTCGCCCCGCAGCCGCGCCCGCACCCGCTCCACCACATCCGCGTACCGCGCCTCGGCGCCGTACCGCGTGGGCTCGTAGTACCGCTTGCCGTGGATCGTGTCCGGTGCGTACTGCTGCGCCGCGATGCCGCCCGGCAGATCGTGCGGGTAGAGATAGCCCTGTGCGTGGCCGAGTTTCTTGGCGCCCTGGTAGTGGCCGTCGCGCAGATGCGGCGGCACCGGCCCGGCCAGGCCCGCCCGCACATCCGCCAGCGCCGCGCCGATCGCCGTGGTCGCGGCGTTGGACTTGGGCGCGAGCGCCAGGGCGATCGTGGCGTGGCTCAGGGTGAGCGCGGCCTCCGGGAAGCCGATCAGGGCGACCGCCTGCGCCGCCGCCACGGCGGTGGGCAGGGCGGTCGGATCGGCGAGGCCGATGTCCTCGCTGGCCGAGATCATCAGCCGGCGGGCGATGAACCGCGGGTCCTCCCCCGCCTCGATCATCCGGGCCAGATAGTGCAGGGCCGCGTCCACGTCCGAGCCGCGGATGGACTTGATGAGGGCGCTGGCCACGTCGTAGTGCTGGTCGCCCGCGCGGTCGTACTTCACCGCGGCCCGGTCGACCGCCTCCTCCAGCGAGGTGAGGGTGACCTCGGACTCGCCCTTGTCCAGGGCCGCCCCGGCGCCCGCCTCCAGCGCGGTGAGCGCCCGCCGGGCGTCGCCGCCCGCTATGCGCAGCAAATGCGCCTCGGCGTCCTCGGGGAGGGTGACCGCTCCGCCGAGCCCGCGCTCGTCGGTGAGCGCGCGCCGCAGCAGCCCGCGCAGATCGTCGTCGGTCAGCGGCTCCAGGGTGAGCAGCAGCGAGCGGGAGAGCAGCGGGGAGATCACGGAGAAGTACGGATTCTCGGTGGTGGCCGCGATCAGCGTCACCCAGCGGTTCTCCACGGCGGGCAGCAGCGAGTCCTGCTGGGCCTTGCTGAAGCGGTGGATCTCGTCCAGGAAGAGGACGGTGTCCCGCCCGTACGCCCCGGAGGAGCGGCGCGCGCCGTCGATGACGGCCCGGACCTCCTTGACCCCCGCGGTGATGGCCGACAGCTCGACGAAACGCTTCTGGGTGGCCTGGCTGACCACATACGCCAGCGTCGTCTTGCCGATGCCCGGCGGGCCCCAGAGGATCACCGACGACGGCCCGGCCGGACCTCCACCGCCCTCGCCCACGAGCCGGCGCAGCGGCGATCCGGGGCGCAGCAGATGCTGCTGGCCCACGACCTCGTCGAGGGTGCGCGGACGCATCCGCACGGCCAGCGGGCTGCTGGCCGGATCTTTCTCCTGGCGGTCCTCTGCGGCGGCGGTGAACAGGTCTGGCTCCACGACGGGAAGCCTATGCCAACCCTCCGACAACGCCGCCGGCCCGCCGCCGGGCCCGGGGGTTCAGCCGCCGGGCCCAGGGTTCGGAAAGCGCGGGCTTCAGCCCTGAGCGCCCGTCCAGAAATCCCACCAGCGGGTCAGGATCAGCATCCCGATGACCCCGATCCACATCACCGGGACCACCCAGTGGAACTCCATGAGCCCGCGCCGCAGGCCGTCGGGGGCGGGAAGGTATCCGTGCTTGAGGTTGTGGCCGGTGACGTAGCAGAACATCACGATGGTGGCGACCCAGGCGAGGCAACACCACAGGCACAGCGAGCCGATGACGTACAGCGACTCGTACTGCAGCCAGGTCACGAAGCCGACGCCGAAGAGCGTGCCCGCGTTGAAGGTCAGCCAGTACCAGCGCGGGAAGCGCGCCCCGGTCAGCAGGGACATGCCCACGCAGATCACGATGCCGTAGGCGACCAGGCCGAGCATCGGGTTCGGGAAGCCGAACGCCTGCGCCTGGTCGCTCTCCATGATGTTGCCGCAGGAGACGACGGGGTTGAGGCTGCAGCCGGGCGTGAAGACCTTACCGTCGGCCTTGTACTCGAGGATCTTGTTCTTGTCGATCGTGATGACCCAGGCGGCGAGGAGCCCCAGCGCACCGGTGATCACGAGCAGAAGGGCGAAGGCGCGACTGCCCCCCGTCCCGGTCCGCACGCCCTCCCGCGCCTCGCCGGACTCCACGTCGTCCACCACTGTCGTCGCCATACTCGCCGTCCGTCGCTCTCCACCGTGTTCAGCCCCGCCGGGCACGGCCATTGTGCCGCACCCGCCCCCGCCGTACGGCCCGCTCATCCAGGCCATGCCATGGTGCCCTGTCCCCCGTTCGGAGGACATAAGACGGGCTTCCCGGTCGTCCCGGGGACCGACGGGGCACCGTCACGCTCATGGATATGGCAGACGAAGCGATACGCGTGCGCGGACTGCGCAAGCGCTATGGCGCCGTGACCGCGCTGGACGGCGTTGACCTGGGCATCCGGCAGGGCGAGGTACTCGGCGTCCTGGGGCCCAACGGGGCGGGCAAGAGCACCGCGGTGGAGATCCTCCAGGGCCATCGGAGCCGGGACGCGGGGGAGGTCACGGTGCTGGGCCGGGACCCCGCCTCCGGGGGACGGGAATGGCGTTCCCGGATCGGCATCGTTTGGCAGGATGAATCCGCCCCGGCCGAGTTGACGGTGCGCGAGACCGTGCGGCATTTCGCCCGCTACTACCCGCGCCCGCGCGACCCCGACGAGGTCATCGGCCTGGTCGGACTGGAGGCCAAGGCGGGCAGCCGGGTCAAGGCGCTGTCGGGTGGCCAGCGGCGCCGGCTGGACGTGGCACTCGGGGTGATCGGCGATCCGGAGCTGTTGCTGCTGGACGAGCCGACGACGGGCTTCGATCCGGCGGCGCGGCGGCGGTTCTGGGAGCTGATCCGGCGGCTGGCCGACGAGGGCACCACGATCGTGCTCACCACGCACTATCTCGACGAGGCGGAGGCGCTGTCCGACCGGCTCGCGGTCATCGCCAAGGGCAAGGTCGTCGCCGAAGGCGCACCGGCCGAGCTGCGCGAGCGGCACGGAAGCCGGCCGACGGTCCACTGGATCGAGCCCGGCGACGGGGCGCACCAGGAGGAGACGGAGACCCCGACCCGTACCGTCGCGGAGCTGATGCGCCGCTTCGACGGGGAGGTTCCGGGGCTGCGGATCTCCCGGCCGACCCTGGAGGACGTCTATCTGCGGCTCACCGGACAACTCGACGAGCAGCCCGGGGAGGGCACGCGATGACCACCACGCGCACCACCTCCTCCGGTGCCCGGCACACCGCCGCGGCCGCCCCCGCGCGGCTGCCCGGCGCCTGGACCCTCGGGCTGCACCGGGGCGGCCTCGAGCTCAGGCAGTTCTTCCGCCAGCGCGAACAGGTGGTTTTCACCTTCGCCTTCCCCGTCGTCTTCCTGGCCCTGTTCGCCTCGATCTTCCGGAACGATGTGCGGGGCGCGGGCGTGACCGCCTCTCAGCTGTATGCCGCGGCGATGATCGCGTCGGGGGTGATGTCGACCAGCTTCCAGTCGCTGGGCGTCTCCATCGCGCTCGAACGGGACGAGAAGGTGCTGCGGCGGCTGCGCGGTACGCCGATGCCCCCGGCCGCGTACTTCCTCGGCAAGCTGTGGCTGGTCCTGGTCTCCGGGATCGCCGAGACGGTGCTGCTGCTGGCCGTCGGCGCCGCGCTCTTCGACCTCGATCTGCCCACGGGCGCGGCCACGTGGTTCACCTTCGCCTGGGTCTTCGCCCTCGGGCTGACCGGTTGTGCGCTGCTGGGCATCGCGATCAGCAGTGTGCCGCGCTCCGGTAAGAGCGCCACTTCGGTGGTGGTCCTGCCGTTCCTGGTGCTGCAGTTCGTCTCCGGCGTCTTCATCTCGATCGACACGCTGCCCGGCTGGATGCTGAATGTGGCCGCCTTCTTCCCGCTGAAGTGGATGTGCCAGGGTTTCCGCGGGGTGTTCCTGCCGGAGTCGGCGGCCGTGCTGGAGCAGGCGGGCTCCTGGGAGTACGGGCGGATCGCCCTGGTGCTGGGCGCGTGGTGCGTCGGAGGATTGGTGCTGTGTCTGCTGACCTTCCGTTGGAAGAGCCACCGGGACGGCTGAGCGGACCGGCCGGCCCTCGCGATCCGGACGTGTACAACCACACCTACCGCCGCTGGGACGTCTATTTCGCGATCGTGTTCGCGGCCACGTTCCTGTTCGTCCTGAGCGGATCGGACCCCGGGACCGGACCGCGCGCGGTCGCGGCGGCCTTCTTCGCCGCGACCGCGCCGTGGTACGTGCTGGTGGGCCGGCCGGTGCTGCTGACGGAGGGCGAGGACCAGTCCCGCGCGCTGGTCTATCTGGTGGGGGTGTTCCTGCTGTTCGTGGTGCCCGCGGCGCTGGTCGGGGAGACCCGGATCGCCATCTTCGCGCTGACGCCCCAGTGCTTCATGCTGCTGCGGATGCGCAGGGCATTGATCGCCGTCACCGTGATCAACGTCGTCCCGGTGGTGGTCTGGGCGCTCGTGGAGCGACCGGGTTCCGGGGATCTGTTCTTCAACTCCCTCTTCGCGGCGGTCTCATGGGCCTTCTCGCTGATCATCGGCAGCTGGATCATCATGGTCCTCCAGCAGAGCACCGAGCGCGCCCGGCTGATCGCCGAACTGGATGCCAGCCGCGAGGAGGTGGCCCGGCTGTCGGCCGCGCACGGCGCCCTCGCGGAGCGGGAGCGGCTGACCCGGGAGATCCACGACACCCTCGCCCAGGGCTTCACCAGCCTGCTGATGCTCGTTCAGGCCGTGGAGTCGGAGCTGGACCACGACATGCCGCTGGCCCGCCGCCACTTGGGCCTCATGGCCGCTACGGCCCGGGAGAACCTCGCGGAGGCCCGCGCCCTGGTCGCCGGGGTGGGCCCGGCCGACCTGGACGGCAGTTCACTCCCCGACGCGCTGCGGCGGCTGGCCGCGCGGCACGGGGAGCAGACCGGCTCCCCCGCCCGCGTCGAGGTCTCGGGGGCGGTCCGGCCGCTGCCCGCCGCCGTGGAGGTGGTGGCGCTGCGCGGCTGCCAGGAGGCGCTGTCCAACGCCCGGCGGCACGCGGGGCCGGGCGCCGCCGTCACCATCGCGCTCGGCTACGGCGGGGACGCGCTGCGGCTGCGGGTCCGGGACACCGGCCGCGGCTTCGATCCGGGCGCCCCGCGCGAGGGCTACGGCCTGGCCGGGCTGCGCGCACGGGCGGGCGAGGTGGGCGGCACGGCGGAGGTGGCCGCCGCCCCGGGTGAGGGCACGACGGTCGCGCTCGAACTGCCCGTCCGGCCGACCGCCCCGTCCCCCCATCCCACCCGGCCGGCGCCATGAACGCCGACGGTATGAACGAGGAGCACACGGTGATCCGGATCCTGATCGCGGACGACCACCCGGTGGTGCGAGAGGGGCTGCGCGGCATGCTCGGCGCCGAACCCGATCTGACGGTCGTCGGCGAGGCGGACAGCGGGCCGCGGGCGGAGGCACTGTGCGCCTCGCTGCGGCCCGATGTGGTGCTGATGGACCTGCGGATGCCGGACGGGGGCGGCGTGGAGTCGATCGCCCGGATGACCGCCGCCGGGCTGCCGTCCCGCGTGATCGTGCTGACCACGTACGAGACGGACGGGGACATCCTGCGCGCGGTGGAGGCGGGCGCGGCAGGCTATCTGCTCAAGGACATGGCCCGTGCCGAACTGGCCGAGGCCGTACGCTCCGCCGCTCGCGGCGAGACGGTCCTGGCCCCGTCCGTCGCTGCCCGGCTCATGGACCAGCTGCGCGACCGGCCCGAGCGCCCCCGTCTCTCCGAACGGGAGACGGCCGTGCTGCGGCTGGTCGCGCAGGGGTGCACCAACGCGGAGATCGGACGACGTCTGTTCATCGGCGAATCGACGGTGAAGACCCATTTGCTGCGGGTCTTCGGCAAGTTGGGCGTGGACGACCGCACCGCGGCGGTCACCAGCGCGATGCGGCTGGGCCTGCTGTAGGGGCAGCGAAAGGGGGCCCGGGGATTCGCCGGGCCCCCTTCGAGCGTCGTTCAGGCGAGGCGCGAGCGGAGCGCCTCGACGACCTCGGCCAGGGGCACCGGCGCCTGCTCGCCGGACTCCATGTCCTTCAGCTGGACCACGTCCTCGGCGAGGTCGCGCTCGCCCGCCACGATCGCGTAGCGCGCACCGCTGCGGTTGGCCGCCTTCATCGCGGCTTTGAGGCCCTTGCCGCCGTAGGCGAAGTCCGTGGCGACACCCGCCGTGCGGAGCTCGCCGACCACGCCGAACAGGACCTTCCTGGCCTCGTCCCCCAGCGGCACCGCGAAGACGCTGACCGCATCGGGCAGGTTCAGCTCGATGCCCTCGGCCTCCAGCGCCAGCACCGTACGGTCCACGCCGAGCGCCCAGCCCACCGAGGGCAGCGCCGGGCCGCCGATCATCTCGGACAGCCCGTCGTAGCGGCCGCCGCCGCCGACCGCGGACTGCGAGCCCAGCCCGTCGTGGACGAACTCGAAGGTGGTGCGGGTGTAGTAGTCCAGGCCGCGCACCAGCTTCGCATCGTCCTCGAAGACCACGCCCCGCGCGGTGATCAGCTCGCGGACCTCCGCGTGGTACGCCTTGCACTCCTCGCACAGGTAGTCGCGCAGCAGCGGGGCGCCGGTCAGTTGCTCGCGCACCGCCTCGCGCTTGTCGTCCAGCACCCGCAGCGGGTTGATCTCGACGCGCGCCCGGGTGTCCTCGTCCAGGTCGAGGCCGCGCAGGAAGTCCTGGAGGGCGGCCCGGTAGACGGGGCGGCAGGTGGCGTCGCCCAGCGAGTTCAGCAGGATGCGGAAGTTCCGCAGCCCCAGCGAGCGGTACGCGTCGTGGGCCAGGATGATCAGCTCGGCGTCCAGGGCCGGGTCCTCGGCTCCGATCGCCTCCGCGCCGACCTGCGAGAAGTGGCGGTAGCGGCCCTTCTGCGGCCGTTCGTAGCGGTAGTACGAGCCCGAGTACCAGAGCTTGACCGGCAGGGATCCGGCCTTGTGCAGATTGGCCTCCAGTGCGGCGCGCAGCACCGAGGCGGTGCCCTCGGGGCGGAGCGCGAGCTCGTCGCCGCCCTTGGTGGTGAGGGTGTACATCTCCTTGGTCACGATGTCGGTGGACTCGCCGACGCCGCGCGCGAAGAGCTCCACGTTCTCGAAACCGGGGGTCTCGATGTAGCCGTAGCCGGAGCGCTTGAGCGGTGCGGCGATCGCCTCGCGCACCGCCAGGTACGCCGCGGAGGCCGGCGGGATCAGGTCATACGTGCCCCGGGGGGCTTTGAAGGTGCTCAACGGAAGTCTCTCGTCACATTCCTCGTCGCGGAGCCGGGCGCTGCGCGCCGTCTCCCAGGCCGGCGGCCACCTCGCGCAGATACGGGTTGGTGGCGCGCTCACGGCCGATGCTGGTCTGGGGGCCATGGCCGGACAGCACCACGGTCGAGTCGTCGAGCGGCAGGACCACACGGGCCAGCGACTCGAGTATCTCGGCGTGATCGCCGCCGGGCAGATCGGTGCGTCCGATGGAGCCGGCGAAGAGCAGATCGCCCGAGAAGAAGACGGACGGGACGTCCGCCTGCTCGGGCATCCGGAAGGTCACCGACCCCTTGGTATGGCCCGGGGCGTGCGCGACGGTGAGCTCGAGACCGGCCAGCTGCAGCTCGGCGCCGTCGGCCAGCTCCTTGACGTCGTCCGGCTCGCCCACGGTGAGTTCACCCATCAGCGGCATGCCGATGGAGCGTCCGAATGCCTTCTCGGGGTCGCTCATCATGAAGCGGTCGGACGGGTGGATCCAGGCCGGTACGTCATGCGCGCCGCAGACCGGGACGACCGAGGCGACATGGTCGATATGGCCGTGGGTGAGGACGACGGCGACGGGCTTGAGCCGGTGCTTGGCGACCGCCTCCTCGACGCCTTGGGCCGCCTGATGGCCCGGGTCGATGATCACGCACTCCTCACCGGCGGCGGGGGCGACCAGATAGCAATTGGTCCCCCAGGCCCCGGCGGGGAACCCGGCAATGAGCACGATCGTCCTTAGAAGTCGTCCGGTGGAAGATTGTCGGCGGCTTCAGAGCCTACCGGCGGCGCCCCCACCACAGCGAACCCGTATACGGTACGGCCGAGCCCTCACGCACAACAGCAGGACACTGACGGCACACGCCTTGAGGAGACGACCCGGTGGTCAGTAACGAGCAGCGGCGGCGGCAACTCGCCCGGGAGAAGTACCTTCGCCAGCAGCAGCGGCGCGAATCCGCCCGGCACAAGACGCGCCAGCGCAATGTCGTGATCGCCGCCGTACTGGCCGTGGTCCTGGCCGGTGGCGGTGCCATCGCGGCCACGGGCGCGCTGTCCGGGAGCGACAAGGACAAGACGAAGGACGACGCCGCCGCGTCCGGCACCCCCTCGGCCGCCCCCACCAGCAAGGCGCCGGATCCCTGTGCCAAGGAGGCGAAGGCGGTCGCGGACAAGAAGCCGAAGAAGCTGTCGTGGAAGAAGGAGCCGGCGCTCACGGTCGACAAGTCGGCCTCCTACACGATGAAGCTGGAGACGACCTGCGGGGACATCTCCGTGGCCATGGACGCCGGCAAGGCTCCGCACACGGTCAACTCCTTCGGCTTCCTGGCGGGCAAGGGCTACTTCGATCACACCAAGTGCCACCGGCTGGTGAACTCGGGGATCTACGTGCTGCAGTGCGGTGACCCGCAGGGCACCGGCGCGGGCGGCCCCGGGTACACCCTGCCGGACGAGAACCTGAAGGACCCCTCGATCAAGAGCGGCAAGTACCCGGCCGGGACCGTAGCCATGGCCAACCAGTACAACCCGCAGACCAAGCAGGGCAAGAACACCGGCGGCAGCCAGTTCTTCCTGGTCTACAAGGAGAGCGAGCTCCCGCCGTACTACACGCCCTTCGGCACCGTGGACAAGGCGGGGATGAAGGTCCTGAAGAAGATCGCCGACGCCGGGGCGGGAGCCCCGGACCAGACGATGAACACCGCCCCCAACGCCAGCGTCGTGATCAACAAGGCGACGGTCGGCAAGTCCTGAGGTCGCCGACGCGCGTACTGCGAAATTTCGGTCGCGCAGGATACGGACAGCCGGGGCACCGGTCGCCTATGTTGGCGTTGTGTAGGGTGCCTGCCCCGGAGGCCGCCACCCTGCCGTGAGACCGGCCAGGGCGCATCCCGGCCGGAAGAAACTGTGGACGATGCCGGCGGGCCGCGCGCCCGCCCCGGCATCATGTGGAGGAGGCGCTGTGAGCAGCGAGCCTTGGGGCCGCGTCGACGAGGCGGGGACCGTATACGTGCGGACGGCCGACGGTGAGCAGGTCGTCGGATCGTGGCAGGCGGGATCGCCGGAAGAGGCCCTCGCCTACTTCGAGCGCAAGTACGACGGTCTGGTCGTCGAGATCGGTCTCCTCGAGCGCCGGGTCAAGACCACCGATCTGTCGGCCAAGGACGCGACGGCGGCCATCGACCACATCCGGCACCAGGTCGACGAGCATCACGTGGTCGGCGATCTGGACGCGCTGAGGAAGCGGCTCGACAAGCTCGCCGGGGACGTCGAGGCCCGCCGCGAGCAGCGCAAGGCGGCCAAGGCGGTCCAGGCCGACGAGGCCCGCAGGGCCAAGGAGGACCTGGTCGCCGAGGCCGAGCAGCTGGCGGCCAGCGAGCAGTGGCGGGCGGCCGGGGAGCGGCTGCGCGCCCTGGTGGACACCTGGAAGGGCCTGCCGCGCCTGGACCGCAAGACGGACGACGAGCTGTGGCACCGCTTCTCGCACGCCCGCTCGGCGTTCTCCAAGCGCCGCAAGGCGCATTTCGCGGCCCTGGACGCACAGCGCGAGGAGGCCCGTCAGACCAAGGAGAAGCTGGTCGCCGAGGCCGAGTCGCTCTCCGGCTCCACCGACTGGGGTCCGACCGCCGCCCGGTACCGGGAGCTGATGGCGGACTGGAAGGCCGCGGGCCGTGCGCAGCGCGAGGCCGAGGAGGACCTGTGGAACCGCTTCCGCGGTGCGCAGGACATCTTCTTCCAGGGGCGCAGCGAGGTCTTCGCGGAGCGCGACGCCGAGCAGCGGGAGAATCTCACCCGTAAGGAGGAGCTCGTCGTCGAGGCCGAGAAGCTGCTGCCGATCTCGGACCTGAAGGCGGCCCGCGCGGCCTTCCGGTCGGTCAACGAGCGGTGGGAGGCCATCGGCCATGTGCCGAGGGACGCCCGGGCCCGGATCGAGGGCCGGATCCACGCGGTGGAGCGCGCCATCCAGGAAGCCGAGGAGGCGGAGTGGCGGCGGACCAACCCCGAGGCGCGGGCGCGCGCCCAGGGGCTCACCGGGCAGCTGCAGGACGCCGTCGACAAGCTGCGTGCCCAGATCGACGCGGCCCGCGCGGCGGGGAACAACGCGAAGGCCGACAAGCTCTCCAAGGAGCTCGAGGGCCGGCAGGCGCTGCTGGACCAGGCGCTGAAGGGTCTGCAGGAGTTCGGCGGCTGATGTCGATCCGCTGATCCGGCCGATACGACGGCGGGGGGGGGCCCCCCGGGGCGGGGGGCGGGGGGCCCCCCGCGGGTTGGGTGCGGGGGCGGGGGGGGCGCGGGGGGGGGGCGCGGGGGGCCCCGGGAGGTGGGGTTAGCCCCCG